>CALGNZ010000030.1 GCA_937957915.1 uncultured Granulosicoccaceae bacterium | reverse complement strand
AACCCCTAAAATTATGTTTATCGCAAGTTTGCCCTGGTACGATTTCCCATCGACCAGGCGCCACCTCGATTCTGTTTACCAGCAGCTTCGGCAACAACTTATACTCGCAGGTGTCGACCGTGAACAGCTAACTCCGCAGCTAGATCGGCAAATAACCTTATATGAACAATGGTCAGACCGCCGGTTGCTTTTAAGCCAATGCTGCGGCCCCGATCTGCACACGCCAGCCGGGCGTGCGCTGAAAGTTATCGCACGCCCGGTATTCGACAAACTCGATTGCCCGGCTGGATATTACTTTAGCCACATAGTAAGCGGCTCAAAGAAACCGGGCGCCCATCCAGTCATTGTGGTCAACAGTCAGTCATCGTTTTCTGGTTGCGTTGCGCTGCTCAAGTGGCTCGACAAGACCGGCAGAAACTACAAACAGGCTATAGTCAGTAATGCTCATCAAAACAGCATTGACAGACTGCGTTCCGGTGAAGCGGATGTCGCTGCAATCGATGCCTACTCGTGGCAGTTTTTAGATCACGACGGACTGGAGATTATTGATCAGAGCGAAACAGCCCCAAGTCCCCCGTTCGTTTGCCATCAAGACTGCAGCGTCGACTTGAACATACTTGCCACTGCTCTGGAAATGGCTATCAGAGAACAGGGCAAACCTCTGCACCTTACTGAATTGGCAGCAGCTGACAATCTGTGTTATCCGATGTCTATAATGGACCGATCACCACCTGTTGCCAGACCCAGGCTCTTTGATTGCTCGGGGAACAATATCGTCGATGAGACCTTGCCGTTTGAGTGACCTCAGGTTAACAACGGATACCGGTTGTGTGCTGGCAACCCACTACCAAACCGCGATCAGGTGGGCGGTATAAGTGTCGTAAGTATCAGTGTCTGCGATAAACCGACGATTCAGTAATAACAAGATCGAGAGGCACATCCCAGGTTTGCACCTGCAACGCAGGTTCACGTTGACTTTCATGAGCCACACCAACTAATGCAGGTTTACCAACTCCAGATCGACCGTGTAGAAACTCAAAGGTTCTGTCATAGAAACCACCACCCTGGCCTATCCTGTTGCAGTGTTGATCAAACACCACCAGCGGCACCAGCACAACATCGAGTTCCGCCGGATTGATCCACTCATCGTCTCGACAGTCGGGCTCCAGCAGTCCGAAATTCTTTTTTAACAACTCAGCGCCTGGCCGCCACGGAGCGAAGTACATGCTCTGCCCTCGCAGCAGCGGCAAATAAAAATTATTACCGACATAGCGATGCATTAACGGCAGGGTGTCGATTTCGCCACGGATGGCGATATAAGACGCCACATGTTTGCAATCGACAAGTTCATTTACTTGTACTGACTGTTCGGCAAGCGCAGATGCATTGGCGCCTAATTCACGGGGGCTCAGCATTGATCTGGCACGGCGATGCTTACTACGCAAGTCTGCTATGTGTGAATCGTTGTCGCTCATTAATCAGACTCCTGCAATGGCAATCGGAAATACTAAAATACACGGTGCATTGCTTTTAGTCGGCTACCGGGATAAAGACCTGTCAGCTATCTGGCCATTGGGGACCACAAAGCTTGTTATATGCTTCAGCGGCAACAGATCTGCCCCCGGCTGCTGCAGCCAGATGCCATGGTCCGCATAGATAAAGAGTCGGTGGTTAAACAGCTTGTGACGGCTATTAGCGTATATATCATCAATTGCACCGTTCAATGTGCTGGAAGTGGTCGACCGGGTAACCGCGTACTCTTCGACCGGGTGCCCGCTCAATTTCACCACCGCTGCCATTGTGTATAACGCACCTATCACAGCCAGTACTACCCAGGTTCTCAGAATTAACCAGTGGCACCGCAGCTGTACCAGAGCCAGCACCAGCGCGGCGATCAGGAAGCGTTCGCCAAGATTGACGACACCAAAATTATCCTTGCCAGCTACAAGAAAAAGCAGCAGCAACGTCAGCAATGCAACAAATGTCACACGGTATGAATCAACGTTACCTCCCATTTCTTCTTTGGCCGCCGCCATGCCCCACTTATTAAAAGAAAGTACCTCGGTCGCCTTGAACAGAGTCCACCCCTGATAGAAAAACCAGATAATAATAATGACTGCAACGCACAGATTCAGACCAACACCAAACAGATATAGCGGATGAACGGTGTCCAGCAAGCTGCTGCCGTCGGCAACAATAAAATTATGAAAATAGCCCTGCTTGGCAACGGTGTACACCTTGTATTGCACCCATTCCAGCAGCCCTAACGCGTTTAGCGGACCGACCTTGTCAATGCGAACCGTTGCCAGCAGATACCAGAAAAACATAAACAACGCCGGCGCGATAGCGGCGAAATAACGCCAGCTTAAGCGGCCGAGTAATACCCGAGCTGTCACCATTACCGTAAACGCGATAAAAATCGCAGCATGTGAAAAAAAGATGAGCAGCGATAACAACAGGTGGACCAGCAGACCATCGCGACGCAACCGCATAGCCAAAAGATAGGTACCCCAAAACAACAGGGCAACCTGAAAGTTGGCATAACCATTCCAGAAACCTGGCCCAAAGGTTATCGTCATGGTCAGTAGCAGATTAATTGCACCATCGTCTCGCTTTGCGTCTGCACCGGTATTGGCAATCTGCCGTGACAACACGGTCCAGAGGATAGATGCATACACCAGATACACAGCAAGCCATACTTTTCCGGCCATTATCGGGGACATGGCCGAGTTCAGAGTCGCAATGCTGAACTGCGTGATTGAATTGGGCACCGGAAAGTCAGCAAAAGCGAAAAGGCTGGAGACGCCGGTATCGTCACCGCTCCACAACTGATGAGCAATCCACCCCTGATACATCCATTCAGGGAAATCGTGAAGTACTGGAAACGGCTGCACACCGACAAAGCAGAAACCGACAATGGCGATGAGTGTTAGTGTGAGTAAATGCAAATACGTCTGCATCAGGCAACCGTTGCCGACGTTGTCATTCTGGGTCTATTTCGCATACGAAGTTAGTTGGTGATTTATGATAAAAAACGGAAAATTACACCAGCCGCCGACTGAAAACGTGCTACTACCGCCTTTCGTGTATCGGCCCTGCATCTGTCACAAAACAACACTTTGCCCACCTGCACCCATTAACCATTGTTATAAAGTCCCGCTACAGGGTCAATGTTAGTCTGAATCCAATGTTATGTTGTCGGGAAACAACGATTTGCGCAATTGCCTGATTTGTCTGGGCGGCGAGGAAACGGAATCCATTGACCGTGTCAAACTGAGCCTGCCTTACGCGCTAGAGTGCAATACTAACTATTTTGCTGACGTAATGCGCCACCTCAGCACCTCTTTACCAGGCTTTAAGGATTACACTTTCGTTTTCACACGCAGTGTTACCGAGCTTCCACGCAAGTTTGATAACAAGCCTAATATAGTCGTTTTTATCATGGGCGACGAATGGGCGCGCGTGCCGACCTACTCTTCCAAAGTACATGCAATATTCAAGGCACCCGGGCAGGACATGAAGCTGGCATTTCACCGAAACTGGTGGAGATTCAATGCTATGGCGTTGGTACAATACACACGGCAACAGGCAAAGCGATTCCCGCACCACTATCGCGACGTCAGCAAAAACATTTTCGCCATCCCCTACGGCTACTACCGATTGCCAGAGCGCGAACAGGTCACTCCAATAAACAAGCGCAAAATTGACGCTTCATTTACCGGCAGCATCGATCACCGTAAAGTGCTGGGCGGTCTGATAAAGACCAACAAGGTACTGTCTCGCGAACGAATGGTGCGAACTGTCGACGACTGGAAACGTGACAAGCAATACAATGTGGATGTGAAGCTATCTACATTTTTTCCGAAAGCAGCAGACACCCCGGAATTCAACGATTACCCGACCATTTTGATGGATACCAAGATCTGCCTGTCGCCACGCGGCACCCACCTCGAAACCTATCGACTGTGCGAAGGCATGTACTACGGGTGTATCGTTATTGCAGAAGAGCAACCGGCGCACTGGTTTGCCGAACAATCGCCTGCGTTCATCGTTAATGACTGGGCTACTCTGCCTGACCTGCTCGACCACCTGCTATCTGATCCGCAACGATTACAGGAGCTGCAAAAAGCATCGCTCGAGTATTGGGACAAAGTTCTCGCGCCGCAGGCAGTGAGTGCACACATAGCATCGTGTCTGGCTCCATTGGCAGACAGCATTGACATCAGTGATGGCGCTCGCGAGTTTTTCGATAGCGAGGCAAAAAACAAAGCGGACGCATTCGATGATCCACGTCTCGGTGGAAAAGACAAAGCGGCCTGAACCGGCTAGCCGCCGCCAGGCACTACTCGGCGGCGTCATCAAATGCGAGCGTAAGTAACAACGCGCCAACATCCACCTGATCTCCGGGCTGACAGCCCAGTATGGCTACGCTGCCCGCCTTAGGGGCGGTCAGAGAGTGCTCCATTTTCATCGCTTCGAGCACCATCAGCACATCGCCTGCTGCCACCTTGTCGCCCTCGGCAACATTCAACACTTTGACCTGACCTGGCATTGGCGCGACGATCTGATCGCTGCTTTCGCTTTCTGCATTAACTCTGGATAACGGATCGGGCAGGGTAAACTGCCAGGCGCGGTCTGCAAACACGCTCACCTGACGATCACCATGGGCAACCACGTGTGCAATTTGCCGTTTGCCGTTAATTTCCACCAACCCGTTTGCCGAATCGATAATCTGCACCAACTGAACGTTATCTGCGATTCGCACCGCAAAACGGCTGGCGTCCTGCACACTGTAGCTGACAGTGCCTGCTACCCCGCCAAGTGGCTGTACCTGCACCGTCTGGGTAAGCGTATCCCACAAAGTAAAACCGCTTAACGCTGACGCTCCGCTAAACATTCCGGCACCACCGAGTACTGCCAGTGCCATAACGATCTCAGGTGGCTCCGATACGTCAACCAATCGAGACAGATCGCGTTCAATCAGTCCGGTATCAACCTGCCCTTGCGCAAATTCAGCGTGGCTACAGAGTTCAGCCAGAAAATTTATATTAGTGGTCGACCCGCCAGCATGTGTGTCGCGCAGTGCCTGTTGCATCTTGCGCAATGCCGCGTCTCGGGAGTCTGCATGAACCACCAGCTTGGCGATCATAGGATCGTAGAAAGGAGAAATGCTGTCACCCTGCCTCACCCCGGTATCAACTCTGACATCTGTCGGGAACTGCAGATGCGTTAACTGACCAGTGACTGGTAAAAATCCGTTGTTTGCATCTTCTGCATAAATTCGAGACTCAAAAGCCCAGCCATTGATTGCCAGTTGCTGCTGTGTCTTCGGTAACCGCGAACCTGACGCCACCATCAGTTGCCAGGCAACCAGATCCTCTCCAGTGATGGCTTCGGTTACAGGATGCTCGACCTGCAGCCGGGTGTTCATTTCCATAAACCAGAATCGATCAGGCCTGAGACCATCCGATCCGTCAACGATGAATTCAATGGTACCGGCGCCGCTATAGGATATCGCCTGACAGGCTTTAACCGCGGCATCACCCATAGCACTTCGCATCTGTTCGGTCATACCGGGTGCAGGCGCTTCCTCAATAACTTTCTGGTGCCTGCGTTGCAACGAACAGTCGCGCTCGAACAGATGCACGACATTGCCGTGGTTATCTCCAAAAACCTGTATTTCTATATGTCTGGGACTGGCAATGTACTTTTCAATTAAACAGGCAGAGTCGCCAAAGCTCGCTTCAGCCTCGCGTCTGGCGCTGTCCAGCGCGGCGCTAAACTCCTGCGGTTTGTCTACCCGCCGCATGCCTTTGCCACCGCCACCGGCTCGTGCCTTAATCAGTACCGGATATCCAACCGCCTCAGCCTGCTCAGCCAGAAATTCGCTTTCCTGACGCTCACCATGGTATCCGGGAACCACCGGTACACCGGCTTTTTCCATCAGCTGTTTAGCAGCATCTTTTAACCCCATGGATCGAATGGCGGACGCTGACGGTCCGATAAAACACAGACCTGATGCTTCGACCTGTTCGACAAAGTCCGGATTCTCAGACAAAAAACCATAGCCGGGATGAATGGCTTCGGCACCGGTATCAAGCGCCGCCTGTACAATGACATCGCCGCGCAAGTAGCTCTCCGCCACTGGTGCCGGACCGATACACACCGATTCATCGGCCTGCTGGACGTGACTGGCGCCAGCATCGGCATCAGAATACACAGCGACGGTTTTTACATTCAGTGATTTTGCCGTGCGCATGATGCGGCAGGCAATTTCACCACGATTTGCTATCAGTATCTTTTTAAACAAGATCGTCACTACATTCGGAACACGCCAAAGCGTGTTTCTTCGATGGGAGCATTGAGAGCAGCATTCAGGCTCATGGTTAAAACCTGTCTGGTTTTACGGGGATCAACAACGCCGTCATCCCACAGACGCGCCGACGCGTACAACGGGTTCGACTGTTCCTCGAACATCGCAAGGGTCGGCTTTTTGAACTCTGCCTCTTCCGCCGCGGACCAGGCTTTCCCCTGACGTTCATACGCATCACGTTTAACCGTAGCCAACACACCGGCGGCCTGTTCTCCGCCCATTACCGATATTCGAGAGTTGGGCCACGTCCAGAGAAAGCGAGGACTGTAAGCTCTGCCAGCCATACCGTAGTTGCCTGCACCAAAGGATCCACCAACAATTAAAGTCACTTTCGGTACTTGTGTCGTTGCAACCGCAGTCACCAGCTTTGCCCCGTGGCGAGCAATACCTTCACTCTCGTAGCGCTGCCCCACCATGAAGCCGGTAATGTTCTGCAAAAAAACCAAAGGCACTTTCCGTTGCGAACATAGCTCGACAAAATGCGCACCTTTCACCGCAGACTCTGAAAACAAAACACCATTGTTGGCAACTATACCCACGGGTATTCCGTTGACATGAGCAAAACCACAAACAAGGGTACTGCCGAAGCGAGATTTAAACTCATCAAAACGGGAACCATCAACGACTCGCGCTATGACCTCTCTGATGTCATAGGGTGTCTTGAGATCAGCCGGTACGATACCTGGCAATTCCGCCGGATCATAATAGGGATCCTCGGGTGTTTGCCTTTGCACACTGGAGCCAGAAACATCAGTGCGATTAAGATGTCTTATCGATTCACGTGCAAGAGACAGCGCATGGAGATCATCATCTGCAAGGTAATCAGCAACCCCTGACAAGCGTGTGTGAACATCTCCACCTCCGAGATCCTCGGCGCTGACCACTTCACCGGTTGCGGCCTTGACCAGCGGTGGCCCGGCTAAAAATATTGTGCCCTGCTCTTTAACGATGATCGTTACATCCGACATGGCCGGTACGTAGGCACCGCCGGCTGTGCAAGAGCCCATTACCACTGCGATTTGCGGTATGCCCAGCGCAGACATATTAGCCTGGTTGTAGAAGATCCGCCCGAAGTGGTCGCGATCCGGGAACACCTCATCCTGATTGGGTAAGTTGGCGCCACCACTATCGACAAGGTAAACACAGGGCAGATGATTTTGCTGCGCTATTTCCTGTGCACGCAAATGCTTTTTTACGGTAACCGGGAAGTACGTACCACCTTTTACCGTCGCATCGTTGCAAACAATCAGTACCTCCTGACCATGCACCAGACCTATACCGGTAATAAGACCTGCACAGGGCGCTGCATCATCGTACATGCCGTACGCTGCAGTCGCACCAATTTCGAGAAACGGCGAGCCCGGATCAAGCAGGTTGGCAACACGCTCACGCGGTAACATCTTGCCGCGCGACAAATGACGTTCGCGAGATTTTTCACCACCGCCATTCGCTGCTGCTTTTGCTGCAACTTCCACGGCTGACAGTGCCAGAGCATTCGCTTCGGCATTGGATTTAAATTGCGCTGAACCGGTGGACAGCGCTGATTGCAATCGCGTCAACTGCTCACCCGCATCAGTTCTCGGCCACATAACATTCTGCGAATCTCACTAGTGCCGGCACCGATTTCCATGAGTTTGGCATCGCGCATGATACGGCTCAACGGCGAGTCATTAAGATAACCCGCACCACCCATTGCCTGTACCGCCTGCACTGCCTGCTGCATGGCTTGCTCACTGGCAAACAATACGCATCCTGCTGCATCCTGCCGCGTTACCTCACCTCTGTCGCAGGCGCCTGCCACCGCATATACATAGGCTCGAGAAGAATTCATCGCCGTATACATATCAGCGATTTTTCCCTGCATGAGCTGGAAGTCGCCAATGGGTTGTCCAAATTGTTTACGATCATGCATATACGGCATGATGTGGTCGAGGCAGGCGTGCATGATGCCAACCCCGATACCGGACAGCACTACGCGCTCATAGTCGAGCCCTGACATGAGTACCCTAACGCCTCGGCCCTCTTGCCCAAGTACATTTTCCTCGGGCACTTCACAGTCCTCGAAGATGAGTTCAGCCGTGTTGGAACCTCGCATGCCGAGCTTGTCAAAGTGCTCCGAAGTGCTGAATCCCTTAAAACCCTTTTCAATAATAAAAGCAGTGATACTGCCCGACCCGCCACCGTTATCTGTTTTTGCATAGACCACCAGCGTATCTGCATCGGGTCCGTTGGTTATCCAGTATTTACTGCCGTTCAGCAAGTAGTAGCCATTTTTGAGTTCGGCTCGCAACTGCATGGATACCACATCCGAGCCGGCACCGGATTCGGACATAGCCAATGCACCCACATGCTCACCACTAATCAGTTTGGGCAGATACTTCGCCTTCTGTGCATCGGAACCATTCAGGTTAATTTGATTGACGCACAGGTTGGAGTGCGCCCCGTACGACAGAGACACAGAGGCACTGGCTCTGGCAATCTCTTCAACAGCAATGGTGTGGGCAAGGTAGCCCATGTCTGCACCACCGTACGCCTCCGGTACGGTGACACCGAGCAGGCCCAACTCTCCCATCTCCGGCCACAGCTCGGGTGGAAAGCAATTGCTCTTATCAATTTCCGCGGCCATCGGAGCCACGCGCTCCTGAGCCCATCGATGCACAATATCGCGCAGAGATTCAATCTCCTCGCCTAGTGCGAAACTCATCGAGGCATTAAACATTTTCCACCTGATTTGATCCAATTGAACGGTTTACGACTGTTGCTGCGCAACAGCAGTGCCAGCCGCCAGTTTGTGACGCAAGTATCATTGACGTTTACGTAAACGTCAACTTAAATGCTCCAACCTCTGGCTGAAAATGACAAAGAAATGACACAGGCTGCCGCTAACCTGCCCGATTAAAATATCTGTTAAACCATGACCACGATAACGGACTCTATCAATGGACCGCGCAGCCAATTCGCGTCGAACTATCGGGCATCAACGTCAGACAGCATCTATGGCCGGTCAACACAGGGACCCCGGTTCACAGCTAACGCGATCAATCTGCAAAAACTGCTGTCCAACCTCGACAAAATAGAAGAGGCCTTGCAGGGTTTTCGGTCTGTCACGGGTAAAGCCGCACGCACAGCCGCCACTGCTCCGGCTACTTCCGCACAACTTGTATCGACAGCCGCAATCAATGCGAGCACTCCGACTGATGCCCCAGAAAACCGCGTGAACCCGGGCAATCCTTTTAATGGCAACGGCAGTAACTCACCGAACTTTGAAAGCGGACTTACGGTCGGCGACGGCAGTTTTCAGATTAACGGGGTTACGATTTCTGTCACAGCGAGTAGCAGTATCTATTCTGTACTAACGACGATAAACGCGTCTGCTGCCAATGTAACCGCCTCCTATAAATCAGCAGAGGAAAAAGTCGTCCTGACTCACAATCAACTGGGTGCCGGTACAACGATAGATTTATCAAATGACAGCTCCGGATTCCTGCGAGCAATCAAGCTGAGTGATTCAACCATTGTACAAGGTATCGACGCCGGCGCTACGAACAATACCAACGTAAAGTCTCGCTCCTACAGAACAGCAAACATGCTGGACGATCTCAATGAGTCACTTGCCAGCATGCTGGAGTCATCGTCAAACTATCAGAGCGTAGTACTCAAAAACGAGATCCATAAAATCGTAGACAGTGTGAATGCTGACTACGGAGAATCCCAATTGAAAAAATCAGGTATAACGCTTGGCGATGCAGGTGACCAGTTGCTTGTCCAGAACAACAGCACTCGTCGACGCCTGGTACATGCGTTACAAAACGGCGATCGATTTACACTTTCTGCGCTTACCGGCAGCAAAGATGGACAGCCAGGGCTGATACCACTACTCAGGAACGCTATTCTCGACCACATCGGCACTGCAAACTCAGGCTATACCACAGGCTCTATCACCAGCCTCCGTGCCTGAAACTCTGCTCGAACTATACATTCACGCACACAGTCATACACACAGTGCAAGCTTAGCTCATAGAAGCCTGGCCTTCATGCACAGCCTGATGCTCCCACCCCTGAACCGCCAGCTTGCGCCCGGCACCCCAACGATACTGCCCTAGCATACCGTTACTGCGTATAACGCGATGACAGGGGATGATAACCCCAACCGGATTTTGACTGACCGCTGTACCAACAGCGCGTACAGCCTTTGGCTTATCGATGGCATGCGCCAGTTGCTGGTAACTCGCCACACCGCATGGCTTTATGCGCAGCATCGCCTCCCATACCTTCACCTGAAATGCAGAGCCACTCACCAACAGTGCCAGCGGCCGACTGGATTGCTTTGATTCGCCGGTAAAAACCCGCTGTGCGATGGCGGCGGTTGCGTCCGCGTTACAGCGATATTCGGCATTAGGCAAGCGGCTTTTCATCACTTTCACAGATCGGTCCTGCAGCACCGTCGTTGCGAGTGACTCGTCACTGTTACCTTCAGACACAAAAGACAAATGCGTAACTCCGCGCGGCGTTATGCCAATCAGACACTCGCCAAACGGCGTTTCATGAAAACCGTAATCGACGACTAGCCCTGCACCGGCAGATTTATATTCAGCGGGTGTCACAGACTCAAGCCTGACAAACAATTCGTACAGCCTGGACGGTGCGGCAAGACCACTGTCATACGCAGTGTCTAGTACGGTCATATTGGATGAAAGGCATTTCCTTGCATGCTGCACGGTTAGGTATTGCAGAAATTGTTTTGGCGAAACACCTGCCCAGCGACGAAACAACCGCTGAAAATGATGCTCGCTTAGATGCACACTGGCGGCAATATCCGTTAAGGAAGGATGCTCTCGAAAATTATCTGCTGCAAACTGCAGGGCCTTTTCTATACGCCGATAATCTTTGCACTGTCGCTGAAATTCTTCGCTTTTCCGCTGATTATTCGGGCTCTGTCGCTGATCGTTATCCATGATGCAATCCTACCCATCAACGCAAGTTGGCAACAAACGCATTCTTGCGCAGCATGGCCCGAAGCAGGCCATGCCTGTACTCACTACGATATTCCAGATTGCTCTCTGGTAGCCAGAAATTCGATCTCAGGCCATCGCTCCAGAGTCATCTGTAAGTTAACTCGTGTCGGTGCCAGATAAACCAGTTCTTCCGCATGATCAACCGACAAATTTGCAGCAGCCTTGGTTTTAAATTCCTTTAACATTTTATCATCAGACAGTTTTATCCAGCGGGCCTGCTGAACGTTTATCGTCTCAAACTGGCAATCAACTTTATATTCATCTTTAAGCCGTTGCGCCACAACGTCAAACTGCAGAATACCTACCGCCCCGAGAATAAGATCATTATTGGTTAAAGGCTTGAATAGCTGAGTGGCCCCCTCCTCGCATAGCTGACCGAGTCCCTTTTGCAATTGCTTCATTTTCAGCGGATCTCGAAGTACCGCCCGACGAAACAACTCCGGTGCGAAGTTGGGGATGCCGGTAAACAACAAGTCTCCGTTATTGCTAAAGGTATCTCCGATACGAATCGTGCCGTGATTGTGCAGACCGATAATGTCTCCGCTAAAGGCTTCATCAAGACTGCCCCGATCAGACGAGAAGAACGTAAGCGCATCAGAAAACTTTATATCCTTACCAAGCCTGACGTGTTTTGCTTTCATTCCCTTTTCATACTTGCCAGAACATATTCGCATGAAAGCTATCCGGTCCCGGTGCTGCGGGTCCATGTTTGCCTGTATCTTGAAAACAAATCCGCTAAACTTTTCCTCGTACGGATCGACCGTTCGAGTCAGTGTCTCCCGCGCCTGCGGCGCGGGTGCAAACTCGACAAAATCATCGAGTAGCTCTGCAATGCCAAAATTATTGATTGCAGAGCCAAAAAATACAGGCGTAAGCTCACCGGCCAGGTAGGCATCAAGATCAAACTCGTTACTGGCGCCCTGTATTAACTCCAGTTCTTCGCGAAGTTCGTGTGCCATATCGCCAAGTATTTCATCGAGCTTGGGATTGTCTATCCCTTCGACTACTTCACCCTCCTGCATCTTGCCGCCATGCGTTGGCGAGTAAAAATGGACGGTGTTATTGCGCAGGTGATACACGCCCTTGAAACGTTTACCCATACCGACTGGCCAGGTTATTGGCGCACAGCGAATCTTTAACATCTGTTCGACTTCGTCCATCAGATCTATCGGATCGCGGCCTTCGCGGTCTAGCTTGTTGATAAAGGTCATCACCGGCGTGGTACGCAGGCGACAAACATCCATTAGTTTTTCAGTACGAGGCTCAACACCTTTCGCAACATCGATTACCATCAGTGCGGAGTCGACCGCGGTCAACGTTCGATAGGTGTCTTCCGAGAAGTCTTCATGGCCCGGTGTATCGAGTAAATTAACAATATGGTCTTTGTACGGAAACTGCATGACAGATGAAGTAACCGAGATACCGCGCTCCTGCTCCATGGCCATCCAGTCGGATGTTGCGTGGCGCGCGGCCTTGCGACCTTTGACGGTACCGGCCAACTGAATGGCTCCACCGAACAGCAACAGTTTTTCTGTCAGCGTGGTTTTACCGGCATCCGGGTGCGAAATAATCGCGAATGTTCGCCTCCGATCTATTTCACCGGTCAACTTGCTATCTGCCAAAACTCTTTGACTCCAATAAATTTGTTTGAGCGCTAATCAGATTGCCGCCATCAATCAATCGACGTCAAGTCTCTCGCCATGACGATCGCGTCTTCGCGTCGACTGCCAACACTGTTCTCCGAAACACCGCGGGTCTTGTAATAGTTTGGGCGCCTGCCGGCTTCGACAAAACCCATTTTCTCATAAAGGCGAATCGCCGCTTCATTCGAAACACGGACTTCAAGAAACATTACACTTGCGCCTGCAACAATAACTGTCGCAATAGCCTGCGTTAGCAGAGCTTGTGCAAAACCCTGTCGTCTGCAGCCTTGATCAATACACAGATTGAGTATGTGTGATTCACCGGCCGCGCTGCTAAATAGAACGAAGCCGCCGAGACTATCATTATTTTCCAGTACCAGCGTGTGATAGCCGACCCTGAGACAATCGAGAAAAATCTGTTCAGTCCATGGCAACTGATAGCTACCATGCTCGATGCGCAGCACTTCCGGTAAATCAGATTCAACCATCGCCCGCAGCGCAACGGTGACGTCGACGGCATTGGTAAGATCAACACTCTCGGCACCGGGCAGGTCTGTAACCAGGTTAGCGGGTTTTGTTTTCTCGCTAGCCATCGAGAAACGCTTTCACTCGCTTTAGGTCCTCCCATGCCGGACGTTTACCCTGAGGGTTCTCAAGTAACACCTGCGGATGCAGTGTAATTGCTACTGGCACATTCAGCCAGTTAAAGCGGTGCAGCGTTTGTCGATGATCGTCCAGCTCGGTAATAACGCCAACGTCAGTCAGCATCGCCATCACCACCACGATTGATGGCTGCACCCGCACACAAATCTGCTCTAGCGACTCACCCGCAGCCGAGTGGCTAAGCGTAACCGCTGACTGCGACAGCCTGTCTATCTTTATTGCCTTCAGCATCGCTGCCAGCAGGTCTTCTGCCGCTGACGTTAGATCGCGCTCGAGCACCAGTAACATCTGTCCTTGTTCGGACAGATTGGAGACAACAACAGTGCTCTCAGCCAGGGACTGACCGAACGACGACATCGCCCAGTCGGCTACGCGACTGAATTGCTGAAGTTGAGGTTCAGGTCTGTTTGTTATGTCGCTCTGTGCGGATGGGTTCGCAGCTGCGCGAGGACTGCTGCTCGCCGGCTCGTTACAAGGCAATTCGCCAGCCAGCTGAGCGTCACGGTGCTGCCAGCTGTCGATCCCCATTGCCTTGAGATACTGGCGCGATAAATTACTGGCCATGCGGTCAGACACCAGTGGCCGACTTAAAATTCACCGGGCCTGACATCGACCCGCCTCGCAATACCATTTTATTCGTCCGACACGTCGTCGCTTTTCGCGTGGCTCTCATCGCTGCCCTGTTAACTGTTCACTTGCCGGCTTTTTCCAGCCGCCTGCGTTTGCTGATCCAACGTAAACACTCAAACACAGGACCGGAAAACAAATAGACGACAAAACCGGAGAACAACACTTTGGGCGGATCAAGAGAGGTAAATACGAATATAAGCACCAGTGCAAGCATCACCACGAAAGGTACTCGCCGATTGGCGCCCAGGTCCTTGAAACTGTAGTAGCGAAAATTGCTGACCATCAGGATACCGGCGCTGATCGTAACGAACATTGCCAGTGTGCTGACCTCGCTGCCTGTGTAGCCCGCATCATGCACCACCCAGACAGTGCATACCATTACCGCGGCTGCAGCAGGGCTGGCAAGTCCAATAAAAAACTTCTTATCTACAGAGCCTATCTGTACGTTGAACCGAGCAAGTCGCAACGCGGCACAGGCTGCAAATAGAAAAGCGGCAACCCAACCCGCCTGCCCAAAGCCCTGGCGAGACACATTGTGCAGCGACCATTCGTACATGATCAATGCCGGAGCCAGTCCAAACGAGACCATATCTGACAGGCTGTCGTACTGCGCACCAAATTCACTGGAGGTGTTGGTCATGCGTGCGACGCGTCCGTCCAGACCATCGAGTATCATCGCAACCAGCACTGCTATCGCCGCGTGTTCAAAACGATTATTTATGGCTGCGATAATCGCGTAAAACCCGGCAAATAGAGCTGCCGTGGTAAAAAGATTTGGCAGCAGGTATATCCCCTTACCTCGCTTCTTTTGTGTGACCTGATTGGGTTGTTCGTTCATTATAACCTTTGACATCACGCGGCATTAACAGCGGCGTACATTTGCTAGATAGGACCACCAACCCCGGCACTGGCGCGCCGGTACCGTAGCAAAAGTCGGGTACGATGGGCGAGGAGTTGTAACCGCATTATAACTCGTCGTGCATTTATTGCGCGGCAGCGCGCACAAATCGAGAGTCTGCTGCCAGCCTGGCTTTATTAATCGCTATCCATTTCAGCGAAGTTTCTGATTCACCCGTGAATACAGTATTTGACCGCCCGGTTTAATGGATGCAATTACACCTTTAGCCCGCGCTCTCCCCTTGCTATACCGGTAACACCAGAACGAACTACTTCGAGGATGTGCTCATCACCGACACTGTTCATGAATGCATCGAGCTTATCGCTGTCTCCAGTCAGTTCAATAATGTAGCTTGTTTCGGTTGTGTCGATAATCTTGCTGCGAAAAATGTCAGTCAACCTCTTGATCTCCTCGCGCTGAGGGCCGGAGGCGCGCACCTTGATTAACATCATTTCGCGTTCAACATGAGCAGTTTCAGTCAGATCAACCAGTCTGACCACATCCACCAGCTTGTTCAATTGCTTGGTGATTTGCTCTATCGTTCGGTCATCTCCACTGGTTACAACGGTCGCGCGAGACAAGGTAGGGTCGTTGGTCGGGGCTACCGTTAACGACTCGATATTGTAGCCGCGCATACTAAACAGACCGGCAACACGCGATAGCGCACCTGATTCGTTTTCAAGCAATACTGCAATAATGTGTCTGTTTTCCTTCATCAGGCAAGCTCTCCTGCCCGTGGGTGCAGACGCATCTCTTGATGACCTTTGCCGGCCTCAATCATCGGGTACACATTTTCAGTTTCATCGGTCTGAAAGTCCATAAACACAAGACGGTCTTTCATCGCAAAGGCCTCACGCAACGCACCGTCCACGTCACCGGGATTCTCGATTTTCATGCCTACGTGGCCATACGATTCAGCCAGCTTCACGAAGTCAGGCAGTGCGTCGACGTAGGAGCTCGAGTACCGCCCCTCATACTGAAATTCCTGCCACTGGCGCACCATGCCCAAATAGCGGTTATTTAAATTCACCACTTTTACCGGCAATCCATACTGTTTGGCTGTCGATAGCTCCTGTAAACACATCTGGATGCTTGCCTCACCCGTGATGCACACCACTTCTTCATCGGGGTAGGCCATCTTGACACCGAGGGCGGCCGGTAATCCAAAGCCCATGGTGCCGAGGCCACCAGAGTTTATCCAGCGCCGTGGACTGTCAAAGCCATAATACTGGGCAGCCCACATCTGATGCTGACCAACGTCGGAAGTGACGAATGCCTTGCCAGCGGTCACCTCCCACAACTTTTGCACCACGTACTGTGGCTTGATTACCTCGTTACTTTTTTCGTAGCCGAGGCTGTTCATTTCCTGCCACTGAGATAATTGCTTCCACCAACTGGCGATGTCTTCCGGATTGGCACGCCGACTGTCTTCAGCCAGCAACTCGAGCATCCGTGACAGCACCTTTTTTACATCGCCCACTATTGGTATATCGACGGTCACATTTTTTGATATCGACGTCGGGTCAATATCGATGTGGATGATCTTTGCATTTGGGCAAAAATGCGCAACTTCTCCGGTCACGCGATCATCAAACCGCGCACCAACGGCCAGCAGTACATCACAGTGATGCATCGCAAGGTTAGCTTCATATGTGCCATGCATGCCAAGCATGCCAATAAACTGTTTGTCAGAAGACGGATAAGCCCCCAGCCCCATCAGTGTGCTGGTAATCGGGTATCCGAGTTCCTTAACCAGCGAGGTGAGTTCGGCATCTGCGCCACTCATGAGCACGCCACCACCTGTATAGATGACCGGCTGTTTGGCCTGTGCGAGAAGCTCCACAGCCTTGCGCACCTGTCCACCATGGCCACCACTGACCGGAGTGTACGAACGCATCGAGACCTCTTTGGGATACTCGTAAGGGATTTTGATGTGCGGGGCCGTGAAGTCCTTGGGAATATCTACGACAACCGGTCCCGGACGCCCGGTGGTTGCCACATAAAAGGCTTTCGCCATGGTGGGCGCAATGTCTTCAACGCTCTTGACCATAAAGTTGTGTTTGACGCACGGGCGCGAGCAACCAATCGCGTCCACTTCCTGAAATGCGTCGGTGCCGATGTATTTGGAAGTAACCTGGCCGGTAATCACCACAAGCGGTATCGAATCAAGATGTGCGGTTGCAATACCAGTGATGGCGTTAGTCGCCCCGGGGCCGGAAGTCACCAACACCACGCCCGGCTTGCCAGTCGCGCGCGAGTAACCGTCAGCCATATGGGTGGCACCCTGCTCGTGCCGCACCAGAATGTGCTTTACATCTTGCTGGCGGAAAATTGCATCGTATATATGCAATACCGCGCCACCTGGATAGCCAAAAACGTATTCAACGCCTTCATCTTTCAGCGTCTGGATAATTATCTCACCGCCGGATAATTCCACTTTCTTATTTACCTGTATATTGATGTTTCGCTCACGCTGCGAAACGTTCGGGGTTCAGTGTTTGTTTTTTCGATCAACTCAACCAGAAAGGATGCTGCCGTTTGAGTGATGCGTTGGGGTCGGTAATCTGTCTACGCTAGTGCTGCATAAGCAGATTCCGTTTTCGTTTGGGGTGAACGAAACAATTGACGCCACAATTTGCGTCGAGCGTAATATGACATCTCGTTAACCCAGCGTCCAGCATTCTTGACAACACCGGTGACAATTCCCAACTGTGACGCAGTGCCGTAGTTTAGGCAGACCTATTGAAGCCTTTTATGAAGTCGATGTTTTACAGATACTTGGCGATCATGCACACTGTATTTAAATTGAAACACGCCCGTCCTCAATGAAAAACCTCCTCCTTGCCTGCAGCATCACTTGCGCTGTGTGCACCACTCAGCCAGCCGATGCCTATGAAAGGCTGAATCTGCCAAATATGGGCGAACCGGCTGATCAGGTGATGTCTCCGCGCCAGGAAAAAGCGCTCGGGCGCGGTTTCATGCGACAGATTCGTCAGCATCTCAAGCTGGTAGATGACATCGAGCTCAACGAGTTTATTCAGCGTACCGGCGAAAACCTGCTGGCTTCCCGCTACGACATAGATCCGACAGACTTCACTTTCTTTGTCGTTGAGAATCCGGGCATTAATGCGTTTGCAATTCCCGGCGGCTTTATCGGCATTAATAGCGGGCTGATTATGGCTGCCAGCAATGAAGCGGAAGTCGCCAGCGTCATGGCCCACGAGATTGCACATGTACTGCAACGCCACATCGCGCGACTGTACGCATCGCAGGGTAACAGCAGCTTCAAGGCTGCGGCGACCATACTCGCGGCAATTCTGCTAAGCCAGCAGTCTCCGGAAGCCGGCCAGGCAGCGCTGTTGACCGGCCTTGCTGCGAGCCAGCAGTCTGCAATTAATTTCACCCGCACGCACGAGTACGAGGCGGACCGCATCGGCATCCAGTTGCTGTCAGAAGCGGGTTACAACCCGCGCAGCATGGTCGATTTTTTCGAGGTTCTGCGTCGCCGTACTTCGCTATCGGGCCCCGAGCAGCTTGAATTTCTGCGCACTCACCCACTGACATCGAATCGCATATCAGAAGCCAGAAACAATTCTGCGCGATTGAATAATCCAACCGGAAAACAGGACAGCGTTGAATTTCAGCTGCAGCAGATGAAGCTGAAAGTCCTGCATTCGAATGATCCGCGCGGACTCGCAAAAGCCCTGAAAAGCGGCCACATCAGCAACAGTGAATCTGCCCGCCTCTACGGCAGAATTACACTGCTTCTCAATGCCGGAGAGGCGGAAAAAAGTAAGCCATTGGTTGGCAAACTCCTCAAGCTTCAGGGAAACAGCGCTGCGGCTAAACTGCTTGCCGCGAGAGTGGCGCAGGAATCAGGCGACCCTGCTCGCGCCGAGCGCCTCTACAGTGACGTGATTGATTTTCAGCCAGACAACTATGCCGCTACAGAGCAGTATCTGAACTTGCTGGGCATTCAGGGCCGTGCCGATCGAGCCACCCGGGTAATAAGATCCTACCTGCGCAACACCCGTCAGCCAGCACCTGGCGTGTTTCGAAAATACGCATCCGTGTTGAAGCTGAAAGGACAGAAAGTGGCCTCTCACGAAGCAATGGCTGACTATTTTCTGCTGCTGGACGAAGATGTGGAAGCAGTAGCTCAGCTTGAAATTGCCCTGAGAGCGACCGAGCAGGATTCTAACGAAGAGTCCCGTATTGCTGCACGCATCATGGAAACGCGAAAACGTCTGCGCGGCACTTTCTAGTTAATGCTCATCCATGCAGGGACATGGGTGGCGGCTATAATTGCAGTGTGAGGTCCGGAAACAGTGAGCGCCCGCTAATTGCGCCTGTCTAGTCTGTCGACGCAAGATTACCCACCAGCAGTAACCGATAGTAGCGTCGGCAGCGGCAAAGTAATCAAGGGCCAGCACTGCTAATCAGTTACTGGCGAATTTCATATAAGGCCGCCGCAACCGGCAACAAAACGACTCCGTCGCGGAGTCGTTTACTAACAGCATGTCAGCTCTGAACAGCACAATACGAAAGGCTGATCAACGCGGTAGAACGCAATAGAACACAGCAGAATTGTCGTTCTAGAGCCTGGGACCGACAGAAACCAAAGACTGACCTTCCGCAGTGTCGGTATACTTGGCAAAATTCTCTATGAAACGCGCTGCCAAATCGCGGGCTCTTTTTTCCCACTCATCCGGGCTTGCGTATGTTTGCCGCGGGTCAAGAATGCCATCGGATACACCAGCCAGGCTGACGGGCACGTGCAAGCCGAAGATCGGAATTTCCTGAGTCTCGGCGCTTTCGATATCGCCATTCAGAATTGAATCGATAATGGCGCGGGTATCTTTGATAGAAATGCGCTCACCACTACCGTTCCAGCCCGTATTAACCAGATAAGCCTGAGCGCCGGATGCCTCCATTCGCTTGACCAGCTCCTCACCGTATCGCGTTGGATGCAAGCTCAAGAAGGCCGCACCAAAACAAGCTGAGAATGTGGGGGTAGGCTCAGTCACGCCGCGCTCTGTACCAGCGAGTTTGGCGGTAAAACCAGAAAGAAAATGGTACTTGGTCTGCTCGGCGGTCAGGCGAGAAACCGGCGGTAAAACACCAAACGCATCAGCCGACAAAAAGATCACCTTATTGGCGTGCCCTGCTGAGGAGACGGGTGCAACAATGTTGTCAATGTGCTCAATCGGATAGGAAACACGCGCATTCTCGGTTTTAGACCCGTCATCAAAGTCGACACTGCCATCGTCGCGAACGACAACATTTTCAAGCAGTGCGTTACGGCGTATCGCATTATAGATTTCGGGTTCAGCGTCCTTTCTCAGACGTATGGTTTTTGCGTAGCAACCACCTTCGAAATTAAACACGCCGTCGTCATCCCAGCCGTGCTCATCATCACCGAGCAGTAAGCGATTAGGATCTGCCGACAAAGTAGTTTTGCCCGTTCCTGACAGTCCAAAGAAAACAGCAACATCTCCGTTCTTGCCGGTATTGGCAGAACAGTGCATCGACGCGATGCCACGCTGAGGTAGCAGATAGTTCATTAACGCGAACATGCCTTTCTTCATCTCGCCGCCATACCAGGTTCCACCAATCAACTGCATTTTCTCAGTCAGATTGAAAGCGACGAAGTTTTCCGAATTCAGGCCGTGCTCCTGCCACTTGTGGTTAGTGGTTTTCGCACCATTGAGCACAACGAAGTCAGGTACGTAAGCCGCAAGTTCGGCATCGTTGGGACGGATGAACATATTTTTTACAAAGTGCGCCTGCCACGCCACTTCAGTCACAAACCGTACAGCAAGACGTGTGTCTGCATTGGCACCACAGAATGTGTCAACAACGAATAAACGCTTACCCGAGAGTTGCGCCCCTACTATCTCCTTGAGATCGTCCCAGACATTTTGATCGATCGCTTTATTGTCGTTTTTGCCCTGATCAGACCACCAAAGTGTGTCTCTGGTCACATCATCTTTAACAATGTATTTGTCTTTCGGCGAACGGCCAGTGAATTCTCCGGTGTCTACGGCAACTGCACCAAGGTCTGTCATTACTGCACGTTCAAAACCCACAAGGTCTTCGCGCATTTCCTCGGAATGGAGCATTTCAAACGAGGGATTATGTACGACTTCAGCGACATTAGTGATGCCGTAAATAGACAAATCGATACCGTCACCGAGCTGACGTGCGGCGCCAATTGACATTTAGCTCTCCTGCAAGATTACTAAAAAAATTAAGGACTTTGATCCAATTTGCAATGTAGCCTGTTTCACTTATTGGTACAACTGAATATCCGGCCACTTTTTTAGTACAGCACCCAGCGTTCCAGAGCGCGTTCTACAGCACTGACTTCACACTCAGCGAACCAATTAATTTTGCATCGCAGATCTCGTATCTACAGACATCGACCCTCATCCGACTTACTTAAAACCAGACTGCTATATCTTTGCACCAGTTTTTAGTTTGGTTTCAGGCATTTCGCGATCCTTTTCTCCGCGGTGCCATCAGCGCGTCATACCAGCTTGTAACTGGTCCCTGCGTTATGGAAGCGCGGATACTTGCAGCATTAGTCAGCTTTCCTCTTACACACTATGATGCTCAACAGAAACAGAAAACCCGCTCTGGCCCGCGTTCAAACCTCCTCCGGGTTCGCGAGTATTTGCCTGATGACACTCAGTCTGGGGCTTGGTGGCTGCGCGTTTTTCGATCAACCTTTAACGGATCTGGGTCCTATTACTCCCGGCGCTCCACCATCGACAACAGCTCCGCCAAGACTGCCGGATTCTGGTGACGTCAACGGCACAACGCTGCCTCCCCGACTACCAAACTCTGACAACACCGCAACCGGTCAACCGCCGCTGCTGAATGCTCCTGCCGAAAACTCAGGCTCAACCGGCGCGTTGCAGACGTTGCCAGGACGAGGTGCTTATTTGACTGTTTCGAGTCTGATCGATATCCCCGAAGACGCCACCAACCTTGCGTTCGTCCATTTCACTCAAACGGGCGATTCGAAGCGGGCCCTCGCTGTTTGTCAGGCGACGATGAAAAACCTGCCGCTGGTACCGGTTGAAAATATTCCAGCCGGCGCGAACACAATACTGGTTTGGCCTGTGACTAATACAGGCGTTGGCAATAGTTGCCTGGAAATGATTTCCAACTATGAGGCGCTGGATGTTAGCAATGCCACCGCCGAGCGAGTCAATGATTCTTCCAGAGGCCCGTTCCTGCTGACTCGCAACTCTGGTCAGCGTAAAAGGCTGATCTATGACCTTTCTTTTATCGACCCAAACAAATTTGCCGGAGCCATTGACGAATGGCGATCACTGCTTGGCAGCGATCCTGCAAACTGGCCTGAGTATAGAAGCGCTCAGTAACAGACAACGGACCTGGGCTGAAACGCTCGCTCTGATGCCTGAATCGCAGTTTCCACAATACTGGTTCAGGCACCGCGTCTAAACCTGGGGCCTGATACGTTTTACATTTCCACAGCTTACTCAAGTTGCTATTCAGACCTGTCTGTTTACACTTCAGTCCGGTACGGCTCTGAAACTTGCTATAACGCCGTAGGTCGAATGACTGACGTAAACAGGATGCTTAACCAGCAAATCTGCTTGTCGCCCGGGCTCCCGGGGCTTCTCTCCCACTAAACGGCCGGTCAGCAACTCTATGTTAACAATTACACTATCATTGCTGCTGTTTACGGTGATACTTTTTATTGCCGGTCCAAGGGTGCGTCGGGATACAAACTTTACAACGCCGAAACTACCCGACGATCTCGACGACTATCTCAGGCAATCAGAGATACGCTATAAAGATCTGACACCCGGAGCGGAAAAGACTATTTTCTGGGCAAACGCCGACAAGCGTAAGACACGTTACGCTTTTGTGTATCTGCACGGCTTTTCTGCGTGTCGGCAAGAGTCAGAGCCAGTCCCGTCAGACATTGCCAGTTTCTTTAACAGCAACATCTATTATGCAAGACTGGCCGGCAACGGTCGCAGCGATGACTCACTGGCAGATGGCAGCGTTGCAAGGTGGCTAAACGATGCCAGCGAGGCGCTTACGATTACTGATCGCATAGGTGAAAAGACTATCATCATCGCCAGTTCAACCGGTGCAACTATCGCCTGGTGGATTGCCCAGCAGAGCCAGTTCAAACAACAAATCGAAGCAATGGTTTTCTTCTCGCCAAATTTCGGCGTGTACGATAAAAAAGCCCGATTTTTACTCTGGCCCTGGGGCGCTCAACTCGCTCGGGCAGTCATAGGAAAATACCGTGTCGCCCTGCCGGTAACAGAACAACAGGAAAAGTTCTGGACTAACCGGTATCCGGTTAAGGCTCTGTTACCTATGATGGCAATGGTTGGCCTGGCAAAGAAGTATCCTCCGTCAGTGGCTGCTGTGCCCGTCTACATTTTGTATTCAAACTTTGATAAGACAGTCGATGCAGAGTGCATCAAGACGTTCTATGCCGGGCTCACTTCGAAAAAAACCTCGCTGCTAATTGATAACAAGCAGGCTGCAAGCAAGCATGTATTGGTGGGCGATATCATGGCACCACAAAACAACGCAACCGTGACCGAGTCCGTTATTGAGTTTCTGCAAGGTGCCGGACTGGAGGCTGACTCTACTGCCTGACAGCAGGAGTCAGCGCGGTAAAAGTCCGCGTGGCGGTAACGACACAAGCGGCAGCACACTAACGCGTGACTGCCATACCCCGAACAGACCTATGCACAGATCAGTTCTCCGACACTGCTTTTAATACATCATGCTGTGTAATGATTCGCATCGCATTGCCGCCGTCCGGTACCAGCACTGCAGGATTGTCTCGATTGATCAAGGATGCCAGCACATCAAGCGTTGTATCTTTAGGCACTACCTGGAAAGGCGCCCCCATGACCTGTGCTACTGGTTGCTCTTTAATATCCGGGTTATCAATCATAGCCGACAACAATTTAGTATCGATAAGACTGCCAACAAAATCACCATCTGCGGTAACCGGAGCCTGAGATACATTGGCCTCCGTTAGCAGGCGCACCGCCTCTACAACGGTTGTGGACTTGTCGATACCGAGCATTGTTCGTTCGTTGTGGTAGCCAGAGATGATATCTCCAGCCGTCGAATAGTCTCGCTCTTCGAGAAATCCATGGTCTTTCATCCAGCTATCGCTGTAGACCTTGCCCAGATAGCGGGTACCGTGATCGGGCAATATGATGACCATAACATCGTCGCTGGTCATATTCTCGCGGGCCCACTCAAGCGCGCCCGCAACCGCTGAACCACATGACCAGCCGCAAAACATTCCCTCTTCCCGTGCAAGTTTACGAGTCATGATTGCGGCATCCTTGTCTGTCACTTTGACAAAATGGTCAATCAAATCAAAGTCGACATTCTTGGGCAAGATATCCTCACCAATGCCTTCGGTCATATACGGATAGATTTCGCTCTCATCGAAAATTCCGGTCTCTTTGTACTTCTTAAAGACCGAGCCATATGTATCAATGCCAACGGTGACGATATCGCTGTTTTGCTCTTTCAGATACTTCGCCACCCCGCACATACTGCCACCGGTACCGACACCGGCAGCATAGTGGGTAATCGTGCCATCAGTATCTGCCCAAATCTCCGGGCCGGTAGTTTCGTAGTGCGCTTGTGAGTTAGCCGGATTATCGTACTGGTTAGGGTAGATTGAGTTCGGGGTATCTTTGTGAATCTGCTGCGCTACCGAGTAATAGGAACGCGGATCATCCGCCGGCACACTGGTTGGACAAACTATGACTTCAGCACCAACTGCTCGCAAAATATCAATTTTCTCCTGCGATTGTTTATCAGCCAGGGTAAAAACGCATTTATAGCCTTTAGCGATAGCCCCAAGTGCCAATCCCATTCCGGTGTTGCCCGATGTACCCTCGATGATTGTCCCCCCCGGCTTCAGCTCGCCGCTGCGTTCCGCCTCCTCAATCATTTTGATCGCCATACGATCTTTCATCGAGTTGCCGGGGTTGAAGTATTCAACTTTGGCAAGCACCTGCCCCGGAATGTCTTTGGCCAGCTTGTTCAAACGAACCATTGGGGTGTTACCAATGGTGTCGATTATTGAGTCATATACAGTCATCAGGATTTACTCGCGGCTTTGAACAATGTCTGGAGGCTTGGATTATACAAAAACGTTGATGGAGGATATGCTCCAAACCATCAGTGTTATGTGCAACTCGGTAACTGAGAAGTGCTATTTCTGTGTCAGGTGCACAGCTCGTCGACAGCAGTCAACAGATGATCAACATCTTCTGGTTCAGTGAAATAGCCGGGGGACAAACGAACTGCTCCACCACCGGTATCTGTATCATAGGCTTTGTGCGCCTGAGGTGCGCAATGTAAACCGGCGCGAACACAAATATGGTAGTCAGCGTCCATCATTTCGGCTAATTGCTGTGCGGGCATTCCCGCAACAGTGAAACTCAGGGTTGCAACATGGGGCCCGTCTGCGAGGCTACCCAGCAATGTCACACCGGCTTTGCCTTGCAAATGTTGCCAAATGCGCTCGCTATGTCGCATCTCGGCTGCATGAATTGTATTTACCGCATTTTTACAGGCAGTCCAGTGATCATCGGCCGGGCTCAAACCGGCGATCCATTTCTGCGCTGCATTTAAACCCGCGATTCCTGGTATTGACACTGTCCCTGATTCAAGTCGGTGCGGATACTCATCAGGTTGATACACCGATGCAGAATCAACCCCTGTGCCACCGAATCGGGTTGGCATCAATTCAACCGATTCCCCAACGACCATGCCGCCGATTCCCATTGGTCCAAACAAGCCCTTGTGCCCGGTAAAGGTAAGCACATCGATTCCACAGCTCATGTCCACCGGTAAAACACCGGCGGTCTGGGCGCTGTCTACAATAAAGATTAACTGGTGCGCCTTCGCCAGCGCGGCAATTGCTTCGATATCCTGCACGGCGCCGGTAACATTGGATGCATGATTGATAACAATTGCGCGTGTGTTCTTTTTAATGGCAGCCTCGAGAGACTCGCAACTGATACAGCCAGTGTCATTTGGCGCTACCAGGGTAACCGACAACCCACGATCACGCTGCAGATGACTGCAGGTTCGAAGCACCGCATTGTGCTCTAGCTGGGTAGTGATCACGTGATCGCCCTCGCGCAGCAATCCCTGCAAGGCCATATTCAGAGAGTCTGTCGCGTTTTGTGTAAAAACAACTCGACTGGGATCACCCTGATGGTTAAAAAACTGCGCCAGCAGACGCCGAGTTTCAACGATCATTTGCTCTGCTTCCACGGCAAGTGTATGCCCGGAACGTCCGGGATTTACGCCGTGTGATCGGAAGAAACTGTCCATAAATTGATAAACGGTTTCCGGCTTGGGCCAGGTCGTCGCAGCATTGTCGAAGTAATAGTTATCTTTCATTTATCCGCCAATTGTCACTTATAAACCGTTTACCGCAGAACCCGTGGTTCCACAGAACGTGTTGTTAAACTCCGACCGCCGCGCCGTCACTTCGTGGATCACTGGCGCCTTCGATCAAGCCACCCGGGTGAACGACCAGAGCACCGGCGTGGCCCATCACTTCATCAAAATCGCCAATAACTTCCACATCGTGCCCGGCTTTCCTGAGTGAAGTATAGACATCGTCGTGAAAGCGGTTTTCGATACGCAAGTTGGTGATGTCACTGCCCCAGGTACGACCCAGCAGCCAACGAGGCGCCGTAACAGCGCGTTGTAGATCCTGCCCGCCAAGCACATAGCGGCTGAACAGCATGGCCTGAGTTTGCGGCTGCCCTTCCCCCCCCATGGTGCCGTAGGGCATAACCCGACCATCGCCAAGGTGAGCCAGCGCCGGCTGAATGGTGTGAAATGGACGGCGTCCCGGCTTCAAACTATTGTGATGCGTCGGGTCGAGGCTAAAACTGGTACCGCGGTTTTGCCACACGATTCCGGTCTCTGGCAGCACAACTCCGGAACCAAACTCCCAGTAAATGCTTTGAATAAAACTGACAGCGCGCCCTTGCTTGTCAATCGCACCGAGCCAGACCGTGTCTCCTCCGACCGGGGCTTGCGGCCACGGCGCTGCCTTGTTGCTATCAACCTTAGCAGCGAGTGTCGACAAACATTCGTCTGTCAAAAATTCAGTTGCCGGTTTTTTCATATAAGCCGGGTCGCTGACCTCGCTGTCACGAATCAGAAAAGCCTGTTTGGTCGACTCAATCAGCCCGTGGATATAGTCAAAATTGTCAACATCGCCTATGCCCAGTTTGTCGAATATGCCCAGCAGCATCAACGATGCAAGGCCTTGTGTCGGCGGCGGCATGTTGTAAAGCTGATGGTCGCCAATGCGCAAAGTCAATGGAGCAACGGTCAAAGCCCGATGCTGCTCAAGATCCGCCTTGCTTACTGGTGATTGCGCCTGTGCAAGATCGTTGGCGATACTGGCTGCGATATCTCCTCGATAAAAATCGTCCAGGCCATTGCTGCTCAGGTGCGCCAGCGTATCGGCAATTTTTGTCTGCGTGAAACGATCGCCAGTGTTATAAGGCGCGCCGTCGCGGAGAAAAGCATCGGCGAAACCAGGCTGACTTTCCAGCTCCGGCAATTTTCCAGCGATGTTCGCGGCCAGAGTCTGTGGGGCGGCAATACCTTCCCGGGCATGGTAAATGGCGTCTTCGAGTAATCGGGATAAAGGCAGCTTGCCGCCGTAGTTCTTCTCGCTAAACTGCTGCGCTGCTGCCCAGCCGGACAGAGCACCGGCTACTGTCAGCGCAGCATCAGGACCCCGCCCAGGAATGGCTTCAAAGCCTCGCGACCGATAGGAATCGATCGTTGCAGCCGAGGCAGCCGCACCACAGGCATCAATCCCGACCGGCGCCTCACCCGGACTGTGCAAGAGCCAGAAATTGTCACCGCCAAGGCTGTTCATATGGGGATAGACGACCGCGATTGTGCTGGCTGCGGCGATCATCGCCTCGATTGCATTACCACCATCGCGAAGCACTCTTGTACCTGCCTCCGCTGCGAGTCGATGCGGCGCTACCACCATGCCACTGTAAGATCTTGCCGGATGAATCATAAATTCTCGCTCAGGAAAAAGGGTGCAGCTGTCTCGATACGGCGGTACACGCGGCTCAACGGGCCACCAGCAATAATCCGGCAACGACAAACGCCGCACCAAGCCATTGCCAGGGTCCAATAGTTTCGGCGAAGAACAGCATCGCTGCTGCCATGGCAATAACCACAGTGCCGCCGACAATGACCGGTGTAGCAACACTGACTGGCATCGCGTCGGCAAACGACGATCCGCGAAACAGGTAAAAGTAACCGATTTCTGCCAGTCCGATGCACAGACCAGCCAATCCAGCCCACAGATAGGCTGACGACGGCAATAGAAACTGGCTCTCCCCGCTAAATCGAAGACAGAGATAAAAAACAAGGGAACACAAAAGCGCCGCAGCCTGCAACATGATTGTAGCTGTGATGGTGCTGGCAGCTGTCGTCTCTGCGATTACGGTGGATTGCTTAACCAGCAAATTGTATCCGGCATAGAGGCAGGTCACCAGCAGCAACAACAAAAAGCCTGTCATCGTATTTTTCCGTGAAATTCGTTTGTGCAAATTCTGGTCGGCGTCGTCGCAAAGATCGTGCGCGGTAAAAACTTCAGGAACTGTGAACTCGCCATGCCACCGGCACGCAATCAGTGAACAACAGCAATCAACCCCACCATAGTCAATTCCAACCCGGCTGCAAAAAAATAGCAAACGCAGACCAGGTCACATGCGTCAGTCTAACCGCCGGGTAATTCACGGTCATTCTGAGAATATCTGAGCCTGAGGTAGAGTATTTCACGACTCGCAGCACCCTGCTGACTGCCAGTATTGGCTACCGCCGCAGCCCGCGTGGCAACGTACTTGCCACGCGAGGTTCATAGAGATCTAAAGTAGAGATACGTTCGATGAAATTGATGACAGAACGCAGATTTGCGCCCTATTTTCTTACGCAGTTTTTAGGCGCATTCAACGACAACGTGTTCAAGAACGCGCTGGTCATACTACTGACGTACAAAATTGTCTCAGATCAAAGCAGCATACTGGTTAACCTCGCTGCGGTCGTATTTATTCTGCCATTTTTTCTGCTCTCCCCTCTGGCAGGCCAAATCGCTGACAAATTCGAAAAGAGCGGTCTGATTCGCCGCATCAAGTGGATAGAAATCGGCATCATGCTACTGGGTGTAATCGGTATCTACCTGAATTCAATCCCGTGGCTGATGGGTGTGCTTTTTATCATGGGTGCGCAATCAGCATTCTTCGGTCCCATCAAGTACAGCATCCTTCCGCAACATCTTAGCCGCGAGGAACTAATGGGCGGCAACGCCCTGGTAGAAGGCGGTACCTTTCTGGCTATCTTACTGGGGACGATTCTGGGCGGAGTTTTAGCCGGGTTCGAACATTACGCGTTGCCAGTGTCCATTGCGATTGTTACGTTTTCCATTCTGGGCCTGGCCAGCAGTTATTTGATCCCGAAGGCGCAGGCCGAGGCACCTGACCTTAAGATCGACTACAACCCTGTGCGCTCCGGTATGAAAATATTCTCCGCACTCAAGAGTAATCAATCGAATTTCTACACGGTCTTCGGTATCTCATGGTTCTGGTTTTTTGGTGCAACCTTTCTGACCCAGATACCTAACTTTTCACGTGACTATCTGAACGGGAATCCTTACGTCGCCACCCTGCTAATGGCTATGTTCTCGATTGGCATAGGGCTGGGGTCGTTACTGTCTTCAAAACTGTCGCGTGGCCGCGTTGAGCTTGGTCTGGTACCCATAGGCGCATTGGGTTTGACTATCTTCGGTGCGTGGCTCGGGCTGATGGACTTTCCAGTCGCAAGTGATACAACCACTGTGACTGCCATGTTTACCCAATGGTTCACGCTTAAGGCCTTGCTAGCGCTGGTGTTACTGGCGGTGTCTGGCGGGCTGTTTATCGTTCCTCTGTATGCATGGTTACAAAGCAACACCCCGAAGAACTATTTATCGCGAAACATTGCTGCGAACAATATCCTGAATGCGCTATTCATGGTGATAGCCGGTATCTTCGCAATAGTATGTTTTTCACTCGGCAATACCATCCAGAGCTTGTTTGTAATTACTGCCCTGCTAAACGCAGTCGTCGGTCTGTTTATCTTTAATCGGGTACCTGAATTTACGCTGCAATTGTCTGCCTGGCTGCTTACCCATTCTTTGTATCGTGTCGGTAAAAAAGACCTGCACCATATCCCTAAAGAAGGTGCTGCACTACTCGCCTGTAACCACGTAAGCTTCGTCGACCCAATGGTGATTGGTGCCTTGTCCCCACGCCCAATACGCTTTGTTATGTATCATAAAATCTATAATTTGCCAGTCGCACACTGGCTGTTTAAAAATGCCGGTGCTATTCCGATCGCAACACACAAGGAAGATCCTGACTTACTCAACAAAGCCTATGACGATATCGCAACTGCCCTTGAGAATGGCGAGCTGGTTTGCATTTTTCCAGAGGGAGGCCTGACACCAGATGGCACATTGCAGCAGCTGAAGCCTGGCATTGAACGCATTCTGAACAGAACGCCTGTACCGGTTGTTCCTCTCGCACTAAGCGGTCTGTGGGGTACCTGGTTTTCGCGTATCAAAGGCAAGGCAATGAAAGGCTGGCCACGTAACTGGATGAAAAAAATTGATCTAATTGCGGCTCAACCGCTGGCCGCTGAAGAGGTTAACCTGGATATGCTGGCAACTCACATCGATACGCTGCGCACTGAGGCGTAATGCCAGGTTGCTGCTCAACCCGGCTGAAGCGTAACACAAGGCACATTGCACCACCTCCTGGTCAGGTGGTGCGCCGCCATCAGCTCTGCGGCAATGCCATATCAAGCACACGCGCAACGTGCAGGGCAGATCTTCCCTGTTTTCGTAGCGCCAAATCATCAATCTGGTGCCTGCAAGAAGTGCCATCCGCCACAATCATTGTCGCCTTGTCTGCTTGCTCTATCGCGGGTAACAAATCAAGTGCTGCCATTTTTTTAGACACCTCTATGGTATCTGCTGCATACCCAAATGCCCCTGCCATTCCGCAGCAGGCAGACTCAATCTGGCTCACTTCCAACCCCGGAATCAACGCCAGTGTTTGCGCAACAGCGCCCATGGCATCGAACGCTTTCTGGTGACAATGTCCATGCAACAACGCCCTTTGATTGAGGTTATTGAAGGCTGGATATGACCCGCCTCTGGTCAGTAGTTCCTGCGCGATAAACTCTTCAAACAAATACGACTGCTGTGCAATCGCCGTTGATTCTTCACCGGGCAAAAGCGCCAGGTGTTCATCTCTCAGCGTTAACAGACAACTTGGCTCCAACCCCACAATTGCAACACCCCGTTTGGCAAACGGGTACAGCACACTGGACAGCCGACTTGCCTCCTGCCTGGCCCGACCAACCATGCCAGCTGCCAGATAAGTGCGCCCACAACACAATCTGCGACGTGGCTGCTGCGAATCATGTGCAATATGCACCCGACACCCCATAGCAACAAGCACACTAACCGCCGAGCGTAAATTCTCGGGCTCAAACCACGTGTTGAAGGTATCTGCCAACAGCACCACTTCGGTGTTACCGGTGCCTGCCGACTCTAATTGTCGGAACCAGTCTGAGCGGAACGCAGGCAATCTGCGTGCACTCGAGAAATTCAGGGTTTTCTCCATTAACCACGCCAGCGGTGGCAGGTAGTTGCGCGCATTAGCCAGCATCGGCACTCTGGCAGCAAACGCCGCATACGCAGGTAGAGCAGCAACTATTCTGCTGTGCAACGGGTAGCCATGCACAGCTGCCTGTGCGGCCTGTACTTCTATTTTCATTTTGGCCATGTCCACACCGGTTGGACATTCGCGCTTGCAGGCTTTACAGGATACACAAAGCTTCATACTTTGCTGCATTTCCGGCGATGCCATAGCACCAGCACCCAGTTGACCACTGAGCGCCAGTCTCAATGAATTGGCGCGCCCGCGTGTGACATCACGCTCGTTGCGAGTGACCCGATAGGAAGGGCACATCACGCCACCTTTTAGCTTTCTGCAGGCACCGTTGTTGTTACACATTTCGATGGCACCCTGTAATCCTCCCCCCTCACCGGACCACCCTTCCCAGCTCAGTTGATTTTCGATCTTTGCCATTCGGTAGCCAGGCTGATATCGCATGATCTGCCGATCATTCATTCGTGGTGCAGCAGTTATTTTTCCCGGGTTAAACAGATTTTTGGAATCGAAGCACCGCTTGACCTGCGCAAATGCATCCACCAGCTTGCTGCCGAACATCTTGCCGTGAAACTCGGATCGAGAGATACCATCTCCGTGCTCACCCGAGTGTGACCCCTTGTATTTCAATATCAGATCAAACGCTTCGTCTGCGATAGCACGCATCGTTGCAGCGTCTTTGTCGAGTTTGAGATTAAGCACAGGACGCACATGCAGACAACCGACCGACGCATGCGCGTACCACGTGCCTTGTGTTCCGTATTTGGTAAACACTTCAGTCAGTTCTGCGGTGTAACTGGCCAGGTCCTTCAGTTCAACCGCACAGTCCTCGACGAATGAAACAGGTTTGCCTTCGGTTTTCATCGACATCATGATATTCAGACCAGCCTTGCGAACCTCGGCAATCGCAGATTGAGTAGCGGCGTCGGTTGCACGAACTACCCCACCCCACGCGTTGCCGGCGCCATCCCAGTTGAGGCCCAAATCTGACATACAGACATCCAGCGCATCCAGTTGTCGGAGGTTCTCGTGTTGCTCATCAAGAGCAAACTCAACGATTAACACTGCAGCCGGCGCACCACGAACAAACTGCTTTACCAACGGTCGGTAAATATCGATGTCACGCGCCAGCGCGATCATCGTCGAATCAACTAACTCAACCGCTCGAGGTGACAGCTTTACCAGGTGTTGCGCTGCATCCATCGCCTGATAAAAAGAAGGGAAGTGGCAAACACCAAGGACCTTGTTTACTGGCAGTGGCGACAGTTTTAGTTCTATTTGCCTGAAGTATGCGAGCGTGCCTTCAGATCCGACCAGCACATCTGAGAACTGGTGATTGTTATTGTCTGGCAGCAATGCATCAAGATTGTAGCCGCCAACACGCCGTTGAACATTGGGAAAACGAGCACGAACTTCTGCTTCATGATCACTGCCAATAGCCAACAGCGTTTCATACAATTTGCGTTGACCCGCAGGCAGATTCTGCCTTGAGGAAACAGATTCCCGGGCAAACCTGTATTCATCGCCACAAGCGAGGATCGCATCTATTGCATGCACATTATCGCGCATAGTGCCGTAATAGATGGAGCGCTGACCGCAGGAGTTATTGGCCGCCATGCCACCGATAGTGGCTCGGGAAGAAGTTGACACATCGACCGGAAACCAAAGGCCGTGTTGCGCTAAATGCCGATTGAGTTCATCGAGAACAATACCGGGCTCCACCACGCAACGCCGCTGCTCAACATCAAGACTGATCAGACCATTAAGGTGTCGGGTGTTATCAAAGACAACTGCATGGTTTACCGTCTGACCACACTGGGAAGTACCACCGCCACGCGGTAACACCGGCACTTCAAATTGTCTGGCCACAGCGAGCCCGGCGCGAACGTCGTCAAATGACTTTGGTATGACAACGACGTGCGGCATCATTTGATAGACAGATGCGTCTGTAGCATATCTGCCGCGATCGAACATGCTATGAAGCACGTCCCCTTCCACACTGCGGCCGAGCTGCTTAACTAATTCGGCAGAGTCTGAGTCAGTGAGTAATTTGGTCAATCGTCGAACACCGATGGTTTCTGAACCAACCCATTCTCAGTGAAAGCGCTTGTCGTTACCAGCCCCGACCAACCCGAGATCACTTATTTGACCTTTACAGAGCCGGCAGTCTGCTTTGCTCTACCCGCGTTTAATCAGTTTTGAGATTGTTCGAGGAATGGGAGCGGCGCGTCATGGATGCCGGCCCAATGGAGCAACCAATCTCACAATTCGCTTGTTCGCTGCGCGACAGCGCACCGCTCGCCGGGGTGTAACCTGCCTGGGCGCACGTTACAACATGTGCCTGCCGCGTATAACATCGCGGCAAATCGATTACAAAAATCGTCCATTCAAGCTGCAAGCGTATTGGTTGATCCAATCTGAAGTATTGCAGCTGAATAGACGGAGCATCAACCGATGGATGTTACTGGGTTGCGGCTGCAGCGAAGTTTGCCAACGCACCGGTAACTTTTTTCAGTACCTCGTCACACCCTTCAATCTGGTGCCGTTCGGCAAGGTACGCGGGATCATTGTAAGCGAGCCACACCTGACCGGCTTCGTCCTGCCAAATAAGCGCTTTTTGTGGCAGATCAATCGCCACGCTTTGTGCACAGTTCATTAAGGGCGTGCCAACCTTCGGATTGCCGAAGATCACCACTTCCGTTGGGCGCAGGGACAAACCCGCCTTTTCGGCACCGGCGGCATGATTGACTCTGCCAAATACGTTCATACCCTTGGATTTGAGCACGGTTTCGAGCTTATCAGCGGTGGTTGCAACATCGTGCGAGCTTTTTACACTGACAAGCCCACCGTCAGCATGCGCTGCACCGATTGACATCGCTACCGACAAACAAGCTGAAACTACAGCCGTACGAATAAATCTCATTGAATCGTCTCCCAACTATTAAGGTTAATAAACAGCGTTTACGGCTGCGAACAGTCTATACATTTGCCAGGCAGTTTTGCACAGAGCCCTGGCTTTGCCGGCAACCTCGCCATTTTCACCTGTACCCTTTTACGGCACCGGCAGATGCCAGACTTTACCACCAGTTACCAGTCTGGGAATAGACGCAGAGCAGCCCGCAAAGTTCCATTTTACCAGCCTCGCACAGAAACCCGGATAGAGCGTGATAGACTAGGAGGCTGTCCGAGAATCAGGGTCGTAGCGAGGGCGCTTGGTTTTGCGCCGGATATTTCGATCAATTGAGGCGAATAGTGATCATATTTGTTGAGATTGATCGTAAGAGTTGCCCAAAAGATCGCTTCGCAGCAGGCAATCTGTTCCTGGAGAGGCTGAGGCTTCCATGCGCTGTTTGGGTGCGCCCCGCCTCAAGCGTACGTCATTCTTTGTCTACCCCGTCATGTATTTTTTCAATTACTGATTCCCTTTATGTCACTGTCTATTTTAAATGTCGAGGATGCCCGCAAAGCCGCTCGCAAACGCCTCCCGCGAATGATCTTTGACTATATCGACGGCGCTGCTGGCACTGAGCGATTAAATGCACTAAACCAGTCAGTCTTCGATACGTGTCGTCTGCAGCCACGAGTGTTGGTCAATGTTGAAAACCGGCGTCTGTCTAAGACGATCCTTGGCCAGACCTTTGACTTGCCATTCGGTATTTCTCCAATGGGAATGTGCAACCTGGCGTGGCCCGGAGCCGATTTTATGCTCGCCGACGCAGCAGCAAGGCACAACATCCCTGTTTGCCTGTCGACAATGGGATCCAGCACCATTGAGGATATGCGCAACCGGGCGGGTGACAATTGCTGGTTCCAGCTCTACGTCGGCGCCTCAGTCAGCGAGGCTATGAACCTGGTCGACAGAGCTGAAAAAGCGGGCTACACACACCTGATTCTCAGCGTTGATGTGCCTGTCGTCGCACAACGACAACGGGATGTTCGCAACGGATTTAAAGCCCCACTGCAGATCGGGCCTCGCCAGTTTATCGACTTCGCAACTCATCCGGTATGGTCAGTCTCCAGCCTCCTGAAAGGAGTCCCGAAGCTCGCAAACATTGAGCAGAACGCACCAGACGGTGAAAAATTTAACCGCGATGCGGGCCGCGGTGCTACCGATTGGTCGTTTCTTGAGAAGCTGAGGGCACGCTGGCCGCATCAGTTAATTATTAAAGGGGTAATGTCTGTCGATGATGCTGTGAAGATAAAAGAGTTTGGGGCCGATGCCGTTTACGTTTCAAATCATGGCGGCAGACAACTTGAAAGTGCACCAACGGCACTGGAAGCCCTGGTAAATATTCGAGCGGCGGTCGGTGATCACTATCCACTGCTGTTTGACAGCGGCATTCGCAGTGGCGAGAGTGTTGTCAAAGCCCTCGCCTGTGGCGCTGACTTTGTGTTTATGGGGCGCCCCTTTTCCTACGCGATCGGCGCGGGCCAGCAAAACGGCTTGCAGCAACTCATTGAACTGTTCAGTCGCGAGATCAGCAGTGTGATCGCCCAATTGGGGTACTCAGATATCGAAAAAATTAATGCGTTCTGTCTGGCAGACTCGCAAATGCTTAGCAACGCTCAACGCGGGTAAGCAGAGCGCGCGCACTGCAACGAATCGATTGGAGGAAAACCCGTTACAGCGCACGCGATGCGACTAGTTGCAAATTGACAAGGAGTAAAAACTGTCAAAAATTGCATTTGCGATGTGCACGTCTCCATCGAGATTCGGGTGTATCAAATCTGACTGCATCATATCTTCGGTAAAGCCGGATCTTACATCCGCAATAGATACCAGTGGATTGCCGCTGTTCTGCACCAATTCCTGTACTTTGTTACCAAGTATGCGAATAGAGTCAGGTAAGTTGCTGTCCCTGGTATCGTTAAACCAGGGGATCACATTGGCAACGACCACAACGGTATCCGGTTTGTTTTGGTGAATGGTATCAATTACCGCCGCAATATCTTCAACTGTCGATTCAACCGTTTGACCCTTAAATAGATCAACCGATCCAATATGTAACAGCACCAGATCTGGCGACTGATAGTTAATCGCATTCGCAATACCCGGGTTATTACCTGAACCCGTTTGAAAACCCGACAGGAAATAGTCGGCCGTGTGGCCGCTGTATCCCTCATGCGCTCCGTAGTAACCGGTATCCTGCAATGACTGACTTTGCGACCCAACCATACGGTAAGAGCAACCTGCCGTATCCAGCAAGCCCGCTAATTCGCGACGGTAACTGGCACTGCCGCCGATCCCGTGCGTAATTGAGTCACCGGTTGGCATAATTCTCACACCACCACGAGTCAGGGCTTCTGTTAGCAACGCCTGCGCCTGTGTGGATATACCAACACCTGCTGCAGGCGCCTCGACAGTTTCAGCATCGAGCAACTGCACTGCAGGCAGCCCATCGTCTGCCGGACCTTCCGCTGGCATCACAGGGACTTCTGGTAGAGCGGGCTCTTCAGCCACCACATCGTCAACTATCGGGTCATCTGATAAGGCAGGAACAGAACTGGAAATATCCGGTACAGAGAGCTCAATTGAGCCGCCCTCACATCCGGCGGCTATTAAGCCGGCCAATACAGAAACCCCAAGAAAACGGTAGCGGTTGTAGGTGCCACCGTGCTTTACAAGGTTAGAAAAAGAGGAGCATTTGCCAGAGCAAGAGGGAGTAGTCATTTTATTTTCTTCTAATTATTATTTTATTTGCCGGGCTTTAACATCGTTGATGGCCGCTTCGCATCGCAGTCACCACGTGCCCTTACTAGAAGATTTAGTACACAAAAGCGTACTTGTCAGAGAAAAGTTAATTTCAAATTATGTCATTTTGGTTAGTAATGCCCGGCACCGATTCTCTGACAAGCAGGTAAACCGGCGACATAAACCCGAGCCTGCAGCAAGCCGGACTCCGGTAAACATCCATCGAGTAATAGCATGGTGAACTATTGTTGCGCTGCCCAACTCGGCTTGCGCTTATCAAAAAATGCACTGATGCCTTCAAGCGCCTCGCCACTCTCCACTCGGTCTGCAAAGTTTACCGCAGCAAACTCAACAACCGACTGGCGATCGAGTGACTGTAGGCCATGCAATAGCCGCTTGGTATCTGCAATTGCTCCCGGCGCACATTGCAACACCGACTGTCGAATACTGAGTTCCTCCGCCTGTAATCGCTCGGCATCTTCTGCAACAAAGTCAGCAAAGCCGTACTCATGCGCTTCGACGCCGGTAAACCTTGCAGCCGTAACCATCAACCGACGGGCAGTGGCATAACCCAGTTTCTGTACCGCATACGGTGCTATCTGTGCAGGGCTTAAACCTATCGCCGTTTCGGTCATTGCGAATTTTGCGCTGCGCTGACAAATTACAACATCCGCACAACAGGCTAAACCGAATCCTCCCGCCATCGCAGCGCCTTCGACTACTGCTATCAAGGCCTGTGGCATGGTATTCACTGTTGCCAGCAGATCTCCAATCTCTGTCGACATCGACAGTATAGAGTCACGACTCGCCTCACCACTGGCAAGCGCTCGGAAGGATTTTAGATCACCTCCGGCACAGAAGATACCTCCTCTTCCACGCAGCGTAATTCCACGTATCCGGCGATCATCACGAACCTTCTCCAACGCCTCTGTCAACTCAAGTCGCATCGCATCGGTTAGCGGATTACGAATCTGCGGCTGGTTAAACCATATGGTCAGCCATTGCTCGTCATGCTCAAGCTCGATCGCGCTATATTGTTTTGTAGAGGTCAAGGCGGACGACTCCATTAACTGAGTTGAAAAATCTCTGGTAAATCATTCGTTAGGGTGCTCCCCATTTGTACAATCAATCAGGAGACTAAGTCGTGACCTCTGGCAATAAGACCAGCGCCCGTCAGGGCGCTACAATCGGTTGCGCTTTCAGTGCGGGTTCCTGCGGTTGTACGCCATCAAAAACACTGCCCAGCTCAAACCATGATGCCGGTGCCGGAGCGCCCCATAAGGTCTGTCTTTGCGGGTCTTTTAAATCCCACATTATAGGTTCGTGATCCGGGTCCACGGTTTGGTAATCAGAGCAATAGATCTCTGTACGGTGGCCATCTGGGTCCCTAATGTACAGGAAAAATGCATTCGATATACCGTGCCTGCCGGGCCCGCGCTCTATGTTTTCCAGATACCCGGTGGTAGACATCAAATCAAGCAAATCGATGATATTAAGAGGCGTCGGCACCCAGAAAGCAATGTGATGCATCCTAGGGCCCACACCATTGGTAAACGCCATATCATGCACGCCGCCTTTACGGTGCATCCATGCAGCCCACAGTTTTTTCGTTTCTGCATCTTCCGTGTATTCAGTTGTGCGAAAGCCCATTTCGTTGTAGAAGGCTACCGACTCATCAACGTTTTGCGAAAACACGTTGAAGTGATCAATACGAAGCGGTTTTACTCCTTTGTATAAAGCGTACTTTTGATGAATGGATTCAAGTCGATCCATACGGTGGTAAAACTCCAGTGGTATTCCGTGTGCATCCTCTGTCAACAGCGTGCGGCCCTGATAGTCGCGCTCTACCCACGAAACGGGAAGCCCTTTTGCTTTGAAGAATTTCTCAGCATGATCAAGATCATCTTCGCTATAAACTTTGAAACCAAGTACTTTCACTGAGGGTTTATTGCTTCGCCTCAACACAATGCAATGGTGCCCACGCTCTTCCATTGCCCGCAGATAAAGCACATCATCAGATTCAAAGGTAACCTGAAGCCCGAGCGTGTCAGCGTAGAACCTGCGGGACGCGTCGATGTCGCTAACCGTAAGCTCAACATGACTCAACCGGACAATATTAAACGGAGGGTACAGAACAGGAGTCGGAAGTGGCATCTCGGTTAACCTCCCAGTTTTGGAACTTTGTGATTGGTCGTTGCAAATGCAATATTTCTGGTCTCCATATAAAAATCGAACGACCAGTCCCCGCCATCTCGTCCAATACCTGAAGCTTTCATTCCGCCAAACGGGGCAGGTAAGTGCCGGGTGTTTTCAGAATTCACCCACACCATGCCGGCCTCCATTGACTGACTGAACCGCATTGCTCTGGTAACATCGGCAGTCCAAAGGTACCCGGCCAATCCGTAGTTCACATCATTTGCCAGCTTAAGTGCCTCGACCTCATCAGCAAAAGGAATGGCGGTTAATACAGGCCCGAATATTTCCTCCTGCGAAATTCGCATATCATTACTCGCGTTGGTGAACAGCGTGGGCTCAACGTAACAGCCACGGGTCAGCCCTTCGGGCCTGCCACCTCCTGCCGCGATAGTCGCCCCCTCTTGTCGAGCAACATCCATATAGGACATCACCTTGTCAAAATGCTCGGGGTGAATGAGTGGTCCGACAACAGTGTCCGGATCGAGTGGATGACCTACCTTGATTCGTTTGGCGCGAGCCGCAACCGCGGCGGTAAATTCTTCATAGATAGATGCTTCTACCAGCAGCCGTGACGACGACGTGCAACGCTCGCCATTCAGGGAATAGATCATAAATACGGCAGCATCAGCCGCACGCTCCAAATCTGCATCAGCAAAAACCACGACCGGGTTTTTACCACCGAGCTCAAAATGAAACCGCTTTAGCGTATCTGCCGCCTGACGCATAATCATCGAACCGGTGCGACTCTCGCCAACGAAGCCTATCGCCTTGATGTCAGGGTGTTCAGTCAGCGCTTTACCAGCATCCTCACCCAAACCGTTAATCGTATTCCATACTCCGGGCGGCAAACCGGCTTCATGTGCAATCTCCACAAGCAGGCTTGCGGTTAGCGGTGAAAACTCAGCCGGCTTGTGTACTACCGTGCAACCAGCAGCAAGTGCCGGTGCGATTTTCCAGGTCGATAACATAAACGGTGTATTCCACGGCGTGATTATTCCAACCGGACCAATTGGTACTCTGCAGGTCACGTTCATCTGTCCAGGGCAAAACAGCGATTTACCGTCGCGTGCTTCCGCTGCTTTGTCAGCAAAGAAGCGAAAATTCTCAGCGCCGCGCAAAGCAGCCTTAGACATGAAGCGCAGCGCCTGTCCCGTATCAAGACACTCTGTGAAAGCGATCTCCTCAGCCCTGTCGACAATGCCGTCCGCAATCCGATGAAGGATTTTTTTTCGTTCGGTCGCGTCAACCTGAGACCATTCAGTAAACGCCTCTCGCGAAGACCTTGCTGCCAAATCTATATCTGCAGCTTTGCCCAGCGCCACATCCGCTAACGGTGCCATATCAACTGGCGAACTGCTTTCGAATGTTGTTCCGTCCAGAGCGGGCCTCGACTCACCGGACACAAAGTTCTGCACCCCTTTATCTTTAAATCGCTGCAGGTAGCGCTGTGCTTTTTCTAAGTTATTTTTAAGATCCGACATCCGTTATCTCGAGCCTTGAAAGTGATGATCGTTCATTGCAGGGCATAAGCCAGGTACTGCAACCATTTTAATTAACATGTTAATGGTAACACAAATCCTGTGATGTATAGTTGACCGTTGTTACTAGCGCAAAATCCGAGAGTATTTTGAATGGCCGATGCCAATTCTCAAAGCAATTTGCAACCTCGCCCGGTCAGCAAATCGATGCCAATTGCACTTTCGCGTGCAAGAGAGGCCGTAATGCTGCATTTTCGCCCACTACTGGCAGAGCGAGGCTACACCGAACAACAATGGAGGGTGCTTAGGGTATTGAACGAACAAGGCCCGCTGGATGCCACTAATCTGGCCCGGCACGCTGCACTGCTTTTACCGAGCCTGACCCGCATTCTAAAAGTACTCGAAGATAGAAATACAATCTCGCGTGAGGTGAACCCAGCGGACAGCAGGCGCTCATTAATTACACTTGAGCAATCTATGGTTGCGTACATTGATAGCGAAATGAAAAAAACAGAGGCGGTTTACGAGGAGATTATTAATCAATTTGGAGCATCAAATACCGCAGAACTACTCCGATTGCTGGCACTTTTGGCTGAACTCGACCCTCCCGCGTTATCTAATAGACACTTAGTGCAGCCCTGAATCGATATCCCTGGCGGCCCTCAGTTCGGCCGCGTAGCAGATTATTTAGTGTTTGTCAATTAGTCGTCCGTGGTATAGATCTATTGGCAGCTTGCATCCATTATTAGCGTCGGGAGTAGTGGTATTCAGCACGGAGTGCTAGGCCCGCCGGCCAAATCAATGTAGTAGGAAAGTAGTGAGCACAAGGACGAGCGGTACAGATCTGCCTCGCAGTTTCAGCATGTGGTTACAGGAAGTGACTTCCGCACGACTGCGAGGCAGACCTTTCAGCCTCTCGGTGCGCATTGAATCGGTGACCGTCCAAACGACTCTGATCCAGATTGCAGGTTCGCTCGAGCATTGCAGGCAAACCACATACTGCGAAACCATATACTGCCTAAGCAGGCTAGTCATTCTGGCGAAGGGTGTGAGCTATTCCCTGCCGGCACACACATAACCGTGCCTCAGTTCTGTTCTGCGCAACGCTCACATGTCCCGCACAAACGCCTGACCTTGCTCATTCAGCTAAAGGGTTTAATGAGCAACATTTCGCAATTCCGCTAACGCAAAACGAAACGCTGTTGCAATAACCAGCAACAGCATCGGTTCAGCACGATCAAAACCCGAGCGCGGAAAAGCCCGGGCCTGCCACAAAACCCAGCCGTTACAATCGCAGGATGATGCCCGGCGGCTTAAACCGAGTATTGCTCGTAATCACTGAGCTGCGCCATTCGCTCTGCTGCGCCGACGACGGCAGCACTGGACGGTTTGTCGAGCAGGTACTTTTCAGTTACTCCGGTCAGATCCGCGAAAGTGAGCTTTAGAATTCGCTGACGCAACTCCTGCACATAATCGCCACCTCGGCCGTAGCGCTCCGAGTAGTAGTTACCGATTGCCTCACCAGCTGGCGATCCAGGCTTATCGATACGCGATATTACACCCAAAATCGCTTCTTCCAATAAGCGCTCCTCATGAGACCCTTTCATCAGCCATCGTATCGACTCATCGAAATCATCCATCGTTTCCTGTAGACGAGGATCGCGATAGGAATAAAACCGGAAAGCAGCACTTTCGCCGTCAAAACCGGCCCCACCCCCGTATGCGCCACCTTTTTCACGGATAGCGCTATGCAGAAAACCGTTACTCAGGTACTCACCCAGAACTGTCAGTATCGCTGCATCATGATGTCCTGCCGGCACAGCCGCATACGATTTTGCACAAAAGTTAACCTGCGCATTCGTCGACCATGCCTGACGCACGTTATCGAAATCAAAGTGATAGCCAAAACCACTACTCAACTCCCCTGCACGTGCTGCAGCTCTGCTCTCGATCGACTCTCTTATCTGCTGTTGCTGGTCTTGTTCAGACACAATTAGCCATTCACTCGGTGTCGACTGAACCAGTGCATGAATTCGTTTAAATTTTTCAGCAAGCTCAGCCAGCGCTGACGCGTCTTTCTGGATTTCATCGTCCAAATCTTTGATCGCGATCAACCCATGCAGCCCGCCCCATCGATGGCCCAGCGCTGCACTCACACTGTGCCGACAGGACGCGGCACTCATGGCGAAACTGTGTCCTCGTCCGGTGATGGAGCTCTCTCGCCGCGTTCGTACCTGCGATATCAGATCCCGGATGCGCGTTGTTTCGGAAAAGTCAGGGCTTTCCAGTGTCTCGCAAATCAATCGAGTGAGATGGTCGCTGTTACGATTCAAGCCCTTGGCAGACACAACCATAGACGCATGCAGTTTTTCGTTACTGCGCAATACACTACGAGTGCTGACTCGGGCTCCAATACCACCGAGCACTGATGCGTGTTCGGCCTGGGTTTGCATATAGTCGCGCCCGCCACTACCGACTTCTGCCAGACACAGCGTGTACAGAGGTAACACATCGATAAGATCATCATCCAGCGCCGGCAGTTGCGCGACCAGCTGCTGATAAACCATTCCATTGGTGCCGCTGGCGTACCAGACAGCGGGTATTTGCCCTACCTTGTCTGACTTGCCGACGGGCATTTTTATTTCTGCAGGCACATCATCAAGCGTGACTCGAGGCAGGATCTCGACATCATCCTCGCTGGATTGCCGTTCTTCCAATGCCACAGCCAGTTCCGCGATTCTGTTTCTGTCCGATTCAGAGAGCTCTTTCTCCAGTGCTTTTAGCCTCAGCGCCTCACTTTGCTCTTCCTTGTCGGCCAGATCGGTATCCGGCTCCATCACCAATCTAACCCGGTGGTTGTTGTTCAGCAGGAGTTTACGAACCAAGCCCGGGATAAAATCCGGGTCTTGCGCGTCTTTTCTTAATTCAGTGAGTAATTCATCGATATCGAGCGCTGCAACCGGGTCTCCACCATGCAGCACAGGCGTCAACGCGCGTAAGGCCAGTTGTAAACCGTATGGAAAACCATCCCCGGTTACTTCACGCTGGGCGAGTTCCAACTGGTGCAGAACAGACATTACCGACTCAACCGGTACACCGTTTTGCGCGACATCCTCAAGAACCCCGGTAATCAACTGCTCGACCTGATCAGCCTTTTCGGGGTCACTCCCTTCAACACCGGCGGCGAAAGTCATCTCGCGCGTATCATCGTCAACGCCGCACAGTGGCGAAGGCGCCGTTCCAAGGTTTGTGGTCTCAAGTGCATTTCGAAGCGGCGAACTACTGTTGTCGAGCAGAACATCAGACAGCACGCGGGCTTCCATTACATCGCGAACATCAGAATTTCTACCCAGCAGCCAACCAAGCGCAATGTGTGTGCGCCCTGCAGTTGTCTCTTCAGCGAGGGGGTAGCTTGCAGTGCGCTGCTGTGGCTTTTCGTAGCGAACCTCATCCGGTATTGCCAGACCAGAGACATCTATCGCATCAAACTCAGCCAATGCGCGCTCTTCAAAGCGGGCCTGCAGATCACTGGCAGGCAAGTCACCATAAGTAAACATGACGGCATTTGACGGGTGGTAATGCAGCGCGTGAAACGCCTTGAGTTGCTCCCAGGTCAGGTCGGGGATATCTGCAGGATCGCCGCCGCTGTCATGGTGATAGGTTATCGATGGAAACAGTGCGTGAGAAAACTGTTTCATCAGGCGAGCATTCGGAGAGCTGTAGGCGCCTTTCATTTCGTTGAACACCACGCCCTTGTACATCAGGGCTGATTGAGTATCGCCGGGCTCTGTAAAATCCAGTCGATGCCCCTCTTGTCTGAAGTCAAGCTCATTGAGATTCGGGAAAAAGGTTGCATCCAGATACACATCGAGCAAATTGTAAAAGTCTTTGCGGTTGCGACTGGCAAACGGATAAGCAGTCCAGTCGCTGGCCGTGAACGCGTTCATAAAAGTGTTTAGAGAACGCCGTAGCATCATAAAAAACGGATCGCGCACCGGAAACCGCTTGCTGCCACAAAGCGCGGTATGTTCGAGAATATGTGCGACGCCGGTCGAGTCCTGAGGTACCGTTAAAAATGCAACAAGAAAAGCATTTTGATCGTCGTCGGCAGCCAGGTGAATATGCCGGGTACCAGTTTTTCTGTGTCGATATTCCTGAAACTCCATGTTAAGCGAGCTTATCGGATAACGACGGATCTCTTCAAAAACCTCAGATCGTGGCATGTTTTCTCCAATGGGCGCACCACCCGCGGTGGTAGCAAACGGTTAATCCTAGTTTATATGGCTTGATTGAGTGTTGTGCAATAGTCTGGTGTTTATGTCATACACACAGTTTCATCGAACGTGGGTTGGTGTCGCGCGAGCAACATTCCGGGGTAGTCCGGAGTCTGCGGGAATGGTTGACTTGTTGAAATGACAGGTGATGCTGAGAATTACAGCAAACTGTCATACTCTGCCTCCGCCATCAGAGGCGACTGCGTTGAATAGTTACCTGTCGCGGTCGGCCGCTTATCCTGTGTATCAGGTGTCCGGAAGCGACAACACGCAGGTGAAAGCAGCAATCAGATACTCGCATCTAGCCCCGGAACCGTGGGCCTGCCCGCCGATCGCGGAAATGCTCTCGCTGGAACTACCCACGCTGGTACGTGAAAAGGAAGGCAGGCATGGCCGAGTACCTGCCATGCCGGTTACATAGTATTGGTTGCACGCTCTGAATTGAGCAAGCCGCCGAGATGATCTTCGATGGCACGCCGCACGTTGTCCGCTTTCTCACCGGTAAACTGTACCCCGATGCCTGCCAGCGAATTTCCACCTGCCGCGTTGACCCAGACTACTCGACCCGAAATCGGCCAGCGCTCTGGATCATCCATCAGACCGAACAGTAAAAACACGGTATCACCCAGACTGTAATTTTGAGTGGTTGGCACAAATACACCACCGCTATCCACAAAGGACATATAGGCGGCCTGCAGAGCACCACGGTCGGTGATCGTCAGTGAAACGATGGCTTTGCGATCTGTTGTCATGATGCATTCTCCGCGCGATTCTTATATCGTATTATTCGTATATCGGCCAGAACACCCTCCAGCACAGCCTGAGTTTTCAGGCTCGCATTGTCCAGACGTAACGCAGATTGCAATGCCAGCGTGATTTGGCACAAATAGCGTCTGTCCACAGGGTTATTCTCTACAGTAGAACGACCATTTGGCGGCGAAAGTTCAAGGTTTTTAACGGTTTCTGTGGTCCACTGCATGAAAAGGCTCAGCGCCTGACGGGTACCCAGCAAAGTTGCCGTTGCTATTGCCAGATCGGTAGGACTGCCTTCCCTGATTACAAAATCATCCCACTGAGTCCGCAAACCGGCAATCTCTGCCAGATTTTCAGCATCACTGATGGCCTGTGCCAACAGCGGTGCTCCGTTAGCGACATCAAGTGCGATCGCTGCTTCTTTGACGCCTTGAGCCTGCAGCCAGTCCAGGGCAGTTTGACGGGCAGGCAGCGTCATGGCCAGTCGCTGGCAACGGCTGCGAATCGTAATCGGCAACTCGCGCTCACGGTCTGCCAGCAATAAGATCACACACCCTTCGCCGGGTTCTTCCAGTGTCTTGAGCAAGCTATTGGCAGCAGCGGTGGTCATTGAATGCCCGCGATTAATGACTGCGACACGATGCGAACCTCGGCTCGCGGTAAGCGTCAACTGATCTATAAGCTTTCGAATCTGATCAACGCTGATAACCGTCGACTTTTCCAGCCAGTCAAGCATGTAGATATCAGGATGAGTGCCACCGGCGGCCATCTGGCAGTTCTTGCAATCACCGCACGGCGCTGATTCCGGAAACCGGTCGCAAACCAGCGCCAGTGCAAAATGCCGGGCAAAGTCCAGCTTACCAACACCGGCTGGCCCCGCCAGTAAATTAGCATGATGCAGTCGATCAACTCCGGCCGACTGCAGCAACTGATCCCAGGCTGGTTGTTGCCATGCATACGGTGCTTGCTGCAATGTCTGAGGCGCTTTCGAGGTCACTGACGCAACACCGATTGGGCCTCCCAGTCGCCAAGAGCGTCAGTCAATACCGCCGCGGCACTTTCACAAACCTGCTCAAAAGCAGGGTTTGCATCTATCAGTTTGACCCTGTCAGGATAGTCTACAGCGCGTTGTCGATAGGCCTGGCGCACCCGGCCAAAGAACAGTTCGTCTTCACGTTCGATTCGATCAACCTCTCTGCGCCGACGCATGCGTGCCAAACTGGCTTCACGACTGGCGTCAAGCAGCAACGTCAGATCGGGCTGTAGATATCCGTGCACCCATTGTTCAAGTACCGCAACCTGTGCCACTCCAAGCTCCCGTCCCCCGCCCTGATAGGCAAAAGAAGCGTCAGTAAAACGGTCACAAAGCACCCATACCCCCTCTGCCAATGCAGGTTCAATCACAGTTTCAACATGCTGCGCTCTGGCGGCAAACATCAGCAGCGCCTCTGCCTTGCCCACAATGGCGTGATCGCTGTTTAACAGAACTTCGCGTAAATCCTCACCCAGAGGTGTACCGCCAGGCTCTCGCGTGCACATCAGTTCGACGCCTGAGGACTCAATCAGCTCTCTGACGAAGGGTAGTAGAGACGTCTTGCCAACCCCTTCTGCACCTTCCAGAGTAATGAAACGACCACGTTCATCAGCCATCATTTTTTCTTCAGAATATACTTTCTGACCGCTTTGTTGTGCGCCTCTACGGTTTCATTAAACACATGCCCTCCGGTGCCGTCAGCAACAAAATACAGCGCCTTGGTATTTGCCGGATTCACGGCTGCTTTCAACGTTGCGGCACTTGACATTGCAATGGGTGTAGGCGGCAGGCCGGCGATTGTGTAGGTATTGTACGGCGTAGGTGTTTTTAAGTCCTTACGCGTGATGTTGCCATTGAAATTCTTGCCAACACCGTAAATCACAGTCGGGTCCATTTGCAGTCTCATACCCTTGCGAAGGCGACCGGTGATTACCCCTGCCACCATTTCTCGCTCGGCTGCAATCGATGTTTCCTTCTCTATGATCGAAGCCAGCACCAGTACCTCGTAGGGCTCGCTGATCGGCAGGTCTGGCTGACGATTTTTCCAAACCTCGGCAAGCTCGACAAGCAATGCGTCATGCGCCCGTTTTAAAAATTCGGCATCCGTGGTGCCTTTCGGAAAGTTGTAGGTGTCCGGTAAAAACTGCCCTTCCGGATGGCCTGGTTCTGCCCCGATGAAAGCCATCAGATCTTCATCACTCACGTCTTGAATGGTCTGTACCAACACCGGATCGTTCAACAAGGCATCACGCAGTTGCCAGATATTCCACCCTTCCAGCATGGTGAAAGAGTACTGTCGCTGCGTGCCTTTCTTTATCTCGGTGACCAGCGCCATCGGAGTCAACGAGGTCGATAGTTCATACTCTCCGGTTTTGATCTGCGTGGCATCTCCGGTGTAGCGCGTATACAGCTCGAGCCACAGCGGTCGTGCCAGCAAACCACGATCAGACAGGCCTTTGGATATGCGCCGAATGTTGTCGCCTGGCTTAACCTCAAGTTCAAAGCCTTGCTCAGTTGCTGCGAGCGGCGCGCGCAGAAACATATAGGCATCATAAGCCAACAGCCCAACAGCACAAGTTGCCAATAACAACAATGTCGATAATAATTTTTTCAAAATACTAGAGGTACGAGGTCAGGTTAGAACGATTGGCGAAAGTTCCAGGCCACACAGGCACAGGTTCTAAAATCGCCTTGAAATTGCAGAATTCACGCATTCCGAAAGTGAAAGGAACGCCAACTTCGAGCGCTTGCACAGCACCAGCCCGCGGCCCAAAGGATAATAAGCGGACAGCAAACCACAGCGACAACACTTTAAACATCGCTTAAGACGGATAACCTGGCAAAATCAGGAAATGCCATCGATTATTAGGGTATTTCGCTGCCAGGAGGCTGTCCGAGAACCAACGATCTACTGCGGACGCGATCTTTTGGCCAGCTATTCCGATCAATTTCGTAAAATATGAATGACTATTCGCCTCTATTGATCGAAATATCTGACTCAAAATCTTACGCCCTCGCTACGACCCTGATTCTCGGACTGCCTCCTAGAGGCTGCTGAAAATCAAGGTAGCATTGGTACCACCAAATCCAAAGGAGTTAGACAACACGTGCTGGAGCTGAGCCTGCCTTGCCTCGCCGGGTACGTAGTCTAAATCACATGCTGGATCAGGGTTATCCAGGTTGATTGTTGGTGGAATAGCCTGGTGCTTGAGCGCGAGGATTGAAAAAACCGCCTCTATGCCCCCGGCGGCACCGAGCAGATGGCCTGTCATGGACTTGGTCGAGCTCACCGCCAGCCGACTCGCATGCTCTCCAAAAGAGGCTTTTATTGCGTTGGTTTCGGCAACATCTCCCACTAACGTTGATGTCCCGTGTGCATTTATATAACCAATCTGATTTGCAGCTAATCCGGCATCCTTTAATGCTGCATTCATACAACGCCTGGCGCCATCGCCATTTTCAGCGGGTTGCGTCATGTGGAAGGCATCGCCGCTCATCCCGTAGCCGGTAAGTTCGCAATAAATTTCGGCACCACGAGCCCTGGCAAATTCATACTCTTCCAACACAAGTATTCCGGCCCCATCACCGAGTACAAAGCCATCTCTGTCGGCATCCCACGGTCGACTTGCCGCTGCCGGATCATCGTTACGGGTAGACAGAGCTCGCGCCGCACCAAAGCCCCCCAGGCCCAACGGACAGGTAGCCATCTCGGCACCACCGCAGACCATGGCGTCAGCATCGCCATACTTAATCAGGCGAAATGCCTCGCCTATGTTGTGTGTGCCGGTGGTACAAGCGGTTGTTATGCAGATATTTGGCCCCTGCAAACCACGCATTATGGAAAGATTGCCGGAGATCATATTGATGATTGTGGACGGCACGAAAAAGGGAGAAATCTTACGGGGCCCGGATTTCAACAGATTGCCATGCTGCACTTCGATATTGGGCAGACCGCCGATACCAGAGCCAATTGCCACGCCGATCCGCTCGGCATCATGCTCGTCGGCTGACAACCCGGCGTCATCAAGCGCCTGAAAGCTCGCTGCCACCCCAAAATGAATAAACTCATCCATTTTGCGCGCGTCTTTGGCGGTCATGTAATCGGTTATCTGGAAGTCTTTCACAGAGGCGGAAAACTTCGTGGTGAAACTGCTAACGTCGAATGCCTCGACCGTTGCAGCACCCGAGACTCCATCGAGCAGCTTGCCCCAGGTATCAGAGACTGTATTTCCAAGCGGGGTAATAGCTCCCAGCCCTGTTACTACGACTCGACGTGTACTCAAAACGGGTTATCTCCCGGACAGTCAACGGTACGTTAACGCTCATGATGTGGTGTAAGGCGCACAGTACGCCAGTATGGAAACGAATTGCAACTGTCCGCCCGCAGCAATCGCCTTGATAGCAATCGCCTTTCAGCAAAGCTTTCCAGCCTCGCTCGACGGTCAGCCCCAGACCCGTAGTGCGCCCGGTAGCGCGTAGCTTGTAGCCGCCTTATCGACCCCGTAAGTTATCTGAAACGTCGTCCAACAGTCGAAAGGCCTGCCTCGTCTGTGCCGCTAATCAGGCAATTTGCCGGACAGGTCAATCTGGTAAAGCCAATCTACGCCGGTCAATCGGTCAATCGGTCAATCGGTCAATCGGTCAATCGGTCAATCGGTCAATCGGTCAATCGGTCAATCGGTCACTCGGTCAATCAAAACAATATCGACAACATACCCTATCAGTCCCTTCCGCACGTTTTCTACCGCACGACTTCTACAACCTTTCTGAACATTGCTGGCAGTGCCACTAACTCCCAACTGAGCATTCAAACAGCCTGACGTGTAAATCTGTTTCCTGATTTGCACATTCGTATTTCTGAACAGTATCCGCTATTCAGCAGCTGGATGCTGCTCTCGACACTGGAGACCCGCTAACTGCGAGCCGCTGCTTCCAGTACCGATACTTCTCAACCAGTGTTAGCCAAGGTTTGCATTCACATAGTCAACTGCTTGCTGAACCGTAGTGATTTTTTCTGCTTCCTCATCAGGAATTTCGCACTCGAATTCTTCCTCAAGTGCCATAACGAGTTCAACCGTGTCCAGAGAATCCGCACCTAAATCGTCAACAAAAGAAGCTGCATTGGTGACTTCGTCATCTTTTACACCTAACTGCTCGACGACTATTTTCTTTACGCGCTCTTCGATGCTGCTCATATCTGTATGCCCTCCACGGACGTTCACTGGTGCCTCACTCTAGCGACCTTCGCTAAGGACTCTACGACACGCATGGATTATATTAAATCTGTTACTGGCTGGTGCCCGGAGCTGAGTGCTCCGCTAGCTAACGCCGCTGTTATTACACCCATTGTATTAAATCCGGGATTCATGCGCCACTATCTATCAAAAAAAACATTGCCTTTGGACAATCTCTTTCCATTCTGCTCCAACTACCCTGACGCTATCATTTGACTTCAATTCGCATTGCGTAACAAAAACGCTACACAACCGATCTTCGATACTTGCCGCAAGACGCCATGGGTTAAACAGTGTCACTCATTGTATTAAATCAGCGCACTGATTTACTCAGCACACCAAGGTTATGGAGCTGATACCTTGTAAATCAAGAGACGGATTTCTGCTACCGCCGAGTACGCTTTTTAGCTGCATCGAACTAACCCTGTTATAAGGATTACAGTACCCCATAGAACTCGTAACCTGATCATTGGTTCAGCTCATGTACATACCGCCATTGACATGTAACGTTTGACCAGTAATGTAAGCCGCTTTGTCTGACGCAAGGAACGCAACGGTATGGGCAATCTCTTGCGGCTCTCCAAGCCGGCCAAGCGCTATTTCCTTTTTCAGAATGTCGCGCTGGGCGTCGGGCAACTCATTGGTCATATCAGACACGATAAACCCAGGTGCGACCGTATTAACGGTTATATTTCTCGATCCAACTTCGCGTGCCAGCGATTTACTAAAGCCGATGATGCCAGCCTTAGCCGCTGCATAATTACTCTGCCCGGCATTCCCTGTTACACCGACCACTGAGGCAATATTTATAATTCGTCCTCGTCTGGCTTTGACCATGCCCCGCAGACAAGCCTTGCTGGTATGGAAAATCGATGAAAGGTTGGTGGCGATAATATCCTCCCACTCATCATCTTTCATTCGCATCAACAAGTTGTCGCGAGTAATTCCAGCGTTATTTACCAACACTGAAATTGCGCCATGCTGGCCTGCCACGTCCGCTATCAAAGTGGCGATCTGTTCTTTGTCGGCAACATTCAAAACAGCGCCGTGCCCTCTGTCGCCACCACCGGCACTGGCAAAGCGTTCACCGATTGCCTCGGCTCCAGCCACTGAGGTAGCTGTGCCAATAACCGTTGCCCCCTGCGCCAGCAATTCATCAGCTATTGCGGCGCCAATGCCCCGACTGGCTCCGGTTACCAGGGCAATTTCATTACTCAACATGAGCTTCTCCAGATTTGATTAATGCAGCTCCGGCTTTCTCTAGCAAAACCAAATTTTCGGTGGCGTACGCGGTCAGGGATTTATCGATTCGCCGTGTAAGTCCTGTCAACACTTTACCCGGACCTATTTCTACAATTGCCTCAACGTCAAATTCGGACATACGCTGCACGGTGCTGGTCCATCGCACTGGACTCACCACATGCTTTTTCAGTGAGTCAACTAGCGCCGTCAGGTCGGGTGGCACACTGGCAGACGCATTTTGAATGACCGGAATAACAGGCTGCTGAATTTCTGAAGCATCTATCTTAACCGCCAGTTCATCCTCAGCCGCTTGCATCAGGCTACTGTGATTGGGAACAGACACTGGCAACATCATCGCCTTGCGGGCGCCCTCGTTCCGGGCAAGTTCACAGAGCTTTTCCAGTGCGGTCAAATGCCCGGAGATAACAACCTGGCCTGGTGAATTGAAGTTAACTGCCTCAACCACACCTTCTGCGCTGGAGTTCGCCTTGCAAAGCTCAACCAACTTGTCATCGTCCATGCCGATGACCGCAGCCATACCTCCAATGCCCGTTGGCACTGCAGCAGACATCAGTTGTGCGCGTGTTTGTACCAACTCGATCGCTCGTTCGATTGGAATAGATTCTGCCGCCGTCAGCGCAGCGTACTCACCAAGACTGTGTCCAGCCATCACAACAGGCTGCGGATAACCCAACTCGAGCCAGACACGCCACACGGCCAGATCACCCGCAAAGACCAGAGGCTGGGTGATAGCTGTCTCACGCTGCTGTTCGTCAGTGCCATTTTGCGCTATGTCCCACAGGTCATACCCGAGGACGGCGGAGGCTTCGTCGAAGGTCTGCCCGACCACCGAATAACGGGCTGCGAGATCCGCAAGCATGCCGGGAGACTGCGATCCCTGACCTGGAAATACCGCTGCTATTTTCATCGTGTTTGTTGTCCAGATTAACTGAAACCGACTCACTTCGCCGGCTCACTGTGAAAAGCTAAAAACCAAAAAATAAATTCTAACCAACTGTCATGCTGCAACAGGATGTCGCAGGGTTCTATGACATTCAGACACCCGTGTACAGACACGTGAGTAACTGATGGTACTGACAATTGCGCTTGCTGCCCGATAGCTACAAACAGAGACTATCAAAAAAAGTACTCCTCAAGACTGCCGGGACCACGCGATCATTCCCCAGGTAAATGTACTTAGGCCAACTAAACGTCCAAAGATGGTTGGTGACATTTCACGCACCTGAGTGATCTTTGCTAGGCCCGATTACCGGACAAGTCCTGGCTCTGTACCGACTTCACTCTGAGCACATCGGACATATCATACAGGCCCGGTGGCTGGCTGTTTACCCATACAGCAGCCCGGATTGCACCTCGTGCAAATGTCATTCGATCTGTGGCTTTGTGGGTTATCTCGAGTCTCTCACCCTGCCCGCAAAACATCACGGTATGCTCACCAATAATGTCTCCACCGCGGATAGTTGAAAACCCGATACTTTGCTTCTCGCGTGCACCGGTAATTCCAACCCTCGAATAAACCCCGCATGATTCAAGATCACGATTCGACGCCTTCGCCACAGCTTCTCCCATACTCAACGCTGTACCACTTGGCGCATCAACCTTGTGGTGATGATGAGCTTCTACAATTTCGACGTCGTAGTCCTCACCAAGTGCGCTTGCCGCCATAGCCAGGAGCTCCAGACTCAATGTCACACCAACACTGTAATTGGAGGCGTAAACAATAGCGGAATGCTTTGCCGAATCCCGCATTAGCTCGAGGTTGTCAGCACTCAACCCGGTGGTACCAATGACCATACTCTTACCGGTACGAGCTGCATGCCGGAGCAAGAGGCAAGTGTTCTCCGGACTGGTGAAGTCGACTATGGTGTCGTATTCACCACGGATATCGGCTATATCAGAGGACAGAGTAATTCCTGTTTTAGACGAACCAACCAGCAACCCTGCATCGCTGCCAACAGCATCGCTTGACGGATGCTCAGTCGCACCCCCGAGTGCTACGTCTTCACGCTCAAATACAGCGGACAGCAACTGTCTGCCCATGCGCCCGGCAGCGCCAGCTACAGCAATGTTCGACATACCAACGCCCTGAATGTTTGACGCGCAAATATACCATATTCACCGCCCACGCTGCTTCACCAGACACTTAGCAATACCGTGCTGCGCTATCCGTGAACTCTTTCAGGACATCCACACAAGAGCACAGTAGCTCAGTCGCCCGCGAGAGGTATCAGCCTTCAGTTTTCAGACAACATTTTTTCGAGTTCCGCCTCGTCGATAATCGTCAGACCCAAGGCATTCGCCTTTGTTAATTTTGATCCGGCAGCTTCGCCACAAACCAGTGCGGTTGTGTTCTTTGACACCGATCCGGTAACCCGCGCGCCTCTACTTTGTAATGCAGCGCTGATCTCATCTCGAGAGAGCCCGGAGAACTTACCAGTAATGACATAGGTGTTACCGTCGAGAGGTTTCGTTCCGTCCTCTGGCTCTTCGACAGAAGCGATGTCAGGCCACGAGATGCCCGCCTTGATCAAACGATCTATCTCCTGCAAATTGTCGTGCGACGAAAAAAAATTCACAATATGAGCCGCCATGATCTCACCCACCCCCTCAACTGTTGGCGATGGTTGTGATCGAATCGCATTAGCATCGACCTGCCTGAGTGATTCCAGAGTGGGATACCTCGCCACCAGTTTCCTGGCAGCTACCGCCTTTAGTCCCGACACATTCTGCACCAGCCATTCACTGATTTGCTCCGCCGTATAGTCCGTAGTAAGTTCACGGGCCTTGTCTACCGTGGATCCGCCCACTGCCTCAATGATCGCCTGAGCAGTCACATTCCCAATTCCACTGATACCTTTGGGAATGAAATAATCAAGCGTTGCCTCGTGTAGATTATCAATAGAACCGAAATGTGTGGCCAACTGTTCTGCGGTTGTCTCACCCACTTCGGGGATGCCTAGCGCAAACAGAAAACGCCCCAGGCTGGTTTGCTTGCTGTCCTCAAGTGCCTGTAATACGTTGTCCGCTTTTTTATCTTTCACCAGATCAAGATCCAGCAATTGTTCTCGAGTCAGTGAGTACAGGTCACTGGGCCAGGTAACGAGCTTTCGCTCAAGAAGTTGATCGATGATCTTTTCGCCCAGACCATCAATATTCATCGCCTTGCGAGAAACAAAATGTTTGAGCGCCTCGCGACGCTGAGCTGCACAGTTAAAACCACCAGTGCATTTGGCGACTGCCACGCCACTCAGTCTTTCTACGGCAGAGCCACACACCGGACATTGCTCGGGCATTGCAATGAGCCTGGCATCTGCGGGGCGGGCAGATTCAATAGCTGACACAACTTCGGGAATGACATCACCAGCTCTTCTGACGATGACGTTATCTCCAATCATAATACCCTTACGTTCGATTTCATCCATATTGTGCAGCGTGGCATTACTCACCATAGCCCCCCCGACGAACACGGGTTCAAGCCTGGCAACCGGTGTCAGAGCGCCGGTACGCCCAACCTGAAAATCGACTGCCAACAACCTGGTTGTCATCTCTTGCGCCGGAAACTTGTAAGCAATCGCCCAGCGCGGCGCACGCGACACAAAGCCCAGCTCTGCTTGTAAATCGAGGCGATTTACCTTGAACACTACACCATCTATTTCATAGTCAAGCGCATCACGCTGCCGAAGAATTTTCTCGTAATAAGCCTGACTTGTCTCGACATCACCGCACCTGGCACTGGCATCATTTATTGGCAATCCCATATCAGACAACCACTTCAAGGTATCCCAGTGTGAGGATGGCAACTCAGCATCAACCTCGACCAAACCGATTGAATAGATATATATGCGAAGCGGGCGCGATGCGGTAATCGTCGAATCCAGTAAACGCAGGCTTCCGGCAGCTGCATTGCGCGGATTTACAAACACTTTAGCGTTGTTTTTTTCCTGCTCGCGATTGAGTCTGGCAAACGACTTTTTATCCAGGAACACCTCGCCTCGAACTTCTATTCTTCCGCGTGGTGCACCGCTGAGTTGCAGTGGCAAATTTCTCAAGGTACGTAGATTAGGAGTGATGTCCTCACCCGTACTGCCATCACCGCGAGTGGCTCCCTGCGTGAACAACCCATCAATGTAGACCAGGCTAACTGCCAGGCCATCAAGTTTGGGCTCGGCAACATACTCAATAGCAGCACTTGTTTTTAACCGATCCTTAAGACGCTTGTCGAAATCTTTCAACTCGTCTTCCCCAAAAGCATTGCCAAGAGACAACATGGGCATGCGATGATCAACTTTTTCAAATCGATCCAGTGGTGCCGCACCGACTTTTAAAGTGGGGCTGTCAGCAGTTTGCAGCTCAGGAAATTCGGCTTCCAGATGCTGCAACTCTCGAAAGAACTGATCGTACTCGGCGTCTGGTATTTCCGGGTTATCGTCAATGTGGTATTGACGGTTGTATCGCGTCAGCTTTTCCTGTAGTTCCAGGGCTCTTGTTTTTTTATCTGCAGCAGACATTGGCGCGCCCTGGCGACTAATCGTTCATTGAATCCATACGCCCATCTGTGGCACAAGTGCTGCGCAGAACGACGATAACAACATCGGATGTGACCATTTAACTGTGTAACCAGGAACCGGCCACACTTAGACTTCAAGACACCGGTGCTTGCCGCTGCGTTTCGATCAGTGACCTTGCACGGCAAACCAATCAAACAGGAACGACGCCATTTGATGCAGGCTATCAGATACGCGGATTCACCCAATCAAACAATCTATAAATCAAAATAAGTGCTGCTGGCGTCAGATTGACTGCTCTGATAAACACTGACACTGAGCACTGAGCTGGAACACTGGACCGGAGCACTGACACGGAGCACCTTACACCCTATTACCATACCGCGGGTCACCATACCGCAGGCTAAGCCCGCATCGCACTCTTTTGACGAAAAACATATTGCTGTATGTCTTCGCGCATATGCTGGATGGTCTGCTTACTCAATGTACTCCTGTCTTCATCCTTTAATACGCCACGGAGTTCTTCCGCTAATTCTGTCGCTTCGCGCATCAGAAAGTCGAAGGCGACATCCGCATCGAGTGCTACGGGCAAACGCATAAACAAAGTTATACCCGGTGTTTCAAAAGTATCCATTGTCGCTTCATCGAAGCTACCAGGCTGTACAACATTGGCAACCGAAAATACTTTGCTGTCGTCATGCCGACAATGATAAATCGACATCTTTCCGAATTCATAATGATGGGCATCGAAAACACGCTTGAGATCATCACCAAAAAACACCTGACCTTTAGGTGCCATCACATTTACGGTAACTATTTTTTCCTCTGGCACATAGGCTTCAGAATACGGTTCAAACTGATCGACAAAACTGTTGTCGGTATCCCTGTCGCCAGCGCGAGAGATCGCCGCACCAATATTGCGCTGACTGGCTTGTTTTACAGCACTGGCAAAACTCTTAACCGTATCCACTTTACTGCGTCGTCCAACTGAGCTGTCCGCCCCACTCGCCTGGCTTTGCTCTTTAAAGCCATCGCTAATACCTAATTCAACCTGAGTGCCGGTAATCTCACTTGCATACTCGTCTATCGGCGGTAACACGTCGTCCAGCTCTTCGTCGGTCAGAAAGTTGTCGTCGCTGCTATCCTCCACGCGAGATACCGCAGCAGCGCGTGATGGCCGACCAGCAATTGGCACACTTAGATCTTCTGTGGACGGGTCAAAAGCATCATCAGCGTCGCGGTTACCTCGACGGAAGTCACCACTCTCGACTTTTCGCCGACCAATAATGAATGTGAGCGCGAGTAACGCCGTGCCGGAGAGAATTAGGACCCAGCGAAGTAATTCCATCTGTGTTTAAACCTGTTTGGCAAACGGATATGCAAAAAACATATGTAAAAATTGGTACGAAAATCAATCTGATATGGTATTTGTCAAATTGGCAGATACACGCACGCTTCTTAATTGTGCAGTGATTTTTAATTTCACTCAAGACACTACAGATTACGCGACGGCTAGCTCTACCGCTTCATCAACGTCCACTGATACCAGCCTTGATACCCCGGGTTCCTGCATGGTTACCCCCATCAATTGGGTGCTGAGCTCCATCGTCACTTTATTGTGGGTAATAAAGATAAACTGGACCTGGGCAGACATTTCGGACACCAGTTTGGCAAATCGGCCGACATTTGCATCGTCCAGTGGCGCATCGACCTCGTCGAGCATGCAAAACGGCGAAGGCCTGAGATGGAAGAACGCGAAGACCAGAGCGACAGCTGTCATGGCTTTTTCTCCACCGGATAAAAGCTGAATACTGCTAACTCTCTTGCCCGGCGGTCTCGCCATGACCGCAACTCCGGTATTCAACAAGTCATCACCAGTCAGCTCAAGCTTCGCTTGCCCGCCACCGAATAACCGCGGAAAAAGCTCTTGCAGCTTGTTATTCACCACATCGAAAGTCTCACGAAACATGACACGCGTTTCCTTGTCGATTTTCTGTATAGCGGTTTCAAGGGTCTCCAACGCCTCGGTGATATCCTCATATTGGCTATCCAGATACTCCTTTCTTTGCTGCTGCTCCTGAAACTCCTCGATCGCTGCCAGATTGATTGGGCCCAGTCTCTGGATTTTACGCTCCAGCTCCTCAAGTTCTAACGCCCATTCGTCAATGGTCGCGTGCTCGGGAATTCTGGGAATCAGCTCCTCTCTATTTTCACCAGCCTCAATCAATTGCTCATCTATGGTTTTAAGCCGCACCCGAGATTCCTGCGACTCCATATTTACTTTTTGAACCAGCTCTCGTGCACTGGTCACCTCTTGCTGCAGCCTGTGACGCTCTTGCTCACGCTGCCTGATACTTTCATCATGCGCCTCGAGCTTTTGCCGGGACTCACGCAAGTCTCTTTCGATCTGCTCGCGATTTTCAACGTATATTTCAAGCTCCTCCTGGAGCTTTTCAATTTCAGTCGAATCCGGCTGCTCTTCAGATAAAAGCTCCGTCTGGCGAGCCTTTAAACCGCTGCTTTGGTGCTGGACGCGCTGTAGATTCTCGACGATAGATTGTCTGCCGGTTTTCATTGACTCGAGCTTGACGATGGTCGCCTGCCCAGACTCACGCACACGCTGCTGCTCTTTTTGCGCAAGATCACGGTTTTCGGTAACTCGCACTTTTTCGCGCTCAAGCTGTTCTACCTCAGCGGTTAACTGCTGGAGCAACTTGCCCGCTTCGGTGCCGGAATCAACCGCCTCTTTTTCCTCACGCTGTGTGCGGGCAATTTTGGCGGACAAATCATCCAGCTCGGAAGCCAGGGCTGATTGTCGCTTCCCGGCCTGATCCATTTGCACCCGTGTCGACTCGATCTTCGCTGCCACCGAGCTGATTTCACGATGCCTGGCATTTACCAGTGTCTGATACTTGTCTCTTTCGGCTTCGGCTTCCGACGTCGCTTTCTTATAGCGACTCTGGTTTTCGGCAAGTTCTTCTATTCGGGCCTGGAGTGTTTCTGCACGCGCTTCGAGCTTGTCGAGTTCTTCCTGCCTGGCAACGACGCCGCCTTCAGCATTGGTGGGGCGAGCACAAATCCAGTGCCGGCCCATCCAGACGCCATCTTTGGTGACGACAGATTCCCCTGGCTGCAGACTATCCCTGGCTTCAAAAGCCGCCTCCAGCGTGTCGCAGACCGTAACTCCATGCAACAACTCTCCTATGCCGGCACTACTGCTGACCAGCGTCGCCAGCCATTGTCCATCTGGCTGCTCATTATCGACATTGTCATGTAGTATTTTTACTCCGCTGTCGGGGGTATCAATCAGATTTCTGCTCAACGAATCGAAGTCGTCGACACAAACCGCTTTCAGGAAATCGCCCAGCACAACTTCGATAGCGTTTTCCCACCCGCTGTCAATATCAAGCAACTTTGCCAGCGGTGGGGCGTCTTCCAGCCCGTTTGTCACAAGCCACTCCTGGCGGCTTTTTTCACTCCCACCGAGTGCCGCCTGTTGCAGCGCATTCAGAGACGCCAATCTACCCGAATTGTTTTGCAACTCAGTGCGTTTTTCGTTGAGGTCACGGTCTGTTTTGACGCTCAGTTCACGCGTTTCGGCCAACTGACGGATTGCCGCATCGAGCCGGCTTTTCAGCTCGGTTTCTTCGGAATTTTTCTGTTGCAGCGACGCTGTCAATACGGTGAGAGAGCCACTTAGCTTGTCGGTTGCCAGACCAGCCTGCTCGCGCTGCGATCGTTCCTGCCTTTGAGTTAAATCTTGCAGGCTTTTCTGCAACTGGTTCGCTTTCGCCGTTTCAATCTGAACATTCTTGCGATGCTCGCTATGCTCGGCTGTAACTTTCTCCCAGCGTCCGAGAAACTGTGTAAATTCCTCCTCTGTTTTTTCCTGGGCGGCAATCGCCTCTGCCAGCTCGCGCTCTACTTTGTCTCGGGTCGGACCCGCTTCAGCTAGCGCCTTGTCCATTTCCGCAATACGTTGCTGGTCGAGTTCAATGTTCTCTTCGGCTTCGGTTAACTCCCGCGCCAGCCGCTCAAGCTCTTCCTCGCGTTTGCGCCGTTCATTGCGAGCCTGGCCAATCGATTGTTCGGTGCGGGTTATGTCGGCCCCAAGCGAATAAAACTTCCCCTGAATGTCATTCAGGCTGCGATCAAACTCGGTTCGCTTTTCACGCATTTCATCAATAGCGGTCTCCGCCGCTTCGTATTTCTCTTCTGCAACATCGACGCCTTGCTGGCGTTCTTTCAAACGATCTTCAAACGAGTCGAGCGCACTTTGATAGTCAAGCCAGCGAAGCCCCAGCAATTCCGAGCGAACCCGTTTCTCATCAATCTTAAGAGTTTTATAGCGCTCCGCAGTTTTTGACTGTCGCTGCAAATGCCCGAGTTGCTTGTCGACTTCCTCGCGGAGGTCGTTGAGGCGATCAAGGTTATCACGCGTGTGTCTGATACGATTTTCAGTTTCACGCCGCCGTTCCTTGTACTTGGATATGCCAGCAGCCTCTTCCAGATACACTCGCATGTCGTCAGGTTTAGCTTCAATCAGGCGTGAAATCATGCCTTGCTCGATGATCGCGTAACTGCGCGGGCCAAGGCCTGTGCCCAAAAATATATCAGTGATATCGCGACGACGGCATTTGGTGCTGTTAAGAAAATACTGGGATTGGCCATCACGCGTCACCTGACGCTTGACAGCTATTTCATTGTAACCGGCGTATTGGCCACCCAGCTTTCCGGAGCTGTTGTCGAACACCAGTTCGACAGATGCCTGCCCCACAGGTTTACGTGAGGAAGATCCAGAGAAAATGACGTCATCCATTGACTCGCCTCGCAAGTGCTTAGCGGACGATTCTCCCATCACCCATCGAACGGCATCGATGGTGTTTGATTTACCGCAACCGTTTGGCCCTACTATACCCGTTAAATTTCCGGGCAGCAGCAACGTGGTTGGGTCGACAAATGACTTGAAGCCTGCCAGCTTGATTTTACTCAATCGCATGTTATGTCATGTCTCGTGTACATCGCTTCAATTCCAGGCGCCCTGTTTGCTTCGCCGCCTTTTCGAAGCGGCTTGTTCGAAGTAGCTTGGTTTCGAAGTGGTCTGGCACATTACCTTGCGGCGGAGGGCGCTGGCCGCGATGATAACTCGCATTCACCACGCAGTTAGCTGTTTATTGGAAATTTTTTTCCAATCATTACCACTTTGCAAATCATTGAATTTCATTTGTATGCCATGCCTTACGCATTGTTACATTAATGAATCACACAGAGATAACACGATGGCAAATACTTTGTGCTTCGACAACTCGGACTCGTTGGCTAATTCGATGGTTTGCGCACCGGTGCACAAGCTCAGCCGGTGCCTGTTGCTCATTGCAATAATGGCTGCGAATGGACTGGTTACTGCCAGCGACGATCGTCACAGGATAATACCGAAAACCCAGGCAACTCCCGGCGGGGTCGTGATACTCGATCTTGGGGAGTCGAAATCTGCGCCGGAGGCATCTTTCAATGAAGTGCCCGTTGCCGTGTTAAAAACCAACGCCGGCTGGAAAGCAATGGTTGGCATACCGCTGTCGACAAAACCCGGCAGCCATTCCTTACAACTGAACATCGATGGCAAACCTGCGCAGCGTCAATTCGAGATTTCCGATAAAGCCTATGATGAACAGCATATAACGATCACAAATAAACGCAAAGTGAACCCCAATGAAGAGGACATGAAGCGGATAAAAAAGGACCGCACGTCAATTGCCAATGCCAAGCGATATCGTCACCCTGAGATTCTGGCTACCCGCTTTACCGTGCCAACCGAAGGCATTCGCAGCAGCTCATTCGGATCGCGACGTTTTTTTAACAAACAGCCCCGCCGGCCGCACGGAGGGATGGATATCGCCGCCCCCAGCGGCACACCGATTCTCGCACCGGCAGACGGCTATGTGATAGAAACCGGTGACTATTTTTTTAGCGGCAAATGCATTTTCCTCGGCCACGGCGCCGGACTGCAAACGTTCTATGCCCACCTGAGCCAGATAGATGTAGAGCCAGGTACTTTTGTCAAACGTGGCGAAAAAATTGGTGAGGTCGGAGCGACCGGCCGCGTCACCGGGCCACACTTGCATTGGTCAGTCGGATTAAACCGAACCTGGGTAGATCCGGAGATTTTCCTCGTGGACTAAGCCTTTACTGACATCAGCAAGCGCCCGCACTGCAACAACGCTGCAACAAACGAAACCGACGCCCTGCACCATGACACAGCACTCAAAGCAAGTTGGCGCCCGACTCCCTGCGCAACTGCAGGTGCGCACAATGCGGTTATTGTAACCAGTCGCATTGATTAAATTACACCAGAGCATGCGCACTTTGGTCAGTCGGTTCAAATACCCACGCCCTTTAAATTAAACCACTGGCCACGCGTGATCCGTACCTTTAAGACGCTTGATCCTCGCCACAAATGCGACCTTCGTCGCAGTATCTGGTCCCCACACAATCTTTTCTTCAAGCCACCACATCAGGCTGCCGATACCCTGCCACAGCTGATTTGCCGCCATTTAATGAGGGTGAAAAAGCCAAGTAAATAACGTGCCGCCATACGTTATCCGCCGCGACCAAAAAATACAATAAAAGTCGCAGGTTAGCCCAACGAAAGGCCAACCAATTGAAACCGAGCCACATGGGTCGGCGCTATTCAACTGGGGTTGAGTTAATGAAAGAAAAAGAACCGTGTTTAACACGGCGCGTTCGCTCGCACTTGTTACTACTACTGGTAGGTCTTACCACCTACACCAACTGCTATGCTCAGGAGGCTACAGACACAACCATCACCTTTCGCAACGGAACCCCGCAACTCGTCACAGTAGAGCGCATGGGAAACATCGCTGTTGCACAGGGAGATATGATAGTCGGTCATGCAGACGACATATTTGCGTCTCGCAAACAGACCAAAGGGCTCAGTAACACCAAATACGGTGCTATCTGGCCAAACGGCATCGTGCCCTATGTCATTGATACGAAACTGTCGAGTGCCGCTAAAGGAAGAATCAGAGACGCGATTGAACACTGGAGTAACGTTCAAGCCGTCAGTCTGATCGAGCGCACCAATGCAAATGCTAATTCGTTCCCAAACTACATTCACTTTGTCAACGAAAATCAGTGTGCAAGCTGGGTAGGCTTCCAGAACTCAGGTCCGCAAGCTATCTATAGCGGCGACAACTGCAGCACCGGCAGCATGATTCACGAAATTGGCCACGCACTTGGCCTGCTGCATGAGCATACCCGCCCCGACCGCGATAACTTTGTTAGCGTCGCCTGGTCGAACATCACCGCCGGTAAAGAGCACAATTTCGAAATTCTGTCAGACGGCTTACCACTCGGTGAATACGACTACGATTCGATTATGCACTATGGAGAACGCTTCTTTTCAGCCAATGGAGCCCCCACGCTACGCCCCATAACCAACACGTCTTCAACGATCGGCCAGCGAGATGCTGCCAGCGCCGGAGACAAGGCTGCTGTATCCATGCTCTATCAAACCAATCTTGCTCTCGTCGTACAAACAGTTGAAGACAATATTGAAGCTGGCGGCACATTGCCACTCTCTTTCTATGTCACCAATCAGTCTGACGTTGGTGCGAACACGCTGGAAGTCAGTTTGCCGGTACCGTCAAATACCAGTTTACTGTCTTACTCTTCCGGACAGTGGCTGTGTATGCAGAGCGAAGTTGGTGCAGATGTTAACTGCCAATCGATCGCACTCACCGGGGGTGCAGATTCCGCTGTGTCACTGGAGCTGCAGGCACCTGATGCAATTGGGCAGGCAACACTGAACGTTTCGTTATCAAGCCTGACCGATGATTTCGATAGCAGCGATAATATCGATTCTGTTTCATTCAATATAGTCGCCGCAAGTGGCGACACTTCACCACCGGTATTCGCCGCAGCTCAAAGTGACAGTCAATCCAGCACGGCCAGCTCGCCGCAAAAACTCTTGTCAGCGCAAAGCGGTGGCAATAGCGGTGGTGGTAGTGTGGATGCACACAACCAGGCGGGTTTCTTTCTCCTGCTGCTACTGATGATGGCACGACGCAGGAGTCAATTCGCACAAGGATCAAACCTCCCTCAGGGTGTTCACTGATAACCGACTGCTTCTCAAAGCCACAGCACATACGGCAGGTTTCAAACACAAACCCTGCGTGCATGTGTTAGTCTCTCGGAGAACCAGTGGGAATGTTTTCACCCCTATGAAAATAATGATCAGCGCCGGAGAAGCCTCTGGCGACATGCACGCTGCGCGGGCTCTGGCAGCGCTCGAGACAAGCGTTTCCGAACCAGTCGAAGCCTTTGGCATGGGCGGTAAGCGCCTGGCCGATGCAGGTATGGAACTACTGGTTGATATCGAGCAGCACTCTGTAATGGGCCTGGTCGAGGTGCTCCACAAGTACCCGAAATTGCTCGGACACCTGACCCTGCTGCGCAAAGCGCTGAAAGAGCAAAAGCCAGATTTGTTGCTGGTCGTAGACTACCCGCACTTTAATATGAAGCTGGCGACGGCAGCGAAGTCACTAGGTATTCCAGTCATATACTACATCGCTCCCAAAGTCTGGGCATCGCGCCCGTCGCGCCTGCAGGAACTAAAAAAAATTACCGACCATATTGCGGTGATACTGCCTTTTGAAGTAAACGTGTTCAACGAAGCACAGATAGCAAATACCTACGTTGGAAACCCATTACTGGATAATCGGGATTTGCTGAGCGCAAGAGTCCACGACGGCAAACAGCGCAAGCGAACCATTGCACTCCTCCCAGGCAGCAGGAAAACGGAGATCAACTATCTGCTGCCTGTTATGCTGGACGCTGCTGAAAAACTTGCCGCCACTCATCCAGACAGCACATTCGTGATTCCTGTTGCAGATACCGTTGATCGTGAGTTGCTACTACCCGAGTGCGAAAGCCGTGAACTCAACATCAAACTACTGCAATCAAACGACTATCAACAAATTGCCAGTTGCGAACTGGCTTTAGTCGCATCAGGCACCGCAACACTTGAGTTGGCAATTATGGGCTTGCCCATGATAGTCGTCTATAAAATGAATCCGTTGAGCTACGCAGTGGTGAAACGATGGCTCACAATAGACCTTATCAGCCTGACAAACATCATCGCCGGGCGCAAAATAGTGCCGGAACTTCTGCAAGAACAGGCCACCGGTGACAACCTCTACCAGGAGGCTCAGCGACTGTTAGCCGACCAGAATGAGTATCAAACACAAAAAGTGGAACTCGAGAGAGTCTACCAGGCGTTGGGCACAGGTGGTGCCGCGGATAAACTGGCCAAACTAATCATAAAGTTTCTACGCAGTGAAAAAAATCGCCAACGAGAAAACGCAGGCGCCGCTGCCAGCTAGCGGCACAGGAAAGCCCCGGGTAACCATTCGATAGCAACAAAGCGAAAATTCTTTTTCCTCTCATACGGTGAGGTGTGGTGACTATCTAGCGTGTGTTTTGTCGTGCTTCTGAGATGTACAGGGTAGGAGTTTGCGTTGCACCTGCACAGTACTGAGCGTGGAGAACACGCAACACAACAGATAGATGTGCTCTGATTCTTTACTAGCGCGTAACACAACGTGCTACACCATTCCACGACCTTCAGCACGAACAAACTGCAATAGTTCCCTGACATGGGGAAACTCCATCGCCAGTTTGTCAACCTCAGCGTACGCAGACTCATCCTTGACACCTCGCCTGCGCAGAACTTTCACAAACGTTTTTTGCAAGGCAGCAATTTCCTTGTCGTCAAACCCCCTTCGTTTCAACCCCTGCTTGTTAATCCCCTTGGCTTCTGCATAGTGACCACTCACCAGCAGGTAAGGCGGCACATCTTTATTGATAACCGACCCCATACCGGCAAAGCTGTGAGCACCAATGCGGCTAAACTGATGCACCAGGGAAAACCCGCCCAGTATTGCATAATCGCCTACCGTTACATGACCCGCCAAAGAGGCGGAGTTGGCAAATACCGTGTTGCTGCCAACCATACAGTCATGCGCGATATGGACATACGCCATCACCAGATTATCATCACCGATTCTGGTAACACCGCCTCCCCCGCTGGTACCACGATTGATCGTAACGAATTCTCTTATACGATTCTTATTGCCAATTTCCAACCGACTGTCGAGCCCGTCAAATTTAAGATCCTGGGGATCTTCACCAATCGATGTAAACTGGAAGATATGGTTATCGTCTCCTATAGTTGTCGGTCCGTTAACAACGGCATGCGGACCAATTCGCGTGCGCTGACCTATAGTTACATCAGCGCCGATAACGGCATAGGGACCGATGTCGCAACTCTCGTCGACCCTTGCCGAGGGATCAATGACAGCCGTCGGATGAATCACAGCTCAATCTCGTTTTTTGCTATTAATATCTCCGCACTACAACAAAGCTTGTCATCAACCGTCGCCGTGGCGGCAAACCGCCATATACCTCGGCGTGTTCGCTCCAGCTGTACAGACAATGCCATCTGGTCACCGGGCACGACTTGTTTTTTGAATCGTGCTTTATCGATTCCAACCAGCAGATATAACGTTTCCTTTGATGGATATCCACCCAACTCCCGGAATGCAAACACCGCGCAACATTGCGCCATAGCCTCGAGAATAAGTACGCCTGGAAACACTGGAAACTGCGGAAAGTGACCCGTAAAAATAGGTTCGTTGGCGGTGACATTTTTAATTGCTGATAAGCCAACCCCGGACTCCACACTGGTTACCCGATCGATCAACAGAAACGGATACCGGTGCGGTAAATATTTTACAATTTCGGTTATGTCCAATTCTTCCATTGCATTCCTAGGGAATTGTGCTTTTAAGTTTTTCGAAATCGCGAGATAGTGCATCTAGCTTGCGTAAACGTGCTGCATTTTTCCGCCATGTGGTGGAATCCTGCAGTGGAACCCCAGAAGAATAGCTACCACGCTCTTTAATTGAACGAGTGACAAAAGAATTAGCAGTAATCAAAACGTCATCGCAAATTGTTATATGTCCAACGATGGACACCGCCCCGCCAATTCGACAGTTTTTGCCTATTGAGGTGCTCCCTGCAATCCCTGTACAGCCAGCTATTGCAGTATTTTTTCCAATAACAACATTGTGCGCCACCTGGATCTGATTATCTAGAATGACGCCGTCTTCGATGGTGGTATCGTCAAGCGCCCCCCGATCGATAGACGTACATGCACCCACGCTTACTTTGTTTCCAATGACAACACGCCCCAGCTGGCAGATCTTCTCCCAACCGCCCTCAGCGGGCGCAAATCCAAAACCGTCTGCACCGATAACGGCTCCGGAGTGAATCTCGCAATCCTCTCCGATTATACAGTCATGGTGAATTGTCGCGTTGGCATGCAGTGTTGTTCCCTCGCCAAGACTCGCCCCGACACCGACAAAAGCACCTGCGTTAACGGACACTCTCTCAGCAATTACTGCATCTGCGGAAATCACCACACCAGGCCCGATTGACGCAGAATCAGCAATACTGGCATCGGGATCAATAACAGCAGAGGGGTGAACTACCCCGGACTCACTTCCACTGCGCGCTATAAATTGTGTGAGTTTTGCATAACTCAGGTAGGGATTATCACTCGGAAGCAAGCTTATACCGGCAGGGAATGCTCGCGTGCCAACCAGACCTGCAGGTACTATTAACGCCGATGCTTTACAGGCAGTCAGTAACTCAAGCTTCTTCTTATCAACAAGAAAACTGATACTCCCCGACACCGCATTATGAAGACTGGATATCCGAAAAATTCGAGTGTTCTCATCGCCCTGCAGCTCAAGACCCAGTGCTCTGGCGATGTCTCCGGTGGTAAAGGCTTTTAACGACTGTGCCAACGCAATATTGCCTGTTATTCAACGCGAGCATTCAGCAACAAACAAGTCGCTGGCATCGCCAATTCGTTTGTTGTCACTGGCGAGTATGCCACTTCCACTCCATACACTTCGATAGTCTCGTTAATCATTGGTGCCGCGAGACTGGCCATTCCGGGCACTGCTATCCGATTGCTGCAGTGCCTGAGTTAATTCGGATAACACTTCATCAGTAACATCAATTTTCTTATTGGCAAAAAGAACACCATCGCTGATGATCAGATCGTACTCATAGCGCTTGGCAAAAGTAGCGATTGCATCCAGCACGTACACCCTGACTTTCTTGAATTCGAGATTCTTCTGAATGTTTAGTTCTTCGCGAAATTCCTGTTCGTCACGCTTTACACGCCTTTCGGTTTTGCGTAACTCTCGCTCGACATTAGCGCGCTCTATCAAATCGAGGCCATCATCCTCCAGCGCCTCACGCAACTCGGAAAGCATTTGCTTTTGTGATTTGATACTTTGCTGTCTGGGCGCAAATTCCTGCTCCAGTCTGACACTAGCCTGCTTCGACTGCGGCGCCTCATCGATCAGAAAGGGAATATCGACGAACCCGACCTTGATGTCGTTGCCTGAACCAATACTGGCCCAAAAAAGCAATACGACAGAAATTGATAATCGAGCTAGCAAAACTATTAGGTCTCCACAGTCAGAGGGTTGTCGTTGCAGTGACTTCGCCTGGCCGTTCGAGCCAAATTCAGAGCCTCGTGGGCAGGATGGCTGTATCCATGCCCTCTACACACTAGAAAATTGACCCGATAGTGAACTGGAAATTATTTACGCTATCGGACGTGCTGGTGTTGAACGTTTTGGCGTAACTGAAAGTTAGCGGCCCGACGGGTGCCAGCCAAACAAAGGCCAGACCATAGGAACCACGTAATTCGTCCGCATCAAATTCTGACACATCCCTGAAAACATTTCCAAAATCCGTAAAAACACTCAACCTGGTAGCACCGGCGGTCTCGACAAATGGCGGAGGAAAAATCAGCTCAAAAGTGCCAAGCGTGCGAAAGTCACCACCAATCGCGTCGCCCACCTGAGTATTGCCGTCGTCGTCTACAATCGTTTCTCGCGGCCCAAGACTGTTTGTGTTGTAGCCTCTGACTGATTGAATACCACCCGCAAAAAATCTTCTAAAGAAGGGCAGCTCGTCAAGACCATCCTCACCTTCGCCATAGTTAATGCGAGTGCTAAATGACAGCGTGTATCGGTCTGTCAACGCATAGAAATATTCAAAATTATAGCCCAGCTTTAAATAACTAAGATCACTGTTAGGTGTAGTTAACTCAAGGTTTAGTGAATTCCTGGCACCACTGGTGGCAAACACAGTGCGGTTTCTGGTGTCATGCGTAAAGCCTAACGACACATCAAACAGATCATACTCACTGCCATTGTCGCGAATGAACTCACCAACTTCTGGTGACGTTGTATCTGTCTCAATCGCTTCGACATGCTCATAGCCAAAACCGAAGCTAAAACTTGAAAACTCACTAATAGGCACCCCGTAGCGCACCTTTGCACCATAACTATCAATGATGTAGTCAGCCGTAGAAGTTAGCTCACTGGTATCCGTGTTTCTGATGAACCCTCTGATATTTCTACTTATGCCATCGTTGGTGTAATACGGATCCGTATAGGAAATAGAAAAATTATCCTGACTCGTACTGTTGTCAAAAGCTATTGCCAATCGCTCACCGGTGCCAAACAGATTTTCCTGGGTAAGGTTAATGTTAAAAACAAAACCATCAGTGCCATAACCCGCCCCTGCACCAAATGACCCTGACGGCCCTTCTGCCACATCAACAGCTATATCTACCAGATCATCGGAGCCTGGTACACGCGGCGTTGTGATTGAGACCCGTTCGATATAAGGCAATCGCTGCAGCCGTGTTTGCGATCGGCTCAATGCCTGTGGTGAAAATCGGCTCCCCTCCATTTGGCGCATTTCGCGTCGCAGCACTTCATCGTGAGTTTGCTCCTGACCGCTGAAGGTAATGCGACGAACATAGACGCGCTTGCCAGGCACCACGTTGAGATCAAGATCAACGGTACTGTCACTCTCGTTTACACCGGGCAATACATTGACTGCGGCAAAAGCATAACCCTCGTCACCGAGTCGCTCCATAATTGCTGAATTACTGCGAGTCAGGAGCTTACGAGAATAGATGTCACCTTCCTCGAAAGCGATTAAAGATGACAGTTCTTCATCGGCCAAATCCAGTCTGTTACCCGAGAAAGTGATCTTGCCAACACGGTACTGCGCACCCTCGTCAATATTGATGGCAATATTAATATCTTGTTTGTCGGGTGAGATAGTCACCTGCGTTGAAACGATATCGAAGCGTAGATAACCACGATCAAGATACCAGGCGCGCAATTGCTCGGTATCGGCTGCAAGCTTTGCTCTGGAGTATTCATCTCTGCTGCTGAAAGGGTTGATACTCCCCACCCCGGAATTCAGCAAGTCGAGTAAGGTTTCGTCATCGAACGCATTATTTCCAATAATACTTACATGACTGATTTTTGCGACCGCCCCCTCTTTGACGTTGATTTTTACGTTAACCCTGTTGTCGGCAAGCTCCTCAACAGAAGAAGTTACACGTGTTCCATATTGCCCTCGACTGAAATAGACCTGCCGCACTTCGGTTTCAAGGTTGTCGAGAACTGAACGCCTGAAGATACGCCCGGGTGCCAGCCCGACAGATCTCAACGTTTCTTCCATTTTGTCGTCAGGCAAAACTTCGTTGCCAGTGATATCAACTTCAACAATAGACGGACGCTCGGCAACAGTGACAATCAGCTTGTCACCATTCCGTGCAAGGCTAATGTCGTGGAACAGGCCTGTCTCGTACAGTGTACGGATAACCCGCCCCGTATCGCGGCTCGGCTCGAACCGTTCACCCGCTCGTACAGGGATGTAACTGAGCACCGTGCCTTTATCAATGCGATCGATTCCGCGCACGTTAACTGCGGAGACGATGAACGCACGTTCAGCCGCGCTGGCAACCATAACACTCGCGAGCGCGAGTATGATTGACGCGACGGCGAGCCGGCCAAGAAATCTTGGGAAAAAACCTGAAGGCATTAATGGATTTAGCGAGTTGTCTGACGCTCGCAGAATAGCAAGGCAGTATAAACCAAGGGATTACCGAATCTAAACCTACCCGACCGCACCTTTACCTTTGGGATTTTTCTGGCTCGGGAATCTGCAAGGCGAGATCGAGGCAGAGTGAAAGTGCCAGTATCAACGAGGCTTCGAGGCTATTTCATACAGCACACCCTGCTAAGCAGCAGCTTCACACAGCGCCCTTCATCGGAAGCTGCTGCACTGCGGTACTCCCAGCTCAGGTAACCAGTCGCAGAATATCCTGATAGAAGACAAACACCATCAAAGTTCCGAGCAAAGCAAGACCAACTTGCTGCCCCACAATTTGAATTTTTTCAGACACCGGTTTGCCAGTGACTACCTCAACAGCGTAGTACACGAGGTGACCACCATCGAGCATTGGCACTGGAAACAAATTAAAGATCCCCAGGCTAATTGACACCAGCGCAATAAAGTTGATGTAGTGATCTATGCCCACACTTACAGACTGCCCGGCAAACTGCGCGATTGAAATCGGGCCACTCACCGTGTTCTTTAGAGAGGCCTCGCCGGTAAAGAGCTTGCCGATCATACCAACGCTGACAGTCATCATATCCCAGGTACGTTGAAACGCTTTACTGATCGACTGCAACGGGCCGTATCGCTCAACCGTTCGCAGCTTTTCATCGATGACCGCCTGTGACTGCGTCTCTCGTGCACCGATAAACCCGATTACCCCGCTTTCGCGCTCCAGCCTCGCCGGTGTCAGATTGATTGCTTCGGTGCCGGTAGATCGTTGCACCTGCAGCACCAGTGTTTTTTCCGGGCTTGCTCGGATGATTCGAACCCAGTCGCCCCAACTTTCAACCTCGACACCATCACTGGTTAAAATTCGGTCACCCACCTTTAAACCGGCAGCCTCCGCTGCACCGTCCGGAACCACCCCGCCAATGACCGGATCAACTTCAGGCCACCAACGTTGCAAGCCAAGTTTGCCCACGATGTCGCCTTGGCTGGAAAGCAGCTCAGCGCTGTCAATACCCAGCGAACGGCTGGCACTCTGCCCGTCTTCCGTTTCAACACTGAAGTCGAGCAACTCGGTATTATCGACGATCGCATCAAGCAGAGCCACGTACACGGTGTCCCAGGTTGGCGTGTTTCTGCCAGCAACCGCAACGATTTTGTCCCCCGACTCAAAGCCGGCTACCTCTGCCGGGCTCTTGGCCTCCGGCACGCCGACAATCGGAGCAACGCCTGTAATACCGACAATAAATACAATCCAGTACAAAAACACAGCAAGAATTAAATTGGCGATCGGCCCTGCTAATACAATGGCTATTCTGGCCCAGACGCTTTTTCGGTTAAAGGCTCGATCTACTTCGGCGGGGTCAACATCGCCCTCTCGTTCATCGAGCATCTTTACGTAGCCACCCAGTGGAATAGCCGCGAGGACATATTCAGTGGCGTCGTCACCGGCTACCTTTTTCCACAATGGCTTGCCAAAGCCAATGGAAAATCGCAGCACTTTGACGCCCATCTTGCGGGCAACCCAGTAGTGGCCGAACTCATGAATCGTGACCAATATTCCAATTGCCAC
>CALGNZ010000029.1 GCA_937957915.1 uncultured Granulosicoccaceae bacterium | reverse complement strand
CACAGTCAGACAAACGGGATCTTCGCCCGTTAAACAGGGTCGCAGACCAACCCCGAATGTCTGGTGTCCGAAAGGGTGGAAGTAGCAAGAAACCCGCCTGCTACTAACATGAATGTAATGTCAGCGCATGGGCTGGCAGTGCCAAATGAGGGGTGCGAGGAGCGAATCAGAGCTGGCGGGAAATACGCTCGAATTCAGGGAGAATCTAAAGCTATAAGGCTACCTGCTCAAGTGCGAATATTCATTCCCCGATAATCAGGTAAGCCAGTATCAAGACCATAACAGGGAGAGGTTAAGATATCGTTGTAGGTCGCTTCCGAGCGCTCTGCCGTTACAATGCTGCCTGCCGCTGTGGATTCAAGTTATCGATGCGCCAAACAAAAAAACCACCTGGCGGTGGTTTGATTGGTTACTATTTTTGGTGGAGGCGGGGGGAATCGAACCCCCGTCCGCAAGCACTCCGCCCTCGGCCCTACATGCTTAGTTTCACCTTTGATTTAACCGCATCGTCCCGGTGAACGGGGACTGACTTGGCGATCCTTTATTTATTTAGTGGTTTGGGTCAAGGCGCCCCTCCCTCACGATCCTGCGGCTAGTGCCCCCGGTCCGAGTCACAGGCAAAACGGAGTCGGGGTAGAACTGTACAACTAGAGGTTAAGGTCTAGTTATGCAGCCATTGCGAAGTTGTCGTCATTGGCAACTAAAGGTTTTGCAACTGGATTTACGAGGTAATTTGCTCCTCGGCATGCTCCTTAGGTTTTGCCACCCACGTCGAAGCCAGGTCGCCCCCAAAAAAGGTGTTGCGCAGGAAGGATGTGACCTCCCTGCTCTCTTAATATAACGGCGGTTGGCCGTTTTTCAAGAGCTGTGTCAGCTGCTGGCCGACGCCGATAGTCTAACAGGTTGCAGCCAGGATACACAGAAAAGGTGGCCGCTAAAATTCAGCCTGTCAGATGAGCGCAGCAACGCGAGAGCGCACTGCTCCCAGCCCAAGACTGCTGATTCGCGGTTCGCGGAATAGCTCCCACCACCGCGACACCCCATATCTGCCAACTTTTCGACAACAGCGATGTGGTTGCCCATAAAAAGATGAAATGAAAAGTAGGTCCGCCTGAAGGGTATGTTCTTACGGTACTTGCGCTGTGCCAAACGCTGAAGGATTCCGCCACGAGATATCTCGATCTTCAATACCTATCCAGCTGTACTTGGCGTCGCGATCGCCGCCGTCGTCGTCATCATTGACCTGCACGTTTAAACCAAAGGCCTGCGCATTGACAATACCTGTACTGGCAAGTGGTACGTAGGCAATCAACTGGTAACCGCCATTGAAGTAGGTGAAAAAGGCAGTCAGATCACTCGGCACAGGCAAACTGACCCCTGACTGTATAAGCCCCGCGCCGGTTGGCGTAAACCGCAACTGGTAGTCATTCACGCCATCATAAAACGAACGTTTGCTATTGTTGCCGTCGATATACAACTCAATGCTGTCATCGTGATATTCGCGGCCCGGATCGTCGTCAAACAGGATATCGTCAGTCACGTTGACCACAAAGCGAATGCTGTCCACCGGAAACACGTTGCCCTCACTGTCTATTTGCTCTGATACAAGGGTGGCACACCACCAGGCGGAGAAATCATCCGGCCCATCACTGGCACCAGACTCAATGGGCACACTGATTGGTATCCGGGCACCGCACTCCCCTGATAACGGGTATGTCAGTCCGCCAGTCGGAAATGCACCGTCGGTGTTGATAGTGGCGTCGAGGAAAGCCACCGGAGATCGTCCTTCCTGCACTTCTGCCAGGTTTGAGAAGGCGTCGTCGTCGGCATTAAATGACTCGGTATCGTAGCCACCGTTAAAGTCGACGCTGTTGCCCTCCTCGCCGCTAAACACAGACTTTCGTTGCTCCGCGAGGGTTATATAGCCTGCGTCCCCGTAATTCTGCCCCCAGCGCACAGCCACAGACGATGATCGATTGGCCGGAACTTCTACCACGCCGCTCCAAATATCGTCTTCGCCACGGGTGAGTTCGGTGACCCGATCATTCACCAGCACCTCCAGAATCAGAGCTTCAGGGTCGAGTTTTGCCACTTCCCTCAGCACAACCGGGGTCTGGAAGCGAGCTTCACCCAGGCGGGCAATCTCGGCAGAGCGCTCGTCGGAGGCGCTGTCGCAACCTAAAAGCACGAGCACAACTGCAAGCGAGGTTGCTGGCACTCGCAAATACCTAAAGCTGGAATCTCGCATTTTCTCAACGCTCCTTATTTTTACAGGCCCGCTTGCCACCGAAGCCATTTGATAAACTCTTACTTACCATTCAAAGCTCGAAAGCAATGAACGCACTGTGAGCCCCCCGGAAAACCCCTGCGGTTCGCCACAGCGCAGATCATAATGTTAATGTCATGACAATGACAACCCTGCAAAGGCTAATTTTACAAAACCTTTATTAATACCACGGGTGTTTACTTTCATCGGGTTAAGCTGCGGGCCAGACAGGCGCTCGCAAACTGCGCCCTGGTGATGCAAGGCTGCCGTCTTAACCACTTTCCGTTTGAGACAACTATTGCGGCATCTAGTATTGTAACAATGCAAATATTTTAACAGCGCAAAACCAGACAGACTGCTGAGTCTGCGCGGTAAGACTTCAACCACCGCCGGCACGCGCTGACAGTAGGGTTTAATCGATTGTTTTTGAATGATCGTCCGGTATTTACAGGCACAGGCCTGGTCGCGTTTCAGCGGGGCGGAATAACTAACAGGCTTCCATACCGTCGGCTACCAACAACCAATACACAGTCATCAAACCGATATCCACCAGCACAGAGTAACGGCCAGATGTTTTCGATGAATTACGCGACGCGTCGACTATCCGCAACTGCAAGCATGCAAAGCGTCAGGGCTCCTGAAGGACGATGCCGTCGCACACTCAATGTGCTGTCGATACTTGTACTACTCACGTCGCTAACTACCCCTGCTACGGCTGTCACCAGCCAGCAAACTTTAACGCTCGATGATGCGAAACACCTGCTGTTCAGAACAGGGTTTGGCGCAACTGCTGACGAGTTAAATACGTTTGTCGGTCAAACACGAGAGCAATCAGTCGAGCTTGTAGTCAACGGCTTTCGACACGCCCCGCAATTACCGATGCCATCCTGGACACAACGGCCCGCACCTCACCACTGGGCACGCGGCAACATGACCAAATCGGAAATGCGCAACTTTAATGAAGCGCGGGACCGGGAAATTGCATCACTCAGAGTCTGGTGGGTACGACAAATGATCGAAACCAACTCGCCGCAAACTGAACGACTGGTACTGATGTGGCATAACCACTTTGCAACGGCGTACGCGGGCATTAATGCCCAGGCTATCTCCATAGCGCGGCAACATCAGTTGTTTCGCGAATATGGCACAGGTGACCTCGCTGACTTGCTTAAACAGATGATTCGTGACCCTGCTTTACTGAACTACCTCGACAACGAAAAAAGCCACAAGAAGTCTCCGAACGAAAATCTGGCGCGCGAGCTAATGGAGCTGTTCACCCTGGGAGAAGGTCATTTCACAGAATCTGATGTCAGGAACGCAGCCCGAGCACTGACAGGCTATGGCATTGAACCGATCCACAATCTGCAATTCCGCTTTCGCAAGCCTTATCACGATACGGCAGGTAAAACACTGTTTGGTCAGACCGGAAACTATAATGGTGACGACTTAATCGACCTGATATTGCAGCAACCACATACCGCAACGTTTATAGCGAAACGTTTTTGGCAAACTTACATAAGCGATTTACCCGCCGAGGCTGAACCGTTGCAGCAACTGGCAACTGATTTCCGCGACTCTGGCTACAACCTGAAAACCCTCTATAGAGCCACACTGTTAAGCGATGCGTTCTGGCAACAAAAACATCGTGCAACGATCGTTCGATCACCGGTAGCACTGGTCATTGGCGCCATTCGATCAAGTGGCATTGTGCCGACACACTGGCAGACATTACCAGCGACGCTGGCCAGCATGGGGCAAAATTTATTTGATCCTCCCAACGTAGCCGGCTGGCCAGGCGGTGCACACTGGATAACGCCATCAAGGTTATTGAATCGAATGGACTGGCTTGAAGGGCTGGCTCTGAATTGCTCCGGTACAGACTGTACGGATACTACCGACAGCAGTGCCACCCGCACAAAACCCGCACCAGCCAATACAATGAATAATACTGCAGCGATGAGCGCTAATTCGATGGCAGCTAATGTTATGTCTATTGTTACGATCGCCGATCAGCAATCAACGATGCCCACAGCAGATTCTGTAACGCCATCCGGAAGCCGCACCGGAAAACTCATCAGTATCCGCCTGGCTGGAGAAGACTTCGACGAACCCGTGCAGTATCAGGTATCTATCCATCTCGCAGATAAACTACTGTGGACAACAGGGCCCACTGCCGTCGCCGGCGGCCATGACAGCGAACGACTGGGCAGAATGAAACTCGATCAAGCTATTCCCTGGCAAGTGGTCGAGTTTAACGTTGCGGCAGACATTAAAAACTTCGACAGAATTTCTGTCGAATTTTTAAATGATGCGGCTAACAACGGAACAGATCGAAATCTGTTTGTAGACAACGTGGTGTATAACAGCGAGCACTTCCCTGCAAGTACCGGCACGCAGGAGAGTGCGTGCCCGCCGAGCCAGCCCTATGATGCCGGCCGGCTGTATTGCAATGGCACGTTGACGCTGTTGCGGAGCACTGAAAAACCTGTCGACACTAACACATCGCAGGCAATGGCTGACCATCAGCACAACACTGCCAATACAATAGCCAGCAACCGATTTACTGCAGGTGCGGTTTACCTGCGAGCAGCACGCTCCGCAAAGAAAAAATCAGGCTATATAAACTTTGGACTAACCAACGTATGGCTCAACGGTCGTTACTGGCATACGGTTAATGCGCGATTTTCACAGATAGCGCAGACGGGAAAAAACAGTAAAGAAAAAGGTAACAGCGCAACAGCTGGCAGCACCGTATACGCACTGCAACTAGACAGATTTAGTTGCTGGCCCGATTGCACGCACAACTGGCCACCCTGCACATCCATTGCGAAACGCGACACAAGTAGTCGGTCCCTTACCTTTCCGCTAAGTGATGAAACTGGCAACGGCGCTTGCCAGTATCAATCGCTCGCACCGAGTGATCGCGCACTGGTCAGCACGCTGTGGTTCAACATTGACCAACTGTATAAACTCGCTCTGCAACGGGTACCACCTGCAAAAGAACAACGCCTTCGACATGCCAAAGACTGGTCGGCGCATATAGAAAAGATGGCAATTGAAATCCGGGAGTCTCAGTACCTTGAGGACTCGGATGAACCAATCCCCCTGCTCCAGCTTGCCGGAACCACGGAGAACGTCAGCGTTATGCAAGATAAATTAATACACGGCACACCGTTGCCAGGTGGTCGAAGTGTCCAACAGCGAGAACAGGACTGGAGACAGTTACTGGCCAGTACACCACAGGCTTCACTGCAAACCGTTCTGCTACCGACCGCACCTGTCACTAATAGACACAGGCTGACACTGCAAGAGGTGTTAACTGATTTGTCTGCGCAATTGCAGTAAGTGGCAGGCACCACTCTTGTCTTACCACCCAAACCCGGCTTCAAAATACAGCCATGAACACCTGCTCTGAGGAGCGACGAGGTAATCTTATGAACCGCCGACACTTCATGCAATCCGCAGCGTTTCTCCCGTTACTGCCCGGCCTTGCTGTAAATGCGTCGATGGCACACGAGCAGACAAAAACGATTGCCGCTGGCACAGCAGTAACAGGCAGACGTATTATTCTATTGGAGCTGGCCGGTGCCAACGATGGTCTTAACACTGTTGTGCCATGGTCAAACAACTACTATCACGAACTGCGCCCCACCATAGGCCTGAAAGGAAACGCCGTCATTGCAGTCAATGACAACTACGGATTTCATCACAGGCTAAAGGCATTGATGCCGGTTTGGGACGCATCAGAGCTGGCGGTAGTACACGCTATGGGGTACCCGAAACCCAACCGCTCACACTTTAAATCAATTGCGCTATGGGAAGCCGGCGGTGATGGCTACTCAAACGGTAAACGCGGATGGCCAACTCACGATATAGAGCACGCCTATGCCAGCAGCGAGATAGATGCTCATGGCATCGTGCTGGGCGGCAGCATGGGTATTTTTTCTAACGGCCAGGGCAACTGGCTGTCTATGACCGCAGCCCGTCAGTTCGCTAACAGACAATCAGGAACGTTGCCCGACGCTGCAGCACAAAAGCCGCTAACACAAAACCCGGTAATGCAACTGCTGGTAGAACGTGCGCGCACCCTGAAAACATCACTCGACAGCATTGCTGCCAAAGTATCCAATAGCCGCCACAGCGCACGCATCGGTGGTAATTCCCGGCTATCTCAGCAGTTAACGCACACGGTTAATCTGATCAATGCCGGAGTCGATGCGCCGGTATTCAAAGTCAGTCTCGGTGGCTTTGATACGCACGAGGGCCAACTCGGTCGTCATCAGCGGTTGCTGAAAAATATCGCGATCAGCCTGCACGATTTACGCACAGAGTTAGTTAAAACCGATCAGTGGAAGAATACGATCGTAATGACCTATTCTGAATTCGGACGCCGTGTTACCGAAAATGGCAGTCGAGGTACGGACCATGGCACAGCAGCAGCACACCTGATTCTAGGAGGCAGCGTCAACGGCGGGTTTTATGGTACAGAGCCTGATCTTGCCAACCTGTCCGATGGTGACCTGCGCTATACGATGGACTATCGCTCAGTCTACAACCGTTTGCTCAGTGACTGGTTAAAACTACCGGCCGACAGCTTCAGTGAATATAGAGATCACAGACTGGATTCGCTTACCAGTTAGCCTGCGCTATTTCTTAAGAAAGTTTGGCGCTGTGAGTAGTTAAACCCCATGAGTTCTGTCGTAACCATTGATTGGTGGTGCCTGCCAGTCACCCATAGATCCGTCGGGCGGTTGATAAACCTCTACCAGTAACGGAAAACATGGTGTGCTGTCGTCTGAGTGACTGCTGCCGCAATTGCCCCCCGGGCAGGCAGACAACCCTCCCAGCAAATCTATTTCCGCAAAAAACTCGATATAGTCACCTGGTCGTACCGGGCTGGCTTTCATAAAGTACTGATGGGTATCAAGTGTGAATCCGGTGCACATAAAGACATTGAGCACATCGTGTACATGTGGCTCTGCCTCTGTCAGCGGCACAGACAGGTGAGCCGCCAACGCCCGAGTCAGGTTGGAGTGGCAGCAGTGATGGTAGTGCACCGCCTGCAACTGATAGTTTGTGTAGGGATCGCAGCGGGTGCCAATAACATCGTGTACCCCGGCCCCGTCACTGTCCCAGCCATACCATGCGAGGGTATCGTGAGTGATGGTTGCCATTGGTCGAAGACCCGGCAGGTTACTCCACAGCCTGTCGCCAGTGGATACATGGCTTGCATGTAACTGCCGTGTCTTGCCACTGAAAAAACGTTCGGACAGATCATTGGCATTCCACAAATTCAGATCACCAACCTGCGAACCTTCAACGCTCACGATTCGGAAGAACTGGCCCGCTTTGACAGTAAACGTTTGCGCATCACGAGGCTCTACCAGCACTTCAGCAACCCTGACCATCGATTCCCGAGCCTTCACATATCTGTCAGGCTGATACGCCGGTAACTGATCAGTGCGATAACAGACAATTGGCCTGGCAGAGCGTCGTTGCTCTGCATCAACTGGTGTGGGGACGTCATTCACAGGCGTGAGATCCAGTTTAGGAAAGAGTATTTACGTGGCTTCCATCAAACACTACTTCAATGACCAGGCGCGCCACCCTCATTGAATTTGAAAACGCACGGTCCTCTGTTCGCAGCAGATCATCTACGTACGAACAGTGTTCTGGCACTGACACCCGGCAGCCGCCTGCGTATCAGGCGATACTGCTTTTGCCAGTCGGTTCGGGCTGCATCACCGCGTAGTTGCCGCTTCGTGCACGCTTCGACAGTGGCGTGGCGTAGTATATTTTACGCACCAGATTACCGATGGACTTTTTCTGTCGATAGTCAGGGACGTAGAGTATTCGCAGGCTTGAGTGATGAAAAGGCATAGACTTTATTTTCCACGGATAGCCAAAGCCAACCGCATCCATTGATTCATGCTTGCCAAACTCACTCAGATAGATGGCGCTGGCGGCACGCCTGGTCAGCAGAACCTTATTGCAACCAACAATCAGAGCCTCGAAATCCGTGTACTCATCGAGGAAACGAATCAATGCTTCTGTCACGCCGGGCCACTCAATTCTGAACGGATCGTCGAGCGCTATTACCCCTTTTTCACACAGGCAGCTGGCAGCCAGCTTTAGATCGGCCAGTGCCTCATCGGGGTTATGACCGCCATCAACATGAAAAAAACGGTAGCCATCACCAATTTCAGACGGGTTAAGTTCCAGGGAGTTCTTCTGAAAGATCTGATACTTCACACCCAGATCTCTGACCACCTGCATGTTATTTTCGAAAACATCCCGATCGCCATGACCGGATCTTGAGACATTGTCAGTTTGCAGGCCGAATAGATCGCACACGGAGAGCGACTCAGACTCTGGCCGGGCCATAGCCCCCAGCAGCTGCGCACTCTTGCCATGATGGCAACCTATTTCGAACAGGTTACCAACAACGCCGTTGGCCTTTTGGATCTCATCGATCCAGCCAAACAGACGAGCCGCATCACCGGAAAACCAACCATCTATTTTGCTTGCGGTTTTTATATACCGACTGACGTCAACCGATCGCATCAGCTTCGGCTCCTTAAAATTTGCGGGTCGCGCAGTGTTGTACTGCGTAACAGTTAGACACATCTGACAATCAAACTAATACCTAAGCAAATCTTGGCTAATGGCATAGGGATCAAGCAGGTTAATTTGCTCGGCGCAAACAGACTGCGCCTGGGTAATAGCTCAGCGCCTTCCATCGGGCACACACTGGTATCGTCGCCGACTATAACACACGAGTTACTGTGAGAGTCGCTGGTTTGGGGAGCGCAATATTGAGTGTGTTACGGGCCAAAACTGCCATCACAGGGCAGCATTTTCCCATACGCCTTCGATATGCCTTTGTTTCAAAGCGCCGTGAACCAATTAGCCGCCACCACAACACCCACATTACCATTCCGTCAATTAATGTAATCAGACTGGTACAGATCTGCGACACATATAAGGCAGCGCACTCTAGAGCTTTCCAATATGAGTAAAGAGAACAGGCGCGGTCGGAATCAACGCCCCTTGTCTAGTGACAATTATTAATCACAAGCGATGAACCTCGCACCAGAGAGTCAAACTGGAGATTCGGCTAAAGCACCATTCAATAGCTAGAGTGTCGCCGCGAGGCGGGCCGCCTGATTAATCGCCCTTTTGGCGTCGAGCTCGGATGCTTCATGTGCACCGCCTATAACATGCACATTGGCGATCCCCGCATCCGTCAACTGATCAACAAGCTCTTTGCGGGGCTCCTGCCCTGCGCACAATACAATTGTGTCTACCGCTAATAACTCTTCGGTCTCATCAGCTTTGTATTTGACCCGTAAACCGTCATCGGTGATCTCTTCGTAAGTGACGCCGGCCACCATCAGCACGCCGGCCTTCTTCAGGTTGGCGCGGTGTATCCAGCCTGTAGTTTTACCAAGCCCCGCGCCGGGCTTTCCATCAGACCGCTGCAGTAGATAGATCTGCCGCTCCGAGCGCGCGGGTGACGCCTGCACAACTCCGCCACGAGCGACTGCCGGATCCTCGACCCCCCACTCAGCCAGCCATGCTGACAAATCTTCGGTAGTGGACTCACCGTCGGACGCTAGAAATTCTGCGACATCGAAGCCGATACCACCGGCGCCTATGATAGCGACGCTCTGACCTACGGGCTTACGATCTCTGAGTACATCGATATAGTTCAACACCACAGGACTATTTTGACCGGGAATTTTAGGGTTGCGCGGCGTGACACCGGTAGCAACAATGATTTCATCAAAGCCTGACAACGTTGCGGGTTCTGCGAACGTATTGAGATGCAGCGTGACCCCCGTCAGGTCAAGTTGTCGCCTGAAGTACCTGAGCATCTCATGAAACTCTTCTTTACCGGGTATGACCTTGGCCATATTCAACTGACCACCCACCTCGGCCGCAGATTCGTATAGCGACACCTTATGACCACGCGATGCAAGCTGGATAGCAGCTGTTAGCCCGGCCGGGCCCGCACCAACAACGGCGACGTGTTTTTTTGCTGTCGCAGGATGGTAGTTTAATGTTGTTTCATGACAAGCCCGCGGATTCACCAGACAGGTACTGAGCTCACCTTTAAACGTATGGTCGAGACAAGCCTGATTGCAGGCGATACAGGTATTGATCTCATCGGCCCGCCCCTGCTGTGCTTTGACCACGAAGTTCTCGTCAGCCAGTAGCGGCCTTGCCATAGACACGATATCCGCATGACCATCAGCCAACACCTGTTCTGCCACTTCCGGTGTATTGATCCGGTTAGTAGCGACGACAGGAATATTTACTTCAGCGCGAAGCTTTGCAGTTACCCAGGTAAACGCTGCCCTTGGCACTGACGTCGCAATAGTAGGGATCCTTGCTTCGTGCCAGCCAATGCCACTATTGATGATCGTCGCACCAGCGCGTTCTATCTCTTTGGCCAGAACGATAACTTCATCCCAACTGCTGCCGTTGGGCACCAAATCTATAACTGACAAACGATAGATGATTATAAAATCAGTGCCGACGGCCTCACGCACCCGACGCACAATTTCCAGCGCAAAGCGCATACGGTTTTCGTAACTTCCGCCCCATTTATCAGTGCGTTGATTGGTATGCTCCACCAGAAACTCATTGATCAGGTATCCCTCCGAGCCCATTACCTCAACCCCGTCGTATCCGGCTTCTCGTGCAAGAACGGCACAGCGGACGAATGCATCAATCTGTTTTTCAACGCCGCGCGCCGATAACGCTCTGGGTGAAAACGGTGTGATGGGTGATTTGATTTTCGATGGCGCCACCAGCAACGGATGGTACGAATAGCGACCGGCATGCAAAATCTGCAGCGCTATTTTTCCGCCTTCTTCGTGCACCGCATCTGTTATCTGTCGGTGTTTACGTGCAGCCCTGCGAGTGGCAAGTGTGCCGGCAAATGGCTTTACCCACCCGGCAATATTAGGAGCGTACCCTCCGGTAACCATCAGAGCCACACCACCACGTGCGCGCTCTGCAAAGTAGGCGGCGAGTTCATCGTGATGATTACCATCTTCGAGGCCAGTGTGCATTGACCCCATTAACACTCTGTTTTTAAGTTGGGTAAAGCCCAGATCAAGTGGTGCAAACAGATTTGGATATTGACTCAAGCGTTAGCTCCTGCCATATAAATTAGTTAAGACCGGTAGCGTCCGGCACGGGTTTGGCTCGCACTTAAAGCAGTACGCAACGGATATCATCCTGATCGCTAACTGTCGATCATCAGCCCGTCTGCGATAGCGGTCACATAGTGGCAATGTTTGCTGGTGAAGGGACATTGGAACTGAAGCTCCGATGCGACCAGTTGCAGATCTTCATTGTGCGACTCACCCGGGTCAAACAGGCGATCGCCCACAACAGGGTAACCGTGTAGTGCCAGATGTGATCGTATCTGGTGCTTGCGGCCTGTCTTGATTCGAATGGTAAGTTCCGTGCGATGTGTTTCAGCAATGGGCTGTGCCTGTAGTATTTCTGTATGCGCCTGCTTACCATCGACAGGCGAGTCAATAACGACCGGCAGCTTCTCCTGGTACACACCCTTCACTACCGCCCGATAGGTTTTCCCTACCTTACGCTTGGCAAAAAGATCGGCCAGTGCCACGACCGCATTTTTTGTGTGAGCAACCACAATTAAGCCGCGCGCCGCACGATCGAGGCGGTGCACCAGTAACGCTTTTTTATTGTGGATTTTTTCAACCTGACTTGTGATTGTGCAATGGTCACTCCACTTGCTGCCCTGGCTTAATAGCCCGCCAGGCTTGTCCCAGACGCTGTAATTTTTTTCGTCAGCCACCAATGTCGGTACCGCCGGCACCGTCGCCAGTACCTCCGGCGCGTAGTTCACCAGCACTTTGTCGTTTTCAGCTACCTGATCGAAGTTGCGGATACGAACAGGCTTGCGATAGCGCTTGCCGACTGACTTCTGCAACCACACAGCACCCTTGCTGGCGGCGTCAAGCAGATCGTCTCGAGGCAAGTCACAGGCTCCTGCCACCTGAGCCAGAGCGGCCCACTGGCCGGCAATAACTACCTCGCGCTGCAACGTTTGGCCCTCAGCCTTCGGGGCCTCTTCAGGGATCGGCTGTTTTTCAGATTCAGTGGTTGGTGTAGTTTGAGCAGTCATGCTGGCTTGGTACTGCCTTCTTGCAGAATGATAAGAGGATAGTGCATTACGGGTGACAGTTGATTCCGCTCGTGCGCACGAGCGACTGACCAGTCATCAATTGTACATCTTTCGCACTCTGACTAACTCGCCGATCTTTGCAACTTTTATAAAAACGTCAGTTAAACACAGGACAGCACGCCAACTTTAGCCTCTTCACCACGTAACAGCTGGCGGCAATCAAGCCCCGATCTTCGATTCTCCATCAATGCAGCGCCCGTGACGGAGGGCCACACACACGCTACCGGCGGCCTGTATTTTACCAGATACCGTCAGATACCCGGACTTCCGCTTGCCAGGATGAGCGGTGCGAGCCACCGGTTACTGCGGCCCGATACAGGTCGAATAGCACAGACTGGCAATGGCAGTTTTCCGGATGGCCCGCTGCATTATGAGCACGGCAAGGCTCGCAGAGTTATAGCTGGCCCGTAGCGGATGCTGCGTTTTGGTTGTATTTTGGTCGGTTAGGACGACTGCAGACACCGGTGATACTGACAGACCAGGTGCGCAACAACAAAAACCCGCGGAAAATTCTTCGATACACGCTGTTCGATGCCCGAGTAACAATACTTGGTGTATATTAATTATGTATTGTATACTTATACAGTATCATGCAAGAACAAGCTGAATACGCAGAGCTGCATTGCCTGTCCAACTTTACCTTTCTGCGGGGCGCCTCCCGACCTGAAGAGCTGGTCGAAGCGGCGAGCTCGCTTGGGTATCAGGCACTCGCCATCACAGACGAATGCTCTATGGCAGGGGTGGTCCGGGCGCACACGCAGGCAAAAAAATCTGGCCTTAAACTGATCATCGGTACTGAGCTGGCGCTGGATCACGGCTTCAAGCTGGTGTTGCTTGCGCGCAACCACGATGGCTATACCAGCCTGTGCAGCCTGATTACTGACGCCCGTCGCAATGCCGAAAAAGGCGAATATCTAGTCCCTGACGGCCGCTTTGAACAACTTGCCACAGCCCACTGCATTGCGATACTGGCGCCGCCCCGGCTGGTTGCCGAGGACACCGGCAATGACATGTTGCAGTGGTTTAGCCAGACATTTCAGCACGGCTGGCTGGCATTAACCCTGTTACACGACAGAACCGACAGAGCACATACACAACATATTCTGTCTCTGGCAAAGCGCCAGGGCCTGCCGGTGGTTGCCTGTGGCGATGTACATATGCACAGTCGTCAGCGCCGTGCGCTACAGGATATCGTCACCTGCATCCGCGAGAACTGCACGCTGCAAAACGCCGGACGCAAACTCTACCCGAATGGCGAGCGGCATCTGCGCAATCGCCAGTCACTATCACTTATCTACCCGTACTCCGCCTTGCAGGAAACCATTCGAATTGCCTCATTGTGTGATTTCAGCCTCGACGAACTGCGCTATGAGTATCCGCACGAACTGGTACCACACGGCATCAACTCCTCTGATTATCTGCGCAAGCTAACCTACGCCGGTATCAGACAGCGCTGGCCAGACGGCCCGAGCGATGAAGTCATCGAGCAGATAGAACGCGAACTCACACTGATTCGCGAGCTCAGCTATGAACACTACTTTTTAACCGTTCAGGACATCGTGCGGTTTGCCCGGGAAAACGGCATTCTGTGTCAGGGTCGTGGCTCGGCAGCCAACTCCGCCGTGTGTTTTTGCCTCGGCATTACCGAGGTCGACCCAATGCGCATGAGCATGCTGTTCGAGCGCTTTATTTCGAAAGAGCGCAATGAACCACCCGATATCGACGTCGACTTTGAGCACGAGCGGCGCGAGGAAGTCATTCAATACATTTATGGCAAATACGGTCGCCATCGCACAGCACTGGCAGCCACAGTGATCAGTTACCGACGACGCAGCGCGATACGCGATGTCGGCAAAGTGCTGGGCCTGCAGGAAGAACAAATAGACGCGCTGGCCAAATCGATGGCCTGGTGGGACGGCAACGACCTGATCCCCGAGCGCCTGACTGAAATGGGCTTTGCCGCCGACAGCCCGTTAATGAAACGCTTTGCCTGGCTGCTTGATCAGATACTGGGTTTTCCAAGGCACTTGTCCCAGCATGTGGGTGGCTTTGTTATTTCGCACAACGCACTGGCCTCACTGGTTCCGGTCGAGAACGCATCAATGCCGGACCGTACCGTTATTCAGTGGGACAAAGACGACCTGGAAGATCTGGGCCTGCTGAAGGTCGATGTACTGGCACTGGGCATGCTCACCGCCATCCGCAAATGCTTTACGCTTTTACATGAACACCGCGGCGTGCGCTACGGCATGTCCACCGTGCCAGCTGAAGACCCTGCCACTTATCACATGATCCAGCAGGCCGACACCATCGGCGTGTTTCAGATTGAGTCGCGTGCACAAATGTCCATGTTGCCACGCCTGCGCCCGGCCAACTTCTACGACCTGGTGATTGAAGTGGCTATCGTGCGCCCCGGTCCAATCCAGGGTGGCATGGTCAACCCCTACTTAAAGCGACGACAAGGTCTGGAGCCTGTCACCTACCCTAATGCGGCGCTGGAAAAAGTACTGGAACGCACACTGGGCGTGCCGGTGTTTCAGGAACAGGTGATGGAGCTGGCCATGGTGGCAGCTGGCTTTTCAGCTGGCGAGGCAGATGAGCTGCGTCGCTCAATGGCTGCATGGCGGCGCGTTGGCACCGTGGAGCGCTTTCGCGAGCGGCTACTCGAAGGCATGCACAGTAAAGGCTATGACGACGAATTCGCCGATGCGGTATTCAGACAGATCCGCGGCTTTGGGGAGTATGGTTTTCCGGAGTCTCACGCCGCCAGCTTTGCATTGCTGGTGTATGTTTCGGCCTGGTTAAAGTGCCATGAGCCTGCCGCTTTTTGCTGCGCCCTGCTCAACAGCTTGCCAATGGGCTTCTACAGCCCGTCAGATCTGGTGGCCGATGCCAGGCGCCATGGCGTTAAGGTCAACGAGATTGATATCAACGAAAGCGAGCACGACCATACGCTGCACGCACTGCCCGAGTCACTGCCCGATAATGAACCCCGAACCCGGCAAAGTCTACAGCCGCCCGGCACCGACTTATCGATAAGGCTGGGCTTACGGCTGGTAAAAAACCTGTCGCGCAATGGTATTGAACGTTTACTGCACGAGCGTTACCAGTCTGGTCCTTATCGCACAGTAGAGGAACTAATACGACGTACCCGCCTCAACTCACGCGATCAACAGGCTCTGGCCGCCTGCGGTGCATTGAAGTCGATCAGCGGCAACCGCCACCGCGCCCATTGGGATCTGCTCGGCGTCGAGCAACTGCCCGGCATGCTCAACGATGCTTCTTCGCCAGACATTCCACAGCAATTACCGCTGATTACCGAAGGAGAAGACATTGTTGCCGACTATCAAAGCTTCGGTTTCACCCTCGGCAGACACCCACTGGCACTTTTGCGAAAGCAACTGAGAGCAAAGCGCATTGCCACCACCCGCGAGTGGCTGGACAATACCGCTGATGGTCGCTTTGCCCGTATTGCCGGGCTGGTAAAAGTTCGACAGCGCCCCGGCAGCGCCAAAGGGGTGATTTTCATGACCACCGAGGATGAAACCGGTCTGGCCAATATCGTGATTTGGCAAAACGTCGTTGAGCGTTGCCGCAAGGCAGTCATTGGCTCAAGACTGGTGGTGATCTCTGGCACTACCCAACGCGAAGGGCAAGTGGTCCACCTGATCGCAAAATCGGTAGAAGATTACACGTGGATGTTGGGTGATCTGACAACAAACTCGCGAGATTTTCACTAGTGGACTACCTGGAGTTAAGGCGGTTGCGAGGAAGTGACATATTGAGTCAGAGTTTTCTGATCGATTGACGGCAATAGCTATTCGTATTTAGCGAAAGTGCCTTAGGCCCTCGCGGCAAATCGCGTTGGGCGCGAGCACCCTACTTTCCCGGATTTAATAGGGAAGTGGCACTACCCCAGAATGCTCACACAATGGAAACCCGACGCGTCAGCGAGAGCCGTCTATTAGCGATCTTGCTTACGCTGCGTGTTTCCACTATCTG
>CALGNZ010000028.1 GCA_937957915.1 uncultured Granulosicoccaceae bacterium | reverse complement strand
TTGTTCAGATTTCGATAAGAACTCTTCAGCGATGGTGCTGCGAACCGGATGAGATAACATAGGACAAACGACCTGGTGCGGTTCGTCCGATACCAGCCAATAAGCTTACTCCTGCTGAACGCCAAGCCATAATTGACGTGTGCAACGAAAGAGAGTTTGCACGGGCCTCACCGTGTCAAATCGTACCTAAACTGGCCGACAGTGGAATTTTCATCGCCTCTGAATAGAAACATTTATTCGTGGACAAATAACATGAACCGTTACCAGCGACTGATTCAGAGAGCCAGAATCGGTAAACGTATACTGATAGACGGCGCGACCGGCTCGGAGTGTCTCCGTCGCGGTGCGGCGCGCTTGCCTAACGGCTGGAGTGGCGGTGCGATTTTGAACAATCCTGAAATCGTGCTCGACATTCACACCGATTACCTGGCATTAGGTGCAGAAATGATTGCGTCGAATACCTTCGCGACCGGTCGCAATGTGCTTGAGGACGCCGGCGTGGCCGATGACTTCGAGCTTTGCAATCGTCGCGCGGTGGAGTTGGCGATCGAGGCGCGAACCCGCGCAGGTGCCGATCATGTGCTTGTCGCGGGCGGTATCAGCAACTGGAGCTTTTCCGGAGATCGGCCTTCTCTGGAGACGTTACGCCAAAACACGATAGAACAGGCGACGATCATGCGCGACGCCGGTGTGGATCTTTTGAGTCTTGAAATGATGGTTGACCTGCCACGGCTCAGCACCACGCTGGACGCAGTATCGAGTGTAGGCCTGCCGATATGGGTTGGATTTACCATCGGCCCTGAGCAGGGGCAGCCGGCTGAAGAATTGCCGACACCGGTTCCATTGCGCGAAGGCGGACTACTGGCCGATGCGATCGAGCTTGCGATCACACACGAACTCGTTGATGTACTTTGTATCATGCATTCCGATGTGCGATTGACCGAGCGTGGAGTAACAGCGATTCGGGAACGATGGGATGGTCCGATCGGTGCCTATGCACACGCGGCACAGGAACTGGACGGTCAGTTGACATTCGAGGACGTGATCAGTCCCGAGGACTACGCAGCCTATACCCCCGCCTGGTTCGATGCCGGGGCAACGATTATCGGTGGTTGTTGCGGAATCGGACCGAGGCATATGAAAGCGGTGGCCTCAAATATGGGCGTGCAGTGATCTATCCGCAGTGGGGAATTCTCGTTGCTCCGCATGCGGCGCTTTTACTATTGCTGCATGCCGTGAACACGAGCGCAATCGTAAAGAGTGTCGAATGCGCTCCGTCTATGCGTTATGACTGGTTGACGCGGAAGAGGATTCGGGCTGTTTGAGCCTGGAACAAATATCAGCAACTATCGTTTAATTTAAAACGATAAATATCATATTGAACAGGATTCCTAAGCCGAGGCAAAGATACATCCTTGTGCAGGCCGTGCCAGAACGAGCCAATTAGCTACCAATCAGATTACCGGGCACGATCCAGCAGGCGTATTATTTCGATCACCCGTTCTATATTATCAGCGCTGTCGGTGATGACAACGGTGTTGGAATCTGGCTCCGCACCAACGGTGGCTGTTTCAGGTAACAGTGGTCGCAATGCCTCGACTAGTTTTTGCGCAGACACATATTCAACCTGAACTACTCTGGTTACCAGTTCGTCGCCACTTTCTCCACTATCTGACAGCACTGGCAGCGCACTTTGCACACCGGTTGCCAGCGGCACTATCTTGGTTACACTGCCAGCTGGTACCGCAGCGTATCCGTGCACACTCAATACCGACAGAAACAAGTCGTAGAGTTTATCTGCATTGACGGGCGTTGCCGATATGACAGTGACGGTGGCTTTTACCCGGGGATCGACGATGAAATTTTTTCCGGTCTGTTTGGAAACGGTTTCAATTAACGATCGGATATCGACGTTGGTTAGATTCAGGGTAAAGGCATCGTCAGTGCTAATACTGGTGTTCGCTTTGGCAATTGACCATATACCGGTTATAAGCACCGCCATCGTCAGGCACCGTAGCATCCCGCTTGTAAAATTCGTTTTAATGTTCACTATATCTGACCAGGTTAACCGGGTTTGGCTCAGTTTTGACAGCATTCGTAGTTATTGGTGTCAGGGTTAGTCCTTTTTAACAACAATGGTTGATGAGCTTCCATCCAATATGCACTAGAAGCATTGTATTCGTACCGGCACATTTCGAAAACAATTACGAAGTCACGTGCCATTGTCGACTCCCACGACCATAACCCGTTTTCCATTTTACCTTGCAGCAGCCTGGTATCTTTAGTGCGCCACTGAGGTTTATGATGTTAAACCACAAACTGCTGGAATTGCGAACGATAGCTGTCCGGAAGCAACTGGAAACAGCACCAACTCAATCCGAGTCGTTATTGTTTCACTGGTGTTAGTGTTAGCGCCAGCACATGCTAATAACGACCCAACTGCTCGATCTCAGTTTTTGTGTCGAAGGGTCGAGTGTCACATTTTTACTCTCGATATTGCATCTAACCCGATTCTGTACAAAAAGATCCAGACGAATAGTTTCTCGGCTTCACACTTGTCCGTCTACTGAAGCAGTCTTTGCATCCATTTGGTGGGATTACCGATGGAATCTATCTGGTAGTTTTTGGTCAAAGTATTTAGTTGTGTGGCAGTCCTGGGTCAAGTGCACATACTCGACGAGTCTACAGCCACCACCTTGCCGACATGTAGGTCTTTGTGGTGGCGCCATACTGCTACTCTTTAGTAGCCCGGAAATCTTAGGAATATGCCCCGAATGAAGCCTTCACTGCTACTGATCACACTCATTACCGCCCTACTGAGTGGTTGCGGCTCTGATGAGAGCCCCCAGCCGATCACTGAGGCCACGGTTGCACTGACCGACTATGGCATCATCCGCGTCGATCACAATACCGGCACTGCACAAACCAGGCTGGATGCGGTGTTCTGCGATCTGTCTGCACCCGCTACTGCGGCCATCATTGATGCACAGTTTCTGTCTGCTGCTGATAGCTGTGTTGTCTCTAATGACAGCCAGGGCAATATCGACCAGGCAACACCATTGCTATGCAGTGCCGCGCTACCAGCGCAATCAATCAGCGCAGGCGAAAACCTGACAGTCAGTTCAAATGCCGGCACCTATGCAGATCTGGCACAGGAAATTTCCGTTGACAACATCACTTATACAACAAGCAGTCCATTACCGCGGCCTCCAAATGGACTGACGCTGGATATACCAGGAGATACATTCTCGCCGTTCTCTGCAGTGCAAATTCCGGACTTACAGGAACTTGCAGTCAGCTCACCGACGAGCGGCGAACTTCTTCGCAGTGATACAGCCATAGCATGGAATGCGGCCACAGACAGCCCCAACTCTCGCTTATTGCTAACCGCGTCAGATGCAGATGTAACTGTGAACTGCTCACTCGCCGACGACGGTTCGTTCAGTTTTTCCGCAGCCACACAGGCGCAACTTGGTGAACTGTTTGCAGCCAGCTCACTTACCATTCAACGCCAGAACTTTACGAGCCCGACACGCGGAGACAGCGGGCTGGTTATTATTACTTCCATACAGTGATTGCTGAAGCAAAGGCCAACTAAAAGGTAATGCCCCGGCAAGCGGTGCGCTGTTACACAGCTTACAATCTGGATTTTAAGTTTGACCACTCCAGTGGCGCTCGCATATAAACACCCCTGCCGGGGCCTTCATTTTTGAAAAGCAAGAGCGTAGCAAAAGTCTTTTGCGGTCGGTCGCAGGTTGTCAGCGAGCGACGCGCCCCGCACCGATCGTACGGGTGCCTCCGGCATTTTAAGATTAAACGCAGGCAAAGCAAACGCTTTGTGTTTCCCATCTGTTTTATCGTACGTATCGTGCCACCACTTTGGTAGGTACCCGATAATTCTTAAACACCAAAAAATCAAACGTCCTCAAGCCAGTACACACATAACATCAGACTTTCACAAATATACCTCTGGCTAATTCGATATTGAATCTCGTGGCGATATAACGCATGCTGAGATCCATGAATGCACACTTTCCGCAGCTATTCACGCCTATCGCTATCGGCTCAAAAAGCGCGAAAAATCGAATTATGCGCGTGGCCACTACCGCAAATCTGGCAGACGGCAACACGGTTGGCGAACGTGTGCTGGCTTTTTATCGCACAGTAGCCAAAGGCGGCACCGGCACCATCGTTACCGAAGCGATGCGTATGACCGCACAGGAGCCTTTCGGCCCAAGTGCACTGGTTATTTTTGATCGCAGTAGTATCGAAGGGTTAAAGCGCATTGCCGATGTCTGCCATGCCGAAGGTGCATTACTGATAGGTCAGTTGAATATGGGTGGGCGCCAGCATCTGGCCTCACGCGTGATGCCTTTTACCATCGCACCATCAGCGATCGCCTGCCCACGCAGCGGAGGGGTGCCACACGAACTCAGCACGCGCGAGGTCAAAGAAACGATAGAGAACTACGTCATGTGTGCAGTGCACTGCATAGAGGCGGGGATGGATGGCGTGGAAATCCATGGTGCGCAAGGCCATTTGATTCAACAATTCACCTCGCCCTATACCAACAAACGTTCGGACGAATACGGCGGCAGCAGTGAAAACAGATTGCGTTTTGCACGAGAAATACTGCAACAGGTGCGCAAACGAATTGGCCATCAGCACATCGTTGGTTACCGCATGGGAGTCGCCGAGTTTACCGACGGTGGCTTGGGCGTTGAAGACACGCTGGCGATTGCCAAAACCTTTTGCGATGATCAACTGGTCGACTACCTATCGCTAAGCCAGGGCAACTTCAACAGCATTGAAACTCATCTGCCTGACCGTCACTGGCCAATTCTGGCTTATCAAAACCTGCATTCGCAGTTTAAATCTGTGGCCGGAGATGTTCCGGTAATAGCCTCGACACGAATCCAGCGCCCGGCACAGGCAGAGCAACTACTGGAAGACGGCGAAGCCGATATGGTAGGTATGTGTCGCGCGTTGCTGGTAGACCCGGAATGGCCTAAAAAAGCCAGTGCCGGCAAACCTGACGATATTCGCCACTGCATTGCCTGCAACCAGTGCTGGGCATGGATATCTACCGGGGAACCCATCGCCTGTGCAACCAACCCGGTTGCCGGCCGTGAGCATCTGTGGCCCAGCCTGGAAACGGATCGCGCTGCACAGTCGCGAACGGTACTGGTGATAGGTGGCGGCCCTGGCGGCCTCGAGGCTGCGCGCGTTGCGGCAAAAAGGGGGCATCAGGTAACCCTGCTAGAAGCGCAATCACGTTTAGGCGGGCGCCTCAAAGACATACACAGCGTGCCCTTTCACGAAGAGATGCGCCACCTGTTTGATTTTCTCATACCGCAGGTAATCAAAGCCGGTGTAACGATCAAAACCGACACCATAGCTTCTGTTGACTCTGTGCTTGAAGCCAGACCCGACCACCTCGTGATCGCCACTGGTGCTACGGCAACCGTGCCGGCTATAGCGGGTGATCAAAGTGTGCCGGTGATTTGTTCTGACGGTGAAAAGAACCTTCCCGACAGACCTGGTAATAACGTTATTATCGTTGACGAGGATGGCTACTACTGGACTTCCGCTGTCGCTGAAAGTGTTATCGCACAGGGCAAGCGACCCATAGTCGTGAGCCGCTTTTTTGAAATCACCCGGGAACTCCCAATGGTTTCTCGCATAGCATTGATCAGGCAACTCGACCAACACAATGCCGATCTTAAACCTAATACTGAAGTCACCAGAATTGACAACGGGCGTGTTCAGCTCAGCCACTATATGACTGCACGTGAGTGCTGGATTGAAGATGTGTGTGCGATTGTCTGGGTGGGTTCAGCAACAGCCAACAACCAGTTGGCAGATGATCTAACCGAGGCTGGGTTTCCAAAGAGTCAAATGAGTATTGTTGGCGATGCCTGGTCACCACGGCGACTGGTCAACGCATTGGTCGAAGCACATACGGCAGCACGAGCGATCGGTTCACAAGCCGCCTGAAATTGACTTGAAATATATTAGCAGATGATTTTATCGTTGCGATAGATTCCGAATTTGCAAACCAGCAAGCGAGTAACAATCGTCACATAACTATTCGATTCGAACACGGAGATACACACCTTGTCCAGCTTCACCAAGCACAGTATCGATGCGCAAACAGCGCAAAATGCCATTACCGCAGCGGCCGCCAAAGCCAAACAACTTGGCCATAGTATGAGCATTGCCATTTGCGATGAAGGCGGAATAAGCAAAGCCACGTTGCGAATGGACGGTGCCTCTGAGGCAACCATGAACATTGCTCAGGACAAAGCCAACACCTGCGCATCATTTGGCCAGCCAACCCATGCATTATGGGATTTCATTAAGAACGATCCACCGCTTTTGCACGGCTTTCCCGCCTGCCCGCGAGTGATTGTATTTGGTGGCGGCTATCCAATCGTGGAAGATGGAAAAATAGTCGGTGCAATTGGAATATCTGGTGGACACTATAGCGATGACATGGAAGTAGCAAGAGCAGGCCTTGCGGCAATCGGAGCACCTGTTGGCTAACAACCAATCGAATCACTCAGTGCTATCTCGTCGTATTGAGTGTGAAAACTTACCTTTTCAACCACGGGTACAAAAAAAACGAAGTAAATAACTCGCAGGTCTACCGCTACTAACGGGTAATTTTACCCACAATTCGTATTCAAAATCGTCGAAACTGGGTTTTAGACACTAACACTGTCAAAACGAATGCGAAATCCGCCGTTTGCAATCATCTATCGTAGTCCGATAAATATCTTTCGAATAGCACAAAGCGGATTTCCAGCGAGAAGAACAGATGACCAGCGCAATTGTAGTATTAAGTGCATCCAGTGGCGGCGGGCATAATGCGGCTGCAAAGGCGATAGTCAATCGCATACGTGCACAGTACGGAGACCAATACGAGTATAAGATTATTGATATCTACCGCAACAACCTCGTATCCCGCTTGCCGGGGTTGGCGAAAATCCGGTATCAAAGTGACTTTGCATGGCGGCTATTTTTTCGTATCACTAACCGTCGCTGGGCAGTCGAGGTAATTTCATTGCTTATGCGCCGTTACATGTTGCATTTGATATCTCGAGAACTGCCAAAAAACACCAGTCACCTCATTGCCGTTCATTTTAACCCGGCACAAATACTTAAATCGCTGGCGATGAAGTTTAACAGTCCCCCACAAACTAGCATTGTGGTCACAGACTTCGATCCACACTGGGCGTGGCTGGGTAAAGAAACCGATCAGCTTTTTGTGGTGAGCGACTCAGGAGTCAATCGTGCCAGATCAATTGGCTATACCGATAAAACGCTAACGAAGATGCAGATAGTTCCTGTAGAAGAGCTTCAGCATAAATCTGTTATGCGGCAGGCTAACGCACCCTGGAAACTGCTACTCATTGCCGGTCAGGATGGCTCTAACGGCCGGCAGATTCATAGATTGGTAGAAATAATAGGCCGAATAGGTAGCAATACTGACATTGAACTGACCGTCATTTGCGGCAAAAACGAAAAACTAAAACATTCAATGGAGCAAATGAAACAGGGCATTCAAACTATTGATCTTAAGATAAATGGATATGTTGACAACGTAGCGCAAACATTTCACAACTATGATTTGATGCTCGTGCGAACCAGCCCTGGAGTGTTGTCCGAATGCATTAGTGCCGGTGTACCCGTTTTAGGGTTTGACTGGACCGCACACGAGGTTTTTCAAACTACCTATATCGAGCAGAATGGACTGGGTATCGCAAGCAGAGACTCGAATCAGCAAACGGAATTTCTATGTAAAGTAATCGGTGACACAGAATACCTGGATCGGTTGCAAAGGAACGTAGCTAAGGTCCGCAAGAAAATCGACTATTGTAATTTTGTGCAGCGGCTTGTCAATGGAGCCAGGTAGCATGAAACTGTTGCTCTTAATGGTCAATATGTGTATCTCGGCTTGTGTTCTGCTGGCCTTTCTAATCCTGATTACTGTCGCAGATCCGATAGTAAAACTCGTAAGCCTTTTAGGGCATAAACGACTGGCGAAGGAACTAACACGTAAAACAGCCTGCCTCGTTCAATTGCTGATGCGAGCCTGGGGTACAAGGTTTAACTATCACATGAATCCCAACTCAAACTGCGAAAAATGGGATACAGAAAAACCAATCATATTTGTAAGCAGCCACCATTCCTGTCTGGATATTGTCTTGTTGACAAACGTATTGGGTGGCTTGCTTAAAGGGCGAAAATTCAGTTTTATCAGCCGGTCCGGACTCGACAAGTACATACCGCTAATCAGTTTCTACCTGCGTCAGTTTTGTTTCTCTTTGCCGCACTTCAAAACCGGTGATCGCGTGCAAAACCAACACACTTCCCATTCGATGCTCGCTGAATTTGCGAGTGAACAGGCCGCCATAAACGGCGCCGTTGTAATATTTCCTGAGGGAGTTAAGTCTGTGGCCACACCAGAACACAATGCGCCCTTTCGCCGAAATGGTCTGCGAATTTTACTCGAGCAAATGCCCAATGCCATACTTGTACCGGTGGTAATTAAAGGCACCCGTGATTTCTACACCACGGGTCGCAGCGTATCGCAGCTGTTGCATCAGCTACCGAATTTTTCAACAAACATTGAGCTATCAATTCTGTCTGCAATTGACGCAGAGACAATCGAGCAGAAAATTGATCTTGCCGAAACGCGAATTTCTGATGAATACAATCGGCTTGGATGTCATTCGACCAACAGGAAAACCGTGACACACAGGGCTTTCAATTGGATACTTTAAGTCATGCCACAAGCGGTGCGCTGACGGGTGCGGTGGCGGCGGAACTGATGCTGCCCACAGCAAGTACCAGTCTTATCTGCATTGGTCTGATAGCGGGCTTGATTCCTGACATCGATTTTCTGGCCGAATTAAAAGGAAAAGTAGCCGCATGGACCATGCACAGAATTGTGGCTCACAATATTCCGGTTGCGTTGTTGTTAGCCACGGTATTGGGGTTGGTAGTGTGGTCTGCCACAGCGCTACCTCTGCCTGTTGTGCTTATCGTCTGTATCTCTGCCGCGACCATTCATCTGTTACTTGATGTATTGACCAGTTTCGGCACATGTCTGCTGTATCCGTTTAACACCACCCGATTCACTACGCGTAGCCACTTTATCTTTGACCCAGTGGTTATTCTGATATGTGGTTTTGGCTTACTCTCTACAAGCCCGGTGCGCTGGATGGCCGCATTATTGATTTACCTCTCTTTTGGCATAATCGTCCGATATGCGTTAACCGCGTGGTATTCAAGCCGACACTCTGACCTGGGCAGTAACCGCCTTGCGCACCTTGAGCCGAGGTTTCTTGCGCCATTTCGCTGGTTGATTATTCTGCAAAAAGATGACGGTTACAGATACGCCTATCAGAATTTGCTTTGGCGTGGACCCTGGCATGAACAAAAACATCACATCTCAGGCCACTACGACCAGAGGCACCTCGATAAGGTAATCACGGCTTGTCAGAACGATGAGTTGCTTAGCGCAGTGCTGGTGACATTTGATATGCCGGTATACACACTGGTTAACGAACAACGATCCCTGTACGTGCTCGTCGAAGATCTAAAATGGAGACTGGAGCCTCAACTCAGGCCATTAGTGTTTACTGCCCTGGTGACCATGGATTCCACCGGAGAGGTTGTACTCGAGCAAGTAAAACAAGGAGGTTTTTTTCAATCCGGCAAAACCGGATTATTCAGAACAGTTTCGTGTAGCCACTCGACCTAGCAGGTCTCTTTCACTGCTGACCTAACACAAATGCCAACCGGGCGGCCCGAACCTACAGTGCCGGAGCTCCTGAACGGCATGAAAGTAACCAGACTCACTCGATAGACCTGTTCAAGTCTCTCGATGCAAGCGTGTAGTACCCCCTCCACTGTATTGAGTTTCTTGTAGAAACGTAGAACAGTTGTTTTACGGCATAACCCGAATAGGTGATGTATATCTTGGCGGATTCTGTTTACTTGTTAGCTGGAAATTAGAATCGCGTAATGCAGCAACAGTGTTTTCAGCAACCATACAAAACCAACCTATAATAAGGCCTACGAGATCGAAAACAGTGCAACCGGAGTCACACGGCGAAACCTCTTTCTCGATCTCCCGACGCACTAATAGTGACTGGATATTTAACTGCAGCGCTGGCAAATACTGCAATTAGGATGCTTTTTCGCAGCACACCGTAGAAATAGTGTCAACAAGCCGTGCGAGAGTGCACAACTCATTCGGCATGTTGGAGTAGATTTTTTTCATGGAAGTTACTGGAGGGTGTATGTCTTCTGCTGTCGCAAGGTCAGGTTTAGTAGGTCGGCTGTTTAAATCTCGTCCTAAAACATTCATCACCAGCCTTGTAATACTGGCGATAGTCGCGTACGTACTCATCACCCTCTTGCGGACCTATTACTTTTTCCTGAAAATTGAGCTGGCGTTGTCACCACCCGATCTTCCACAGTTAACCCGGGTAGAAAACGAGGAATTCATAAACAAAACCGGCGCCGACGGACAAACCTCTGACTGGTTTCATTTCGCCTCTCAGGGCACTGCCACTGTGCCAATCCCGTACGAGTGGTTTTTGGCCCTCGAAGCGCCGCAGGCGGGCCCGATACGATCGCTGATCGATATTGGCTCTGACAAAGCCGTGTTTATAGAAGATTTTATTTACAGACACGGATTTATCCGCGGTGGTGAATCTGCCTACAACCCGGACGGGCTGCCAATCGGACTAACCAAAACACCCAGCATCTACCTGCCCGGCATTGATCGGCATGCGCCGACAATGGGATTTACCTGTGCGGCATGTCATACCGGCCAGTTCACCCACAACAATACACGGTACATAGTCGACGGAGGACCAGCGGTTACTGACCTTGGGCTTTTCTCACGATCCATTGGTGCGGCGCTTGGACAGACGGCACTATCAAGTAACTTTAACTTGCTCAATGCGCGCTTTGATCGATTCGCCGAGCGCGTGTTGGGCAAAAACAATAACGTACTGACTAAAAGCAAACTGAAAGATGAGCTGCAGTCTACCGTTACTTTGTTGAAAAAGACTTCGGATATCATAAAGGTTACCGAAGGTTTTACCCGTAATGACGCACTTAATCGAATTGGCAATCAGGTGTTCGCCACTGATATGGAGCGTCCGGCAAACTACAGCGTGGTCAATGCACCGGTCACCTACCCGCATATCTGGACTACATCATGGTTCGACTGGGTGCAATACGACGGTTCAATCATGCAACCGTTAATTCGCAATGCCGGTGAAGCACTCGGTGTAAAAGCCTATCTTGATACCCGGGCACCAGACAATCAGCGCTTTGCATCGTCTATTAATATGGCGAATTTGCACAAGATGGAACAATGGCTAAGTGGCACTCACCCGTTGACGGGCGAAAGTGAAAACCCGGAGTTCAATGGACTGAAATCACCGAAATGGCCGGCATCGTTACCGGCTCCTGACCAGAAGCTGGCAGATGAGGGGGCGAAACTGTATAAGAATCACTGTGCGGGTTGTCACCTGCCGAGCACTGACTCAGCTGAATTCTGGAGCGATAAACACTGGCAGCCCATCCGTTACTATGCCAACGACAATGAGCTCCTCGCCACTGATGAGCCCTATCTGAAATTGAAAATAATCAAACAGCAGGACATTGGTACTGACCCCGGGCAGTCTCAGGTGCTAACAAGCCGACGTGTCAATACAACCGGACTGAACCTTGATACTGAAGTCTGCACGGTCGTAACGTTTAGCCCCGGTGACGGACAGCCGGAAACCACGGCACTCAAGTACGTTGACTTAAACGACAGCGAAAGCGCCAGCTATGCCTTAAGTCTGGGTGCCGTTGTTGAACGCACCAACCAGCAGTGGTTTAGCCAAAACTACACATCACCCTCTGCAAGAACTGAAATGCAAGGTGGGCGACCGAATTGCCTGCAGGCAGGCGCAGGTTACAAAGCGCGTCCATTGAACGGAGTCTGGGCGACAGCTCCGTATTTGCACAATGGATCGGTGGCCACTCTGGATGACCTGTTAACACCAGCCAGCAAGCGGCCGGTTTTCGTGGAGCTTGGCTCGCAGGAATTCGATGTTAAAAAAGTGGGGGTCAGGCAAAGCGCACAAGTGGAAAAACTAAACCGGCAAGTTGTCGATGGTAAGGAGAAAGCGGTTGGCTCCTACTACAGCGATGATGGATTTTTCGTGCTCGATACACGCGAGGCCGGCAATCACAATACCGGACACAGTTTCGAGGGGCCAGCAGATCACGACGACTACGCAAGGAACGGCGTAATTGGTCCGGTCTTCACAGAAGAGCAAAAGAGCGCGCTGATAGAGTATCTGAAGACGCTTTGATAAAGCGCTAATGCAGAACGAAGCCTGCCTGGCGTATATCCGGCTATCCTTTTATTTGCTCTAACACCGGCAATAAGTACTCGCGAAACTTGTCAGGGTTTTCAGACATGGGAAAGTGGCCTATGCCAGGCATAACCATCATGCTGGACCCTTTTATTCGATCGGCCGTCGCCTGTGTACGCTCAGGCGTACACGAGCAATCGTATTCACCAGACAACAAATATACCGGACATTTTTCAGTATCAATCAGCGGTGAACGATCATCGAAGTGCCCGTCGTGCCAATAGAAATACAAATCACCCTTGAACACACCTGGCCCGCCTTGCATGTAGTGCCACAGTGTTTCCCATCGATAGTTATCCGGGCTTTGAGGGGCCACCTGCGCACTGACAAACGCCGCACAAATTTCACCGCCATGCACATCAGGTCGGTGTAGCCAGTCAAGACTGTAGTAGGGCTCGAGTCTATCTGCGCCTTCCAGCGCTATTACACTGCGAAAATAGCCAGCCTGCTCTAACGCAAGGTGCAACACGATACGACCGCCCATCGAACACCCCATCACTACGGGTTGCTGTAACTCAAAAGCGTGGCAAAAGTTCATCACGATTTCTTTGTACAGGTCAGTCGTCAATTGGTACTCCCGATCACGATAACCATCTGGAGGATTGGACTTACCATGCCATGGCAGGTCAAACGCGATTACGCGGTAATCACGCGTGATGGTTTCGTCGCACATCAGGTGCCGAAACTGGCGCGCATCAGAACCGGCGGTGTGCAGGCAAACCAGCGGTATACCACTACCCGCCTCTTCAACGTAGATTCGACAGGCCTCACCGGCAACGTCCATCGTAAAGTAGCGCCCAACGATGGGTTCAAACTCAGGCATTGGCTGCACCCTCTTGTGGCATTCGGCCGCAGGCAAGCACATCTTTAAAGTACTGCAGATTCTGCATGAGTGGCAACACATTGCCATCAATCTGCGCATACTGCTTTGGCAACATGCTGAACAAATCCTGGTAGTCGCGAGGTGGCACTGGTAGCCAGAACTTGTGCCAGTGCTCCGATTTAGCTCGCACGCTAAACACCCCTGTCTCGGTAGATAGAAGACGGGGCTGAATATCGGTCAATCGGCCATTGTCGACGGTGACCAGATAGTTGTGATTGTCAATGCCAAGCTGAAAGGTCAGATTGACATAACGCCCTCGGCGTACCAGTGCCGCATCACCGTTAACGCCCTGAATGATCTGTGTAATTATTGATTCAACATCCCGGCTCACGACAACTCTCCCTACTGGAAATTACATCCGCTAATTGTTCGTCTATCAGGGGAGTATAACCAACGTCAGGATCAACAGGGCATACAAATTCGAGGGCCAATAATAGAGGGTACAATTACTGATGCAAACTGTGCATCAAGCAGAGGAGGAAAGCGGAGTTGCAGACGCTTGCTGCTTTAAAGAACGACTGTTTTTCAAATTAGCAGCCACCCTTCATTGCAGGTGCGGGCCGCCAACTATTTCTTCGTTGCCGACTTGAATATTGCCAATTTTGAAATCAACGCGGACAGCTTGTCGGCCACAGTCACACACAGGGCAAACATTAATAGAAAGGCTATACCAAGCAGCACTTTGATGGAGACCAACTCCTCCAGTCGCTCTACATCTTCCTTTTCCCCTGGTGTATCCCTCGGCATTATTATTTTCCGCCACCAACTTCTAATAGCAATCTGTCGAAGGCCAATGATGTTGCAGCAGTTACACTAACATCAAGCTCGACATCGGGTTTATTCAGCCAGACAGAATGTATAGATTCGTCGCGATAGAACCGTGTAACCCGGCTGATGCGCAACCAGGGTTTAGACGCCACATTAATAATACTATTGCTATTACTATTCACTGGATAAGCGGCGCTCGCGCTCTCAGCACGTACTTGCCTCGGCGCAGGCTCAATGACCAAGCGGACAAACCTCAGCAAAACATCAAAGAGAAATACCTGGCCCACCGCCTTAGGTTTACTTCCAATATTCACTGGTTTCCTGGCTCGGAAAAGACTTGCGGATGCTGGATTAACAAGAGAGAGTTCCCAACTCCATGGGCATGCTGCTCCTTTGTTCGCGAACGATTCAAGCCTTGAGGGCACTCAGACAGTCCCTGGACAACAAGCAGTAGTCGCTCGCGCATTCTGTGGGTGTTGCACCGCTAAATCTATCACAACTTGCCAGTGCTGCAAACAGGCATGCAAACCGTACACACCAGCCTCGCCGATGGACTATGCGGTCAGATATCCACGAACCATTCAGCGCTGAATATTGAAACCCTGTTTCCGACCCACACCATTGCGCCTGGCTAAAACTTTGTATAGCCACCATCGATAATAAATTGCTCACCAGTGGTATAGGACGATGCATCACTCATCAAATAGACAGCGATACCGCCAAAGTCTTCTATCGTACCCCAGCGCCGAGCAGGGATACGCGGCATAACATTGTTGGCAAACCGTTCATCCGCCATTGCTCTTGCGGTCATGTCTGTGGTGATCCAGCCGGGCAAAATGGAATTGACCCTTATTTGAAATCGGGCAAGTTCAACCGCCAATGCGCGCACATAGGAGGTAACTGCACCCTTAGAGGCACCATAATGACTGTTGCGCGCTGCTCCTTCTACCGCCGCGGTACTGGCTGTGGCAATCAGAGAACCTCCAGTGCCATGCTGCTGCATGACTTTGGTCGCCTCCTTGAAGGTATAAAACACCCCGTCCACATTGACGCGCTGGACGCGCCGAAATTCTTCTGCTGACATATCGGCAATCGGCACCGGAGCAGACGATACGCCGGCATTTGCAAAACAGGCATCCAGCCCTCCCAGCGCTTCTACCGTGGTTGCAAGCGTAGCCTGTACCATCTGTTCATCACCAACATCACAAACAAACCCGTGAACAGTGCCACCTTCAGCTTGCAACTTTGCCACTGCAGATGTGGTTTTCTCGGCATTAGACCCCCAAATCGCAACATCAGCACCTGCTTGTAACAATGCGCTCGCCATACCCAGACCAATACCCCCGTTACCACCGGTAACAAGTGCCTTGCGTCCATTGAGATCAAATGGTTTGTACATGGAAAATTCCTTTGAATTCCCTATCCATGTTATACCCATACACAAAACAAATCTCTTTTTGGCAATTACGCCGCGACAAGCAACCTGAATTAAAATATAAGTGATGAAAACTGAATGACTGCTGCCACACTGACCTATTTCCATGGACGCGGCCGAGCTGAAACGACACGATGGATGCTCGCTGCTACAGACGTTGATTTCACAAATGTGGCAATTGAGACGCCGCAGGAGTTAACTGCGTTACGAGCGACCGGAAAATTACCTTTTGACCAAATGCCGCTGCTCGAGATTGACGGTCACCGCCTGAGTCAATCGTCAGCCATGATCCGCTACCTGGCCCGACGAGGAAATCTGTACGGAAACAATGATACAGATGCGATGTGGTGCGACCTTGTTGCTGGCGCTGCCGCAGATTTTGCAGAAGTCGCTCTTCAGGCCGCTTTTAAACCGAGCGCGACTGTCGCTATAGAAGCGATGACGACTTGCTTGTCAAAGTTTGGTCCACGGTTTGAGGCTCGAATTGAACAGCAGGGGTCAGGATTCTGCGCCGCCGACAACATGACCTTCGCCGATGTGGTACTGACAGAGGCATTAAGTTCTTACCTTGAGTGGTGCCCTGATATTCTGTCTGACAGACCACACCTTAAAAAACTGCATGACACGGTCACGAGTCACAAAGGTGTTGCAAACTATCTTGCATCCCCGCTTCGCTATCCTAAACCGGGTGACGAATACGTCATTGCAGTCGCACAGGTTCTGCAACGCGCTCTGCCGCCTCACATGCCAGATGCAGATCGATTCGTGGCCGGATGAATGGTCAGTACAACGCATAGCGGTGCAATGCATATCGATGCAATGCATAGGTCGGCACACGCAGCCAGTACCAGCAAATATGACTTCCTAACCTGCCTTATCGATCAGCGCGATTGACTTGACCTGACGCCAGCACGACCTTCGCGCCATGCAATCGACTCGAGCAAAGGGCTTAACCAAAAAAGAAGCCAGTAAAATTCACACGGCGGAGGGGGGCCTGCGAGGTGTGGTATTCAAGGATTTATTCGATACGCAACAATAATCGGGGGATTGTTGTACTCACCCAATTCGTTGTTGGCTCTGACCAGGCTAATGTACAGAAGGTTTTTTACGCTATCGTAGGAGGCGCCACCCACCGGCTTCAAACTGGTGCCAGTCTGAAAGGGTAAGTCAAGCTGGCCAAACTCATATGGCTTTATGCTGTCCGGGGTAATCGCACCGGCCGCCGCACTAAGCAGATCATCAAGATCCCAGAGCCAGTAATAATTGTAGCTGTCCTGTGCACCAAACGAGCAGTGTCCGCCACACACGTTACCATTACTTTGCGATACCTTGTAGCCAACACCTGATTGATGCCCGCCAGACTGACCTAAGGTCATGTAAGTTCTGGTCCCTGGAACGATAAAACCGAACCTCGCCTGACTCAGATGAGTCCACAAGTTATTTTGTCCGCTCTCGTTTAGAAGATCATTGTTGAGCGGCTGATCGAGGCTGAAACCCAGTAGCTCTTTGCTGGGTATTGCAGCAGTACTGGCAGTTGCGACAACAGCTTCAAGATCGACAGCGAACGCCGACGGCCCCACACTGAGCCGACCAATAATCGGCGCACCACTTGAAAAGCCGGATATATGGCTTCCGCCAATCAAGGGCCTCCACCCTTCTGGTATGGCGCTTAGCCATCCGGCGGCTCGCGTCAGCCCGACCATAGATCGGAACTCACCGACAGCTGAGTTTTTCAAATCAGACGCATTATCAACAACCAGTGTCGACAGCTGATTGTCGGCCGGAGCATCGTAATACTCGATCGCGTTGATCACCAGCGCGTTGCCAACCACTTCGAGACCGACAATCTCATCCAGGGACTCAGGGTTGCCAGACGCCGCCCGATCCAGAATTTTGACAAAGCTCTGGCGAGGCGCATCGGCAATATTCAGCGCTGATATTTCCGTGCTGGCAACCAGATCCGGAATGCTGAATTCCGCAATGGCGTCGTGTTGATCGTGGCCGACAATAAGCAATGAATCACCATTCACTTCAATCACCCCGGCTGAGTAATCAAGGGTAGAAACACCGTCCTCAGCCGTGGGCAATGCAAACGCACCGACGTACGATAAGTCAGCAATAGAAATAAGCTCGGCGACTGCACCGGCAACCGGCAGGGCCGCACCCTGCACGGGCTCCACCCCGGTTTCAGGCGCTTTTCCGGTGCCAGACCCCAACCCCGAAACAAGCTCCGCCGCTGAAACGGAATGCTCTAGTGAAAAGGACTCTTCTACCGGTTCTGTCGTGGAACTACCGCAGCCGTGCAGCACGAAGACCGACAGCGCTGACAGGAATATCATTTTTACTTTCATAATTTTTTCATTGGAGTAATTTACAACCGACGCACCCGACAACGCAGAGTGGAAGATCGGGGCTCGCATCACACAAGCGCCAATTTTTCGAAAATAGCTGCAATAACTAATAGCTGCGACTCACCATTTGACCAATGACAAGAGGGTCACACTTTAGATTTCCGCAAGGCGGCTTGCGTTCCGGGGCTACCCGGGAAAGTCTGTGCAACGAACAAGCCCGTTTCTGCACCGCAACCGGGATCCGTCGCGGCATCGATTTTCTGATTACAGAATGAGCCGCAACCACGATGCGGCCAGTGTGGTAACAAGACAGTTGCAACGCGCAAGACCAGCTCTCAATGAGACTTAAGACAGTTGCTGATTGGCGCAAACGCAGATTCGACGCCAGTGGCTATCCATGACAACAGACGAGTCAGGTATACTTGCATGTCCCATAACAAGGAAATTAGATGAACAGTAAACTAAACACAGGGGACAGCTTTCCAGCGCTGACCCTGAACACAGTCGACGGGCAGCAGGTATCGCTGCCGGAACAGCTGGATCCGGGCGCGTATCAGATTATTCTTTTTTTTCGAGGTAAGTTCTGACCTTACTGTCTCCGTCAGTTGGGCGGTTTCAGTGAACAATTTTCAGAACTTCAGAAATTTAATGCGCGCATTATTGCAGCCAGCACAGATGACATTGAAAATTCAAAAGCCATTGCCGCTGACCTGCCGTTTCCGGTAGCACACGGAGTCACTCGTGAACAGGCCGATACACTCGGCTCGTGGTGGGAAGATCGCCGCGGTTTGATTCAACCATCAAACTTTGTACTCAACCATGAGGGAAAGGTGCTGTCTGCAACTTATAGCAGTGGCTCTATCGGAAGAGTGGAAGCCGTCGATGCGGTACGCTTTCTTACCTTTCAGGAAAAACTGCGGCTGGAAAGCTAGTTTTGATAATGGCAATAGACCGGGAGGAGCGCCTCCCGGTGAATGCTCGTGTGAAATCTCCGGTGAATGCTCCCAGTGAATAATTGTTAGCATCAGGCCTACACGCAGGGCAGCTGACAACCATCCTGTTACTGCACAACCTTAATGCGACCATCGAGCGTAACGGACACCGGATTGTTCGCAATCATATAATCAATTAACGCTTCCTCAAGCGGCCGCCCATAGTCGTAGGGATCAATGGCGTTGTCGTTAAACAGATGATAGCCATCACCACCGGTGCGCATAAAATTGTTGGTAGCCAGTGTGTACTGCTTGCCGATATCAAGCGGCTCGGCAACACCCTCACTATTGACAACGGATGCACTCACTACCCTGCTACCCGGCTCTTTGGCGGGATCGTACTCAAAGCGTATACCAGACACTTGCGGAAAGCGGCCGGTACCACTTGGGCCACCGACACGAGACAGGCCGGTTTCAAGTGATGCCAGTACATCAGCACCAGACAGCGTGAGAGTAGCTATGGTGTTGCCGAACGGCAGTACGGTTAATACTTCACCAACGGTAACCTCGCCTTCGTCAATGTCGGCTCGAATTCCCCCGCCATTTTGCATAGCGATATCCGCACCGGTCTCGGCACGAATTGCATCGGCTATCAAATTGCCAATCAGACACTCCTGTCCACGACAGCTTTTGTTACTCATTAGCTGGTTACTCGTGACTACTGTCCCTGTGCTATCGGCGACGGCAGTATTTTTTAATTCGTTGATCGGCTCCGCGAGCTCACCAACCAATGCCTGTATTTCGGGGTCGGGCTCTATATACCGTGTTAGTCGCACAAGGTCACCTCGCGCGCGAATAACATTGCCGTCTTTGTCAAAGCGCAAATCGAGCTTGCCGACAAATCGATCGCGATCACCAGCCTGGACGATGTAAATCGGCTTGCCATCAGCACCTTCTACCGACAGCGGGTATTTTGTGTCCCCGCCTTCTTTAAAGATGCTGCTGACAACAGTATGACTGTGTCCACCAACGATCACATCGACATCGGTTACCCGTGCGGCGACGGCTTTATCCATGCCAAGACCGATGTGGGTCACCAGAATGATTTTGTTAATGCCGTCGCTTTTAAGTATGGCCACCTCGCGATTGACCGCGGCCGCGTAGTCGTCTGACCAGGTTATCGCATCCTTGTCAGTAAAATTTATAGTGATCTCTGGTGTCTCTGCTGTAACCAGACCGATTATTCCAATCTTTTCGCCACCAACCTCGAGCGTTGTTGAAGCAGGGATTTTCGCAGCCAGCGTTTCCAGTCGACCAAAATCAACATTGGCAGATAACACCGGAAAATTCACCCCGGAGACAAATCTTTCAAGTACTTCAAGACCGTTGTCAAATTCATGATTACCAAGCGCCATGGCGTCATAGCCAAGTGCATTCATAATCTTGATGTTATCTACGCCTTCGTAGTATTTGTGAAAGAGCGTACCGGTAAATCTATCACCGGCATCGAGTAGCAGGCTGTTATCAACACTGTCTCGGATCGCTTTAATTACAGTTGCCTGACGTGCGGCACCACCAGTGCCGGTGCGCCCCTGTGGCTCATGGTGCGAATGCGTGTCATTGGTGTGCATCAGGGTTAGCCTGAATGGCTCATCGTCCTGCGCTATTGCGGATGAACAGCACAACAATATCGCCAGTACACTACCTGCAATGCGGTATTTAACAACGCCCCTGAATTTAACAACGCTCCTGGTGCCGCGTGAACTTTGTGTCATTGCACACCAGTCAGAGCCTCTGCGAGAATTCATCGCCTGTACCCTCAGATTTTGTTAACGGTGTTTTTCAAAAATTGAACCGGCAATTACTCTGGCGGCTCGCTCACCTTGAGCAGCAGCTTGCCGGTGTTTTCACCAGTAAACAACTTATTGGCAATCAGTGGCAGCTCATCAAAACCCTCGGCAATATCCATCCGATATTTAATTCGGCCATCCATCACCCACTTACCGAGCTCACCCAGCGCATCGCGGCTTTGATGAACATAGTCGAGCACTAAAAATCCCTCGATTCTTGCGCGCTTTGAAATCAGTGCGGCAAGGTTATGAACGCCAGGTCCAGGCTTGCTGGATGCATACTCGGAGATATAGCCACACAGGGGGATTCTGGCACCAACGTTGATCAGGCCCAGCGCCATATCAAGCATTTTGCCACCGACGTTATCAAAAAAAACATCGACACCTTTTGGACAGGCTTCCTGCAATTTTTTATAGGCATTGGCATCGCGATAGTTTATTGCCTCATCGACATCCAGTTCGTCTGCCAGCCACTTGCATTTGTCATCGGTGCCGGCCAGACCCACTACTCGCATGCCCTTGATCTTGCCAATCTGGCAAACGATTGAACCGACAGCACCAGCGGCGGCCGATACCAGCAGTGTCTCGCCTTTTTCAGGTTTACCGATATCCATCAGGCCAAAGTAGGCGGTGATGCCTGTCATCCCCAGCGGGCCCATGTAGGAGTCGAGTGGCAACCCGCTTTTCCACGGCACCAGCGAAAATCCGCGCCCGTCAGTAACCGTGTGGGTTTGCCAGCCGGTCATTCCCTGCACCACATCACCCTCCTTGAACGCCGGATTGCGGCTGCGAACAACCACCCCCATACCGAGACTGCGCATAACCTCCCCTTTTGCAACAGCCGGCAGATAGGTGTCCATTTGCGCCCACATGCGCTGGGTTGGATCAATTGACAGATAGATGACTTTGACCAGAAACTGCTCATCTTCGAGTTGTGGCATGATGACCTGCTTCAACTCGAAGTTCTCTTTTGTGAAGAGACCACTTGGTCGCTCAGCCAAAAGCCATTGCTTGTTCATTTTGTCGGTCAACAGGGTATGCTCACGGTTTTATCCTGAGTAGATGGTAACCGATCCCAACTGAGTTCACCGACGCACATCAGGAACGGCAGGTTACCAGCCTGCAAATCATAGCAGTGGCACATTCAAATCCCGCAGCGTTAAGTCGTGCAATACCCGCAGCGTTAGGTCCTCGGCATCTCGCACAGTTCGATTGTGCCGCCATGTACCAGCACCGGATGTGATTCGAGGAGTTGCAGCAAGGCGCTTTTATCGTCAGCCTCAAACCGCATAAATCCGCCGATCGAATCGGTTATGCACAGGCCCGGTTGCATTCCAAGCAATTGCCTGTTAGCTATTTCACTGCCTCCGGCAAACATGCCACTGGCGCGAGCCTTAGTGAAAAAACAGTCCCACTCCTCGGCGCTGGCGCGAGTACGAGAATTGTTGTGAATAAAGAGAATATATTCCATGGAATATCTCTCGGGTTATCAGTCCGGTGTTACGCGAAATACTAACACCGGACTGGTGTCAGCGCAGGAGACGTCTGTGCAACGAGGCCAGCCATTAATGGCGCTGAGGGCGCTATTGCTTTGGTGGGCAAATTACGCTGACGCTGGAGCATTCAATCTCAACATATCCGCAGGCACCCTCAGGGTTTGTTCGGTTCGGTTCGCGTCGCTCGTCGACAGCCTACGTCCGTTCGGAGGATGACTTTTTGCTTCGTTTTTTGTCTTCCTGCATTCAACAATGAAGGCTCCCGGCAGGGATGTCACACTGGCAAAACACCCGAAAAACCACACCCGACATGTAGCAGGCATCCAACGCGTCGAACAGGCAAACCCTAACCCCCGGCACACTGCACTATCAAGGTAAACTGCAGACATCAATCTCATTGACTTAAAAAACCCATGATCCGTGTTTATCTTGGCCTGGGCTCAAACCTCGGCGACAGAAAAGAAAACCTGCGCAATGCCATTGAGGCGCTGGGAAACTGCAGTGTCGATGTACTGCGGGTATCGCCTGTCATCGAGACGCCTGCGCTTTTGCCAGACGATGCTCCCTGGGAGTGGAACCAACCCTTTCTTAATCTGGCACTGGAGTGCGATGTGGCCTGCACGCCGGAAGCGCTGCTGACATCAATACACACTATTCAAAACAATATGGGCCGTGACAGTTCCCGACGCTGGTCGCCAAGGCCTGTGGATATAGACATTTTGCTGTGGGGTAATGAGATCATCCAGACGGACACGCTGACCATTCCTCATCGGGATATGCATCTCAGGCACTTTGTTTTAACACCGATGATTGCACTGGTCCCCGGTATGACCATTCCAGGTCGGGGTGATCACACACTGTTGCAGTGGTCACGTCAGCTAACACACCACATACCACTGTGGATGGGTATTATCAACGTTACGCCAGACTCATTTTCGGATGGCGGTAAACATCAGCACCTGGATGATGCGCTAGCCAGCATCGAGGCGATGACAAACGCCGGATGCAGTATTCTGGATCTCGGTGCAGAGTCTACCCGGCCCGGCGCTGACACCATAGGCGCTGATGCAGAATGGGAGCGACTGCAACCGTTACTCGACGCGCTGCACTCACGTTATCAGTCTGACGATCTGCGCCCTAAAATCAGCATCGACACGCGCAACCCGTCTGTGGCAGAAAAAGCGCTTTGTGCCGGCGTTGACTTCATTAATGACGTTAGTGGATTGTCCGACCCGGCCATGATATCGCTTGCTGCACAAAGCGATTGCGACTGGATTGCCATGCACAGCCTCAGCGTGCCCGCTGATTCTTCTGTAGTTATGGATACTGGCAAAGACCCGATCGAGCAATTGCAACAGTGGCTGCACGAAAAATCTGAACTCTGGTCAAAGACCGGTATTGATCTCAGTCGGGTTATTTTTGATCCCGGTATTGGTTTTGGCAAGAACCCGCTGCAGTCACTTAAAATTTTGCAGCGGGCCGATGCATTTCATGAAAGCGGATTCAGGCTGCTTGTTGGCCACTCACGAAAATCATTTATGAAATCGTTTGCCGGCAGCGATGTACACGAGCGAGATATGGTCACCGTCGGTGCAGCCATGCAACTGTGTCAACAGGGCGTCGACATCATCAGAGTGCACAATATCGCCGACCATATCTGCGCCTACCGTGGCTGGGCCCATCTCTCTGAACGCTGACACCCCGGAAAGTTCGGCCGCTGTCGCGTGCTGAACAAAGCAAAGGTCTGATGCCGACATAGCATCGACCAGAGTTCGGCCGGCATTCGACAATCCCCCATTGAAGTGATACTAATACCGACCGGGTGAATTACCGCCTGAATTACTCAACGACTGAGAGGATCTATGGGCAAACTTTCAAAGCCACTTACCCTCGCCGCCACCTGCTTGCTGGCGACCGGGATAACTGCAGGGCTGGCTACTGCGGAAGAACCAAAACGAGGAGGCACCCTCGTAATGTCGGCGCCGCAAACCCCGCGTCACCTGAATCCGGCGGTCCAGTCCGGCACGGCGACTGGCGCCCCCGGAGCACAGCTGTTTGCCGCTCCGCTTCGCTATGACGAAAACTGGGAGCCTCAGCCTTACCTCGCGAAGTCCTGGGATGTTTCAGACGATGGTCTGACGGTGACTTTAAACCTGGTTGAAGGTGCAACTTTCCACGACGGCAAGCCGATAACCTCCAAAGATGTGGCGTTCTCGGTAAAGACTGTTCAGGAAAACCACCCGTTTAAAACCATGTTCGCGCCGGTACAAAGCGTTGAAACACCAGACGACAACACGGCAATCCTGAAACTGTCCGAGCCACATCCAGCTCTGTTGCTGGCAATGTCGTCACAGTTGCTGCCAATTATTCCCGAGCACGTTTATGGCGACGGACAGGATCCAAAGAAACACCCGCAAAACTCGGAAAACGTGGTCGGCTCCGGGCCGTTCAAACTGGTCGAATTCAAACGCGATCAACACATCATTCTTGAGCGTAACGAAAACTTCTTCATGGAAGGACGCCCGTACCTCGACAAGATTGTTATGCGCATCATCAAAGACCCTTCAGCTCGCGCTATTGCCATCGAAAACGGTGAAGTGCATCTGGCGGCGTTTGAACAGAGCGCGCAAAACATCAACCGCATCAAAAAGGCAGAAGGCGTTAGTGCAACCGCAGACGGCTATGCCGCGATTGGACCAATTGCATGGCTCGCTTTTAATACCGCGCGCGAACCCACCAGTGACATTAACGTACGCAAAGCCATCGCCTACGCGGTAGACCGGAATTTTATCACCAAGGCGATCATGCTCGGCACCGCAGAGCCTGCACTCACCGGTATTCACCCGGGTAGTCCGTTCTACGAAAAAGATGTTGAAGCCTATGATGTGGACCTGAAAAAAGCCAATCAGATACTCGAAGACGCAGGCTACGAAAAAGGTGCCGATGGCATGCGATTCAAACTGTTTGTCGACTATGGCTGGCCAGATGTTAAAGCAGTTGCCGAGTACGTTAAGCCACAGCTTAAAAAAATTGGTATAGATATTACTGTCAGAGCAGCGCCTGACTTCCCGACCTGGGCCAAGCGTATCAGCTCGCACGATTTCGACATGACGTGGGACGTCGTATTTAACTGGGGAGACCCGGTTATCGGTGTACACCGCACTTATCAGTCAACAAACATCAAAGAAGGTGTTATCTGGTCTAACACTCAGAGCTACGCCAATGAAGAAGTCGATGCACTGATGGAGGCGGCAGGCAAGGAAACCGACCTGGAAAAGCGTAAAGAACTCTACTCGAAGTTCCAGAAAATACTTGCCGATGAACTGCCTGTTTACTGGGCATACGCACTGCCGTATCACACCTTCCATAGCGACAAAGTAGGAAATGTCCCTGCTGGCATCTGGGCTACCAGCTCACCGCTTGATCTGGTTTATTTAAAGTAAAACCCACAAGCACGAAGACGGGGTGCGCCTGCACCCCGTCTGACCGCTCATGCAGATCGTGTTTTTACCTGAAGCTTGTTTTCTCAAACCGGGCACTTTTATCCCTTGTACACATCACTTAGCATCCGTTGCGCTCGTGTAACTCTGCGAAACCCTCCGCACCTGGCTCGAGCCGAAGTTAAAACCATTGTCAGCGCGATATCCTCGCGCTTGTATAGATAGATCACGCCCAATGGAAATACTCACACTAATTGTCAAACGCGTGAGCTACGCGGCCATGTTGCTGCTGGCAGTAGTGGTACTGAACTTTATTCTGATTAATCTTGCACCCGGTGATATCGCCGACACAATTGCCGGTGATATGGGTGGTGCTACCGCTGAACAAATGGCAGAAATCCGTGCTGATTACGGACTCGATCTACCGCTATGGCAACAGCTTTTCAGGTACGTGTCGAATGTTATGCAAGGTGACCTTGGTTACTCTTACTTTCACACACAACCTGTTACCTCACTCATTGCAGAAAGGCTGCCGGCCACACTGCTGCTGGTTATCACAGCACAATTAGTGGCGCTGTTTGTGGGCACGCTGCTGGGTGTCCTCGCTGCGCGTAAACCCAATGGATGGCTGAGCCACATCGTCACACTTATCGCACTATTCGGCTACTCGGCGCCGGTGTTCTGGACTGGCATCATGTTGCTGATCATGTTTTCCCTGTGGATACCTATTTTCCCGGTTGCAGGCATGGTAGACGTGACCATCGAAGGCGGCTGGTGGAGTCATGTACTCGATATTGCAAGGCATATGGTGCTGCCGGTTATTACCCTGTCCAGTATTTTTCTGGCGCTCTACAGCAGACTATGCCGCGCCAGTATGATGGAAGTGCTGGGCTCAGACTACATTCGAACCGCCCGTGCCAAGGGCCTGTCCGAATCACAAATTGTTTTTAAACATGCACTAAAGAATTCACTCGGACCGGTTGTCACTCTCGCCGGTCTTCAGTTTTCTGCGGTGGTCTCGGGTGCAGTACTTGTTGAAACAGTTTTCAGCTGGCCCGGGCTCGGGACACTGGCACTGCAATCAATTATTGCCCGAGATACACCGACTATCATCGGCATTCTGTTTTTCTCGGCAATGGTTGTGATCGTTGGCAATCTGCTAACTGACCTGGTGCTGCGATTGATTGACCCGAGAATTCGCAATCGTGCCTGACGCCATTACCGATACCAGCACCTGACATGAATGATTCGACCCACATCAGCACAGACGAACCAGTTCTACGATCGCGCCACCCGTTCGTTGAAACTGCAGAAATGTTTTTTCGCAACCATTCGGCAGTGGTGGCACTGGTCGTTTTAGTTACCATTGTCATCGCAGCAATCGTTGGCCCGTTTTTCTATCCGACCGATCCCTTTGAAATGGTATGGGCGCCATTTTCGCCACCGGGTGCAGAGGGCTTCCTGCTTGGCACTGATTATCTGGGTCGGGACATGCTCTCCGGCCTGTTACATGGTGGTCGGGTATCGATTGCCATTGGACTGGCAGCAGCACTGATGAGCGTATTTATCGGTATTACGGTCGGTGCACTCGCGGGCTTTTACCGCGGCTGGATTGAAGAGGTGTTAATGCGAATAACCGAGTTTTTTCAGGTTTTGCCAACCCTCCTGTTTTCAATGGTGTTAGTGGCCCTGTTTGGTGCGTCACTACCCATGATTACCTTTGCCATCGGCATCGTTAGCTGGACGGCAGTCGCGAGAATCACACGTGCTGAATTTCTACGCATCAGAGAGCTGGAATATGTAACGGCGTCACGCTCCAGTGGGGCGACCAATGCCAAGTTGATCTTTAGCGTTATTCTGCCCAATGCACTGCCCCCTATTATTGTGCAGGCGGCGTTGATGGTCGGCTCTGCCATATTGTTTGAAGCCGGACTGAGCTTTCTCGGGCTCAGTGATCCCAACGTTGCAAGCTGGGGGCAGATCATTGGATCGAACCGTCCCTATATTCTGGATGCAAGTTATACCGTTACTATACCGGGGGTAGCGATCTTTGTAACAGTACTGGCTATTTCTCTGGTGGGCGATGGGCTCAATGATGCGCTCAACCCGAAGCTGAGACAGCGCTGATGCAAGACACTATTCACCATATCGCTCCGGACAACAGTGCGGACGCCATACTACTTAGCGTTCGAAATCTGACAGTAGAACTAACCACCCGCGATGGCGTGGTGCCTGTGATCGATAATATGTCATTCGATTTAAAAACCGGTGGCAACATCAGCTTTGTTGGTGAATCCGGTTGCGGTAAATCCATGACCGCACTGGCGTTAATGGGTTTACTGCCGCAACCTGCCGGGCGTATTGCCAGTGGCCAGATCCTTTTCAACAACGAAGACCTGGCGCAGGCCAGCGATGCCAGACTTCGTGAAATACGTGGCAACGATATTTCGATGATTTTTCAGGAGCCCATGACATCGCTTAACCCGGTGTATACGATTGGTGAACAGATAGCAGAGGTGCTGCGTCGTCATCGCAATCTTGATCGAGCTGAAGCGACCGCAAAAGCGATTGAGCTTTTAGACGCGGTACACATTCCATCCCCTGCCAGCCGCATTAACGACTACCCGCACCAGTTATCAGGTGGACAGCGACAACGCGTGATGATTGCCATCGCACTGGCTTGTGAACCAAAAATCCTGATTGCTGACGAACCAACAACGGCACTTGATGTAACCGTGCAGGCGCAGATATTTGACCTGTTGACAGAGCTACAGGAAAAGACCGGCACTGCAATTGTACTGATTACCCACGATATGGGCGCAGTAGCCAGGATGTCGCAGGACATCATCGTCATGTACGCAGGGCGTAAAGCAGAGCAAGGCACGGTGGCGCAGGTTATTCGACAACCAGCTCATCCCTATACACACGGACTAATCGCGGCTGTACCACACCTGCTCCCCACCATTACAGAGGAACGACCCGAATTGCTGGAAATACCGGGTATCGTGCCACCACTGTCGCAGTTTGGTCAGAACCGATGCCTATTTGCCAGTCGATGTAACTATGCAACAGAGCAATGCCGCCAACAACGGCCTGAAGAAATCTCAAGAGAAAACCAACACATTACGGCCTGCTGGCATACGGATAGTCTATCGTGAGTGAAGTAATTCTGTCTGTGAAAGACCTGCAAGTGCGATTTCCACTCACCAGGTCAATGTTTACCAAGCGCAAGTATTTATATGCAGTTGACGGCGTTTCGTTTGAACTAAACCGTGGAGAGACTCTGGCCATTGTTGGTGAATCCGGCTCCGGAAAAACCACCACAGCACTGGCTATAGCACGTTTAATAAAAGCATACGCGGGTCAGGTACAACTCGGTGATATTGATCTTTTATCATTGCACGGCAGTGAACTGCGAGATGTTAGAAATCGCATGCAGTTTATCTTTCAGGATCCTTACTCAAGTCTTAATCCACGACTGCGTGCTGAACACATAGTACGCGAACCCCTCGACAGTCAGGGCAGACTATCAGCACAGGACAAAGAGCAACGGGTTGACGAGTTGTTCAAGGCTGTCGGACTCAGACCAGAGCAGAAAAGACTTTTTCCGCATCAGTTTTCCGGCGGCCAGCGTCAACGTATCGGTATTGCCCGTGCACTGGCAACGCAGCCAGACTTAATCATCTGTGACGAGCCAGTGTCTGCGCTGGATGTTGCAGTACAGGCGCAAATTCTCAATTTACTGAGAAAATTGCAAAGTGAGTTTTCGTTAACTTATTTGTTTATCTCGCATGACCTTGGCGTCGTCCAGCATATGTGCGACTACGTGGCCGTAATGTACAAAGGTAAAATTGTAGAATACGCTGATCGCCTTAGCCTTTTCAACAATCCTCAGCACAGCTACACTAAAGAGTTACTGGCTGCAGTACCTACAATTACGTTGTAGAATTTTTGAGGTCTTCAAAGTATAGCTGTACGCCACTTATCACCGTACCCGTAAACTACTGAGGGAAACACAATGGCAGGCGGATGGTCAAAAGACGGTGCGGTACAGGATCAAATTGATGCCAGCGTTAAAGATGCCGTTGAAAAGGCACGCAACAGTTTACCCAGTGGCCCGAGTCTGACCCACTGCGAGGAATGCAATGCAGAGATACCTATAGCGCGCCGCGAAATTATTCCAGGCGTGCGCTTATGCGTAAACTGTCAGTCTGCCGAAGACGGCAAAACCAGTCTTGAATCATTTAATCGACGCGGCAGTAAGGATAGCCAGTTACGCTAGGCCAGAACAACTGTCTGGTGCGCAAATAAACAAAGCAAGCTGACGCGTCGACGAACACACCGCGTATAAAAGCCACATAGTAATTTGCTGCGGCGCTTGCAGATTATGGATGCAGGCCAGAAACAACTATCGTTCACAGCAAGCTCATCACTCCTGGCATCAACTTCAAACGGACAATCTCTGTAACCCTATAGCAAAACCTGCTTCAAATTGGCGGTCAGAAACTCATCGAATGAACCAGACTGCTCACACTGATATGCATGCCGTAGCTCATGTGACGGCAATCGAGAAGACATTTGGTTTTCGCGAATATAGATAGAGTGATCCACGGCCATGCCAGCGGTGGCAACGCTTAGCATATTGGTTTGGCGCGCAGCCATTCGAAGTAATATGCTATCGGGCTGCATATCACTGGCACAATCATCAGCCTTACCCGTTCTGGAAATGCTACTCCAACGGCCCTGGCCAGCACTAACTCCGCTTCAGTCAGAGGTACCCCGTGCAGCTGTATTCTCTTTGTCTGTCGCCTGCCCCACTTAGTCGCAAGAGGCACTAATATTGGAAACATTGCGTCAAGATTCATAATCGGTTACTCCTGCCGACGTCTGAAATCACACTTCTGATTTCACCCCCAGTTGAGCAGAGCCAGCGGCGCGCCGTCAACGAGTCGGTCACTTTCCAACAGACAATTTCTGCAATCCTGCCCTGTCGGGAGCGTCTGCCAACGATGTGTCACCGGGTCAAACCCACACTAATTTGTAACAAGATGTACAGCAGCTAACTTGGATTAGACCTCAAGTATAACTATTCTAGACATACGATCAGACACACTAATCTAATCTGTCTACTGCACAAATTGAATATCGGGGTGGTTAAAATCGGGGCATTTCGCCGGTATGAGAACCGCTACGCTGTCGTGGCAGGAAGGCTGCTATGACAGAAGCCCGACGACTGTATCCCGGCAACGGAAGGCAATTGCAGAAGCACTATAATCCCGGCAAAGTGCAAAATCGATTTTTGCATTCAGCCAAAGTTTTCAACTGAACCAGCGTTGTTGTAACTACCGGCGACAACGAATCCTATATGCCACCAGGTACCACTATCACAATAGAGAGAGCATTTCAGTCTCATGAATTACCTTATCAGAACCACCAGGCTTACATCGAGTGTCCGTCAGGCCATTACCGGCAACCGTCGTGGTTTAGCAGCAATCCCTCTGATTATGAGCGGTTTGTTGATGGCAGGATGTGGCGGATCATCAGGCAGCGACCCACAACCAGACCCGATCGTAAACGACACCAGTACAGCAGATCTGAAACGCAATGCCTCCAGCAATATCGGCGGTAGCCTCGATACCACTTTGAATGGCGCGTCGCGGATCACCTCTGGTGGTGGCAGCTCCGACGGGTTTACCGATGACCCTGCAGATTCAGGCATCGGCGGACTCTGGAGCGACGACGCCCAAAGTCTGGTTAACACTTCACTCGATCTGGGGAACGAGAACAACACTGTTCGCGAGGGCTCACGCATCACCATAGATCCTGACGATGCTGCTGTATGCGCTGAGGAACTGGTTGGCATGGATGCCAACGACACTGAATTTCAGCGCTGTCAGACGCTGGTCGGCGACATGCTGGTACAAATTGATGCGACCAGTGATACCGCCGGCTCAGTCAGCTATCTGTTTCAGAATCAGCCTCTGGTGGTTATTGGCTACACCAATTCTTCCAACTCCTTCGAGTTAAATCTGGGCACGTTGAAAACGCTTATTGATGCTGACAATGCGCTGAACCCGGACTTTGGCGACGAAAGCCCGCTCGACACTATTCAGGGCGCTATTCGCATGTCTGCAGTGGCAACCAACCAGACCAGTGGTGCAGAGGCCGGGTCTGTGGCACTGGAGGTTTCCAGTCCTCTGCGTATCGCCAGCGCTGACGCAGCTACTACGATGTCACTCGGCACTGGGAAAATATTCGCCATGTCGGCCGATGCAGCCAGTGAAAGCGCTGCAATCGAAATTGCCCTTGGCGCATTGCAAGCCAGTGAGAGTGAAGATGGATCGGTCAACAGTATCGATATGAAAGGGCTCACCGCAATAATTGATATCGCCAACAACTCCGATCAGTTGACCGTGCGAAACCTTGGCATTGGCCAGGGGCCACTGCGTATCGCACTGGACAACGCCGATGTGGTTAATCTTGGTCTGGACACATTCGGTTTCACGGTGTCGATGGATGACGGCGATATCACACTGACGGGCGGACTGAATCTGAGTTTGATGATCAATGAACTGCTTGAAGACAACACCGTATCTGACACACTGTTTTCACTGCTGGAAATGACTGCACCTGCAGGCACTCAGTTAAGTGAACAATTTAACGGATCATTGATGGTGACAAGTGGCGGACCATTCAACTATAGCCTGACCACTCAGGACGACAATGGCAATCCTGTGGTTAATCAGGTGACGGTCAATTCAGGTCAGTGTGCAGACGAAGACGATGCCGATTCTGATGATCTGCAACTGGTGAGCTGCCAGTAAGTAAAGCTAATACAATCTGCCCTTGCTATGGGTGAGGGCAGATTTGTTCAGCGCACTACAAAACCACTACGAGCACTACACGCTGGTGCGCTTCGCACCAAACCATAAAACCACACACACTCCGCGCCAGGCAGCCAGTACGCTCGCCGTGGCATATTCACCTTGCTAGCGGTTGTAAGTAATACTCACTCGCGGAGCAGATGCCGATTCACCGGATTCAATCTGCCTGCCACCACGGGCCTGAAAATTTCTGTTGCGAATATTGTATTCGACCACCTGACCGCCTAGCTGCCAGTCTCCTCGCTGCAACCTGACGTTGCCTCTGAACACGAGTGTCCAGCTGCTGGTCAGATAGTCAATTTCATCGCTTTCCGTTTGCACTATGTCGCCGTTACTGAGCCGTTGACTGAACTTAACCGGTGTTCCTGCCCCGTAAATTCTGGATACTGCGCCATTGCGCATAGCTACCTGAATGCTCTCACCATAAATCGAAATATCACCTTGTGAGATAACCACATTGCCACTGAGCGTCTGCACACCGGTGCGCTGATCAAGCTCGAGTCGATCTGCCTTGGCAGTTATGCGCTCGACCGGGTCCTCGCTGTCTGCTGCACCACTCATTCCCAAAGTCAGCAACAGCATGGCCAGCACAAACGGGCTTCGTATATGTTGCCTTCTTGCTCTCATTCGAAACGCTCTCATCCAAACTACTCTCATCTGAATATGACGTTGACGCTGGTACCTACGGATAGCCCACACGCCAGGCGTATTTGTTAATCTGGCTGAGCACAGTTAGCGCCGCTATCTGTGATCATTACCGCCAGCAGGTGACTGTAGCAGATCCTCAAAGAACCATCCCGCCAGCTCATGGCGTCCGGCCACGCCGGCCTTGCGATACACGTTTGTCGCTTGTTGTCTAACCGTCTTTTCACGTGTCTCGCGAATCTCGGCAACCTCGCGGAACGACAATCCTTTGAGCAGGCCGAGCACCACATCCTGCTCACTTGCGGTCAGCTTCCAGGCGTCAAACTGCTTTTGCATGACCTGCCGATACTGGCTGGCAATTTGTGGTGTTTCTGCATCTACCGCAGCGAGTTTGCCACGCGAGTTTTCAAACTTCTCTCGAAGCTCGGTTAGCGCGCGCTGCTGTCGCCAGTACTCGAGTGCAAACATCACCACCACAGCCAGGCTAATTAAAAACATAGCAATGTCGTCGGCCATGTCTGCCAGCGATTGACCCTCGGCGATCTCACCGATGATCTCTGTTGCACTCTCTCCGAGCACAATTAGAACAAACAGCATAAAAAAAAGCTGGCGCCAACTGAAACTGTCGAAAACACGTGTCACCTGTTACTCCACTAGCAAATATATTCAATGACTTACAACATACGGGGCAAATGCCGAATACGGCTTTCAGACATATGTACCAGATGCTATTCGATTCACATTTCGGATTGTGTACATGTGCCCAATGGTGAAAACGGCTGATCACCCCGACAGTGTATGCAGCGATATCAATTACAACAACTTTGCCTGCAAACACATAAGGAAGCCAAACCAATGCTGCGAACATACAGCCTGGAACACTCACGCCCGTACCAGCACAAAACCAGTCGGGTTGTCCCAACGCTATTGTGCTGCCTGGCATTTATTCAGCTATCTGCCTGCGGTGAGTTTACGCCAGCGCCTGTCGACTTTACGCAGAGCGATATCGTCAGGGTCGGTGACGTCCACACACTTGAGCTAAGGGGGCGCATCATCTCCTCTCTGCCCGAAAGTGCGCCCGCAGTGAATGAAAAACAGGCGGAACTCGGGCGACTGTTGTTTTGGGACCCGATCCTCTCTGGTGAGCAAGACGCGGCATGCGCCACTTGCCATCTGCCAGAGCGCGCTTACACTGATGGCCTGCCTCAGGCAATTGGTGTGGGCGGCGCCGGAAGAGGTCCCGAACGCATAGCCGGTCACACAGGCGTCGTACCGCGCAATTCTCAAACACTGATCAATACGGCCTGGAATGGAATCGATGAACTTGGGGTGTTTGACCCTGCCACTGCGCCGATGTTCTGGGACAACCGCGCCTCAGGATTTGCAGCACAGGCAATAGAACCCATTGAGTCTCGGCAGGAGATGAGGGGGAATTTTTTCAACCAGGATGCAATCCATCAGGTAATTGAACAGAGACTGGCCAACAACACGGATTACCAGATTCTATTTCAGAGTGCTTTTAACTCAGCTGAAACTACGGTAGATCAGGTGGCAACAGCGCTGGCCCAGTTTCAAACGGGGCTGGTTGCCAACAACGCTCCATTCGATAAATGGATGAGAGGAGACACAACATCCATGAATGCGCGCGAGTTGTCTGGTATGCAGGAATTCGTTATAGCCGGTTGCGCTGACTGCCACAGTGGCCCACTGTTCTCTGATTTCACCCCGCATGTGCTCGGTATACCTGAAGGTGCACTGGTAACCGAACCTGATAGCGGGGATGGAACATTTGCCTTTAGAACACCAAGCCTGCGCCAACTGGACTTCACCGCACCGTACTTTCACGCTGGCCAGTTTCTAACACTGGACGCGGCTATCGATTTTTACGATGAACCACGACGCTCTGAAAATCCGAATGTGAGGTCATCTAACCTCGACGAGGAACTACTTGACGTACCTGAAATGGATGATGGTCGGGGCACTATCATTAAGGATTTCCTGAAAACCCTGAATGACCCAGTGTTTGATCGGAACATACCAACGGCTGTACCCAGCGGACTGCCACCCGGTGGATTCTGAATCTAACCCGATGGCTTGACGACTATGCTTTGACGACTATGCTTAACAACGAGGCTCATACAGGCGCCACCGTCAGAGTCGCACGGACCATCCCGGATGCCTGCCAGGCAGTGGCGAGTTGCGCTGCTGTTACCGCCTGCCAGGTAATCCGCTCGTCAGTGATCAACGCTCAAATAAGAATTACTGATCCGGACTGGCCCGACAGCCATTAAACCGCTATTCTCGCTGGCTTGCTCAATTGCCACACTCTACTGAGATAATAGCGACGTGCGAAGCTCTCCCACTATCTGGGACTATGGTTTACTGGTTGGTCTGTCGCTTATTTTTGGTGCCAGCTTTATTTTTACCGATATCGGGGTGTCTTATCTGCCGCCATTTACGGTTGCAACCACACGCCTGATCATCGCCTTTTTACTGATGTACGCGGTAATGAAAGCGGCGGGGCAAACTATGCCTGCCAGGGGCAGAGTTTGGCTTTATATCGTTTTATCTGCCGCCACTGGTAATGCAATACCGTTTGTACTGATCAGCTGGGGCCAGGTAAAGGTTGAAGCCGGGCTAACCGCAATATTCATGGCCATCATGCCATTGGCCACCATTGTACTGGCCAACTTGTTTACCGATGATGAAAAGCTGAATCGCTGGAAATTAGCCGGTGTTTTATGCGGGGTTGCGGGCATTGTTGTTTTAATTGGACCGGCCGCATTATCAGAGGTCGGCGAAAATACGATACGCCAACTGGCCATTCTGTCAGCTGCCATCTGCTACGCGATAAACGCTATCATTACTCGCCAACTGACATCACTGCCAAGGCTGCCAATGATAACGGCAATACTGATGTCCGCATCGGCGATGCTCGTTGTACCTACCCTGGTAATCGACCAGCCGTGGCAATTGCAATTTGAAACCACACCGGTAGTGGCGATAGTGATACTTGCCATTGGACCAACTGCATTTGCCACCTGGCTTATTCTGACCATCATTGATCGACAGGGCGCTTCGTTTATGAGCCAGATCAACTTTATGGTGCCGCTGTTCGGGGTTGCGATGGGCAGTATTTTTTTACATGAGCGCTTGCCGATTAACGCCTATTTCGCTCTGCTGATTATACTGTGTGCACTGGCGCTTTCACGCCGTGGCACAAAACCAAAACCCGATCGACATTCAGCTGGCCAGCTCCCTTCTGAACAGTAGCTGATCTTCTGCTTCTTCATTTTGAAAACGCCGTGCAGCAAGATGCCCGGCATACACGGCTGCGGCGACGGTGCCGGGTGCTTCGCAATCTCCAATACAGTTCAAGGTTTTTAAATCAGAAGCAAGTAACGACTGATAGAGTTTATCGTGCGCCACTCGTGAAGTGACAAGGCACAGCGATTCCACACTCAATTGCTGTTGCACACCGCTGTGAATATGCTGCAGTGTTACCGACTGACTATTAGCACTGACTAATTCAGTATTAGTAAACACCTGTATGCCAGCCTCGTATATTCTGGCCTGAATTTTATCTATTTCGAGCGTGTGTTCAGTCCACTCGGATATTCTGGCAGCCGGTGTCACCAGTGTTACCGTACAACCCGACGCCTGCAGATGCTCGGCAATAACGCCGCCCATATAATAGTGATCATCGTCGTAAACCAGTACGTTGCCGCCTGCACTGGCGCCGTCAAGGATGTCGTCTGGTGTTAGTACCTTTGCAGATTCAAGTGGCAAGGCTAGCCGGTGCTGTCTGCCAATGGCATCTCGACGCCAACTGCTGCCCGTGGCGATAAAGACATGCTCGATACCAGCTTCAACGATATCGTTTGCCTGAAGCTGATTGTCCGGCAATAACTGCACATTCGGCATACGTTGCAATTGACTGATGCGGTAGTCTGCCACGCGACAGTAACTGGCAAGCCCCGGTAAGGTACTCTCGCGCAATGCCCTGCCGCCCAGTGTAGTTGCTGTATCAGCCAGTGATACGTTATGTCCTCGTCTGGCTAATTGCAATGCACACTCAAGCCCTGCCGGCCCGGCACCTACGACCAGTGTATCTACAGCCTCAACAGCGGGCGCTATGGTCTCCGGATGCCAGTTGCGTTTCCACTCCTCACCAGCAACCGGGTTTTGTGTACAACGGATGGGTGCTATAACGTTATCGCTGGCAACACAAATATTGCAGCCAATACATTCGCGAATATCCTCAAACCTGCCTTCACGAATTTTATTGGGTAAGTAAGGATCTGCTATTGACGGGCGCGCCGCACCGATGAAGTCGAGAATGCCACGGTTGACCTGCGACAGCATCGCATCCGGTGAGGTAAACCGACCCACTCCAACCACAGGTTTACTGGTAATGGTTTTGACAAACGCGGTAAATTTTTCCTGATAGCCTTCTTGTGGCTCAAAGCGCGCTGTCGAAGAATCGTTACTCCAGTCACTGATGTTGACATCCCACAGGTCAGGTATTTCAGACAAAATAGATACCATCTCATGCGCCTCACCCTCTGCCTGTAAGCCTTCCCTGCCAATGAGCTCATCCACTGCAAAGCGCAGCGCTATCCCGCAGGAATCACCAACAGCATTTTTTACATCGGTGAGGGTTTCCTGCAATAGACGCAGGCGATTTACCAGCGAGCCGCCGTAGTTGTCAGTGCGCTGGTTGTAGCGTGGTGAAAGAAAGTGCTGCAGCAAAGACATGTCATGTCCGGCATACACATAAACAATGTCAAAGCCTGCGGTTCTCGCTCGCTTTGCAGCGTCAACGTACCACCGACGCATGTTACTGATATCGGCTTTGTTCATCGCTCTGGCCTGCACCGGATCATAGGAATCCACCGGCATCGCAGATACCGACATCGGCGCAATACGGCTGTAACGATTGGGTGCATGATGACCGTTGTAAACCAGCTCTATCGCCGCCAGCGATCCATACTCATGTATCGCACTGGTGGTCAGTTCCATTGCCGGAATGTCGGCGTCATCCCAAAGCCTCCCTTCGGCAAAAGGGCTTATTTCAGAACTCGGATGTATTTCGACTTCCTGTGTGCAGATAACACCCCAGCCACCCTGCGCTTTTACCCTGCGGTTTTCTGCCTCTGCCCTGGGCCTGAGATGACCGAGAGCGTTGCAGTGTGGAACCTGATAAAAACGGTTGGGTGCAGTGACCGGACCAATTTTTACTGATTCGAAAAGCACATCAAAGCGAGTTTGTGACATGGTCAATCTCTTAATAAACCGATGCCAGGAGTCTGCACAGACGCTTGTCTAACAACTAGCAAGTGTCTGTTTTTCTGGCTTTGAAAATCTGGCTGGCGCGCTTCGCACCATTCAGCACACCCCACTACCACCTTACGTTTGCATACTCACAGGTACCGCTTGCGGTGTTATCGGCTTTCCTTATCTCACGTAGGGAGTGGTAAGGGAAACGAACCGCACCAAATCCTAAATTCGACAGGAAAACATTCACCAGAGCAGAATTTCCTGGCTAGTTAGACGCCTTCAACAATTGTCTGCACACTGGTTGAGGCCGACATGCGCAGTTGCTTTGCTTTCGCATAAACATCCGAGTGATACCAGTCTTGAGCATGTTGGTACGAAGGAAACTGAATCACGACATGCCGATCTCCGGGCGGCTCGCCCTCATAGCTTTCGGCGCGACCTCCGCGCACTAAAAACTCACCACCAAAATGCTCTATGGTTGGCAGCACCAGCTTTATGTATTGTGAGTAGGTATCAGAATCGGAGACACTAATCTGTGCAATTACATAGCCTTTAGGCATCGGCATTTCCTGGTGAAAAAGTAATAACTACCAAACCGGCCCCAGCTTAATTGCCGAGCCATCTGAAAAACGGGAAAAGCGAAAGCGGTGCAGGTCGTGCTCGGGCTTTTGGTTCTGCACCAGATCTGCCACTATTTTCCCAACGGCAGGGCCAATACCAAAACCGTGTCCACTGAAGCCGGTGGCGATAATACAGCCTGGCAGAGAATCTACTTCATCGATAACCGGCACAACATCTGGCATGGTGTCTATTATGCCAGCCCAGGTTTTCACTATCGTGGCATCTTGCAGCGCCGGGAAACGATTGATGAATCGCTGCTGTATGCGTCGCACTGCCGCCTGCCTTGGTGGCGGGTTTAACACCCTGATACGCTCCATCGGTGATACCTCGGCGGACGACCAGCTGCGTTGTGTGCGCCAGCCGTCCGGGTAATTCTTTGGCCATGCGGTATGCAATCGGTAGGTATCCCATTCGCTTAACATCGCCGGAATAAACGGTTTAAAGTATCGGAATGAACCGGGACCGATAAAGTGTTCGGTAAGGTCAGTGAGCGCCAGGGTATAACCTCCGTCTTCTCGTCGGCGCCAGGCTAGCTCTTCATCTGCCGCATTGCCACTAAATATATCGGCTGTGTTAGCGGTGCTGGCAACCGTTGATCGCACTGCAAGCTGTGGCAATCGAATGCCCTCATTAGCAGCAAATAACGATGACCACGCTCCACCTGCAAGCACAACGCGATCACACTGTATCGGACCCTCTTCTGTAACCACCCCTGACACATGACCATTGGTGGTTTCCAAACACCGTACGGCGCAGCCTTCGCGAATAACAGCACCTGATTTTTGCACCGCCCGTGCGATTGCAGGAACGGCGACCCACGGTTCGGCTCGGCCATCGCTCGGTGTAAATACCGCGCCTTTCCAGCGATGTGCTGAGGTTTTGATGTTGTCGGCTACCTCGCCGGCACTGAGCTTGACCGAAGTAAGTTGATGTTCGCGAGCCAGATCAACCCAGCGCTCTCGCACTGCCATCTTTTTTTCACTGCTGGCAAGATACAATACCCCACGCTGCCGAAACCCCAGATCCTCCCCGACCACTTTATGCAGTGACTGCCAGATCCGATTGGACTCCATCATGATCGGTAACTCGGCTGGATCGCGCCCGTGCTGCCTGACCCAGCCCCAGTTTCTCGACGACTGCTCACCGGCAACACGACCCTTTTCGCACACGACAACCTGCACTCCGCGCTGAGCCAGATACAGTGCAGTGCAAATACCTGCAATGCCACCACCAATGACGACGACGTCAGCTCTGGGTGGCAGTGGATCGCTAAATTGCTTTGGTGTTTGTTCGGTATAAATAGTCACGGTTACGGGCTACTGTTTTTTATCTCACGGAGCAAGCCAGCCACGGAGCACGTCAGACACAGAGCAAGTCCGCGGACGATATCGCAACAGTAGCATGACGATTATTTTTGCTTTTGAAAAGAAAATACCACTAAAAGGGCGCCGATGATTCAAAACTGAGTTTCTCACCAGTCACCGGATGCCGAAAACTCAATCGCTCGGCATGTAAATACAATCGATCAGAACCGATGCCGTAAAGCTCATCACCCTTTATCGGCGCATTTAGGCCGGCAGGGTGTGCCAGGTGTACTCTTAGCTGATGGGTGCGACCGGTGACCGGGGACAACTGCAAGCGAGTTCCAGCACTGGTTCGGGACAATACCTGGAAATGTGTTTCTGCGGGTTTGCCGTGCTGATAACACACCATCTGTCTGGGTCGATCATCAAGATCAACTCGAAGCGGGAGGTCAATCACACCGGCGTCACCTGCAACCGTGCCATTCACCACCGCAATGTAGCGCTTGGTCACTTCACGTCTCTCGAACTGCTGGTGCAGCGCTTTGTGACAAACAGCACTCCTGGCCGCCACCATTAACCCTGAAGTTGCCTGATCGAGCCTGTGCACCAGCATGCGTGATAGTACCTTCGGCACAAGTTCCGGGTATCGTGATTGCAACCGCAACTCTACCGAATCTGAAACCACCTTGCCCGGCACTGACAACATACCGGCGGGCTTAATCAGTACCAACAGATGTTCATCTTCATATACAACACGAGGCTCAGCAGGCGAAAACTCAGGCACCGCCTCAAAACGAGGCGACTCTACATCCAGACCATGCAACATATGCGGTAACACCGGACGACACTTGCCACGACAGGCAGGATAGAACTGACCGTGATGCCGCACGCCACCCGGAGGCGACGCACCCCACCAGAACTCTGCCATGCAAACCGGTTTCAGTTTCAGCGCATAACACTGATACAGTAGCTTGATGGATGCACAATCACCGGTGCCACCAGGTGGCATTGCCTCACTAAAAAACTCTGTAACGCACGCCTTTTTGCCACTGTACGACGGCAACCGGTAGTCAAAAAACAACTGCTCCTGCAGGGTTCTTGATAAGGCTTTGCGTTTTTGTTTATTTGCGGAAATAGCTTGATCAAACTCGTCAAGCGCCGACTGAATTGTAGCGACACGCCGGGCCCATCCGGACTTAAGCGCTTTATACTCGGATTTATCTCTTTGACTTTGTAGTGCAAGGTCTACGTGCAATGGCAGATTACCAACCAAACCGCGTTCAACAGTCTGATGATTGTGCCGAACGTCATGGCGTTGTGCGCGCCTTTTCTGAAAATATAAAGCGGCCTCTGACAACGCCTGTTGTTGCTGAGCCAGTATCGCAGACAGTTGCTCTTGTAGCTCACTGCGTTGTGGCGACCGCAGTTGCGTTTCGATTGCTTTAGCGATTTCAGCAAGCTCTACTTCGCCCTCGTCGAGGACTTGCCTTCTTTTGGCAACACTAAAAACCGGGGGCGCAAACCCCTCACGCACCCACTCACCTGCCAACATACCGCTAAAGGCCGCTAGATAGACCAAATCAGCGTGTGACTTTTGTTCCATCGTGGCGCTTGTATCCGGTTTCTGTGCCACAAGTACGCCAAACATTTTTCCACCATCTGGCGAGAAAAAACTATGATCCGATGTGCTAATCGACAGCAGCTTTTTCTGCAAATCAAAACTGGCTGATTGCGCCAGCGGGTGTGGCTCAAGATCAAACGGACTTGGAAAGCGCTCCGGTACTGAACAATCCGTAAAATCGCCTCGGTCACAGGTATAGATCATGAGTTAACACCGAGGGCTGACACAGAGAACCTGACAGGAAAAGCTAACAAAGAGAGCTTATAATACGAGCAGTCACGACAGGTATTCTATATTGGCATCGGGTGCTGTCGATGAACAGCCTCAATCTCAGACAGCACCTCGTCGGACAGCTCCACCTCACTTGCTGCGACATCAATTTTCAATTGCTTCATACTGGTTGCACCGAAAATTGTTGAAGCCATAAACGGCCGCGACATGCAGAACGCCAGTGCCATTTGCGCGGGATGCAGTTCGTGTTTCTTTGCAATGGCGGTGTACTGGTTTAGTGCCGGTATCGAGTGCTCTGTATATCTGCCATTAAGACCCGGATTGATGCTCATCCGGGAGCCTGGAGGCACGTTGCCATCGGCGTAATTACCACCAAGCAAACCTGCGGCAAGCGGCGAAAACGACAGCAAACCAACATCTTCATGGTGTGAGAGCTCAGCCAGATCCAGATCATACAAACGGCAAAGCAGGCTGTATTCGTTTTGTATTGTGGCGACTCGGGGCAAGCGATTTTGCTTTGCAATATCCAGATACTTCGATACCCCCCAACAGGATTCATTGGACAAACCGATGCTTCGGATTTTTCCGGCCTCTACATGTGTTTGTAACGCAAACAGGATTTCCCGAAAGTGATCAATCGTCGCATCGCGTGGCTGCGGGGTTGCATTAAAGCCCCAGCATTTTCGAAAATGATAGGTGCTTCGGTTGGGCCAGTGAAGCTGATAGAGATCTATATAATCTGTCTGCAGGCGCTTCAGGCTGCTCTCCAGTGACAACTTGAGTTTAGCCGGTGTTAGATCACGACCACCGTGGATGTGATCCATACCGGAACCTGTCGCTTTGGTAGCCAGCACCACATGGTTGCGTTTGCCACTTTTTCTGAACCAGTTGCCAATGATCTCTTCCGTGCGGCCCTGAGTCTCGGCACCAACCGGGTTTACCGGATACATCTCTGCCGTATCAACAAAATTAATTCCGTTGGCAACGGCAAAATCCATTTGCTCAAAGCCTTCAGCCTGAGTGTTTTGCGTACCCCAGGTCATACTACCCAGACACAGAGCGCTGACTTCAATGCCGGTTCGGCCCAGCTGATTTGTTTTCATTTTTAATCCAAAATTCGTCGGACACGTTGTTTTTTATACCTTGTGTACCTTGCAACAGACCACGCATTCAGCATACGGCTTCAGAATACTGTTTCTTTCTGCACGTAGTGCAGTGCTATATTGTACCAAAGATGTCACTTCCCACTCGAACAAACGTTATGTCAAACACCGATCAGCTCGACGCTCTGATAAATCAACTGGTACATGCCAACGACCCGGAAGAAGTCAAAGTGCTCTATCGTCAGTGGGCAGCCACCTATGACAATGATCTGGATTCATTTGGTTATGTGGCGCCGCAGATCGGCACTGCGTTATTCTGTCAGCTGCTGGCAGACACAGACGCCAAAATCCATGATGCCGGCTGTGGCACCGGGCTGGTCGGGAAACTGCTACATTCACTTGGCTACACTAATATAGATGGCAGTGATTTTTCTGCTGACATGCTAAAAAAAGCCAGAGACACTGGTACCTATAAGCACCTGCTGCAGGCAGACTACACACAGACCATCAGCCTGCAAAGCGATACTTACCACGGCGTGATATCCATAGGGGTCTACACCAAACGATTTAAGCAGCATTTCCTCGGAGAGATGTTGCGTATCATTAAGCCAGGCGGCTATCTGTTGTTCAGCTGCAGGCCACTCTACTACGAGGAAGTCGCAAATCTGGTGATGCAACTGCATCTTGACGGCAGCATTGAGACGTCTTCGGTGACAGAAGATGACTATATGAAGGGCCAGGGTGCAAAAGCTTTTTACGTTGCACTAAAAAAGAGCACCACCAATGCGCTGTAGTACCGGAGACAGGCAACAAACACTGTCCCTGTTACGATGCTTCAGCATACCTATAACTCCAGAGGCACGCAGCCAGGGCAGCGGATTTCCTTCTACCAGATAGGCACCGACAATTTGCAGTAGCCATTGACATAATACGCAGGGTCCGGCAATCTCGGTATCACATGGACATTAACTGCAACTACCATAGTCTCCACAAGCCACCAGTGCTCGTGTGCGAAAAAATAAAACCGGGTAAATCCAAACCGGCAGCAAAGCTGCGCGCGTAAGGTTCTGCCTACCAACACTCCGGCGGCCCTTCGCGGTCCTGGAGCTTGTCTATTACAACATTCCCGGGTTACCACGTATTGACCGCCTTCACTGAGGAAAACTCATGTCAGAAGGTAATACATCAAACCACCAATCCAATTTTAGCGGGCCCCGACCACACCAGCATCTAACCGGCTGCCTGGTCGCACTCATCACCCCGATGACCGTGGACGGATCGGTTGACGAAGACGCGCTGCGCCATCTGGTCAAGTGGCATCTGGACGCAGGCACCAATGGTCTTGTCCCTGCAGGCACCACTGGCGAGTCACCGGTGCTGTCGACAACCGAGCAACACCGCGTTGTTGAAATTGTCTGTGAAGAGGCTAACGGTGCTATACCCGTTGTTGCTGGCTGCGGATCGAACAATACACACGAGGCGCTGGAACATCATGCACATGCCTACAGTATTGGTGCGACCGCCGCGCTACACGTCACCGGCTACTATAACCGCCCGTCACAGGAAGGTGTGTATCAACACTTCAAGGCACTCAATCACCTTAATGCCCTGCCCATCGTTGTCTACAACATACCCGGTCGAACTCATGTCGATATATCGGTAGAAACGATGGCTCAACTGGCCACACTTGAGCACGTTTCAGGGGTCAAGGATGCCACTAAGGATCTCGCGCGACCCTGTCTTGAGAAAGTTGCCATGGAAGCACTGCAAAGCCCTTTCAGTTTTCTGTCCGGTGAAGATGGCACCGCCGTCGCCTACAACGCGGCGGGGGGCAATGGCTGTATTTCAACCACTGGCAACGTTGCGCCGGAACTATGTACAGCAATTCAAAGCGCCTGCCAGCGCGGAGACTTTACGCAGGCAATTGCAATGCAACAGCAACTTACACCATTACACGAGGCATTGTTTCTGGAACCCAGCCCAGCCGGCGTGAAATACGCCTGTGCTCGCAGAGGCCTCTGCACAGACACGGTACGATTGCCAATGGTGCCGTTGACCCAGACAACTAAAAAAGCGATTGATGGTGCACTGGAGCGGTTAGAGATTAGTTTGCTGTGAGGTTAAATTACTACCGATTCAAACCACAGATTTGCAAACACTGTCAGCGAACCATCACCAATAGAAAACCGGCGTTGTACCAGGCATGGAGCAGAAAGGATGCGACTATCGATTGATGTCTGTCTCGGAAATATCCGAACACCAGCGACGGAAAAAATACACCAGCCGCCCACAACGGCGGCTGGTTTATTAAATGCGCTGCCGCGAAGACAATACTGGTCAGCAGGTTTGCCAGAGTAAGACCTGAAACTCGCCGTCTGAACGTTTCGTTTTCCAGTAACCAGCCCTGCAGGAATCCTCGGAAAGCCAGCTCCTCAAGCAACGGATAGAGAAGAACCATGTTAGCAACAAGCATCAGGGTTATCGCACCACTCGCACCCGGAGTGACAAACCAAAGCAGGCTCCACACCACAGGCCCAATCAACACGGCAAGCAATAAATGAACGTCTTTTAGTTGCCTGATATCGAACACAGTAAGCGGTTTCACGATAGAGCCACCATTGCAGCCAAAACGATTGTCAGCACGGACTGCTCATCACGTGTGCGAATAACGGCGAATATTGTCTGACAAGAGCGCGACGAGAAGATACAGCTCAAACCATCATCCGGGTAGTTATCAGCGATTGCAACGTCGGGGGAAGATATCACTGCTCTGTGTACAGAGATGTGAAGAGTATAAGCAGAATGCTCACGCGCAGTAACCGCAGATAGCAACGTACAAACAATAGTGCACGGTAGTAAAGGTGTACCGCGAGCGCTGCACTTTCAGAAAGTATAATTTTTATCGGGCGGATGCGTAAAGCAATAGTGCGGCTGCCTGCATGCCAGTACTCGACTACGCTGCACTGGCGATATCACCGGTCAGCTCAAAGTTGACCGGGATGTTTCAGTCAAATAACCGACCAGCAGTCGGGATAGCGTGTGTCACGGGATTCGCAACACACGCGCTTCAATCCTGAATCAGTCGACTTCCTTAATCTTGATGTGATCATCGGAGTTGTTTATATGACCGAATGCATAGGCTTCGAGGCGTGCACCCTCTACCCCTTTATTGATTAAGTAACCAACCACTGAACGCGCACGTTCACGTGACTGCCCACGCGTCTCTAGTGCTGATCCGAAATTGCTGGTGTAGGAGAGAATCGCAATTCTCGCAGCCGGATATTCTTTCATCACACGCGCCACATTATTCAATGACTCCATCGCCTCGGGAGTCAATTGACCGCTTTCGCCCTGAAACCCTACATTTTTTAGCATACCGTCCAGTGCCTGACACCCTCTTGCATTCACCGGGTAACCGGGTCGAGATTTGCACTCATCGATAGAATTTGGCACACCGTCGCCATCGCTATCGTTGGTTAAATCGTTGCTGGCGGATCGAACAATGCCATCATCGGCTGGTGGCACAAACAGATCAGAGTCGCTGTTATCATTCAGGGCGGTACGCTGTTCCAACACTACCGCGGAGGACGTCACCGGCATTGGAATGGTACCGGACACACCCGGGGCAGGTATTGACTGTGCAGACAGCTCTTGATCAGCCCTGGCCTGTTGCTCGGCAGAGGGGAGAACGGTGTTTTCAAGTGGCAGCAACGTTGCGGTAGAAATTGCTTCCTGGCTGGCTTCGCGACCGGGGAAATTAATTTCATTACTTACAACCAGTAACTCACCGAGTGCCAGACTGGCATTGCTCGCCAGTGCCTCGGCTGACGCCTGAGATTCCATCTCGCCATCCAGTCGCAACTGGCCGTTTTCGGCAGTAATGGCGAACTTTTCAACATCCTGCATATCTTCAGCGGTATCGAGCACAGCTGTATACCATTCCGCTTCGTTCAGTCGACCGTCAATCTGAAGATCGTCAATCAGCATTTCCGCCCCGTAAATAGAGGCAACACGCAGCCGGATCATGGCCGCTTCGACAGCGCTACCAACCACACCGTTAACCCTGACCAGGTCGATGTCTTTGCTGATTGTGAGCGAGGGCTGCAGCGATGCCTGTTGTTGCAATTGCCGGTCATCGCTGAACATACTGCCGTACTGCACCTGTGCGCAACCGCCAACCGCACCTGCTACTGCGACGGTCAAAAGGCCTCTGCGAAGTAATGGCAACAACCTGGTTTTGGCTTTGCAAACGCCCGGCCCTGCAGCAGCAGACGAGCCTTTGGAATTGATTTGAACAGCGCTATTTTTTCTATATTCGAACATTGTGAACTCACCGGAGTAACAGATTGTTATGGGTGATGAGCACAAGTTGCATTCAGCAGTTCTCCGTGTTGGCTTACACGGAGACTTCCCTTGTTGACAAGCATGCGAGCCTGTCAACCGGGATACAGCCAGAGTAACTGATCAACGGAGCAATGCTGTTAATCAATGCCCGTGGAACAGCACCCGAAACTGATAAAATGCAAACCTGATAGCCACACCTTGCCTATTACTTCTAGTCCACGAATGCAGATTCGTCTGCTAATTTTTTATCAATTGTCGGATTATTGAGCGAGCCAACCAGCTATATCTTTCGCATAGTACGTCAATATTGCGTCGGAACCGGCACGTTTGAGACAAGTGATTGACTCCATCACTACATCTTTCTCTTCAAGCCAGCCATTAGCACTGGCGGCTTTCAGCATGGCATATTCGCCACTCACCTGATAAGCGAACACTGGCACGCCAAATTCACGCTTGGCGCGCGTGATGATATCGAGATACGGCAAACCGGGCTTTACCATCACCATATCAGCGCCTTCGCTCAGATCAAGGCTGATCTCACGCATCGCCTCATCGCTGTTTGCGGGGTCCATCTGATAACTGTATTTATTGCCACCACCCAGTGTGCCAGAGGAACCTACGGCGTCACGGAACGGACCATAAAATGAAGATGCATATTTGGCGGCGTAGGCCAGAATCCGTGTATTGATCAGGCCCTTACGCTCTAACTCAGTGCGGATAGCGCCAATGCGCCCGTCCATCATATCAGACGGAGCAACAATATCCGCACCGGCCTCGGCATGAGAAACCGCCTGTTTTACCAGTACCTCGACGGTTTCGTCGTTAACGATATATCCCTCTGCATTCATCAATCCGTCTTGTCCGTGCGACGTAAACGGATCAAGCGCCACGTCAGTCATGACTCCCAGCTCGGGAAACGCTTTCTTTAGCGCAGCAACAGCGCGCTGTGCCAAACCATCGGGATCATAGGATTGTTCGGCTTTATCGGTTTTAACGTTATCCGGGGTTACGGGAAATATCGCAATGCACGGAATACCCGCTTTTACCAGTGATTCGGCCTCTTGCAGCAACAAATCGATCGACATTCGGCTGACACCGGGCATACTGGGGACCGGCTCACTGACGCCACGGCCCTCAATAACAAATACGGGGTAGATCAGGTCATTCGTGGTTACGGTGTTCTCTCGCATCAGCCGACGACTGAAATCGTCGCGCCGCATACGCCTCATCCGTGTTACCGGGAATGCCCCGTGATTCAAGGGATTTAACGGGTTCATTGGATTCACCAATTTATCATTCATCTTAGCCAGTTTCGCTGCAATAATAGCAGCAACCACCCGTTAGACTCAGCATAAAAATAGTGCTGGCAGGGCACTCCCGAGAAACACACCATGACCAAGAAATTCGCGGTTTTCGGCAATCCGATCGAACACAGCAAATCCCCCCCCATACACCAGCACTTTGCCAGACAGTTTGACCTGGACATCGATTACCGAAAAATACGGTCAACACCTGAAGCATTTGCCAGCGACGTGGAACGTTTCTTCAACAACGGCGGCGTTGGCTGCAATGTGACGGTACCGTTCAAGGAACAGGCCTTCGAATTGTGCGATGCATTGACCCACACTGCCCAAACAGCCGGGGCGGTGAACACCCTGTATCAAGATGCAGACAACAAACTATGGGGCCACAACTCCGACGGTGCGGGGCTGGTAAATGATCTGGGTAAAAATCATCAGGTCGAAATAAAAGACTCGGCTATTCTGATTCTCGGCGCCGGCGGCGCGACCAGAGGAATTCTGGAACCACTAATATCAAAACAGCCAGCCAGCATTACCATTGCTAATCGCACCGTTGCAAAAGCGGACAGATTGGCGAGTGAGTTCAATTCAATCTTCGACATCAGGAGCACAGGCGCCGACTTGTCCGGATTCAACCGTGCGGCAGATCTGGTAATCAATGCAACATCGGCGAGCCTGTCTTCGGAACTGCCCATCAGCAGGGAAGATGTTATCGCTAATCATACAATTTGCTACGACCTGGCCTACGCCGCTGAACCAACCACCTTTCTGCAATGGACGGCAACCCGGGGTGCTGCCCGAAGCATCGATGGCAAAGGTATGCTAATTGAGCAGGCCGCCGTGTCATTTTTTACCTGGACCAAAATGCAGCCCGATACCGCACCTGTCATAGAGTGGCTGGCACACAACTAGACAAACTGCTGATACCGCCTCAACTCAGGGCCGACTGACAGCTCGCAGCAAACAGTACATACCGACAGTTAACTTTGGTACATTGAAGACAACCCGGTAAAATGCAGGAGGTGCCGAGCTATGTGCGGCCGAATGAACATATCCGATCACGAAGGTATTCGCTCACTGCTTGAATCGCTGGGCATGGAAGTGTGGCCCAGCCAGCAACCACGCTATAACGTCGCCCCTACCCAGTCACTAGATGTCGTCACTATCGATGGTGATCAACCAGTACTGACTACGATGAACTGGGGAATTTCCATGAAAGCAAAAGGTGCGAAGGGCCAACCCATTACACGCAGAATTCCCAACTCACGCGATGACAAGGTATGGACTTCATATCTGTGGCGCTATCTGATTCCAGAGCAACGGGTGTTAATTCCGGTCAACGGCTTTTACGAATGGAAAAGAAAAAATAAAAAGCTGGTTGCGGCATACCACATCACAGCAGCAGATAAACCAGCCATGTTTTTTGCCGGTATCTATCGAAAACCCAAAGACACCGGTGCAGATACAGCAGAACGCCCGGAAGTATCAATCGTGACCACCAGCGCCAACGACGCTATGAGTAACGTGCACGATCGCATGCCCGTCATACTTTCTTCACAAAATGCGGCAATGGCATGGATTCAGGAAAATGACCGGGAATCTCTGGATGAGTTGATGCAACCGGCCGGAAATGACGCACTGGTGTTTACCGAGGTCAGCGACTACGTCAACAAATCCACTAACGAAGGACCTGAGTGCACCGAGGCCGTCGGTTCATAGCGCGCCTGTTTGACGCTTACAGCGGAGTAGTTCGTCAGATAATAAGCAGGGTGGCAGACACTATCGTACCGAAGGTGTGTTATGTGGAGTTGACATTGGGTGCGGTTTGTTTCACTCACCACACCCTACGACAAAGCAAGAACACAATATCGGCGCAACGGATAAATAGAGATTTATAGTTTGCGCTAGTGTCGGAAATGCCGGACACCGGTAAAGACCATCGCTATACCATGCTCATTGGCAGCTTCTATAACCTCGTTATCACGCATGGAACCACCGGGCTGAATAATAGCTGATACACCATACTCCGCCGCCTGATCGATAGTATCTCTGAATGGAAAAAATGCATCCGATGCCAATACGGTACCGGCAACTTCGAGCTCGGCATCCTTCGCCTTGATGGCAGCAATTTTTGCCGAGTACACTCGACTCATTTGTCCGGCACCAACCCCGATGGTGGCCCCGTCCTTACAAAATACAATCGCATTTGATTTAACATACTTCACGACTTTCCATGCAAATAACAGATCGCGTAGTTGAGATGCGTCCGGGGCTGTCGTCGTGGCCGTGGTCAAATCTGCCTCGGTAATGATGCGGCTATCGCTATCCTGTACCAGTAAGCCGCCGTTGATGCGTCGATAGTCTTTTCCATCGACGAGCTTACCCTGAGCTTTGCCGCTTTCGAGTACACGTACATTGGGTTTATCAGCCAGTACCGTCATGGCAGCGCTATCTACCTCAGGCGCCACGATAACCTCTACGAACTGTTGATCTACGATCAATTTGGCTGTTTGCGCGTCGAGCCTGGTATTAAAAGTAATAATGCCTCCAAAAGCTGATACCGGATCTGTTTTATAGGCTAGCTGATACGCTTCTAATACATTGGAGGCTACCGCCACACCACACGGGTTGGCGTGTTTGACGATGACACAAGCGGGGGCATCGAATTGCTTAACGCACTCCAGGGCGGCGTCTGCATCAGCAATATTATTAAACGAAAGTTCCTTGCCCTGAAGTTGCGTGGCAAATGCTATGGACTGGGGTACAGCAACCCGCTCTCTATAGAAACCAGCACTTTGATGCGGATTTTCACCGTAGCGCAGATCCTGAACCTTCTCAAACTGCAGGTTGAGTGCATTGGCCGCAGTGGATGTGTTGCCTTCTTTTTCTACAGTGCGTTGCTGCATCAGGTAAGTCGAGATCGCGGCATCGTAGTCTGCAGTGTGGGCAAATGCTTTTTGCGACAGATCAAATCGCAGGTTTTCCGAGGTTCCGCCCTGCGCTGCTATTTCTGGAGAGAGCCTGCTGTAGTCTGCCGGGTCAGTTACCACAACGACATCGCGGTAGTTTTTCGCTGACGCACGGATCATTGCCGGACCGCCGATATCAATATTCTCTATGGCATCTTCAAGCGCACAGCCCGGTTTTGCCACGGTCTGCTGAAACGGATATAAATTGACTACCACTAAATCGATAGGCGCAATTCCATGCTCTGCCATGACGGACTGGTCTTTGTCACGTCGACCCAGAATTCCGCCGTGAATTTTGGGGTGTAGTGTTTTTACCCGGCCATCCATAATTTCAGGAAAACCGGTCACCTCGGAGACTTCGGTTACCTTGAGGCCGCTTTCCGAAAGCGCCCTGGCGGTGCCCCCGGTGGATAATATCTCAATACCGGACTGTTGCAGTACACGCGCAAAATCAATCAGGCCGTTTTTATCCGACACACTGATTAGCGCTCGATTAATCTTCTTGATCATTTGGTGGTTTCCGACAGGCTTTTCCTGCCTTTTTTAAAATATCCGATTCGCTATACCCGATAGCCGGCGCATAAGTTAAAACAGGTTTACTCAGGACAAATTGTATAGCTGTAACTTTTTACGCAGCGTGCCCCGGTTTATACCCAGACAAGCGGCAGCGCGACTCTGGTTCCCATCGCATTGGTCCATAACCGTGCGATACAGCGCTTCTTCGACCTGCCCCATAACGAGTTCATGCAGATCGCAGGGTTCCTGACCGTTCAAAATTTTAAAGTATCTGCGCAGCTCTTTTTCTACTTGTTCCTGCAACGGCGAACAGGTGACTGCACTCAAGGCGCCAGCCCCGCATTTGGAGCAGATCTGTAAGCCGATTCAGATTGATTTTTTGTTGCTGTCCGATAATTCATACGGTGTTCGTTCTCACTATCAGTTACCTCATTTGTTACTTCGTAGTTACCAAGAAAAAAATCTTCCACGTGAGCCAATTGCTCTTCAGCACTCTCAACGCGATAAACACGTTGCCTGAATTCAGCTGCCTGCGGCTTACCTTTGCAATACCACGCAATATGTTTGCGAGCGATGCGAACACCGCTAAACTCACCGTACAAGTCATACAGGTTTTCCAGGTGCCACTTAAGTACACTGGCTTTTTCTGTATCTGTGGGTGGTGCAGCACGCTGGCCTGTCGCAAAGAAGTGTTTGGTTTCGCGAAATATCCACGGGTTCCCCTGCGCCGCTCGACCGATCATCACGCCAGCCGCGCCGGTTTTTTCAAGCACGGCCACGGCATCTTCCGGCGTTGTGATATCGCCATTGGCCAGCACGGGCATGGCAACGCTCTGCACAATTTCAGCGGTGGTTTCATACTCGGCTTCCCCCAAAAATTTGTCGGCGCGAGTTCTACCATGAACCGCCAGCATTGCAACGCCGCACTGCTCGGCGATTCGAGCTATCTTCAGGCCGTTTTTATTCGCTCGATCAGGGCCGGTTCTAATCTTAAGTGTGACCGGTACCGATACACTGCTGACTACTGCTCGTAGAATTTTTTCTACCAGGCTTTCATCGGATAGCAGTGCCGAGCCAGCCGCTTTATTACAAACTTTCTTTGCCGGGCATCCCATATTTATGTCAATGACATCGGCACCCTGCGCTTCGTTTAACTGCGCCGCCTGTACCATCATCTCCACATCACCGCCGGCAATCTGAACGATAACCGGTTCGACTTCGCCATCATGATTCATTCGTGTCAGTGTTTTGCGTGAGGCGTAGAGTGCCGCATTGGACGTGATCATCTCTGACACCGCCAGGTCCGCACCAAGGCGCTTGCAAAGAATCCTGAAAGGACGGTCTGTTACCCCTGCCATTGGCGCGAGCACGACCGGACGAGACACCTCGTGATCACCGAGGCACACAGGTAAAGAAGTTGTAGGAATCAATTCAGGCAAAAGCGACACGGGCAGTTAGCGGAGCGACGTATGTTAACAGACGTCCGGTTTCGGCCGCGCAGTTTAGCAGCAACTTCGTGCGAATAACGAGGGTTGATTAGCTGTGTCGCGACAGTGAGCACATCATTAATCGACGCACTACAGCGCGCCTCAGGCCAACACACAAAAGTGTGTTCACTATGGCTTGTGTTAGCAACAGCAGCGAAACACAAGTGACGATGAGAAACTGCAATACACCGTTAGCATAGTGCGACACTACAAACGCTTTATTACAATCGTACGGTGCTTTGCTATTAGCTGGTTACCACGTGACACCGACGCTCTACAGCTGGCGAAACTCCATCTCAAAGGACTGAGCATCAGCACCCGGATCAACAATATCGATATTGATTCGCGTTGGCTTGCCCGCCCCCAACACCTCATTGCCAGCATAGTTTTCGAGATAGTCTGCGGGCGCAAAGTCGCGCTGAGCAACGGCCTCACCGCTACCATTGGCCATGGTAATAGCCAACACCGGATACGGCTGCGGAAACACAGCGTTGTTGACGACATCGATACTAACGACAAGCGCACCTTCAATGCTCGGGTGTGAGTAAACTTTTTGTCGCAAGAGTTCGAGATCAGCGATGTTGCTCGCTACCGGCAACTCGCAACCGGCTACGGAGCAGAAGGCCGCTCTGACTGACTGCGGTAAATTCGACTTTGCGATGTCGTCGCGCGCGTACATGGCCGCTGCGCAACCAACTGCGAGCAGCGCCAGCAACAACCAGCCGAGAGAACCTGACCTGGCCTGCGACTCTTGCGCGTAAGCATCGTCTGAGTCGATGGTGACACCGCGCTCATTGAGATGCTGGCGCATGGCAGTGGCTGAGTCTGAACGATCTGACGGCTGATCCAGTGAATGGTGTGCAGCCTCAATGTCACCGGATTCATACTGTCGCTGGTGACCATCGCTGTAGGAATCGCTCAGATTACTCTGCTGGTGCTCCGGAAGGTGGCGCTCAGAGCGAGGCGGCCCGGCTGGCCGGTTAACTATGTCAGGGTCGTTGGTTAAATCCAGGCGTTCGCGCGGCCGATACCGCGGAGTTTGTGCTCGTGCACTACCTGCGGTGTCAGGCTGCCGAGGCGCATCAAACTGGTGCTCGCCCACATACGAACTCGCGTGGCTGGTGCCGGCCGCTGTGGACTCCGAAACTGCCTCTACCGATCTTTCGACCACCGAGCGCCGACCGACTCCCGGTGCAGGTTGCGGGTAATCGGCCTCGATTCCGGTTAACCCATCGAGCGCCAGCGTCTGCTCAAACTCAATCGCCTTGTCATCGGGATTGATAAGCGGATCAATACGCTGAGAGTAATCATTCGGGGCTGGCGCCAGGTCGCCACCTCGCTCTGCCAGCTCAAGCTCGGCTGTCTCACTACTCAACCGCTCTGCTGCAGAAGGCTGATCTGCACGAAGACCGTACTCTGCACCGCGCTGCGTCTCGGACTGACGAGGGGCTTCAGCAGATTCATTAAACGGCTGGTACGCAATGGTGTCGGCATGATCCAGATCGATATCAGCTTCAGACTCTCGTCTGTCGATCAGTATGTGTCCCCGCGGACGTCGCCCTGGGGCACTGCGCTCAACTGCTGGATTGCGGTGGCGATAATCGCTGGTAAGGTCCCCGCCAGGGCTAACCCACCCGGCACCATGACCACCTCTGTCGTCGTCAGCCAGGCGCTGATTACTGCCGGTTGCAGCGGTATCAACGCTTCCAGGTAATGGCGGCACAGTGGTCTGACTTTGCTCACGTAAACGCGCTGCACGCTCACGCGCACTGTCTGCAAGATAGCTCGACTCCGCAGCTTCATCTACCAGTTGTGACCTGGCATCAAAGACTGACATGCAGTCTCCACAACGCACTGTGGAATCTTCGGCGCGAATTAAATCAACGCTGATCCTGAACTTTGTCCCACACTCAGGGCAACGAGTAATCATATCTGGCGAATCCCATTTTTTCTTGCGCTGTACAAAATCCACTGCTCACGCATTTCTGTAGCGCTGTGTTGAAAGTTCGATGCATAGACGCCGGCCAGTGTCGCCACCTGCTCGGACAGCACACCGGACACACCGAGTGCTCCATCAGTTTTCAATAACTCTGCGAATCGTCCGCTCAGCTCCAGCAGCGGGGCCAACAGAATATTTGCTACCACCACATCAACCGGTCCCGACAACTCTTTATCACTGGCACAGATGTGAATTCTGTCGGCAACGCCATTACGTGTCGCGTTGTCGTCTGTAGCTACTAACGCCTGCTGGTCGATGTCGTAGGCAAACACTTCCTTCGCACCCAGCAGCACTGCGGCTATCGCGAGTATGCCGGAGCCGCAACCGTAATCAATCACGGTCTTGCCAGCCAGCTTCTGTTTAGCCATCCATTGCAAACACAAAAAGGTGGTTGCATGCGTACCAGAGCCGAATGCAAGCCCCGGGTCAATCGACAGATTGACGGCATCAGGGTCAGGAGGCTCACAAAACGATGGTACAACCCAAAAATTGCCCGCCACACGCTGCGGCTCGAAGTGCTCCATCCAGGCTCGTTCCCACACCTGTCCCTGCAGGTTTTCGGTAACGATGTCTTGCTCTTGCACATCGGGAATTTCATTTTTCAACAGTGAAGACAACAGCGACGCGTCATAGTTTTGCGGAAACATGCCACTGACATCTACCTTTTCCCAAAGTGGCACCTGCCCGGGTGCGGGCTCGTGAATGGGTTTGTCGCCTGCGTCTTCAAAGGTGCAGGACAATGCACCAAACTCAAGCATGGCCGACTCTACCTGCGGGGCAACATCGCGATCAACGCGAACCTTAACCAACACATAACTATCCATGCGCTTGTTGTCGGATCCGATGGTGTCTGCAACAGTTGCAGTGGTCACAATGACCTGTGTCAGGCAATGCCAAGCTTCTTTTCAAGGTAGTGAATATCGGTTCCACCAGCGGCGAAATTCTCATCATCCATAATTGACGCCAGCAATGGGATATTGGTTTTAATGCCGGTTATAAACGCCTCGCTCAACGCACCCCGCATACGAGCGGTTGCCGACTCGCGGGTGTTGCCGTGCACTATCAGCTTGCCAATCATAGAGTCGTAGTAAGGTGGAACGCGGTAGCCGTTATAAATATGGGAATCTACCCTGACCCCCAGGCCACCCGGCGGATGAAACTGTTCAATAAGACCCGGGCTCGGCATAAAGGTATCAGGATCTTCGGCGTTGATTCGACACTCGAAGGCATGGCCTTTGATGCGAATATCGCTTTGTTTGTAACTGAGCGGGTTACCCATTGCAATTCTGAGTTGCTCTTTGACGATATCGACACCAGTGATCATCTCGGTAACCGGATGCTCAACCTGAACCCGTGTGTTCATTTCAATGAAGTAAAAACCACCGTTTTCATACAGAAATTCAAACGTACCAGCGCCGCGGTAACCCAGACGCTTACAGGCATCAACACAGCGGGCACCAACTTCCGCTCGCTGTTCCGGGGTAATTCCCGGTGCTGGTGCTTCCTCGACTACTTTTTGATGACGGCGTTGCATGGAGCAGTCGCGCTCACCGAGATGTATTGCGTCACCGTGAGAATCAGCCAGCACCTGAAACTCGACATGGCGAGGTGTCTCAAGAAATTTTTCCATGTAGACAACGTCATTGTTAAACGCCGCCCCGGCTTCAGTCTTGGTTAACTGAATGGAGTCAATCAACTCGCTGTCGCCACGAACAACGCGCATGCCCCTGCCGCCGCCGCCACCAGCCGCCTTGATGATAATCGGATACCCGATCTTGTTGGCCATCTGCAGGTTCACCACCGGATCTTCACCGAGCGGTCCATCAGAACCGGGCACTGTGGGGACGCCAGCTTCACGCATTTCGTTGATGGCACTGACTTTGTCACCCATCAGCCGAATAACTCGTGGGCTCGGACCAATAAAAATGAATCCGCTGGACTCGACACGTTCAGCAAAGTCTGCGTTCTCTGACAAAAATCCGTAACCCGGATGTATCGCATCGGCGTCGGTAATTTCGGCAGCGCTTATCAGTGCAGGCACATTCAGGTAGCTATCGGTTGATGAAGGTGGACCGATACACACGGCCTCATCCGCCAGACGCACATGTTTGAGTTCGCGATCGGCGGTTGAATACACCGCGACCGTGCCGATACCCATGTCACGACAGCACCGCATAATTCGGAGCGCTATCTCGCCCCGATTTGCTATGAGAACTTTTTTCATCCGTTAGTATCAACCACTATCAATGGCTGACCAAATTCAACCGGTTGCCCATCTTCGACACGAATTGCCTTCACCTTGCCACTGACTTCTGATTCGATCTGGTTGAGAATTTTCATTGCCTCAACAATGCAGATAACATCGCCAACCCGAATATTTTGCCCAATGGTGACGAACGCCGGCGCTTCGGGAGACGGCGCGGAATAATACGTTCCGACCATGGGTGATTCGATTACCGTACCTTCTTCTATGGCAGCGACTGCAGGCTCGGCAGGTTTGGGTATACCTGCCTGTGCCGCGGGCAATGCTGCAGGCATGGCAGGTGGCGGTGCAATGTATTGCGGAGCTGAATTGGCGCGACTGATTCGAACCGATTCTTCGCCTTCTTTGATTTCTATTTCAGAAATCGCCGATTCTTCAAGCAGTTCGATGAGCTTTTTGACTTTTCGAATATCCATCGATGAATGTACTCGCCTGACTAGAGAGTGGGTGCGCACACGGTGACTGCGCAAACCGATTTAACAGCACCTGGCTGCAACGCAAGTTGGACAGACTCTGGCAACTGCGCCACACTGGCCGTGATGTACAACAGCTGCCACATGTCGCAAGTGATACCAGCTGACAGTGCAAAACAAACTTCGCTTTACCTGTAGGTTGCTACATGCATTACTACATGTATTGGTATGTGTGTTGATTCGGGCGTTAGTTGCATTTTTACAGAACTTCGCGGCAGTACTACGCTGCTTCAAAGCAATTCGGGCAATGTTAACACAAGTTTCACTACACTCGCTGATGACAAACAAGGCAGCAGGCTTTACAAAGCCAGTAAAAGCGAGCATAAAAATTACAAATCATTCACATTTCGCTCCCGGTCGACACAGATGACGAATAACGAGGTAAACGGCAACGTCGCGCTGCCCGAGCACGGCTCTACTCCCGCCAATGCAGAAAAAGATGCCGTTGACAGCTTTGCCGCGCTGTCTCCGGATATTATTATCGAGGCAATCGAAAGCGACGAGAAATTGTTGTGCGATGGCCGATTGCTGGCTCTGAACAGCTACGAAAATCGTGTCTACAGAATCGGGATCGAAGACGGCACACCACTGATTGCAAAGTTCTACCGACCCAGTCGCTGGACCGAAGCACAGATCAACGAAGAGCACGCGTTTGCACTGGAACTGGCAGCAGCTGATATACCTGTAGTCGCGCCTCTCGCTACGGAATCCGGTAACACACTGCGCAAACAGGGAGAGTTTTATTTTGCGCTCTATCCGATGCGCGGTGGCAGATCACCGGAGTTGGACAATCCCGAACAGCTCCAGATTATTGGACGGTTTATCGGTAGATTGCACAAGGTCTCCGAAACCAGTTCGTTTACCAGCCGCAGCAGTGTGAATACCGAAACACTCGGCAACGAATCATCCGAATATCTGATTGGCAACAATCGCCTGCCAGCCGATCTTGGTCAGGCGTATGAAAGCCTGGTCAACGATCTGCTCTCAAAGGTTGAGGCACGGTTTGATGCCTGCAAGCAGGTGCGCAGCATCCGGCTGCATGGCGATTTTCACCCGGGCAACATTTTATGGCGAGACGAAACACCACACATCGTTGACCTTGATGACGCGCGTAGTGGCCCTGCCGTTCAGGATCTTTGGCTGTTTCTGTCCGGTGACCGTCAATACCAGCAGGCGCGTCTGGCAGACCTGCTAGATGGATACACCATGTTTCGCGAGTTTGATCCGGCCGAACTGGGACTGGTTGAAGCTTTGCGCACGCTTAGAATCATTCACTACGCCGCCTGGCTCGACAAGCGACGGGAGGAGCCTGCATTCCAACAGGCTTTTCCATGGCTGGAGAGCAATCGATACTGGGATGACCATATACTGGCATTGAAGGAGCAAAGCTCAGCGCTTGATGAAACTCCGTTGCGATGGGACTGATTTTTCAACCATCCACTATGCAACAATCCACTATGTCAACAATCTGCCAGCCTGCAATCACTCCCCAAACCGCCATGTCAGTGGCGGTGACGGCTGGGGCGCAAGGGCGACAGGACATTCGTTGTTACAAACGAAGCAGGCATGCAACACAGAACTTCACCTGCAACTTTAATTGCAGTGAATGCTCTTAACCGACGGCATCGCCCGTGGCAAAGCCAAACACCTCACCATAAAACGCCAGCTCCAGATCAAACGCCTTGCGGATGTTCTCGCTCTTGCGGAAGCCGTGAGATTCCCCCTCAAAGGGTACATAAGAGGTTTTTACACCATTGCGTTGCAGAGCAGAGATCATTGCCTCTGCCTGACTGGGTGGCACCACTTTGTCATCCAGCCCCTGTAAAAAAATAACCGGGCAGTTTATTGAGTCAGCATGATTGATTGGAGATCGACTGGCATAGAGTTCTTTTTCTTCGGGCCACGGACCAATCAGGCTGTCGAGGTAACGTGATTCAAACTTGTGTGTATCCGTCGCCAGCGCGGCCAGGTCAGTGACACCGTAAAGACTGGCTCCTGCCTTGAATGTATCGGTGTGAGCCAGCGCGGCCAGCGTGGTGTACCCCCCGGCACTGCCACCGCGAATCGCTACCCGATTCGGATCAACTTTTTTACGCTCGACCAGGTAGCGCACACCATAATCGCAGTCCTCCACATCAGCCACACCCCATTGCCCCTTCAGTGCATCGCGATACTTCCTGCCAAAGCCCGTACTACCCCGATAGTTAACATCAAGTACAGCAAATCCGCGGTTAGTCCAAAACTGTATTTTTAGTGCAAGATCATTTTGTGTGGATGCAGTGGGCCCGCCATGAATCATTACAATCAACGGCGGCAACTCTGACTCCAGCCCCTGATGCGCTGCATTTACGGGCGGGTAGAAAAAACCATAGGCATTCTGTCCACCGGCTGTTGGGTAGCTTATAGACTGGCCCACTGAATAGTGTTCATGGTCTAAAGCTATAGTCGACGCACTGCGGATTTGCTCCTCTTTGAAATCGTGTTGCTGATCGCATAGAACAAGCGCTGGAAACTCGGTTGGAGACTGTGCGATGTAGCAAACTTGTCCGCTAGCCGCTCGCAGCGATCCGTAGCTACTGTGAGGCCGTTCTATTGTGCTCAGCGTTCCCGACTCAACATTCAGCAGGGCAAGGGTGTCGATGCCTGCCTGGCTATAGGCGCAAATAATAGTATTGCCATCAATAAATCCGTAGCTGGTCATCCCAAACTGCCATTGCGGCTTGCCAAACTCGGCATCGAGCGCACAAACCGACATAGCGGTGCCATTGTTCCAGCGATACAGATTCCACCAGTTTGTTTTATCGGACACAAAAAATAAATCACCCGCCGGACTCCACTCTGGCTGAAACAAAGACTCACCATTGCCACCAGCGATTGACTCAGCATCAACCAAATTGCCTTGTGCATCAATGGAAGCCAGCCAGAGCCTGGTGCTATCCCAGGGCATATCCGGATGACTCCAGGTCAGCCAGCTTACAGACTCGCCATCAGGTGCAAACGATGCGGTAGCATAAAAGTCATCGCCACTGTGAAGTGTTGTAATAATACCGCTGGTTGTATCGACCAGCACCAGAGAGTTAGCAGGCTCACTCTGTGACGGTCCATGCTCTTCTGCAATCGCAATAAGCCGCTTCTTTGTTGCACAGTAGGCAAAATCAGCAAAGCGAAAATCCGTTTTGTCTGTTATCTGCCGAACTGATCCATCGTCGTCAACCAACCAGATTTGCTGATCAGCAAAATTGACAAAGAAGACACCCTCCGCGGTCGGCAAATAACAACTGCCGCCATACTCATGAACAGTTGTTCGACAGTTATAAGGCGCTGGTAAAACATCTACCGGCTCGTTATTCATCAGCTTTACTATTACTGACCTGCCCTGTTCCTGCGGGCGGCTTTCAAGCCAGTATAGAGTGGAGTCAAACAGCCTTGCCTCCGACAACCCGATACTTGAGGACACCATCAACTCGGTGGTGATCGGTGACTTCCACGAGCCATAGGCCGCAGCAATTTTATTGTTCAACGCATCTTCCTGTCAGCGACCGAATGTAATTGGCACTCAGGCATGTTTTTCATCACTGATAAATTTTAACCAAGCCTCAACCTGCTTTAACAAATGTGCACGAGTCATGCGTCGATCCGGCGCCTCATCATCAAAGTGAGATTCGATAACAGCCATCACCGGGGTAATGCTCACGCTATGTCCATTGCCACTGAACTCAGCCTTTTTATCAGAGCCTGCAAGCTTGCCTGCAAGATCCCGAGTTACCTCAACAGACCCCTGCAGATCGGTTTGCAGAAAGGTAGCCAGGCGCTGGTCTGAGCCACGAGCACAGGCATTACCCTGATCGTCGCGATAAAATTCAAGCTTCGCCATCAGTTGTCTCTCCTGTAAACGGGGAATGCCGTATTGATATCACCTTTAGACAGGGTGTAACCCTGAATATCAAAACCCAAACCTGACGGCCCCTGCCAGGGTTGCTTTTTCTTGTCTGAACTTTTTCTGTAAGCGTTCAGCACGGCATCAACGACTTCCTGCTGCGACATGTCATCAGGGAAAAAACTCGAAAATTTCTCTTTCCAGTCACCTTGATCACGCACGGCTATGATCGCTGTGTAGACACCCGCCTTGTTCGGCTTATCACGCATTTTTACTAACTTCGCACCTTCCGGATCTTGCCCGCCAGGGCGAGAGTGGTAGCCAACGGGCTTGCCTTTGCGATTAATTTCACCTTCAAAGACATGATGTAAATTCACCGCCGGACTGGTTTTTGACCATTTACTGCCCGGTGAGTAAGCCTTTACCGAACCCGAGTTTTTGGACGGAATAGTTTTGGTGCTGTTTGTATTGGTAGCAAAAACGTCCTTATTGTTGTTCGACTGCGTAGACGTTGATTGATTGCCTGCCAGTTGGTTCAGGTCAATACCCAACTCTTCCAGATTTACACCGAGAGCGACCAATATCGCCGCTATGATCGGTATGATGACTTTTTTGTTTAACATTTTTTACTCTTTTGATGCCTGCAAAACTGCAGATGCTGTTTAGCTTTTTGGTAACACTAATAATCAATACCACAGCTGTCACTCAGTGAGCGCTATCAATCTATAAGGTTTGTGTCAAACTGAGTTTATCCTGCGATAAACCAGCCTGTTTTAACCCCAGCGATCCAGTGGCTCTTTAATTAGCCGGAAAAACTCTGCCGCTCATTAGCTTCCTTGCGGTGCGCAGTATAGCCGCTTTGTGAACAGTTAACGCTGCACCGTCTCCACTGACCTGCATCAACACACCGGTTGCGCCTATTGGATGTTCCACCTGAATCATACTTTCAGGCGTCGAACTCAAACCTGCATCAGCGGCAGGCAACACGCACAGCTGTGCCGCAGGAGATTCAGGCATCATGCACGCTGTAGCCACGCTGACAGCCCCAAGCACGCCAATTGAAGCATGACACCTGTGCGGTATAAAGGTGCGTGTGCAAATTGCACCTCCATTGCGCGGCGCCGCTACCAAAGACATTTTCGGTACTGATTTTTCAGTAACATCGCCCAGGTTCATCGGCTCACCTAACTGCAATCGAATACTCTCAAGTTTGCGCTTTAGCTTTTCGTTTGCATCCAGCTCCTCTCGAGTTTCATACCCGGTGACGCCCACATCAACTGCTCGTATCACTGCTACGGGCATGCCGTTGTCAATACAGGTCACCTGCACGCCGTCAATCACATCAACCTGATTGCCAGTTGGCAGTAGCGCACCACAGCTGGAGCCCGCAGCCTCAGGAAAGTTCTGAAGCACAGCTGCGGCAGTGCCAGGTACGCCGTCTATTTGCGCGTCCCCCTGATATGTGACATGTCCATCTGGTGTGGACACCGTTACCTGCGCTACCTGATTGCTATTTTCCATGAACACTGAGACTTCAGTCTGCGGATTACGGGCAGACACCAGATTATTTTCTATTGCATACTGCCCTACACCACTGAGGATATTGCCACAGTTTTGCGCATCACTGACCAGCGCCTGATCTACAAAAACCTGCAAAAACAGATAATCGATATCAGCATTTTCCCGACTGGATTTAGAGACTATCGCAACCTTGCTGCATAGTGGATCAGCGCCGCCGATTCCATCAATCTGTCTTGGATCAGGTGAACCCATAACCGACAACAGCAATCGATTGCGCTGCTCAGTGTCAGCAGGCAAATCACTCTTAAGAAAGTAGGCGCCCTTGGAGGTGCCGCCACGCATCCAGGTACACGGAATACCTTCGTTACTCATCACCTTAACCTGGCAAATTTAGTCGACTGAACACTTTTTGTGCATTACCAGAGAAAATCATCTCTTTCTCGGCCGCTGTTATATCAGTGTTAGCATCGATATATCGTTTAGTGTCATCGAAATAGTGGCCCGTCTCCGGGTCTATACCGCGAACCGCACCTACCATTTCTGAAGCAAATAAAATGTTGTTGGCAGGAATGACCTTAAGTAACAGGTCGATTCCGGGCTGATGATATACACAGGTGTCGAAATAGACGTTGTTTAAAATTAGCTCGCTCAGCGGAGGCTTACCCATCATATCTGCCAGCCCGCGAAATCGCCCCCAATGATATGGCACCGCACCTCCCCCATGAGGCACAATAAACTTGAGCGTTGGAAATTGCTTGAACAGATCAGAGGTAATTACCTGCATGACTGCCGTAGTATCAGCACCAAGATAGTGTGAGCCCGTGGTATGGAAACAGGGGTTGCAGGCGGCACTGACATGGATCATGGCCGGCACATCCAGTTCGACCAGTTTTTCATACACCGGGTACCAGTACTTATCACCCAATGGCGGGTCAGTCCAGTAACCGCCCGACGGGTCAGGGTTCAAGTTAACACCGATAAATCCGTACTCATTGACACAGCGCTCTATCTCGGCGACACATGCAGTTGGCGCTACACCCGGTGTCTGTGGCAGCTGAGCTACCCCGACAAAATTATTCGGATACAAGCGGGTAATGCGATAGATCAGATCATTGCAGTGTTGCGTCCAGGTGGTACTGGTCGACTCGTTGCCCAGGTGGTGCCCCATCCAGCTGGCGCGAGGAGAGAAAATCGTCAGATCGGTGCCGCGCTCACGTTGCAGTTTTAGCTGTGCGCCCTCAAGACTTTCTCTGATTTGATCATCACTAATCTTGATAAGCCCTTTCTTATGGGCAAACATCGGATCATTAGCCAGATCAGATTTTTGTTGATCCCGATACTGACCGAGCTCATCTGGCGCTGTTGTGTAGTGGCCATGGCAATCGACAATCATTTTGCTTACCCGTGATTTCGTTGTTTACTATTGAACTACAGGTCTATGACCCTGACTATGCTTAAGATTCCAGGTCATCCAGAGTATCAACATAAGTTAAACCGGCCTCTGCTAAGCGCGGACGCATGTTGTACATATCAAGTCCCGACACACCAGCGCCAAGCTTCTCACGTTTTTCACCCTCATTTGCCTCTCGCGCCTGGCCATCCTTTAGTACCTGCTCAGCACTCAGCCTGGGAATGCAAACAACGCCGTCATCGTCCGCTACCATGACATCTCCGGGATTAATCAATACACCTGCACAAACGACCGGTATGTTCACACTACCCAGCGTTTCCTTTACGGTGCCCTTTGCAGAGATTCTCCTGGACCACACTGGAAAATCCATCGATTGAAGATCAGCAACATCACGGCAACCGGTATCAGTAATAAGCGCACGTATGCCGCGAGCCATGGCCGATGTAGCCAAAAGATCGCCAAACATGCCATCGGTATTATCTGCGGTACAGCCGACGACTAATATATCACCCGGCTGGCAAAGCTCTATGGCTACATGAATCATCCAGTTATCGCCCGGCTGAGTCAGAATGGTTACCGCACTGCCTGACACTCGTCGCCCTGGAAAAATAGGTCGCATATACGGCTTTAGCAAACCCTGTCGCTGATAGGCCTCGTGCGCTGTGGCGACACCGAGGTCGGCAAACCCATCGACAAGTTTTTGGTCGGCTCTGGGTATATTACGCACTGCAACTGGTTTCATGCGATCCTCACAAGTTTGTGGTTAACTATTACTAAAGAACAGAATGCGGCACAGTTGGCGGGCTGTGAACTAAACCGAGCCTGCCACGTGCGCTACAGGTCCGGGAGACCACTATTATAGAGTGATGAAGAGGGGTACCGTAAAAACTAATTGCGCTTGCGTGTTGAAGTGGGGTTTGCGATCAAAATGTCGACCAACCGCAAGGCAGGGTAAATGCCATCTTTCGCCGATGGCATTTTAAATTTTCAGACAACGCGTCGGAGACAATAACTACAAATAGTATTCAAAAGAAGTGGGCGTTTCTACATAACGCAATTCTTCATTCTCGAAATAGACGACGCCGTTATGCCCATATTGCCACTGCTCAACAACTTTTTCTATGTAGATGTCTGGTCCAGTCTGCTGCGCGGGTTGCCCCAACAATTTGGCGACTTCAGCAGCCGTGGCACCTTCCTGCAAATGCTGCCAATTGGCCTCGCAATCAGCTCGACCGTTGCCGGGACAAACACGCGCTAACTTGTCATCAGGCATTTCCATTCTAACAGTTCGCAACGCGCCAACTGGCACAAGCGCTGACGCTATGAACGAGGCACCGCCGGTCGGTGAATATGGAGTATGGCTGCAGCCAGTGGCAAACACAGCACACATCACCAACAGGCTGAAACGATTGGTAAGCGATCGAAGTTCTGTAGTCATGGCGTTCACCTCAGTAGAAAAACGCCACTGTGCCGGAATGAGCGCAAATTTACCTTGAGGTGATTCAAAAATGAAACATGCTGTACTATTTTCGAAGCATGACAGCATCAAAACCTCCGCGTAAGAGGCTCCATGTCACATTATTGCTGCCCAGCCCTGGCGAGCTGAACGGATTCTGGGTAACTACACAATCCGCTATTTACATCAGCTGGAGAAATCCAGACTTAACTATGTACCACTAACAAACCGGGGAAGGCCCGGCGTTTTTGAATGCCGGTTACCGCATTGACAGCTTGCGCATTGACAATCAGCCCGGGGTTTTACCGACCAAACGCTCATGGACCCAGCCAATTTTCCCGGATGTTCCGTAGGCGCCGACATGCACCCACTTACCATCGCGCTTGAACTCCATCAATTCCTGCCCCTTTTCCAGCCGCAACACGACCTCGTGCTCAATCGACGGGCCCTGGCGCATGTTGACCAGATCCTTCAATACAAACAACGCCTCAACTTTGTTACCGCCAGTCGTTGTTAGCAAAATACCGCCGACATCAGCTTCTTTCGAGAATTCTGCGCCGCCTTCATCGGTGGTGCCCTCTGCCAGTGCCTGTTCTTCATTGCGAGCCGAGGCTTTGACCTCTTTCATCGCCCCGCCATCATCTGAACCACTATCAGCAGAGACCTTGGCAAGCGTACCGATTTCTTTGTCATCAGCGACGACGTTCGCCACGCTAAGTTTCCGCTCGCCCGCGTCGGCCTCAGTTGCCGTCTCGGTCACCAGAGGCTGCACTACTTTTTCTGCAGTGCCAGAGAGTTCCACAGCTGCAGGTTTTGAATCATCAGTTGTCGCATTAGTTGTCGCATTGACTGCGACCACCGCTCCTGAATCAGTTGGGGAAGGAGAGCCAGCCTCATCGACCGGCAAGTCAGCCACCGCAACCTGCGAGCTATCGTTAGCGTTGAATTTTCCGAAGGCGCCGGTCAACCCGGCATATACCTGCTCCAGGCTCTTACCCCCAAAAAGTCCGAAGGCTATCAACGCCACCCCTAGCGTTGCCAGTATTACTCTCAGCATTTGGTCACACCTCTACTTTTGATTTTATTATCAGTTGCCAAACTTCTTCGCCTTGTGGTTGCGCCCGAGTGCTCGACAGCCAACCACGACCCCACACTGGTACTGTAAACCGAACCAGTACTCAACGGAGAAATCAAACCAAGGTGTAATGCCAACCAAAATCTATGAGGCCGTGTCACTCGCCAAGGAAACCGCCCGACTGGCGGTGCCACAATTGCGCGTACAAACCATTGGCCGCCAGCAACTGCTGGTGAGTGCCTGTTTCGACGATCTCCCCATTATCCATGACCACCAGTCGATCCATCGCCGCGATGGTGGATAGCCGATGTGCAATAGCAATCACCGTCTTGCCTGACATCAACTCGTGCAACTTGCTCTGGATCGCCGCTTCAACTTCAGAATCAAGTGCGGATGTTGCCTCATCCAGCACTAGAATGGGCGCGTCTTTGAGAATAACCCGTGCTATAGCGATGCGCTGCCGCTGCCCGCCAGAAAGCTTTACCCCTCTTTCGCCAACATGCGCGTCCAGCCCTTTTCGATCGCGGTTATCAACCAGCCCGGGGATAAACCCGTCAGCTTCTGCCAGACACGCAGCGGCGAGAATTTCTTCTTCGCTCGCATCTGGCTTTCCATAGTTGATGTTGTCGCGTATCGATCTATGCAATAGAGAGGTATCCTGCGAGACCATTCCTATATATGATCGAAGAGATTGTTGCGATACATGCGAGATATTCTGATCATCTATTAATATTTGGCCATCGCTCAAATCGTAAAAGCGCAACAGCAGATTAACTAAAGTCGACTTACCGGCACCGGACCGGCCAACCAGCCCGATCTTTTCTCCAGCGGCCACCTGCAACGAGAAATTGCGTATTACGCGCTCGTCATGAGCGTAACGAAATTGTACCTGCCGAAACTCAACGGTGCCTTCTGACACCTTTAACTCCGGTGCCTTTGCTACATCAACAATGGCATTGTCGACAGCGATAGTTTCAATACCGTTTTCGACGGTACCAATACTTTCGAACAAAGCAGAGATGGTGCGCAAGATCCAACCTGACATTTGATTCAACCGTAGAATCAAACCATTAGCAATTGCGATTGAACCTATACTGATCGAGCCCTGTTGCCAGAAGTAAATACTCAGCACCGCGGTACTTACAATGAGCACGGTATTGATCACAACCAGCGAGATCAACATACGCAAAATAGCTCTCATCAAATCGCGCAGTGCTCTTGTATGCCGCTTAAAGCCGACAGCGACAAATGCCTCTTCCCGATCGGCATGTGCGAACAGCTTCACAGCCTGTATGTTGGTGTAGCTGTCGACGATGCGCCCGGTCAGGGCCGAGTTGGCCTCTGACACAGAACGTGAATGTTCACCGACCTTCGGCGTTAGCCGGACAATCACCACACCGTATGCCACAACCCAAAAAAGCACCGGTACCATCAGTCGCCAGTCTATCTCCAGAAAAAGCCAAATCGTCCCAGCCAGATAAATAATCAGCAGCCACACTCCATCAACAACATTGAGTACGGACTCACGCAGTGAATTGCCGGTCTGCATTACTTTCTGTGCAACTCTGCCAGCAAAATCACTTTGAAAATAGGACAGGCTTTGACGCACGACATACCGATGGTTTTGCCACCGCACCGAGTTGCTCAGCCCTGGCGTCAGGGCTAAGGAAATAAGGCACCGGGCGACCACCATACACACTGGTCGCACCACCGCCACTACCAGGAACATCAGCACCAGTGCCATGCCATGCTCGCTGTAAAAATCAGCCGGCGCAGTTGTCGTCATCCAATCCAGAATGTAGCCGAGGTAGGCGTACAGATAGAGCTCCGCTATCGATGCGACACTGGTAAAAAACAGGGTAACCAGCAATAGCCTTCGGTACGGCCACAAATAGTGATAGAAGAAGTCACGCGTACCTTTTGGCGGTTGTACGAGCTCCGTTTCAACCAACGGATCTATCAGTTTTTCGAAAAATGAGAACAATTAAGGACCTGTCCCGATAAGGGATTTCACACGTGATCACCGTGCATTAACGGCACGCGCCCAATAGGCAAGGTTTACAAACGGGACGCGGCATTTTGGTTTGAAACTATTGTGTATCTGCTACTGACGTCCCCGCACACCGAATCAGGTTGTTTCGGTGGTTACAAGCGGTCAGGCAGCATGCTTAATTTTGCCGTACAAGCTCAGGCATCAGGTGCCAATCGAGCCAGAGGCTGCTCATTGATAGGCCAGTGTATTACTGCCGCTACCACGCCGAAGAATATGCCGGCAAGCCACATACCATCATAGGACCCGTAGGTGTCGTACAGACGTCCACCGAGCCACACTCCGATAAAACTGCCAAGCTGATGACTGAGGAACACCAATCCAAATAACGTAGCCAGATACCGCAAGCCAAAAACCTGCGCCACAATACCGGTAGTGAGTGGCACCGTAGATAGCCACAACAACCCCATCATTGCAGAAAACAGATAAATCGTTTCAGGTGTTTTTGGCGCAATCAATAAAGCGCTTATCACCACCGCGCGAGCCAGATAGATAAAACTCAAACTCGACTTCTTGCTGAACCGCTGCCCGGCCATACCGGACAAAAAAGACCCTGCAATATTGAACAACCCGATAATAGCCAACGCCCAGGCACCTACCGAAGCGGATAATCCCATGTCACTGACATAAGCGGGGAAATGCACCGTTATGAACGCAACATGAAAACCGCAAACGAAGAAACCGGCAGTTAATAATACGAACCCACGATGTGCGAATGCCTCTTGAACAGCCTCTTTGAGTGACTGTTTGCTTTCAGCTACCTGACTGGAGCTTGAAACCAGCGGCAATGCCAGCGCAAGCGGAATTAGCACCAATACCAGGCCCGCTTGCAATACCAGTGCTTGTTGCCAGCCAAATGCTGAGATGAATCCCTGGCTCAATGGCGAGAATATCACCTGCCCGAACGAACCGGCAGCAGTACCCAGCCCAAGCACGAAAGATCTTCTATCAGCAGAAACAACCCGCGCCATCGCCGCCATTGCCAGGGAAAATGCGGTAAATGCCACACCCAGACCAGTGAGTATCCCTCCGGTAAGGTGGAGCGCTGTACCGGTCTCGGCTGTAGACATCCCATAGATCCCCAGGCCGTACATCACGGCGCCAATGGCGATAACTCGCGCAGCACCGTACTTGTCAGATATTGCTCCGGCAATCGGGACACCAATCCCCCACATCAGATTTTGCAGTGCCAGCGCGAGTGCGAAAGTCTCCCGCGACCAGCCTCGAGTTTCAGTCATCGGCTCCAGAAACAGGCCAAATGTCGAGCGACTGCCAAACCCAATCATGGCGATCAGACAGGCGGCAACAATGACTACAGACGGCGAGCGCCACGTGCCTGTATCTATTTCAGATTTTGCATCCATCGATTTTTATATCAGCATTCCACGGAGGAACCAGTGTGGGCCAGCCGCCTTGATTGCGCAATATCTGCATCACCATTTTTACTTGCAGTTGCAGGTCCACCACCATCGATACCGAAATACCCGTTTAACGTGAGCTCCACCCAGCCCGGCAAAACTGGTGCCACGTCTCAAAGTCTGCACTCGCTGCTATCCCGACTAAAGTCCAGAACGACTTTGCCGCAAACCCCGGCGTCTGAAGAAATACATATTCCCTATTGGTAATCCAATAGTGATAACAGCAAAGTAACTCCGCTGGACCGTTCACAAAGTTTTAAGGGTGAAAAACTATGCGATCTGAAACCACCTCTTCTCTGCTCAAAGGCAGACTCGTTAAAGAACTGGCGACCTGCATGTCTGCACTCGCCCTCTGCATCGCATCAGGTCAGTCCGCAGCGGATGACACTGAAATATTTTTTAGCACCGGGCCTCAACCAAACGTGCTGTTTATTCTCGATGTGTCCGGATCAATGGGCACCGTCGACGACGACGGTGACGGAGACCCCACGAACGATGTTACTCGTCTGGACAAACTGAAAGCTGCTCTGAACGTTCTGCTAAATACTAATGACCGCTTCAACGCAGGGCTGATGTCCTATTCCGGCCATGCGATCGAGTTGCTGGAGGATATTAATCCAGTGGCTGACAACAAGGACGATTTGATTTCCAGCATCAACGGCCTGTATGACGGAGGTGGCACACCTACTCAAAGGGCGCTGTTTGAAGGCTTGCTTTACTATCAGGGTAAAGATGCGTCAGCTGGTCCGGCACAGATCTATAACTCGCCGATCACGCAGCAATGCCAAAGCAATCACATTGTCCTTTTGTCAGACGGCCTGCCAACTGAAGACTCTACCGGGCATACGCAGATCAGCAATGCCATTGGTCGGGCATGCGCACCCGTCAACGTCGGAAACAAAGTAAGTAACGGAACCTGCGGCGCTGAGTTAACACAATACCTGCTGGATACGGATCATTCACTGCCGCTCAACGGACACAATAATGTTGTCACGCACACGGTCGGACTAAATTTTGATGAGAAGTGGCTGGAGGACATAGCGACAGGCGGTGCCTACCAGGTTGACACTGCGGCAGAATTGCTGGAGGCCTTTGCGGCGATCGTAGAGGTCGCGCAATCAGAGACTAATACGTTTGTCTCGCCATCTGTAACGGTTGATCAGTTCAGCAGACTGGCGCATCGGGAAGACACCTACCTGGCTTTGTTTCAGCCAGGTGCCAGGACTAAATGGACCGGCAATCTGAAGCGCTACAGCTTTTCAGGGACCCCGCCACAACTACGAGATAAAAACGGAAATGTTGCGCTGGACAATGCCAACGGCACGTTCTACGACGACGCGCACAGCTACTGGTCGGACCTCCCGGATGGAGGAGCAGTTGCCGCTGGTGGAGCAGCACACGAGCTTGATGTCGTCAGTAGAAAGGTTTACACGTATACCTTGTCGGGCAATAAGAATTTAAACCACCAGCTCAATGCAGTTCACGAGAGCAATGTTGCAAAACTGGCCCCCTATTTTAGCCAAACCCCGATAGCACTTGAAGAGCTGCTCAAGTGGGCAAGAGGTGTAGATATTGACGACGAGGACAACGATCAGTTAACCGACGATACCCGACATCACATGGGTGACCCTTTGCACTCGATACCCACTGTATTGAACTACGGCGGCACAGCGGCAAACCCTGAATCGGTTGTGTTCATTGGCACCAACGAGGGCTATTTGCACGCGATCGACAGCACTGACGGATCTGAGCTCTACTCCTTTATTCCACCCGAGTTGCTTGACAACCTTGGCGCCTTCTACGAAAACGAAAGAACCACTCAGAGAACCTACGGGCTGGACGGAGACATCACCCTCTGGATAGACGACGTCAACAACGATGGCATCCTGGATCCGAGTACTGAACATGCCTACCTGTACGTCGGCATGCGCCGCGGTGGCAACAACTACTACGCTTTGGATGTAACGGATAAAAACGATCCGAAGTACCTTTGGTCAATAAAGGGCGGAGCCACTGGGGACAGCGATTTTACCGAACTTGGGCAATCGTGGTCCAAGCCGACAAAAACGAAGATAAAGATCGGTGGCAAGGTTACAGATGCGCTGGTCTTTGCGGGCGGTTACGATCCAATGCAGGACTACGCGTCAATCAGATCCGGTGACACCATCGGCAGATCGCTCTTTATTGTCGATGCAACGGACGGCTCATTGATCTGGTCTCCGGAAATGGACACTCAGTCAGACTACTCAAAGATGAACTTTAGTATGCCATCTGACCCACAACTGCTGGATGTCGACGACGACGGACTGGTCGATCAAATTTACGTTGGTGATATGGGTGGCCAGCTGTGGAGATTCGACGTCAGTAACAACTCAGGTACCGCCGCCAATGCTGTTACCGGCGGACTGATCGCCTCACTGGCAGGCACAGGCATCGCCGACAATCGGCGATTCTTCTACCCGCCGGACGTCGCTGTGACAGCGCATAACGGTGAGCGCTACCTGTCTGTTTCAATCGGTTCGGGAAACCGCGCACATCCGCTCGATGAAACGGTCAATAATCGGTTCTACATGATTCGCCAAGCTGCCATTTACGGCGCGCCTGACGGCTACGGAATGATCGACAAAAAAGCGGCCGTTTCCGGGACTTATCGCGCAATAACCGAAGACGATCTGTACGATGCAACGGCGAACAATGTCGAGAGTACCGACAGCCAGGTCAGCCTCGACGCCCGTCAAACGCTGCAGGTTAAAGAAGGCTGGCTCCTGAGGCTCGAAGAATCGGGAGAAAAGGTACTATCATCGTCGCTGACGATTGAAAATACGATTCTTTTTGCCACGTACATTCCTGATCAAGCTGATCCCGATAACCCGTGCGCCCCGACAATAGGTGGCGGTCGGGCCTATGTTGTGGATCTGTTTGACGCTTCGCCAGCCAATGGCACAACGGTCGCTGACCGACATCAGGAACTGGACCAGCCAGGCATCGCCGGCGGACCGACAGCCGTCATCCTCGACAACGGAACAATCGAGCCGCGAGTGGGATACGAGCCAGTCGACATGCCTGAAATATCGCTCACTAAAAGAGTTTACTGGTCAGAGCAGTCAGATTACTGATTCACCGGACGGGAGCGCGAGTGGCAAAACTCCTGCCAGCGCGCTCCTGGCCCTGTTTTCAGGCCCGCGGTACACCGAGCAGCCGTCTATAAAAAAATCGGTTTGAACAGCTAAACAGAAAGAGGGTTTACTGCGCCATTTGACAGAGCTACGTGCTGGCCCTTGTGCCACCCCGGGTTTCGGGGTAAAACTAGTGCTCCGATTCCGCCGAGCACACACCATGAAAACTCTGGTTGGTCTGACGCTGATGTTCACAAGCTTCCTTGCCTTTGCGTTCGATGATTCGCTGGTTCCGAATCCCTCGCTAACGCCGCAGGAAGTTGTTCATTTCCAATTGCAGTCTCTGCGAGAAAATACCAACGGCAATGGCATCGAAGCCACCTTTCGCTTTGCGTCTCCGGCAAACAAGGCACTAACGGGGCCGCTCGATCGATTTTCTAAATTGTTTGATGCAGAGCAATATCGCCCAATGGTTAATCATCAGGACGCCGAAGTGAAACTGTTGAACAGCGACACCAGGGTTGCTGAAGTGATGGCAGCTCTGGTCGATGCGCAAGGTCAGTACTTCTGGTACCAGTTCAGGCTGTCACGGCAAAACAAAAGCCCCTACAATAACTGTTGGATGACAGACTCTGTGATGCGGGTGCCGGGCCCCGGACGCTCTGCCTGACACGCACGACCTGACCATGCTCTGCCTGAGTGCACTGCCTTACTACGCTCTCTGTGACATTACGCCGCTCTGATGCACCGAGACATCGCCCTGTGTCACTTTGATTGAGGTACAGGACCGCCGTCACTGGAACGTAGCACTATTCGTACAGCCACCCGCCGTCTGCGGCGTCTGCATCCAGTAAGTCTGCGCATTGAACCTGCCAGAACTGAACTACACATTCCCCTATTTCATCAAGAGTTAATAATTCCAAATGGCATCGCCCAGTTCAAAAGTTCGTATTGCCGTCATCGGCGCATCTGGCTACACCGGAGCCGACCTGGTTCGGCTTGCGCTTCGGCATCCCAGGATCGAAATTGTCGCACTGACTGCAGCTACACATGCTGGTCGCAAAATGGAACAGGTGTTCCCGCATCTTGCCAACACCGGATTGCCGACACTGTGTCGCAACGAAGATGTCGACTGGAGCGACATAGACGTAGCGTTCTGTGGACTTCCCCATGCAACAAGCCAGCAAGTTATAAACACACTGCCATCACATTTGAAAATCATAGATGTGTCTGCAGACTTCAGACTACGTGATCCGCTGCTATACGAAAAAACCTATGGCAATCCGCATGCAGCCATTGATTTGCAGAAAGAAGCCGTCTACGGCCTGACCGAACACTACCGACAACACATTAAGCAAACGCGGCTTGTCGCCTGCCCTGGTTGCTACCCCACAGCGGTACTGACACTGCTGCTGCCCCTGGTCAGCCAGGGCCTGATCGATGCAACCGATTTAATCATCGATGCCAAATCGGGCCTCACCGGCGCCGGCAGAGCATTAAAACAAAACACTTTGTTTGCTGAGGCCGGCGAGGGAATGTGTGCCTATGCAGTGGCGCAGCATCGCCACGCGCCTGAAATAGAGCAAGAGTTGTCGCTGGCAGCCGGCAAGGAACTTCTGGTTAACTTTACACCGCACTTAATACCTATGAGTCGCGGTGAGCTGGTCACTTGCTATGCCAGGCTATCTGAAAACTACACTGCGGAAGACTGCAGGCAAACTCTGCAGAATCACTATCAGAATGAGCCCTTCGTTGACCTGTCCCCAACAGACGTCATACCGCACACACAACACGTCAGAGGCTCGAACAAAGTCACCTTAAACGCCTATGAAGACCGCATACCCGGGCGAGTAATACTCATTGCCGCACTGGACAACCTGGTCAAGGGCTCTTCCGGCCAGGCGCTCCAAAACATGAACGTCATGTGCGACATACCTGAGACCACAGGTCTGGAACAGATAGCCCTGTTCCCCTGATACAAGGCTTCCCTGATACGCGGATTCCCTGAACCTGAGTTTCCGCTACTGCCGACTAATTGCCAGACGATATGGTTCCCATGTACACAACGGAGCACCATAAACACATGTTTGAGCAGACCTGGCTCTGCTCATTACCAGCAACACACAACCGTTGTTTAAAAACATATAACGCGCGAACGTTTACGTCAAACCAAAACAACGACGTCGAACAGCCATAGATTAATTGTAAAATAATTCGCCATTGTGACAGCAATATACGCAGATACGGTTTACACCAAACATTCGTAAGTACATACTCGTTTTACCGCCGGAAGGTCGCAATTGCGAAACCTTCCGAAGTGAACAAAACAAGTGGGGAATACCAGTGACTACAACTGTATCCAGTAGTATTCGATTGACGTGTTTGTCAACTCTGTTTACCTTCTGTGTTACCGCGTTGTCCGCCAATGCAGTCGCTCAAGAACAACGCGTCAACATTTCTGACGCCGAGTGCACAACCCTCTTTAACAACGACACTCTCAACGAACAAAACGTTACAAAGCGCATCGCCTGCCATCAACTAAGTGTTGACAGGATGGACTGGCTGGTAAAACAACTACAAAACGAACGCTCAGTCCTGACCAGCCAGCTCAGGGAGGACGATCCCCTACTGCTCGAATACAAACAAAAGCTCATAGAAAATAAAAAAACCGTTGGTCGCCTTGAACAGCGAGCAACAGATCTGGCCAACCTGTCCGATGCACTGCGCATCCAGCGCGACGAATATCGCAAACGCCTCTTTACCGTAATTAAGGAAACCGAAGCCAGCGATCAATCTCGCCAACTCGATGATCGCCTGTTCAGAAATTTCTCCCAGTCATACGTATCACTGGCAAACGAAAACACCGAATTGCGCCAACAGCTCGATGAGCAAAATCAAAAAATCATAGACAGTCAATCGGAAATTGAGAAACAGCAGTCGGCCATTCAACAGCTACAGACCAACGTATCCACTTCATCCAATGAAATTAAACAAGCCAGTGAATTCAGGCTGAAGATCACACAGGAGCTGGAGCAAAAGAACACGCAGCTCCAGACCATAAAACAACAATTGCTCGACAAGTCGCGCATCGAACGAAAACAACAGGAGGATGTACTGGCGCTCACCAGGGAACTGGCGCTTTTAAACGAAGCGCAACAACAATCACTGAAAGACCAGCAGCAAAGCAACAAAGCCACGTCTTTAGAAATTAGCGGGTTGAAAAACGAAATTCAGACACGCGATCAGCAAAATAAATCGCTGCTCAATGAACTTGAAAATGTACGCGCACAACGAGACAAACTGACGCAGGAGACAAAAATAGTTCAGGCCAACTTAACAGCAGAAAACAAACGACTGGAAGGACGATTAGAACAATCAAAAGCACAGCTTTCTCAATTAGCGGAACAACAAACTGAACTGATGCAGCAAGTCGACAGTTCACGCACTGAATTGCTGGGCTTTGGTAAGAACAACGCAGATCTTGCCCAGAAAATCGAGAAAGTTGAAGAGCAGAATTCCCGACTGCACAAAGAACTCGACGACACAGAGGGCCAACTGCGTAACACGGAAACACAGCTGAGCGATGCTCGGGAACAACAACGGGCAATGCAGGAAGAGCTTCAGCTGGCTGCCATCCAAAATGAAGAACTAAACAGGACACTGCAAACCCGTGAACAGTCCTTTGGCTCACTACAGCTCGAATCAAGCACCACACTCGAACGCTTTAAAGCTGACGCACTGGAGAAGCACCTGGCAATCAGCAGACTGGACGAGCAAAACACGCAACTAAACGCGAGAGTGCGACAACTCGCCGCTGCAGCGAAGGAAAAGGAAGCCAGTTTGTCTTCGGCGTTGACCAGATCTAACACCGAACTGGATACTGCAATCGCGAATCATGAAGCACTGGCGCAGCAGTACGACGCAACAATCGGCAATTTGAAAGCGCGCCTTGTAACCCGGGATCAGCGCGTCGCTGAATTGCGCACACAGCAAAATCAGCTCGACGACCAGCTGGAGACAATGAAGCTTGCAGCCGAGGCCAGCGATACTGAATCAGGCAACGAGCTCAGTATTCGTGCACAAAAAATTGCTGAACTCGAGGCAACAGAGGCACGACTCACCAACGAGTTAGCGCAGACTACAGCACTCGCTGAAGACTATCGCACGCAGCTGAACAGTCAATCCGAAAGTTCTGCTGCTGAAGTTGCATTGCTTCAGGAAAATTTAAGTGCCGAGAAGCAAACAGTCGAACAACTCAAAACACAAACAAGCCGCCTCGAAGACGAACTGACAACGGTACGCGATAATCTTGCGAGTGAATCAGAAGCACTGACGCTGGCGGAAAGCCTGCGGCAGGAATTCGAACAAGACACGCAGACAACCCTCAATCGCTTCAAGGCAAAAACTCTCGAAGACAAGCAGAAAATCACACGTCTGGAAGAGCAACTGCTGCAATTGAATAGCAGCTACCGCGAGGCTACCGAAAAACTCAGTCAACTCGAAGCAGTGCAACAAACAAACACCACACTCAGCAGTGATTTAACCGCAGCGACACAACAACTGGATCAGTTGAATATCAGCTACCGTGAAGCTACTGAGCAACTCGCTCAACTCGAAGCCGTGCAACAGACGAACACCACGCTCAGCAGTGATTTAACCGCAACGACACAACAACTGGAACAGTTGAATAGCAGCTACCGTGAAGCTACTGAGCAACTCGCTCAACTCGAAGCCGTGCAACAGATGAACGCTACACTTGATTCTGATTTATCGGCAACGACACAGCAACTAAACGAGCAGATCAATAGAAACGAAATGCTGGAAGCTACAATAGCCGAGAGCCAATCACTGGTTACTGACATTGAATCCAGACTGACGCAAACTGAAACCGAAGCTACGTCGCTGGAAGCCACATTGCTGGACAAAGACGAGCAGCTCAAACAGAAACAAACACAAATTGACACAATTCAGGCGGCGCTTTCAGTAGCCGGAGAAGAAAAAGAAAAACTTACAAAGCAGGTCTCCGCACTGGATGCAGATTTAGCGAATCTCAATGAACTACTGAAACAAAGCCAGGACAGCGTCGAATCGAGTCTTGAACAAATGCGCAAGGAGTTACGCGCATCCGATGAGCGACTGGCAGATCGAAAAAGTGCTCTGGCCAGGCTAATGAGCGAGAAGCAGGCAAACGCCGACGCCCTGACCAGACACAGAAACGCTTCCACTCTACTGACAGAGTCGATCAAATCAAAATTAGTTGCAGCCGGCTTGTCAAATGCAAACGTGGAGCTGCAGAACGATCAGACTATAGCAATCAGCGTAGGCTCCAACACATTGTTTCGACCCGGAAGCTCACAACTCACGGAGGAAGGTTCAAGTGTCCTTGCCAGCGTTGGAAACTCTATTGCCGATGTGGAAAACAGAAAGATTGTTGTCGAGGGTCATTCTGACAACACACCACTGGGTGCAAGGCTTGAAAAGAGATTTATCGACAATTGGGGGTTGTCGATGGCACGGGCGGTTTCTACTGCGAACTTTTTAAGCAGAAACAGCGGTATTGCTGCGAATTTGCTGAGCGTCAGCGGTCTTGGCGACACTGATCCGGTTGCTGACAATGCCACCGTTGAGGGCAGACAACAGAACAGGCGCGTAGAAATACTATTGGTTGATGACAAGAGCCGGTAACCACATAACCCGAGCGCGCACTTGCGAAAATAGAACCAGGCACCTGAAATAGCTGACGACCATATCGGCTTGTCGGCGACATGAACCCAATAACTTTGTCGACACCAGTGGCTTGCAGATGTGCAAACACAACTGTTGTCTTATTTATACAACAGCTATGAAATAGTGTGACCGGTTGCGCTCGTCCGGGAGTTTTGCAACGCCCATAAAAAAGGGGCAACGACTAGCGTTGCCCCACCCCCAATCGGTACTTTCTGGCTTGGCCAGCGTGCCTCATGATGTGAGAATTGTAGCATTGAACAACCCTCAGTTAAAACAAAAATATTGATCATCTCTTGTAGCTGTTCTGTTACAAGATAATGTCAAAAAAACTAGAGCTGGCCCTTCCGAATCCGGCTATAACAAGCAGGCAGAAAGCCCCGTTAAGCAACGTGTGTTACCATTTTGGTATTTACCGGAGTATGTCAGTCATGCTTATCGAGATACAGGGCGAACGCACAGGAAGTATCGTGATGTTTGGCAATGTTGCCAGCACCTTATTAAAAATGATGGGGCAGTCCGGTCAACCGGAGGGTGCAATAAGAGAAGAAGATGTACCGGATGCGCTTGCCCACTTAAACCAGGCACTTGAGTCCGTCCCGGACGACACAAACGATGATAAAAACGCCGACGCAGACGACGATAGTGTTCGAATAAAAACTCGCGCCGTGCCATTGATCAAATTACTGGAAGAGTGTGTAGAAAAGGGTGGTTATCTGATGTGGAAGCCTCAGTGATCCTATGACACCCCGGATTGAAACTGTCCGGCACGTTGTGCCTTACGCGCTATACCGCAAAGTTGAGCCCACCTGAACGCAAAGCGCCCTGTTGATACAGGGCGCTCATCATCTTACCTTTGCCTTGGCGCGGCTTATATCAGGGCCGTTCGCAAACTGGCTGGTTGTTGTAGTCAAACTCACCGTAAGGGCTTGCCCAGTTAGGTGGCTGCTGGTCCGGATCTTCGATATCCTTTGTCGCTATCGCCAATGGTGTCTCGTACTGTGCTACCGACTCGGTGCCCAGCGCCTGCACTCTTGCATTGATCGACACGTCAAACCAAAGGGCGTTGCTTTGTGGATAGGCGAGTGAGAAGAACCCGACTCCATTAGAGTCAGTGGTAATCTCTCCACCAATAACCGTTGGTGTATTGATCTGGTCTTCTGTTATCAACGCCGGATCTCGTGGATCAAGCTCACCGTTGCCGTTTACATCTTCATTCACGTCCAGAATACCATTGGCATTGGTGTCTTCATTGGCATCCAGCACGCCATTTCCGTTGGTATCCTCTACTTGCGTATCGAGTATACGGTTTCCATTCTTGTCTTCAGATGAACACGTGAACGAGTATGAAAAGGTGGTTGGATCAAGGCCAATTGCAATACGAGCGTCAGCATGGGCCTGAGTGAATTCAGTCGCCCTTGCCCACTGATCAGGTTCACCATCTCCATTGATATCTACAGTAACCATTCGACCATATCGATAGGTAACCGGGTTTAGTGTTACGAGTATTGATGCATCCGGTACTGGCCGACCAACACCGTCCGTAACCTGCACAACACCAGCCTTGAGGTAGCGCGTATCGTTATCGGCTTCAGCAACGTTACCAGATAAACCGATAATCACATTTAACTGTCTTTCCGTTACAGTCATACGCACGTTGTCTTCGACAGAAGGTGTGTCTGCCGCAGTGGCAAATATAGATATTTCACCTTCCTGGGTTGGCAAATTACCGGCGGTAAATGTAATTCTCGCTTTGCCATCACTATCGGTTACCGCTGTAACCGGTGACAGATTACCCCCCCTCAGATCCGGGCTGCTGAACTCAACAACAACATCTTTTACCGGGTTACCGAAATCATCAGTCACTATTGCAGACACCGTACTCGGATTACCGGTAGCCACACTGGCAGGTGCAGCTGCAACACTGATTGTAGTGACATTAAACGCCACAAACTCAATATCGAATTGCGAGAATGGATCAGAGTCAACATCATCAGCAAAAGCAATAGTAGCCGGACCCGCACTGTTCGACTTAACTTCTATTGTTGCAATGCCGTTGGCATCGGTTGTCGCCAGAACACTGCTGCCACCGGCGTCGTTTGAGCCACCCTGACGTACAACGCCTGCGGTTATTCCAAACTTCAACTGTTGGCCGACTACCGGACTGCCACTGCTTTCCCAACGAACCTGGAATGGCCAAAAGCTGTCGACCGGTAACGAACCATAGTCGACACCCGTGACTGTCTCGACGGCAAGAATATCTTCCGCGACATTAATAATGTGAGTAGCTGTCACAGTGGTATCCAGCGCATTCACAGTAATAACATCATCCCCGGCAGTACTTCCAACAGTAACCAGCACCTTACCTGATGCATTAGTCGTGGGGCTTGCATTGCTGATGCTGTTGCCTGCGCTAGACAAAATCTGAATGGGCTCGTTAGCTATAGGCTGATCATTACCGCCGATAAGTGTTATCTCTAGCTCCGCGGTATTTCCTGTGACAAGCGCGGTGGGGCCAGCAATTGATACATTGCTGCCACTGGTTGACACTTTTACACTACCAATCTGATCGTCAACAATCGCCTGAACTGTTATCTCCTGGTTACGGTAGTCACCTGCCAGACTGAGTTCCGCGGTAGCCTGCCCGGCCTCATTGGTAACTGCCGAGATGTTTTGCAACACACCACCCGTTGAAGAAAACTGCACTTCTTTGCCACTGATTACTCTGTTTGATTCATCCGTAACCAGCGTCGTGATACGGGCTATGTCGTTGCCACCCGTTTCAATTGCGGATTCATTGCTGATCACTCTTATTCTGACTTCAGTGGCAACATCCTGAACGCTGGTCGCAACTGGTATCGGGAAGGCCCTGGAAACCGTACCATCAAGAGCAGAGGCGGTGAGCGTGTCAGCACCGGCGTCGGTACCCATAGTCAAAACAACCTGACCCACAGCATTGGTGCTGAGAACAGAACTACTGAGGCTGTTACCAACTGCCGATACGATTTCCACCTCCTGGTTCGGAATCGCCTGACCATCTCCGGCACTGAGCGTGAACGTTACCGTACCTGTCTGGCCAACAATTAAGTCGTCCGGCGCTTCGATTTCAAGGGATGTGCCCGTTGCCGCGACCAACAAGCTGGCCTCATCGTCACCGACGGTAGCAGTGACTGTAATATTGCGGTTGCGGTAGTCCCCGGCCAAACTCAGTTCTGCGGAGGCCTCACCAGTGTCATTAGTTGTAGTTTCTATGTTCTGCAGAATGCCGCCGTCTGATCGAAAGGACACATTTAGATTCGGCACCGCCCGGTTGGCTTCATCAGTCACCAGCGTTGTTACTCGAGCGATATTTCTGCCACCCGTCTCAATAGATGATTGATCACTGATCACGCGAATACGAAGATCTGTCAGCAGATCAGATTCGGTTTCAGCGACCGTCAGAGAGAACGACTGACTAAGAGAGCCTGACAGGCCACCAACAACCAGCGTATCTGAGCCCTCACTGGTACCCACATCCACACGAGCCTGTCCAAGTGCATCAGTGACCACACTGGTTTCACTCAACGTGTTACCTGCAGTCGACGAGACGGTTAGCGTCTGATTGGGAATTGGCTGGTTATCTCCAGCGGTGAGTGTGAAGATCACTGGTGCAGTCTGCCCGACCAACAGATCCGTCGGTGCATCCATTTGCACAACAGTGCCAGTCGCGGCCACCAGCACTTCAGTTGATTCATTTGCAACTGTCGCCAGTACCGTGATATTTCGATTGCGATAATCACCAGCAAGACTTAGCTCGGCAATGGCCTCACCTGACTCGTTAGTCGTGGACTGAACGTTTTGCAACACACCGCCGTCAGACGAGAAATCAACTTCAAAGCCCGCCACAGCGCGGTTGCTGCTATCAGTCACAATGGCTGTGATTACGGTGACATCACCTACGCCGGTATTGAGACTTGGCTTGGCACTGAGCAAACGAATATCGCCCACATCACCCTGCCCCGCCGCACCAATTGTAAGAGCACCGCCTCCCAGGTCACCACCGGACGCACCCTCTGCGGTCGCAGTGTCTTCGCTGCGTCCCGAACAGCCGCTAACGAAGACCGTTGCGAGCAAAAATAAAGCTAATGTTTTTTTCATTTTCGTTCTCTTGGAACTATACATACAACCCATGCACAATTCGGCCTGGTGTACTGGTTCGGGATTACTCACCAGCGCCTATCGAAAGTAGTGCTGGAAACCAATACCGATGGATTTGGTAGCCTGCTCGCCAGCCATATAAAAATATTCGAGGTTGATCGCCGTACTGTTCGAGCCGAATAAATTGACCCCCACCGCAAATGCCGCGCCAGTTTGCGTCTTGTCTACCTCGAGCAGATCACTATGTGACCTAACCGCCGCACCTGCCGCCGCGTAGGCCATCAAGTTGTTATTCCACGTGTAGTGATATCGGAGCATGCCGGCAAAATAGTTCGACAAAGGATCCTGCAACAGACTTTCCATCTGGTCAGTCCCGGCTCCAAAACGACCTTCAACCGCAAACCCCTTTGGCAACGTGTGGCCAAGAGTTACGTTATAAACATTCATATCCTGCCCAAGACCGCTCTCGCCTGATATGTCACTGTTTGATATCAGCAATCCCATGTAGAGATCATTTGATTTCCAGCTTTTCAAAAAATCCAGGGTCCCGGCTCCGGCACTACCGGCCATCGCAAGTAGTACAGCTGCGCCTGCCACAGTCTTTTTCATTGAAAGTCTCCGCTCTGGTTCAATTCGGTTTTAAATGCAGCGACACGGGTCCGCAGTGAAACCATCTCACTCGCGCACTACTTTTAAACTCGACGGCAAGAAGGACCAGAAACTTTAGACACACTGTCTAAAGATTTGCACCAAGGTCGGTGTTTTTAAAGGAAAACAGCAAAAAGCGGGTAGCAAATTGCAATATGGCCCAGTGTCATTTTTTTGCCAGCAAGCGCTGGCTCACACTTTAGAATTGCCTGGTAATCGAGGTGATGCAGACAGACCGTCTGCACCAGGGGTTTGCTGGCAGGCTCGCCAGCGTTAATTGATCGCAATTAAGACAAGCATGCATACGGCATATACTTGTGCAGATAGATTCAGGACACTTCAGCCCAGTGACATTAAGAATTCCCTATTTATTTGCCGCAGTGATAGCTGCGTTTTCCGTCGTTTACCTGGCAAACCCCCCGGGCTTGCGCGCTGCCCCGGTTCTCACTGTGACGTCTATAGAAGGCGAGCAGGTCAACCTGGCAGCAATGAATGGTAAAACCAGACTTGTGACATTCCTTTCGCCAGATTGCCCGATCTCAAACAAAAATCTGCCAGTGATTAACACGGTTCAGCAACAGTATGGCGACGAAACACTTGAAGTCGTTGGAATCACCATGCCTTACGATCCGGTAAATGAAGTAAACAGATTTCGCGATGACCAGAATATTCAATTCCAGTTAGTCGCCGATACCGACGGATCCATCGCCGATGCCTTTGCCCAGGTTCGTTTTACACCGACCTCGTTCCTGATCGATGATCAAGGCAACATCACTCAGCGGATCGTGGGCAGACTGCGAGCCGATGAACTGCAGCGTCAGATAAAGGCAATGACCTTACAACGCTCGCTGGCGCAACAATCCGTCAGTCACTAATTCGAGCCTCACCCCGAACGGTTTCGGCAGACCTGGCATCATACGCTTTATGTGATGCTGTACACTTGGTCAGCCCGGTTCCGTGGCGAACCTTGCTGTGGAGAGCCAGGTGCTCTGGATAAAATCCATCCATCTCATTTCAGTGGTGACCTGGTTTGCCGCTCTGTTTTACCTGCCGCGCTTGTTCGTGTACCACGCCATGGCTGACGACCAGCTCAGCAAAGATCGCTTCAAGATAATGGAACGAAAGCTCTACCGCGGCATCATGACGCCAAGTGCCATTGTTGTTGTTGCCATGGGTATCTGGCTGGCGAGCTACTATCCACTGGATGTGCTGATGACAATGTACTGGCTGCACCTGAAGCTCGTACTGGTAGCGATGCTGCTAGGCTACCACTGGTATTGCGGGCGGCTAATCAGGCAGTTTGCCTCAGATACAAACAACCGCTCTCACGTGTGGTTCAGAGTGTTCAATGAAGCACCGGTGCTGGTGCTGGTTGCGATTATAATTTTAGCCGTGGTCAAGCCGTTTTAGCGCAAACCGTTTTAACGAAAGCTGGCAAAGACGAGCTAAATCGTTCGCTCATCTTCCGGGAACATCAGCGGCGCCAATTCTTCAAGTGCACCTCGATAGACATCGCGCTTGAAAAAAATCACCTTTCGCAGCGGCAACCAGTAATCAACCCACTCCCAGCTGTCAAACTCCGGGCTATCGCTGTGATCAAGTTGCACGTGTGATTCGTCGCCGACTAACCGCAACATGTACCAGATCTGTTTTTGGCCAATGCAAACGGGGCTTTGGTGTTTGCGTATGTACCGAGATGGCAGGCGATAGCGCAGCCAGCTGCGGGTGCAGCCCATGACTTCTACATCGTCGCGTTGAAGACCTGTCTCCTCGCGCAATTCCCGAAACATTGCCTGTTCCGGTGTCTCAGACCGCTTGATGCCGCCCTGCGGGAACTGCCACGAGTCTTTACCAGCTCGTCGAGCCCAAAATACTTTTTCGCTGCCGTTGCTCAGGACGATACCGACGTTTGGTCTGAATCCATCAGAGTCAATCATGTTGGTACCAGTGTTTCTCTTTATGGCTGGAATTCTTCCACAAAGCCCTCATCCCTTCAACGAGCTTGTGTCCAAACCGGAGTTATATCTGGAAACTAACGTCTGGCTTTGCTGAAGGCTTGAGCCAGTGGGCTCGACTAAATCACGTTTTTGGCAGGGTCACACCACGTTGACCCTGGTATTTTCCAGCGCGATCAGCATAGCTTGTTTCGCAGACCTCGTCGGATTCAAGGAACAACATCTGCGCTACGCCTTCGTTAGCATAAATTTTTGCCGGCAAAGGCGTCGTGTTGGAAAATTCGAGCGTGACATGGCCCTGCCACTCAGGCTCAAGCGGCGTTACATTGACGATAATACCGCATCGCGCATAAGTGGACTTGCCAAGACATATGGTCAGCACATTGCGCGGAATGCGAAAGTATTCGACAGTGCGCGCAAGCGCGAACGAGTTCGGTGGAATGATACAGACGTCGCTTTCGACATCGACAAAACTGTCTGTATCGAAGTCCTTCGGATCAACAATCGCGTGATTGATATTGGTGAAGATCTTGAACTCAGCTGCACATCGAACATCGTATCCGTAGCTGGAAGTGCCATAGGAAATCAGTTTCCTGTTGTCTTCATCGCTACGAACCTGCCCACTCTCAAATGGCTCGATCATCCCGTGTTCGTCAGCCATTTGCCGAATCCAGCGGTCAGATTTTATGCTCATCTCGGGTTACCTGTGATCAGGTTGACTGAATAACAATGTTCGGAAAGCTGGCGCTGTAATCCTTTGACTGACTCACCAGACCAGCCGCTGTTTTGCGTGCAATTTCCCGATATTTCTGAGAGATTACGCCTTCCGGATCAGACACTACCGTGGGCTTGCCACCGTCAACCTGCTCACGAATCGACATCTCCAGCGGCATCGTACCCAGCAATTCGATGTCGTAGTCAGACGCCATGCGCCCGCCTCCACCGGTACCAAAGATGGCTTCTTCATGTCCGCATTCGCTACACACATGGGTGCTCATATTCTCTACGATGCCCAGGATTGGCACCTCGACTTTCTCAAACATCTTCAAACCCTTGCGCGCGTCAAGCAGTGCAATGTCCTGCGGCGTGGTGACGATGACCGCACCACTGACAGGCACCTTTTGCGATAACGTCAACTGGGTGTCTCCGGTGCCTGGCGGTAAATCGATAATCAGATAGTCGAGCGCGCTCCAGTTTGTGTCATTGAGCAGTTGCTCCAGCGCCTGGGTGACCATCGGCCCACGCCAGATCATCGGTGTTTCCTCATCAATAAGGAACCCAATCGACATGGTCTCAACATCGTAGTTGCGCATCGGCTCGATCGACTTGCCGTCAGAAGATTCAGGTTGCCCGGACAGCCCCATCATTCGAGGCTGGCTGGGGCCGTAGATATCGGCGTCCAGCAAACCAACCCGGGCCCCCTCGACTGACAGTGCCAGCGCCAGGTTCACAGAGGTCGTGGATTTGCCCACACCACCTTTGCCAGAGGCAACGGCAATTATATTCTTGACGTTTTCGAGCCTTTTAACGCCATGCTGTACCGACCGCGCAACCACTTTGGTCGTGATGGAGACTTTGGCCTGCTCAATGCCTTCCGCTGCCAAAAGTCGGGTTTCTACTTCGGATTGCACTTCCTGCTCGATTCCCTTGCACGGGTAACCAAACTGCAAATCCACTTCGACCGCGCTACCGTCAATACGAATATCTTTGACGACTTTGCTTTCGACCAGATTTTTTCCAGTATATCGATCGTTATAGGCGGCAAGCACCTGCTCGACCGCTGTTTTGTCTACCTGTGACATAAGTTGCTCCCGCTCTCTGCGGTCAAAGTTAACAAGGTGCAATGATACACCAGCGACAATGGCCAGTGCGTCAGATTAGCGCCAAAGATCTTAGCCCGTGCAGTAAATCCAAAAACCCGGTTCAGCGCCCGCAAATCTGCCGCCATACACCTCCGCGGCGAGCGTTTAAAACGCTATACTCTTCACCCCGTCGCCGCTGGCGATACTGACGTTTAGAACAATGACCGACTCCAGTCCCCGCGACACAGTGCGACAAAACACAGTGGAACAAAACACCGTGGAACAAGCTCCCGTAAAACGAGACATTCTCGTCACCAGTGCATTGCCCTACGCCAACGGCTCAATTCACCTGGGCCATATGGTGGAGTACGTGCAAACCGATATATGGGTTCGCTTCCAGCGTATGCGCGGCCACAACGCGGTATGGGTGTGGGCGGATGATGCCCACGGCACACCAATCATGTTGCGAGCGCAAAAACTGGGCATCGAGCCACAGGCACTCATCGACGACATGAAAGCCGAGCACGAGAGCGATTTCCTCGATTTTCAGCTCAGTTTCGATAATTTTCACACAACCCATTCAGATGAGAACCGCGAGTGCGTTGAACTGATTTATAGCCGCCTGAAAGAGGCCGGCCATATCGTCAGCAGAACCATCGAGCAACTGTACGACCCACAGGCCGACATGTTTTTGCCAGACCGGTTTGTTCGTGGCAAATGCCCCAATTGCAGCGCCGAGGAACAATACGGAGACAACTGCGAAAACTGCAGCAGCACCTACGATGCAACCGACCTGATTGATCCGGTATCTGTCGTAAGTGGCGCATCGCCAATCAAAAAGGACTCGGAGCAGTTCTTTTTTAAGCTCGACAACTTCGAATCCATGTTGCGGGAGTGGACCCGCGGCGACCAGCTACAACCAGAGATCAGCAACAAGCTGCAGGAATGGTTTGACGGTGGCCTGAAAGACTGGGACATCTCGCGCAACAAACCCTACTGGGGATTCGAAATCCCGGATGCGCCCGGCAAATACTTTTATGTCTGGCTGGATGCGCCAATCGGCTACATGGGCAGCCATAAAAATCTGCTGAAAGGTGATAACAGCGAATTCGACAAATACTGGAACCCCGATTCCTCCGCCGAACTGGTTCACTTTATTGGCAAAGACATAGCCTACTTCCACACGTTGTTTTGGCCGGCAGTGCTCGACGGTGCCGGTTTCCGCAAGCCGACGGCCGTCTATTGCCACGGCTTTTTAACTGTCGACGGCGCCAAGATGTCGAAATCTCGCGGCACCTTTATCAAGGCACGCACCTACCTTGATCACCTGCAGCCCGACTACCTGCGCTACTACTATGCTGCCAAGTTAAACAACAAGGTTGAAGACATTGATTTAAACCTTGAGGATTTCGTTGCACGGGTAAACTCTGACCTGGTAGGCAAAGTGGTCAACATCGCCAGTCGCTGTGCGGGGTTTATCAGTTCACGCTTCGATGGCAAGCTGGCATCCGCACTGCCCGACAACGATCTGTTTGAAAGCTCGGTGGCCGCTGGTGACTCAATCGCCGACGCATACGAAAATCGAGAGTACAGCCGCGCGATAAGAGAAATCATTGCACAGGCCGACAAGGCCAATCAGTTTATCGCAGAGCACGCGCCGTGGACGCTCATCAAAGAGGACGGCCGACAACAAGAGGTTCACGAAATTTGTTCGCTTGGCATTGTGCTATTCCGCAATCTGGTTATCTACCTGAAACCGGTTCTTCCCGCCATCGCCGAACAAACCGAGGAATTTCTAAATACACCAAACCTTCAGTGGACTGACTCGAAGACAGCGTTGTACGGTCACGCGATCAACAAATTTAAACCGATGATCAAACGCATTGAGAGCGAAAAGATAGAAGCCATCGTCGCGGCCTCCAAGGAAGATCTGGATGCAGAGGCGGCATTGTCTGCAGGCGGCGAAGCAGCGAACGGCGAGCTGGCCAATGATCCGATCTCCGAAGAGATCGACTATGAACAGTTTGCCAAAGTAGATCTGCGCGTAGCAACAATTGTTGCCGCCGAGCACGTTAAGGGCGCTGACAAACTGCTGCAGCTAACACTGGATCTGGGTGGCGAGAGGAGGAACGTCTTTGCCGGCATTAAATCCGCCTATGAGCCCGAACAACTGGTTGGCAGACAAACGGTGATGGTGGCTAATCTTAAGCCCAGAAAAATGCGTTTCGGATTGTCAGAAGGCATGGTGCTGGCAGCAGGCCCGGGTGGCAGCGAACTTTTTGTACTATCGCCTGATCAGGGTGCCAACGCGGGTATGCGAGTCAAGTAGTCAATGAGTGACTTGCTGCTGATACTGGCAACCACGATCCTGGTTAATAACTTTATCCTGGTGCATTTCCTCGGGCTCTGTCCGTTTATGGGAGTATCGGGCAAGCTTGAAACTGCGATGGGCATGGGGCTGGCAACCACATTCGTGCTAACGCTCGCATCAGCAGTAAGCTACTCGGTAAACACGTGGATACTCGTTCCACTCGGGATTGAATACCTGCGTCTGATTGTATTTATTCTGATCATTGCGGGTATTGTGCAATTCACTGAATTGTTTGTTCGCAAAACAAGCCCGCTGCTGCATCAGGTGCTCGGTATATTTCTACCGTTGATTACGACCAACTGCGCCGTCCTTGGCGTAGCCCTGCTCAGTATCCGCGAGAACACCGGCTTGCTTAACGCAACCGTCTATGGCTTTGGTGCCGCTCTGGGATTTACGTTAGTGCTGATCCTCTTTTCAGCCATGCGAGAGCGCATCGATCAGGCAGACGTGCCGACGCCCTTCAAAGGTGCTGCCGTGGCGATGGTCAGCGCCGGCTTCATGTCACTTGCGTTCATGGGTTTCGGTGGCATCACCTGACTCGATGTAAAGCGATGGCACACAATTTCGTCACAGGCATATTTGTCGTCACAGCAATAGCGTTGCTCATTGGTGTTGTACTTGGTTATGCAGCATCATGGTTCACATCAGACAACGAATCACTCAGCGCACAAATCGACAGGTTGTTGCCACAGACGCAATGTGCACAATGCGGCTACCCCGGCTGCCGGCCATACGCCGACGCCATTGCCAACAATGAAGCCGATATCAATCAATGCCCGCCTGGTGGTGAAGCCGGGGTTGCAGCACTGGCAGACCTGCTGGGGCGGCCGGTTATTGCGCTGGATCCTGATTACGGTGAGGTGAAACCTCCACTATTGGCACTGATCCGCGAAGACGAATGCATTGGCTGTACACTGTGCATCAAGGCATGCCCTGTCGATGCCATTGTAGGCGCCGCCAAGTTAATGCACACCGTAATCGCTGATCAGTGTACAGGCTGCGAACTGTGCTTACCGCCATGTCCGGTAGATTGCATAGATCTGATTGTGATTGCCGACACAGACCAACCGGCCTGAAGCCATGGACACCACTGCTCACGTACATGACTCACCTTCTCGGACACCACCGGTCATCGATTGGCCAGCACCCGAAAGGGTGTGCATACCTCTGCGTCAGCATCAGGGTAAAGCTGCAGCGGTTATTGTCACCATAGGCCAGGCGGTTAATCAGGGACAGTTGTTAACACACAGTGACAACCTGTTCGAAGTGCCGGTGCATGCGAGTATTAGTGGTATCGTGGATACAATTACCGCGCAGCAGATTACACTGCGTCAAACCCCCAACGGCGACGCTCAAACCGGATCGATCACCCGACAAAGTCAGCAACCGCAAGGCACTACGATTACTACCCTATACAATGGCTGGTCACGTAGTGAATATTTACAGCGAATACATAATGCGGGTTTAGTAGGCCTTGGCGGAAGTTGTTATCCGGTAGCAGCCAAGATCAACAAGCTTGGTGATAAACCAGCAGACACGCTGTTAATCAATGCGGCAGAATGCGACCCGTCTATCTGCTGTGATGAAGCTTTGCTGAATCACTCAATTGACGAAATAGCGATGGGCATTTGCCTGGCGCAACACGCAACACAAGCAAAAAAAACCATTATCGGTATTGAATCCGACAAAAGCGCACTGGGACAATTACTTCTGACATCAGTGCTTAACTGTTGTGCGCAACAGTTTGCCGCACATACTGAATTGCAGGTGGTGCCTGCAAGTTATCCGAATGGCGCTGAGTCTCTGCTGATGTCGCACTGTGTCGGGCGTACGCTTACACCCACAGACATTCATGAAAGTCAGTTGATTACCTTTAACATCAACACATGCTATTCGCTGTCTCAGGCATTAATTCTTGGCAATCCCTGTACACACCGTATCGCAACTATCATCGACAGCCAACATAACCGGTTTAACCTGAGACTGCCTCTTGGCACACCCATCAGCGACCTGATCGCATACTACGAACAGCGCCGTGATTGCACAATTGTGGTCGGTGGCGAAATGATGGGTACAGAAGTCGGGCTGGATGCGGTGGTCACAAAAGCAAGTAACTGTATTCAGCTAAAATATGTAAAGACACAACCAACTGTCAGACCCTGTGTTCGCTGCAGTCTCTGTGTTGATGCCTGCCCGGTGAGTTTGAAACCACAACTACTGCTATCCGCAGCGTCAACTGCAAACTACACAAACCTGCAGACGCTCAACCTGCAAAACTGTATTGAGTGCACCTGCTGTGACCGCGCATGCCCCAGTCATATTCCGCTGGCTGGTATTTTTGCCAAAAGCAAAGAGCAGATGCGCCAGGACACTCACGCGCGCCAGATGGCTAATCTGGCAAAAGCAAGATATGAGAAAAGACAGGCACGCCTGGAAAACAGCAAGCAACGCGAATTTAAAAAACTCGATAAAAAACAGTCGAACCTCAATCAACCGGAAAAGGCAGGGCAGCAGGCAAAACGAAAGCTGGTAGAGGAGGCACTGCAACGAGCCAGAGACAAAAAGAAAAACCAGCCACCTGCCAATAACAACACATCTCCTGCAGACGGTCAGTCCTGATGACCACACTGCACACCAATACAGCTTTGCCCGGCGTCAGCCATCTTATGCGGTTAGTACTGGCCGCATTGATACCCGGGACCGCAGTCTTCATTTATCAAACCGGTTGGGGAGGGGTAATAAACCTGCTACTGGCCATCATAGCTGCTGTCGTGTTTGAGGCGATTGCAGTGAAACTGCGCAGGCGTTCAGTTCGCACCAGCCTGGAAGACTATTCGGCGGTAGTTACCGGCTGGCTTATCGCACTTTGCCTGCCGCCGCTGCTCGCCTGGTGGCTGCCTGTACTGGCAGCAGCATTTGCAATACTACTTGCTAAACACTTGTTTGGCGGATTAGGACAAAATATTTTTAACCCGGCAATGGCGGGCTATGCACTGTTACTGATTAGCTATCCACTGGATCTCGGGTTGTGGCTAAACACGCCGGAAGCGTTCAACCTGAGCCTGCATGATTCCATAGCAATCGTTATGAACGGTGGAGTAAAACTGCAGGCAAACTGGGATGCATTAACCGGTGCCACCGCACTCGATCAGCATCGGGGCTGGTTATTAAAAACACTTGACAATCCCACCCCGCCAGGTAATACCTTTGGAACGATTGGCGCCGCTCACAGCGAGTGGGCAAACATGGCATTTCTGGTCGGTGGTATCTGGCTATGGCACAAACGCATTATTCAGTGGCAAATACCATTGGCGTTTATTGTTACCCTGTTGCTGTGCACGACAATCGGGAACCTGATCAATCCACTGCAAGCTGGTCCAGGGTTTCACCTGTTTGGAGGCGCCACTATGTTAGGTGCCTTTTTTATTGCTACCGACCCGGTTAGCGCCGCGGCCAGTAACCGAGCGCGGTTGATTTACGCCGCTGGAGCCGGTGGCCTTGTCTACTTGATCAGAACCTTCGGCGCATTCCCCGATGCGGTGGCGTTTGCGATACTATTGATGAACTGCGTTGTGCCGGCACTGGATCGCATGGATATATGGCTACTCGGAAGAAACAATGAGGCGCCAAAACAGTAATGGACAGGCTGACACCTCACGCACGCGTATTGGCTGCATTTGCATTGGTCGTGACAACAGTGGTTTCAGTCACTCACTGTGCCACTAACAGAAAAATCGCCAGCAACCAGCTGCGTGATACCCAACTGCAATTATCACAAGTGTTACCAGCAGATAGTTTCAACAACGAACTACATAATGATTCAATCACTCTGTATGACACAGACAGCCAGCAAGAGCGCAAAATATATATCGCCCGCTTCGATGGAAAACCAACAGCAGTTGTTATATCTGCTAACGCGCCTGATGGCTATGTAGGCGATATTAGTCTGCTCATTGGTTTAACTGAAAACGGTACTATCACCGCCGTCAGGGTTACTCAACACCGGGAAACCCCCGGACTCGGTGATAAAATCGAATACCGAAGATCAGACTGGATTACACAGTTTGACGGAAAGAGTCTTTCACACCCGTTAACCTGGGCGGTCAAAAAGGACGGGGGCGAGTTCGATCAGTTTACCGGTGCGACAATCACTCCCAGAGCCGTTGTTCACGCCATCAAAGACACGCTAACATTCTTTGAAAACAACAAAAAAAGCCTGTTTTCATCAGAAAGCACATTGCAATAAAAGCACAACAACCTATATGCAAAATACATTTCGAACAGTCTGGCTTGACGGGCTGTGGCACAACAACCCCGCACTGGTTCAACTACTGGGCCTTTGTCCATTACTGGCTATTAGCACTACTGCCGTAAACGGACTGGGGCTGGGCCTCGCCACAATGGCCACGGTAACACTTTCCAACCTACTGGTATCTACTCTGAGGCACTGGCTAATACAGGAAATACGCATCCCTGTTTTTGTAATATTGATCGCAGGTACAGTTACCTGCATTGACTTAATTATGAATGCCTGGTGGCACGAACTCTACCTGACACTGGGTATATTCATACCACTTATAATCACCAACTGCGCAATTCTCGCGCGCGCCGAATCGTTCGCCTCTCGAAACAATACCGGATTATCAGTGGTAGATGGGCTGGCAACAGGCGCGGGGTTCGCCCTCGTTCTAACTGCACTTGGCGGTATCCGTGAATTAGTCGGCCAGGGAACACTGCTGGCAGATGCTGACTTACTTTTTGGCCCTATCGCCGCTAACTGGCAGCTGACTTTGACTGAAAACTACGGTGGACTGCTGGTAGCATTGCTACCCCCCGGTGCCTTTATTATTCTTGGGCTGATGCTGGCGGCTCGCAATCTGATTGCGGCGCAACAAATCAAAGCAGCTGACCGCGACACCAGCAATGCCGGTGCCAGGCCACTTAGACAGGACACACCCCTCTCATGATCTATTCCCAGGATCGTACGAAACTCAGACAGCAGTATCTGGATGTCTGGGCAAAAGCGAACAACAGACAGAAGCTTGAGCCACTCGAGCAATTAATAGCCGAGGTCATTTCCGATCACCCGGAGTACCACCCACTGCTCAAAAATGCAGAAGCCGCAATAGATTCAGAATTCTATCCGGAACATGGCACTACAAATCCATTTCTACATATGGGCATGCACATCGCACTAAGAGAACAGGTTGCTACCGACAGACCACCCGGCATAACAGACTTAACCAGAAAAATGATCCTGAAGTACCGCGACAGTCATATCATGGAACACGAAATGATGGAGGCCCTGGGACAAATACTCTGGCAAGCTCAAAAGGACAATGCCGCACCGGACGAAATGTTATACATGGAACTGCTACAACAACTCGCCAGTAAAACCTGACTTATCTGCCGTACCTTAAATTTTCTGAATGTCATGCTGATAGATTCTCCTGAGCAACTTCGGCAGTGTATACATCGGTAACTGCCACACCCCTACAAAGATAAAAAAATGCTCGCCGAGAGAGGCACCTGCTATAGCCGCTACCATTCCCATATTGCGGTACGCACAGAGCAAACAAGCGGTCATTGCATCGCGTGCACCAAGAAATCGTAGAACATAAAATGTGAGCAGCTGCACTGCCAGACTGATAGCGAACGCAAGTAATACATACTGCAGAAGCAGAAACGGTTGCTCCAGCAATAAAGCATGTACACCGTCCATCACCGATAAACCAAAAATTGTTAAAAGCACTAACATTGCTGTTGGCATATAGCCTTGCAGCCACAGTTCAGTACTACGACTGATCATTACCCTGACAACGGCCACAAGAACAAATGGCGCAATAATGAATACCACTATTCGATTCAGATAAACCGATATCTCGACTGTAGCATCAAGAGCCACACCCGCATTCAAAAACAGGTATAACGGAATTGGCATAAGTATCGTGCCAAGCAATCCAACAACCAGGGAAAGCGCATCATTGAGCCCCAGCATTCGCGTTAAGGCAGTCGTTGCGGTAATTGCACCGGTACAAAGAGACACAACTGCCAACAAGTAAAAATAGTCACTTAACAGCGGGCGCAAGACAATAGCCGCCAACAACGGCAACGCGATCAACTGCCAGGCCAGAATGGTCCAGGTTGCTTTCTCCTTCAATGCGTATCGCCAGACGTCACTGAACCCGATCTGGAAAATCGCAAAGGTAAAAAGAAGAAAAATCGCAGGCAACAGAAATGGCTTAAACCAACTTGCAAGCTGCGGGAAGGCAATACCAATAAATATCGACGCAGCCAGCACTGTCAACTGCACATTAGAATTCAACTCGGGTTACACACTGAAGTTCAGCGGGCAAACAGCAATCGAATGAACAATAGTCGATAGCACCTTCACAATTCAGTGATCAAAATTCGCGTTGCTTTGCTGCCTGCCATAGAAGATCGAGCTCTGCCTCGGGGACAGACTCCATCGACAATCCCTTTGCAGATACTGCCTTCTCGACATAGCGGAAGCGATGTTCAAATTTGGCCGTCGCTTTTCTTAACGCTAATTCAGGGTCGACCTTGAGATGCCTCGCAACATTGGTGACAGAAAACAACAAATCACCCAGCTCATCCTCCAGGGCGTTTGAGAGACTGGCATTTGAGCGACTGGCATTTGAGGGCTTGGCATTTGAGAGCCTGGCATCTGTGTGGCTGTCGCTGATGACCTCGCGCAGTTCGGTAAGCTCTTCATCAACCTTTGCCAGCACGGGCTCCACAGTTCCCCAGTCAAAACCGACACGGGAAGCGCGACTCTGAATTTTTTCGGCGCGGGTAAGTGCGGGAAGCGGCAATGCAACACCATCTATTGCCGATACGCTTTGCGTTGCCTTTGACGCCCTGTCACGGGCTTTGGATTTTTCCCAGTGGAGATTGAGCTCTTCTTTGGTGAATTTTTTATCACCAAAGACATGGGGATGGCGATGTATCATTTTGTCCGCTATGGACTTAGCTACATCTTCAAAATTGAACAGACGATTATCACTGGCCACCTGCGACTGAAAGACCACCTGAAACAGCAGGTCACCCAGCTCCTCCTTTATGTTATCAACATCTCCACGGTCGATGGCATCAGCAACCTCATAGGCTTCCTCTATTGTGTAGGGCGCTATGGATTCAAAGGTTTGCTCGAGATCCCACTCGCAACCATCAACTGGATCACGGAGCTTTTCCATAACGCCCAGCAATCTTTTGGTCTGCTCCATTCAGGTAACCTGACTCACCCTGTATATACTCCGCTTACCTTACGTTGCTGGTGAATCTGCACAACCCTTACGGAGTCTGCGCAGCGCTTGTCACTAAGAGAAAATGCACACCGGCCACCTAATCCGTATGAGCTCAGCGACAACCGGTAGTCATTTGTGCTGGCCCAGGAGGCTGTCCGGGAACCAATCGTCTACTGCGGACGCGATCTTTTTTCCAGCTATTCCAATCACAAAGTTAAATATGACTAGAACTGCAGCCTGATGCCAAAGTGGATGTTGTCGTCAAGCTCCCAGGTGAAATTTGTGGAGTCTTCGAATTCAAAGTTCCGGTAACCAATGAACGCCTTTGCCTGCGGAACAATTTCGACCGATAACCGGGCTCCAATTTCAATAATGGACTCCGTATCACCAAATGTGGTTATGCCCGGGGTAAAAAAACCCTCGATCGTCAGATCAATTGGGTTGTAACCCTCGGCGTATTGAATTTCAATTGACCCACCAATAGCTATGGCACCGACATCAGCATCGGCTGCTTTTACCTGTCCGGCGTAGGCTTTTGCGCCAACAGACAATCGATACGGCAATCTTGTATTGGTTTGGGTGCCAACAGCGACCAGTTTGGCGTAACCTACAGCATCATCCAGATCGTTGTAGAAAAGACCCAGTGATAGCAGGGCACCCTGCTCGATGAAGTTATTCAGTGGCGTGAAGCCCTCAATATTCGCCGTTTCATTACTCAGGGCTAAATCAAGCCCGGCAGCGTTGGCCTGGTTGCCAACTGTATTGCCAAATTGCAAAGCCAAAGCGGCGACGACTGGTAAGAATATGCGCATGTTTATTCCGTTCTATGGGATATCATTTGCGAGATCACAACGGGCGGTTGGATCAAGGCGGTAGCGGAAGGCAATCCAAAGGGTCATGCCAATCTTTGCATCGTACCGGACAGCCGGCCAAACTGAAACTCAATGAATGACCAAATCACCATACAATTTTGTTAGTGATGAGCGCTTCCAACAGCTCCGCTCGTGGCTTATCACCCATGGCTACAATACCGATAGCCTCACACCACTATCAGCCGATGCCGGATTTCGACGGTACTTTCGGTTGCAAACAGACAGCGGAACGCTGGTTGCTGTAGATGCACCACCCGAATATGAAGACACTAAAACGTTTTTGAATGTCGCTCGCAGACTCAGCATGACAGGCTTGAACACCCCCGACATTCATTGTTACAACCTGGAAAAAGGATTTATGTTACTGAGCGATCTCGGCTCAGTGCACCTGCAGGACATCGCCACACCGGGCAACATTGAACTGGCAAAACCTCTTTATGCTGACGCGCTTCACTCACTCATAAAGATGCAGGGCAATACAACAACTGATGGCCTGCCGGTCTACTCCGCGCAGTTCCTGCGCCAGGAACTGGATCTTTTCCCTGAGTGGTATCTGCAAAAACACCTGCAATACAACTGCTGTGCAGATACCAGCAGTCAGCTGCAAAGCTGTTTCGACCTGTGCATTGACTCCGCACAGGAACAACCGAGCGTGTTTGTGCACAGAGACTATCATTGTCGAAATCTGATGATTCAATCTAACAACGATATAGCCATTATTGACTTTCAGGGTGCAATGGCCGGCCCGATAACCTACGACCTGGTATCACTGCTGAGGGATGCTTACGTTGAATGGCCAGAAACCTTTATCGAACCCATGTTAAAAGAGCATTACCAGTCGTTACAAACCACCCAGAAAAAGACCTCCCTCACCACGACTGTTTCAGGCTCAACCACTTCTGCCCTACATGCAAACAACGCAAAGACCAGCATGGCTACCTATCGGCGATGGTTTGACCTGATGGGTCTGCAGCGGCACCTCAAGATATTGGGAATTTTCTGCAGATTGCATTATCGAGATGGTAAATCACATTACCTCGATAATATTCCACTGGTGCTTAAACATATAAAGACCGTTTGTCTAAACTATCCGGAGTTTTCTGCACTGCATGATCTGCTAATGCAGAACCCCCAATATGCCACTGGAAAGACCCGTTAGTGAATGCTCCTGCCAGCGCCGAATCAACTACCGCTGCAACACCTTGCAAAGCAATGCTGTTGGCGGCCGGGCGTGGCGAACGAATGCGACCCCTGACCGATAGCACTGCCAAACCGCTGCTGAAGGTCGCAGGCAAACGCCTGATCGACTATCACCTCGAGAAACTGGCTGGTGCCGGCGTTACACAAGTGGTTGTGAATACCAGTTGGCAGGCAAAAAAAATAGAATCCACACTTGGAGATGGATCGAGCTATGGACTGCACATTGACTATAGCTACGAGCCGGTAGCACTGGAAACCGCAGGGGGTATACGCCAGGCCCTGCCCCTGTTGGGAGACAATCCATTTCTTGTCGTAAGCACCGATGTCTGGTGCGATATCGACTATGCTGACTTTATTGCGAAATCCCCCGACTCCAGTGCTCATCTATTGATGGTTAACAATCCGGCGCATCATTCGAAAGGTGACTTTACTATTGCCCCGGGGGGTAAAGTCCAGATCAAAAATGACATTAGTAAATTCGATTCAGAGGCATTCACCTATTCAGGCATCGGCCTTTACCATCCACAGTTATTTAAAAGCCTGCCAGTGGCTCCCCTGCCACTTCGTGATGTACTGATACCAACTATAAAAGCCGGCCAGACTTCCGCATCGGTATATGACGGGTTATGGTTCGATATCGGTACTGTGGAACGGCTAAAAGCCCTGAATGATTACCTTGTAAACCGCAACACCTGAGCCCCAGGCTAGTAAGATAAGGACTCGTAAGATCAGGTTTGCAAGTTCGAAGTTCGTAACACCGAGCAACGTAAACCGAGGTTTGTGAAAGAGGCTAACCCTCCTTACAATCAATCAGGCCAACAGCAGTTGTTCGATCTCAGTGGTGATCTCATCCCGATGTAACAACTGGCTCAGTAACCGTTCTGACGTCTGCCCTTGAATCAGGCTGACAATTGCACCCAAGACTGAACCCCGATGAGCGTTTTCACCTCCCAGATTAGTATTGGCAAGCATTGCCGCTTCTGCGCTATTTTGATACTTCCCCGCCAGATATAGCAAAGATGGCCAGGAATCGGTGATGTAGCACGCTGTTGAAAAAGTACCACCCACCACATGCATGTCGCCGGGGGCTTTTTGCCACAGTCTGTTTAAATCTACCCCGGAAATGCATCGACTGGCACGCACCAGTAGCAGCAATGCATCATCATTCGGATCGCGCTGCAGCAGCGCCGCAAACAGCGCAACCATGGAATCGCAAACGCGTGCGAGTAATTCGTCGGGGTGAGTCAGCATCAATTGCTCGCGACAGGTTTTACAGACGGAATCAACTTCGGTCTGCGAACCACCATTTTCAATCAGCAGTTTTAGTGCAAGTGGCACAATCGCGACCAGGCCACCGACTGACGGTGTGTCGTGAGTTACTGCACCACATTGATCCGTTGGCAAGCCCCTCTCTCGATTGGCAAAGAACCCACGGTGCCAGGATTCAGCGTAGGTATCCGGATGCTGCGGATCCTCAGCAGTCATAAATTCAATATAGTCTTCGAGAAAACTTTGTTTACTGTAAACACCAGCTGACTTGATCAGGCCGCGAATCATCACTCTGGCACAACAGGCATTGAGCGTGTTATCGCCAGCTTGCATACCACGGTGATAATGCTGATGTGGTATCCCCCAATATTGCTGCTTGCCACGCAGAATAACGTCGCCAACGATTTCCCTGGCAGCGTTGCCAGGCTGTCTACCTCGCGACACAGACTTGCGCCCTCCGGCGGTTGTCGAATGCAGTGACATTATTGAGGAGGGATGGATTTCCGGTGCAGCCTCCATTTGAGTAATACCGCCGGGGAATACTCTCTGAATATCTAGCGGATTATAAAACCAGTGCACGGGCATTGATAACGCATCACCGATAAAAAGTGATTGCAAAGCTGCTCTACATTTCTCGTTTTTCACAGGATTGATAGTTGACTCCAAAGTTTCGTCGCCGGTAATAATTAAGGGGGCATCTACCTTATTTACTTCTGCCACTATGCACGCTCATTCAGTAAAGACCACATCATATTCAAGCAATCTGTCGCCATCGAAAATAAAGCGACCATCAACTCCCGAGCCGGCCAGCACTTCAGGCAGCCAGACGCTATCATCCGCCCACATCTCCTGATAAGGAACGTCTGAAACCGGGCACCAAAGCGGAACTGCCTCATCTGTTTCAGTTGGCACACCCGTGTAGTGCCGGGCAACAAAAACATGTACGTGGATTGAGTACCCGTCGATAAATTGAAATTTAAGCTCGCCCCTGCACTCCGGTGCGTGCGCATCGATGCACAATTCCTCTGAAACTTCACGTATGGCACATTGTTGAGGTGTTTCATCTGGATCAAGCTTGCCACCAGGGCCGTTTATCTTGCCGGCCCCCAATCCGCGCTTTTTTCGAATCAAAAGTACGTTTTCGTTGTCTATAACGAACAACAACGTTGCCTCGTGCACTGCCCGCCAGCGCTCGTCGATCTTTGTCAGAGCCAGTTGCCGCCCGGCATTTTCAGTGTTCACCACATCCGCTCGCGTTCGATAATGAGTGACGCAAATTATCTCATACCTGTATACGCGGCTTGAGTGTCTTTTGACCACTGGTCATAATGGCACTCTACCATTCCACCGGAAACAACCATGTCTTCAGAAGTAATCAATTTCCTGCAATCGCGTCGCTCAGTTGTTGCCAAGAAAATGCTGCCGGTGGAACCATCTGACGATCAGGTTGCTAATATCATCAGATGCGGACTGCGGGTACCCGACCACTCCAATGTTCAACCCTGGCGCATCATCGTTCTAAAGGGCGATACGCGCCAAAAGTTCTCAGAGCAGGTGGTGCTGCCTGCGGCAGAGGCAAACGCTGCAAAATCAAACGAAGAAATGACAGATACTCTACGTGAGCTGGAACTGGCAAGATTGCTCCGTGGAGGAATAGTGATAGCGGTACTATCCAAACCTTTAGTTCCCCACAAGATTCCGATCTGGGAACAGCAACTGTCCGCAGGTGCAGTTTGCAGCCACCTACTGATCGCCGCACAGTCTCTCGATTTCGCCGCACAATGGATTACTGAATGGCTGGCCTACGATCCAACAATAATCAAGGCACTGGGTGGAAACCCGGAACATGATCTGGTTGCCGGCTTCATCCATATAGGCGGTAAGGCTGAAGCGCCCAACGAAAGAAAAAGACCCGACGAATCAGAAATCGTAAGCTATTGGCAGTAGCGCGAACGACAGAACTATGTGGCCGCTGAGACGGTTCGAGTCTCAGCCTGATCAATTTCTATCTATTATTCAGAAGCCAATTTATACAAACCCGTCATAGACCCTGATCAAACTTGTCCAAGCCCTCACCACAACACACACCTGATCTGTCGACAGCGTTATTCAACTCTGAGCGGCAATTACAAATCATCAACCAAATCACAAACTTTATTTCTACAACGCCACTCACACGCTATTACCGATACAAAAAACTGCGTGTTCCACGGACTCGTTTTCATTACAAATAAGCTGGTCTTTGGAGCGAACTGGTTGTTGGGTCGATTACTCCGCAGCAACAATCATTTATCCTTTGTTTTAATTATGTAGCCTATGGATTCTTCAACTTCGGGCACTACAGCCTGGCTCGCACTACGCAGTCAGGCTAAAACAAAAAAATGACGTTTATAATAAAACCTGTCTGGATGTACACCTATTCCACGATGGCATTACTGGCAGTTGGCGCAAGCCAGGCTGCAACACCGGTATGTTCATCAGCGATATTCGACAGCGACGGTGATGGCTGGGGATGGGAGAACCATCGAAGTTGCATTGTAACTTCTACAACAGAGATCACTGACCCGTCGGATGACGCCGAAAACACACCAGACACTCCAGACACTCCAGCCTATAAAAACAGACATCCGGTTTGCACCGGCGCTAACGCAGATCCTGACGGTGACGGATGGGGCTGGGAGAATCAACGATCATGCTACGTCGTTGCAGACGATGACCAGGTCGACGAAGACGACGATGGATCTGACCCGGAAAATACGAATGATGATCCCGGTTCAGACACGAACCCAAAAGATGAATCAGATCCGATAGCGGATAATAAACCGCAATACTCAAAGCCAGTCTGCGTACTTCCAAACTCTGATCCCGATGGCGATGGCTGGGGCTGGGAAAACAGCGGAAGTTGCATTGTCGTTGATGCCGAACAAGAAAATGAAGACGCATCCGATGACGACGCCGAGGGAGATGAACCAAATACACCGGCAGATCCCGAGCCTGAAAAGGAAACTCCCGACACGCCCGTCGTTTATAGCCAGAACTTTGAAAATGCACAAGCCGGCCTGTATCAGTCAGATCAACTAAACGATGCCTGGAACAAACCATTCTGGCATTTGGGTTTTGACCAGGGTCGTGTGCAAATAGCATCTGACAGTACCCATGGACAGGTAATGCAGGTAACTTTCCCGGCTGGTGCCTATGGCTCCAACGGTGCCAGCGCATTCCTCTCGGACGTACAGTTCGGCATGGAATTACCTAAAACGTATGATGAGCTGTATCTGTCCTATGACATCAAGTTTGCTGATAATTTTGATTTCGTTTTGGGCGGCAAGCTGCCCGGCTTGTGTGGCGCAAATTCTGAAAGTGCATTAACCGAGGGCTGCAATACCGGTGGCGGAAAACCAAATGGCTTCGACGGATGGAGCGCACGCAGCATGTGGCGCGTCGACGGCGCTTTAGAAAACTATACCTACCACGCCGGGCAACAGAATTTCTGGGCCGACAGCCTGCTGTGGAACGTGCGCGCGCAAAGAGGCAAGTGGCACCGAGTCGAGCACAGGGTTGTATTAAACACAGTAGGCGCGCGTGACGGTATTCTCGAAGCATGGCTCGATGGAACTAAAGTACTAAGCAACACACAACTGGAGTACAGAAAGACAGAGTCAGTTGGCATCAACCTGTTCTATTTCAGTACTTTCTTCGGCGGCAACGATCCTTCGTGGGCGCCAAAGACTGACCAGATCCTCTACTTCGATAATTTCGTTATATCAACTGAAAAAGCAGAGTGACCACAGACTCACAACTCACCCCTGCTGATTAACAGCCCAGTGTCTCGCCCCCATCGCTATGGTGAGGGCGAGTACCATAAAACAGAATGCCCATCGCAAAATATCTCCGTCTGCGGCGAACCCGATGACCATAGACAGAACTGCCCCACCCACAAAGCTGCTAAATCCGTACATCGCGGATGCAGTACCGGCACGTGTGCCATGCGGATCCATACACAGGCTTAGAAAATTCGAAAAAACCACCAGATAGAAAAAATTAAACACCAGCATCAATACTGAAAATAGTATTAGACTGATAGCACCGGTGGCAATAAAAGCCAACAGGCACAGCGTAACAATGAACACCATCAGCGCGGCCCGGTAAGCAGTTACCACCGCACCCAGACTCTTAATTAGCCGATGATTCAGCAGCTGACCGGCAATAATTCCTATGGATAACACCGCAAACAGCAGTGAGAACTGCCCTTCAGTTGCACCCAGGTTGTTAATATAGAAATGCGGAGCATGCGAAAGAAAGGTGAAAATCATGGCCGTGCAAAAACAGGACAGCACAATAAAATGGCGAGACTGCGAATTCTGATAAATAGCAAGCATATCTGTAGCCACACTATTCAAACCATGCTTGCGACTGGATTCATCCAGTGTCTCTTTTTGCATCACCGTTGCTGCTAACATGGTTGCACCAAACAGCACAAGCGCCCCGAACACTGCCCGCCATCCAAGCCAGGAATAGACCAGATAACCCACGAGCGGCGCTATCATTGGCCCAAGAGCGAAAAACATACTTGCAATGGCCATATTCTGTGCAAGGGAGACACCACTGAACCGATCTCTCATCATTGCGCGACAAATCACCATTGCGGAGGCTGCGGCAAAACCCTGCAGAAAACGCCCGGTTAAAAGCGCTGCAATAGTTGTTGCGTAGGCACACAACAGCGAACCGACACAGAACAGAAGCAAGCCACCAATCAGTACAGGCTTGCGCCCGGCCCGATCAGACCACAACCCGAACAACGGGTTGCCCAGCCCGGCCGCCAGCATATAAACAGGCACTATCCACTGCACTTGTTGCAGTGTGGCGTTAAGCTCAGACTCAATTGCCGCGAACGACGGCAATAGAATGTCGATCGAGAATGCATTAACACTCAGCAGCAGGCCACAGTACAAGCCGAATCCACTAAGCTTCATACAATGTTAATCCAGGTTATTGAATTCAATTAAGGGGAATTACCGCGTTGACGAGACAGAGACAGACGTTCCAAGCGCTCTTTACTGTACAACAATGTCGTCCACTTTCCGCATTTTATCTGCAGATACATACCGCAGGCCAAATTTTCAAACCACGATCTTGTATACTGTCTGGTTTATTTTTGGGCGACACGCATCGATGAGCAAATACGACAATCCCTGGAAAACGGTTACCCATAAGCCGATCTATGATAACCCTTGGATCAGCGTTCACGAAGACGATGTAATCAACCCGTCAGGCGGAGAGGGTATCTATGGTGTGGTGCATTTTAAAAATCTGGCAATCGGTGTGATACCTGTGGACCATGAACAGCACACCTGGCTGGTTGGTCAGTTTCGCTACGCACTGAACGAATACTCCTGGGAAATACCCATGGGCGGATCCCCGCTCGGCGACGACCCGATGCAAGGTGCGGCCAGAGAACTGCGTGAGGAGACCGGACTGACTGCCAGTAACTGGCAGACTCTGATGAAGGTGCATCCATCAAACTCTGTTACCGACGAAGTCGGCATCATTTATCTTGCTACCGAACTCGAACAGGGAGAAACCGAGCACGAAGACACCGAAGAACTCATCATTAAACGTGTTCCGTTGCACAAAGCAATCGACATGACAATTAAAAATGAAATCACCGATTGCATGTCTGCCGCAGCATTGCTGCGCCTGCATGTCGGCATGCAAACAGGTGAATACCACTTGTAAAACGTCAGGTATTGCGGTTACGTTTAGCGGTATAACAGATTCAATGCACGCACCATTAGCAGAACAACCAGGCTCCCCTGAAGCATGAAAAAAATAATCATCGATACAGACCCCGGCATCGACGACGCCCTGGCCATCTGCTATGCGCTGTCTCATCCGCAACTACAGGTGCTGGCATTGACCTGTGTTTACGGCAATGTCGCGACCTCACTGGCCACTGACAACGCATTGCGTTTGTGCGAGTTATGCGACAGCTCTGCCCTTGTCGCCACCGGAGCCTCACAACCGTTAACCATAACCCCGCATCCCGTGGCAGATTTTGTTCACGGCAGTAATGGCTTCGGCAATGTCACCCTGCCTGAGGCGAGCCGTACACCGGAATCATTGTCAGCGGCCGAACTGATCGTCAAGCTGATCGACGAAAACCCTGGTGAAATTACCCTGGTTGCAGTGGGCCCACTGACCAACATCGCACTGGCTTTAGAACTGTCACCCGGCATAACACAGAAGGTTGCCAGTGTTGTGATAATGGGTGGCACATTCCACCGCGAAGGCAATGTCAGCCCCTATGCAGAAGCAAATATCTGGAATGATCCACACGCGGCAAAACTGGTGTTTAACGCTGACTGGCCGTTAATCGTGCACGGGCTTGATGTCACCAGACAGATCACATTCAGCAGAGAGTATCTTGATCATATTGCAGCCGAAAAACCAGTGCCGGGTACTTTTTTACGCAATGCCGCAGAATTTTATATAGAGTTCTACAACAGCCGCGACAGCATCAATGGCTGTTGCCCGCACGATCATCTGGCACTTGCCTATGTAACACATCCGGAGTGGTTCACGCTTGAATCCGGCGAGCTTGATGTGATCACTGACGGCGAGCAGACAGGTCGCACTTTACTGACGCAAAACACAGCATCATCGACTCAGGCAATAAAGCAAATCGCAACGGATGTGGACAGTGAAAAAATACTCGAAGACTATACCGACATACTCACCGCAAACCATAGATAACCATTACTCAACTACGGCGTAAGTCCTTAACCACCCTGCGCGCTATTGGTTTCTAAGTAACCGGCTCTTCCGATTCAGCCATGTGACCACTGCTTTTAGCAGCCTGCAACAACAGTTCAACGTTACGCTGACCTTCACTGCCAGGTACAGCAATGCGCGCCACCCCCTCTATCGCATCAACGAAGTTTTGTATCTCACCGACGTAGGGATTGAGCATGTCGAAATCCAGTGGCGCGTTGTTTATGGTGATGCTGCCACCGCCGGTTGGCCCGAGTGTACCTTCACAGATGACCGTAGCCTCATCACAATACAACTCAAATCGGGATGGTGTGCTAAACATAACAGAGGTTGTAAAATCAGCCACGACTGCGTTGCCAAACTGAAGTGACACACTGGCTGTTTCATCGTGCGGGCCGCCGTAGTGACTCATATCGACAGTGCCGGTACATTGTGTAACCTCGCCGCTGACAGGTACCAGCATCCAGCGCAGCAGATCCATACAATGGGTACCCACACCAGCCAGCCCCCACCAGCGACCCAGTTCACCGTGGGCTCGCCAGTTGCTATTGTCTTCTGCCTGCCAGGTCCAGATTGCTCTCGCATAGCGCGGCTTGCCGAGCAGGCCCTGATGCAGCATGTCAGCCACCTTGCGGTGCCCGTCATGCCATCTTAGATGGTATGCAATGCCCAGCTTTACGCGTTCCTCGCGACAGGTATCCGTGACCGCAATAGCATCGGCCAGCGTTGTTGCCATCGGTTTTTCAAGCAGTACATGTTTACCCGCTCGCGCCGCAGCAATCGCCTGGCGGGCATGAAGGGCGTCAGGCGTTGCAATGATAACGGCCTCAAGGCTGGGGTCTGCCAGAAATGCCGACAGCGAGTCATAGGCGTTGACAGGTGCCATGGCACCATGCTGATTGGCAAAATTCACCGCGCGCTGCGAATCTCTGCTGAGCACACTCCACAAGCGCGCGCCGCGTATGTGCTGCATCGCTGGCGCCAATTGCATATGTGCTATGCGACCGGTCCCAATAATTCCAACATTTATGCTCATGCAGGCCCGTGAACCTCGTCAGTACAAAACCACACTATAGCCGAAACTAATTCCTGATCGGTAGACTATCTGGATAACCTCAGTTCAAACACGGTAAACGCTGAAGTCAGAGGCAGGCCTGGCGGATTCCAATGTGCAGACAGCGCTTTGCAATGCACCGGGCCAGATTATTTATTGACCCTGACCACTCGCCCCGTGCAAGGCACCCACGCAAGATATACACAGGGCAACTACGCAAGGCAAATGGCAGTCACAGGCTACCGGTATCTCCCGGCCGGCGAAGGTGAGATACTATCTCCCCGCTGCCTCGATCATCCACATGCAGCCACTACCAACCACCTAACATGATTAGCGCATGACCAAAGCCTCAGACACATTGTCCGGTTACCGACACTGGATTTTTGACATGGACGGCACACTAACCATGGCCGCACATAACTTTGACGACATTCGAGAAACACTAAACATCGAGGCAGGAACGCCGATTCTTGAGGCAATTGCTGCAATGCCGCCAGACAAAGCACAAGACACCCGACATCAGCTTCATGCTATTGAGATGGACATTGCACATCAGTCAACACCGCAGCCTGACGCCGTAGCTACTCTCACAACACTGCAACAGCGAGGGGTCAGTCTGGGTATTTTGACGCGCAATGCAGAGGACATTGCAGCAGCCACGCTTGCCGCCGCCGGATTGAGCCAGTTCTTCACGGCAGATACCATCATTGGTCGTGACAGCTGCGCGCCGAAACCGGACCCGGCGGGCATAACGCAATTGATCAACTACTGGCAGGCGAACCCCACCGAGACCGTAATGGTCGGAGACTATGTATTTGACCTCGACGCTGGTCGCAATGCGTCAGTTACCACCGTACATTTCAGCCCGGAAGGTGAGTTTCTATGGCCTGAAAAAACGGATATTGCTATCAGGTCATTATCTGAACTGCTCACCTGACATTCGGCGTTGTGCACTGCCAGGGCCGACCACCGTGTGATGGCGCCCTTACTCGTGCAGTACAACAAATGACTCGTTCAGAAACCACAACCCGCCATGTCTGTTGAGTATCTCGCGGGTCGCATCGAGGTAACGATTATCCAGCATCGCCTCATCGGCTTGCTTGTCAGACATTTGTGCAACATAAACGGCAGCATTCCACGCCGCCAGCAACGATGATGTACCGATGTGAGACATCTCCTCGGGCAGGGAATGGAGCGCATACTTAAAAAGTGAACCTTCATCAGAGTAAGCACTACAGTGCAGCCCGGTCTCGGCCCCCAGCTCATTTTTCAGCGCTTCGATAATATCGTGGCGTGGTGTAGGAAACGGTGATTCGTCCGGCCATATTTTACGGATAATTTCCATGCCTGGATCGTAGCCCGTAGACTGAACTACCACCATTCTGCCAGACTTGTTGAGCGACTTCGCCAGCGGTGCGAGTACGGATCGAGCCTTTATTTCAGCAGGCTGTCGAGATCGGTACGGTTGCGCACATATCACCAGATCATAGCCATCCTGCATTGGGCCATGGTCCGGAATGACTGCGTCGAGCGCAAATTTTTGATCCTCTCGATAGAGCACAATCATTGACGGGTTTACATACAGTGGATTGCCGGTCTTCTCACTCGCTTTAGTCTGCCAGCCCTCACGAACAATTTCGGTCAGATCTCGCAACTGCATATCAAAGTGTTTCGACGTTTTACCTTCCAACGCGATATCCCACCGCTTTAGATTCGGCTTATCTGCCTCGCGTGCAGGGTACAACTGCGGTGCTTCTACGTAACGCATGTTGGTGATGACCAGCACCATCTGCGGATGCTCGGCAAATCGATCGGCCATCTTTTCCAGCCCCAACCGAACGTCCTCCATGCTAATCTCTTTGGCTGCAACCAAAAAAGGAATTTCCGGAAAGCGATCGTGCGCGGCTCTCAGCACGTGCGACAACACATTGGCATCACCCATCCCCGCATCAAACATGCGCAGCGCCGGTGGCTCGGGCTTTAAGCGATCAAGCTCTTCGTTGATACGCTGTGCGATTGCCCACTTTTCGTTCGTCGTGGTAACGAACAACAGATACTTTTCGCGACTGTCAAAAAAACGCACCGGCTG
>CALGNZ010000027.1 GCA_937957915.1 uncultured Granulosicoccaceae bacterium | reverse complement strand
TTGTGGACGGCTAACGTACATGGAAAAACGTACATGGAAACCCGCAGCGTGAGGAAGGCCACTTATGGAAAGATTCTCGCTCACGCGTCGGGTTTCCAGTGGAAGAGGATTTGTCTGGCGACAGTTAGTAATGCAAATGGACTGCTCTGCCGGCTGACTCAGAAGCGCCCAATACCGCCTTTTGAAGCCCGATAATCATCTGTCAGCATCATGATGCGTAAGTTGTTTAAAACCTACCCGGCACCTTAGAAATTGAGCTGTCTTGTAGGAATTTTCCTACAAGACAATGTGAGAAGTGTCACCAATCTCGCATCGAATTGAAAATTTCCCGGCATTGCGCTCGCAATCGGGTAAGTATCTGATATCTTTTTAATCAGGGACAGCGGCATCACCGTCGTTGTGTTTCTCCTGAAGTATGCGCCTGTAGTTCTGTGGTAATCGGTGTTGGAGTTTCAGGTGGCGCTGCTCTCCCACTCTTTAACACTGAATAACATGTTTTCCGCTCGATAACCCTCCTCTACGTGGGCGTGCCTGACTCACGTCAATTACTCAATGCTGTGCTCGATAGATCGCTTACCAACCTTGCGCGAAATATTGCGCTAGTAAATTACTCCTTAGCATAGCTGATATGGGTGGAGCCAAGGATGCTCCCATCCAGAGTTGGCAGTTTTCAGCTGCTCTTTGCAATGCATTGCGTATGGTAAGAGCTGGTTGGTTTGGCCTACAATACGACGATTGGCGACAATGGCTATGGTGAAGAATTTTGCCAACACATTTTATTCGCTCTGCAGAAAAATGAGTGCCACTTGTCCCCTGGTTCGTTGATTCTTCTCTCCCAATGTTCATCATCAATCGACGATCACTATTCTCACTTTTTCAGGAACTTCTGTTGATGACCAAGCGTACTAAATCAGATGGGGCTGTTACTGGTATTATTATTTGTGACCATGGTAGTCGCCGTGCGCAGTCTAATGACAGCCTAAAAGATGTGGCGGTGCGCTTCGCCGCACGGTTTGCCAGTGATTGTCAGATCGTGGAGCCTGCACACATGGAGTTAGCAATGCCTGATATCGCAGCCGCGTATGCGGCGTGTGTTGAGAGGGGCGCTACTCATATTGTTGTTCTTCCCCTTTTTCTGGCGAAGGGGAAGCACTGGACTCGCGATATACCCAGTCTGACCAGCCAGGCCTCGGCCGGGTTTCCGGGTACGACTTATCAGATCTCTGAGCCGCTGGGTATTGATGACTTGCTGCTGGATTTGCTGAAGAAACGTTTTGATGCAGATGATCAGCCCACACTGGCTAGTGGTGAGGCCGACCCAAGGCTTAAGGATACGCCGGCCACTGATAAACGAATTCAGTGCAATACCTGTCCGTTTCAGCTCGATAAACAGACTGGCGCTGTTAGTATCAAGCCGGGCAGTGTGCTGGATGCCTGACTACAATAGTTATACCCCGAGTATGTACATGTTGTACGTTATGGCTCGATATCACGATTAAGCTATTTCTGGAAAGGAGTCGCAGCCAGCTTCCAGTCTTTTGGTGATGCTGGTTTAATAATTTCCAATCGTCAATAGCGGAGGAGCTATGAACCAGCGTTTGAATGTGATTTCTGTATCGTTGCCAGTGATATTGTTTGTACTCACGTTTACCTATCCAGAGAGGGCAAGTGCAGAGGAAGCAGTTGCCAGGGATGCCGGTGTTGGCCGGACCGTTTCTAACTTCATTGAGCAGTATATTTCTGACACAGGGGAAGATATTGTCTTTTCTGCAAAAAAATCAACCGACGTGCAGTTCTTTGGGCCGGCACCGGAGAAAATGGATTACCCGGCTTTGTTAACCGTGTTGGGGGCGTCGGGCCTGACTGCTTATCGCAACGGTAGCTATATTCATATAATCTCCAGTGAAGATGCGAAATTTCACCCGATTCCTGTAGTGGAAGAGGGTGCGCAGTATGCGCCGGATGAATATGTAACGAAGGCTATCGCGTTCGAGAAAATCTGTGCGACCCATTTTGTTGCAATCTTACGACCTCTGGTACCAAAGTTTGGGCATATGGCAGCTCATTTCAGTACAAATACGCTTTTTTTGACGGATCGCTTTGCCAATATTCAACGAATAGAGCAGATTGTCAGTGGGGTTGAATCAAGGCAAACTTCTTCTGATAAATGCAGCCCGCCCAAAGTGATTAAGAAGTAAGATGTGGTGATCTGGCCTCCATTGCTGCACCCGGTAAGTGTATGATTGACGTAATCCTTTACGGCCCGCACTGGAGTGCCTACACTCGCACTGCGAGATTGGCACTTATTGAAAAGAATGTCGATTACAAGCTTCAGGAAGTAGATTTTCTGAGCGGTGAGATGCCAACGGAGCAAGTTCAACGACATCCGTTCGCGAAAGTACCAACACTGCTGCACGGTGATTTTCGGTTGTATGAAACAGCGGCGATTTGTCGCTACGTTGATATTGCATTTCAAGGTCCTGCATTGCAGCCAATAGAGCCTCGCTCGCTGGGTCGTATGGCGCAGATCATCGGCATTCTGGATGCGTATCTGTCGGAGCCCGCTCGCATGGGGTTTGCCAATGAATTGTTGGTAAAGCCATTAATGGGGTATGCACCCGATGAAGAAATTGCCGAGCAAGCCAGGGCCAAAATTGCAAACGCTTTTGCTGCTCTTTCCGATTGCATGGGGCCGGGTGATTTTATGGCTGGTGGCAATCTATCCCTGGCGGATTTACATGCCATTCCGATGATTGATTACATTGATCGAACCCCGGGTGGCGATTTGCTCATTGCTAATCAGACCAGGTTGTATGAATGGTGGTCTGGGCTTAAAAACCGGGCGTCCGTAGTCGAAACTCGGACTGATCTGTCGGTATTTAAATTAACCGCATAGTGAAGTGGTGCGTTGGAGTTTGAGCTGATGAGAGGATGAGCATATAAAGATGCAACGATCAACTGTAAATATTGACCACCTGGTTATAGCGGCAAATAGTCTTCAGCAGGGGGTCGATTATGTGCATGAGCAACTGGGCGTGAACATTCCGTTTGGCGGCGTGCATGAGTCGATGGGTACTCACAACCATTTGATGCAGTTGGGTGACTCGGTATTCCTGGAGGTCATCGCCGTCAATCCAGATGGCAAAGAGCCATTACAACCACGCTGGTACGGTCTGGACGACCCTTATGTCAAAGCGTCTATTGCAGCACAGCCGGCACTCGTTGGCTGGGTTGTGAATACCAGGTCTATCGATGATGTGCTCCGCACCGCAGCCGGTGAGGGCTTTGACTTCGGAACTATGGTTTCGGTTTCGCGGGAAAATCTGAACTGGAAGTTCGGTTTGCCTCATGACGGACGTCTACTTGCTGCGGGTATGCTGCCTTATATCATTGAGTGGGCTGGCAACGTTCATCCTGCAGGGCGCATGCCGAGTACCGGATGCAAGCTTACATCGCTGGGGATAGAGCACCCGCAGACAAACTGGTTGTTTAACTCACTACAAAGTATCGGTGCAGCAGAGCTTGTGTCGTTGACAACCGCTGATACGCCACGTTTGTCGGCAACCATTGAATCACCCAGGGGGCTGGTCACTTTGCGTAGCCCGGTTTTACGCTCAAAAAACGCTGGCTCTGCGGCCACTTAACAATGATTAAGGTATTGATATGACCGATGTGACAGTCTGGTATTTGCAGATGCAGTCTCCACATCATCTGAACCAGAAGACTGAGTCGCATGGTTTGTCTATAGATGAGAGTAAAGTAAAGCAGTTTAAAGTGAATCGTTTTTTGTATCAGCTCGTCGGTGAGGGCTGGCAGTGGCACGATAAGCTTGGCTGGACCGAAGATCAATGGCGTGACTATGCGGAGCACGACAATTTGCGTACATGGATCGCCAAAGTAGACGGGAGTATTGCCGGCTATTTCGAGTTAAAAAAGCAACAAGACAATGTTACCGAGTTAGCCTACTTTGGACTGGCGCCTCCGTTCGTGGGCAAGGGTATGGGCGGGTATTTACTGACCGAAGCTGTGCGCCTGGCATGGCAGTGGGAAACAACTGATCGGGTCATTGTAAATACCTGCTCACTTGATCATCCGTCCGCGTTATCAAATTATCAGGCGCGCGGCTTTTCGATTTACTGCGAAGAGAAAGTAAAGCAATGAATCTGGTGTTGCGATGACTCTGATATTTGCCTGTAGCGTTTTCACAATATGTTCGGCGAGCTGATGGGAATAAAGCGTAAGAGGGTGAGATTTTCAGCTGACTGGGTATGCGATTGCCGTGCAGTAGATCAGTGCGAGAATATTCTGTCTTTACCAACAGATCACGTATGAGTTGGTTGGGAACTCAAAATGAGTTGTTTGTGGTGGTGGATGCGCAGGCTTATCCACCCTACGGTCACTGGTACGTTTCTGGAGTGTGGGCTGGATGAGCCTGCGCAAATGACGGGTGTTATTGGACGGTGTAATTGCAGTTATTTACCTGCAAATAGTTGTGGAGGTGTTAGCGAGGAGTGCTAGAGGTGGTTCGGTGGCAAGTAAGACTTCATGTTTCGGATAGGTTACTTGCTCCATTGGCTGATTAATATATCTATCTCTGCGGTGTATTTCTCAAAGATGTGCTTACTGCTTTCGACAGCTTGTCTGGCGGAGACGCCCATCGTTTTGAGTTCGTCGAGTTGATCAGGCAGTGCTTCACATAGCGATGCAAGTTCATTGGCACTGCTTACAATACGAATAGCGTTATAGTCACATAGCAGATCTACTTCAGCTATAAAATTCTTATAGTAAATTCCTGTGAATACCGGTTTACCCTGAACAGCCGGTTCCAGCACATTGTGTCCTCCGCAATCAATCAGTGAACCCCCGACAAATACCATTTTTGCACCCGCGATCAGGTTGTCCATTTCACCGGTAGTGTCTGCGAGATAAACACGTGTGGCGGTGGTGACGGGTTCATTGCGGCTGCGCGTGGCAAAGGAGATATTCTTTTCGGTCAACATGTGCTGGATGCTGCTGCTGCGTTGTATATGTCTTGGAGCGATAACCAGCAACAGGTTAGATTCACGAAATGCGTCACACAGTTGTTGTTCCTCCGGGGTGTGTGTTGATGCGGCCAGCAGATAATTTCTACCGCTTAGTGCTTCCAGCGCTATCGGTTGAGTGTGATTTCCGGTATAGGTTTTTATATTGCCGATTGTTTTTATTTGATCGTCATTGATACCCAGTTGTTTAAAGTTGGCCGTATCAGTTGTTGATCTCGAAAGTACCAGGCTCACCTGTTGTAGCGCCTGCCTGTACAGGTTAGTTACTAACGGCGGGGCGTTTAGCGTTTTTTCTCCGATGCGTCCGTTGACAATTACCAGGGGGACCTGGTGCCGATTGGCAAAGCGATACAGGTTAGGCCAGATTTCTGTTTCAATAACTAGCAAGGCTAGCGGATTCAGGTATGTGAAGAGGGAGTTTGTCGACTGATAGAAATCAAGCGGGCTGTATTCACAAGTGAATTGTTGAAGGTTTTTGTTTTTTAATATGCCGAGTGACTCCGGCGTGGTACAGGTGACGTGTAGTGCCAGGTTGGGCCAGGCCTTGTTGATGTGATCCAGCAGTGGCAGCATCGCTTTAACTTCGCCTACGGATGCGGCATGCAGCCACAATGTCTGGACGAGGTTTGAGTGTGACTCATTGGGGGATTCATTGTTAGTGCATTCAACTCTAGCACCCGCACCAGCGCGCCAGCCCATTCTTGTCGACAGGAAGTGCCAGCCTCCTTTACGCTTTAATGACTGTGCTATGGTGACAGCCAACCACAATGGTGACAGCAGATACATCAGCAGATTATAGGTGAGATGTCGCAAGTATTTCGCTGTGCCTGTGTCATTCAGTTGGAGTTACGTGCAGGTATTTGCGCCGGGCGGCAGATGCTCGTGCTGTCAAAGTGCACTTTGCCTAAACTGAATTGTTGTTGGGTCTTGGTTGATGGATAGAGAAATCGTTTGCCGCAGCCCTGGTTTCGGATTTCGGCGGGTGCAGTATAATTCGATTTTCGCCTGCGCCGCAGCTTTGATATCCTGTCGCGTTATCCTGCCACATCGCAAACCAGCACGGGAGAACGGTCATTCCTCACTTTACCTTCGAGTATTCAGCCAATATTGAGCAACAAGTAGATCTGAAAGGGTTAAGCCAGCTGATTCTGAATACCGCGCTGAACACCGGTTTCTTCGAAATTGGCGCGGTACGGGTGCGTGGTGTTCGCTGCGATGTTTTCACTGTGGCGGACGATCTACCCCAAAATGCGTTTATCGACTTGTCATTGAGGCTGGGCGAGGGGCGCAGCCAGGATGACAAAAAGTCCATCGGTGATGCCCTGTTTGCTGCGATGCAGGATTACCTTGCAGAGCCATTGCAGCAACCACACTTTGCGCTATCTTTCGAGATTCGTGAGATCAATGCCTCGCTGAGCTGGAAAAAAAATGCTATTCATCCTCGCTTGCGACAGGGTTAGGGGGTCTGGCTCTGCGAGCAGAGGTTCTGCCGCGCTGACTCCGTGTGCGGGTACGGCATGTTGAGATTGACCGCAGAAACCGCGGGCCGCGCAAAAAGGTAGCCCTGCCTGACAGCGCTTTGTGCGCCATCCATGGCGCGCCGACCCTCTTCCTCGATCAATTTCAAAACTGATTAAAAGCAGGTAAATCAAGAGCAAGAGCAGCTGCAAACGCATTGCCTTTTATCGTGCTTTTGCGTCGAGGTTGGTAACGAACATTCGGTGTGTGTTAGCGCCTCGCCTTCGTGGAGCTGTTCCCCGAACGGCGAACTACTTAGCTGGATTTAAGCCATCCGGTCCCTGGCTGCTTTGCCACCAATACTCTCCCCGGGTAGTGGTAATGACCAAATCTGATAACAGGCGAACACACGCTTGCAGTACAATGAAGCTCAAGGCGACTAGATCAGGTGAAGAGCTGTGAGCGAACAACAATTTGTAACTTTTATGCACCAGGGGCAGGTGAAGTACGGGTTGGCAAAACCTGACGGACTGGTGGATTTGTCTGCGCGTTATGAAAAACGCTGGCTCGGCCTCAAAGAGGTTATAGCTGACAATGCCTTGCCTGGTTTGGCCGATGACACTGCATCGCTCGAGGCGGATATAGATGTTGCAGAGACAGAATTTTTACCGCCCATACACTTTCCCGAAAAGATTCTGTGTGTCGGGGTTAACTACCCTGCGCGTAACGAGGAGTATAAAGATGGCCAGGAGGCGCCTCCGTATCCGTCGTTGTTTCCGCGCTTTGCAAGGTCATTTGTTGGCCACAACCAGCCGATCATCCGAGCTCAGGCATCGACACAGTTTGACTATGAAGGCGAGGTGGTTTTGGTTATTGGCAAAGCGGGCAGGCACATTAGTACGGAGTCTGCACTCGACCACATAGCGGGTATCACACTATGTAACGAGGCCTGTCTGCGTGACTGGCTTCGCCATGCCAAGTTTAACGTTACGCAGGGTAAGAACTTCGATGCGAGTGGATCTATTGGCCCGTGGCTGGTTCCTTATCGAGATGAAAGCCAGATTGCGGATATTCGACTGACGACCACTGTGAACGGTGAGTTGCGACAGGATGATCGCACCAGCAGAATGATGTTCAACTTTCGCTACCTGATCAATTACATTTCGACCTTCACAACACTAATGCCCGGTGACGTGATCGTTACCGGTACACCCACCGGTGCTGGTGCCAGATTTGATCCGCCGAAGTGGCTGGTGCCCGGAGATGTGGTTGAAGTTACTGCTGAAGGTATCGGCACTTTGAGAAATGAAGTGGCAGATGAAGTGATTTCAGGGGCGCCCTCATGACACCTGATCAGGTTACCGATGCAGCTGAACGACTGTTTCAGGCCGAGCAGAGTGGCGAGCAAATCGGTTTATTGTCTCTACAGTATCCACAGATGAACATGGACAACGCCTACGCCGTTCAGGCGGCGTTAGTGGAGCGCAAGGTTCAATCCGGTCGACGAGTGGTGGGCTGGAAGATCGGGCTTACCTCGCGGGCCATGCAGATGGCGCTGAATATCGATATCCCGGACTCCGGTGTTTTGTTAGACGACATGGTTTTCGAAAATGGTTCAACAGTGCCAGCCGGTCGGTTTATTCAGCCCAGAATTGAGGCCGAGATAGCCTTTGTGTTTAAGGAAGATCTGGTTGCTGAAAACGTGACCTTAATTGACGTGTTGAATGCGACTGACTATGTTTGCCCCGCGCTTGAAATTCTAGACACCCGAATTCTTAGAGCTGACCCGAAAACAGGGCAGGCGCGCAATGTTAACGACACTATTTCGGACAATGCTGCCAACGCCGGAATTGTTATGGGGGGCAATCCAATGCGTCCGGATGCTGTGGATTTGCGTCGAGTCGGAGTCATTGTCTCACGCAATGCGCAGGTCGAGGAGACGGGTCTGGGGGCTGGAGTTTTGAATCATCCTGCGCAGGGTATAGTATGGCTGGCAAACAGACTGGCTTCCTATGGTGAATCAATAAAGCGGGGCCAAGTGGTTATTTCGGGTTCTTTTATCAGGCCTGTAGAGGCGCCTTCTGGTTCGACAATAGTTGCGGATTTTGGCGATTTCGGTACGGTCAGCACTTTCTTTGAGTGATTTGTGACCTGATTCGGTTTTTATTTGGCCATTACTGACGAACTTGGTGGTTGGAGCTATTGGTGGTGGTTTACCATCGTCACTACAAGGGAAATTTTTCCTTTTTTTTGATCTGCGCAGCCAATGAAGTACCTGGGTTTTCAGTGTTGAGGGGGTAGAGTATATTGATCCAGGAGTTGGTTTAATTCACCTTGCGCCGTTGCACCAGTGACGGTTGGCACTTTTTACGGAACTAGCAGAGCATGGCTTCGAGCAATGCAGTAACTGACATGGAAACGCAAACACGGTTCAAGGTTAAGCATGCGAGGCAGGTTGTCGATCAAGTAGTGCTTTTGCGTGAAAGAGTCGAGAGGCAGGAAAAAGCGATAGAGACAGTTATCGCGGAGCGAGATCGTGCACTCGAGTGTTGTAAAAAGCAAAAACAACTCATTGAACGCCTGCAGCAAAAGCCTCAAGTTCAGCCTTCTGCAGCGAAAGTGGCCGCTGGTGATTCGGATACTTACGAGATTCATGATGTGTTGGCAAATGACACTCGCGGTAAAAACTTTGGTCAATCGGTGCCTGGCGAGTCGGTAGTCAGGGTAAGTTCCATGCGTTCGGCATTGCTCAGAATTGGCGGAGTTGATGTGTCTCAATTGGACGAAGCCAGTGAGCGTGGCCGAGAGGACGACGCGTTCGATGCCTCGGAGTTCCAGCCTCTGGTTGAGGAGAAGGGGTTGGCGGTAAAGTGTAAGCGCCTGACCGTCGGGGTACTGGCAATTATAAGCAGAGTTGCTTTGAAATTGAGTGGCAAATCAGACGATACACATCTGGAATCTGATGGTTTGCAAACATCTCGTTAATTGATATCGTCTGTAGCGGTAGAATCATCACACGAGAAAATTACACAGAGAAAAGGCCAGTGGATTGCTCCACTGGCCTTTTTTATTGCCGGTCAAATTGTTGGTAACGATTCGGTTAGAAAGTTACTACCGATCGAATTGACTCACCCTTGTGCATCAGATCAAACGCGGTGTTGATTTCGTCCAGAGGCATAACGTGAGTGATCAGCGGGTCGATTTGAATTTTACCGTCCATATACCAATCGACAATTTTTGGAACATCGGTGCGGCCTTTGGCACCGCCGAACGCCGTTCCACGCCAGTTTCTGCCAGTGACGAGTTGGAATGGCCGAGTTGATATCTCCGCGCCGGCTGGCGCTACACCAATAATGATAGAGGTGCCCCAGCCTTTGTGGCAGCACTCGAGTGCCTGTCTCATAACATCAACATTGCCGATGCACTCGAATGAGTAGTCTGCGCCGCCTTTCGTCAGGTCAACCAGGTAGGGAACAAGGTCGCCCTCGACTTCTTTCGGGTTGACGAAATGGGTCATGCCAAATTGCTCGGCCATTTCCTTTCTGGCAGGGTTCAGGTCAACGCCGACGATGATATCTGCACCGGCAAGACGTGCGCCCTGGATAACGTTCAGACCAATGCCACCAAGGCCAAAAATCACAACGTTGTCGCCAGGCTTAACCTGGGCCGTATTCAGGACTGCGCCGATTCCAGTGGTGACGCCGCAGCCGATGTAACAAATTTTTTCAAAGGGTGCGTCTTCGCGAACTTTGGCCAGCGCTATTTCCGGCACGACCGTGTAATTTGAAAAGGTTGAGGTGCCCATGTAGTGAAAGATTTTATCTTTGCCACGAGAAAAGCGGCTGGTGTTATCTGGCATCAGGCCTCGGCCCTGTGTCTCTCGAATTTGCTGACACAAGTTAGTTTTGCCTGACGTGCAGTAGTCGCAAACGCGGCATTCGGGCGTATACAGTGGAATGACGTGATCACCCTTCTTGAGAGAGGTAACCCCCGGCCCTGTTTCGACCACAACACCCGCGCCCTCATGGCCGAGTACTGCGGGGAAAATTCCCTCCGGATCGGCGCCTGACAGTGTGAATTCATCGGTGTGACAAATACCGGTAGCCTTGATTTCGACCAGGCATTCCCCGGCGCGAGGGCCCTCGATATCGATGGTGCCGACCTCTAGTGGTGCTCCAGCCTTTACTGCGATCGCTGCTCTGGATTCCATTTTTTGTTTCCTGCCTGGGTTGTTTTTAAGATTGGTAACGGAGTCCGGTGCGGACTGATTGATCTGACATCTGTGCCCGAAAACTCTATGCAGCGTGGTACAAGCTGCAAAAAAGTGGCGCGCCCCGCAGGATTCGAACCTGCGACCTCGCCCTTAGGAGGGGCACGCTCTATCCAGCTGAGCTAGGGGCGCACACGGGTAGTTTAAGTGGCCTGCGGCAAAACTACAATTGTCAGTAACGTGCGCGGCTGAACCGGTGCGGCCGCGAACCGCCACGGCCGCGGGTTTTGGTCGATGCTTTTCATTACCTGTGAACAACCAAGCGTCATAAACTTGCTGCAATTCGGCCTTGCCCTGGCTATTTCCAGGTTTGGTGGCTTGCAGTAAGCGGGCTCGTGAACTATTCGGAATGTCGCTAAATTGTTTGGGGTTACTGCCGTTAAACGCGCTAGATGATAATGCCGAAGCACAGACTGAGTAATTAGCTGGTGCGAGGAATACTGGAGACACCAATGGCAGATAATGCCTTAAATAGAAAAGCCGAGCGACGCGAGTATCGCAGAGTGTCGGATGCAGTTGCGCTGCATGTTGAAACAATTGAGGGTGAAGCAGCGAACGATGCTGATATTCGGCAGGTTGAATTGCCAGATCATCCTACGCACGTGGTAAGCCTCAGTCCGAATGGTTTGAAGTGTTTTCACAACCGGCCTTTTTCTGACGACGAAATGTTGAGTCTGACACTTAAGCTGTTCCCGTCCGAAACCACAATCAGCCTTCGAGGGCGTGTGGTGAACTCCGGGGAAGATGGTCAAAAGGACGGTAAAGATCGGTTCTTTGCCGGTATTGCATTCAAGGGTTTGACTGATAGTCAGCGAGAGATCATTCTCAATCATATTGACGGGGTTGCCAAAAAATCCTTTGGTGGTGCGGTAAAGCTGATCTATAAAAAATAGCCTCCGGTTTGTAGAGGGGCAAGCTGCAGTTTCGCCAGAGACATTCCTTGGCGGGCTTGCGACACAACATTGTTGTGGTCACTGCACTTCTCGTTAAGTGCAAGCATCCGGGCAATTGCGTTTACAGCAAGGTTAGTGAAGCGCGAGTGCTTAGTCTTTGGATGTCAGTCCGAATTTACTGATGTGGATTTCACACAGTCTCGATGTCAGCCAGCTGTTGCCAGCTAACGGAACGGCACCGCTGACGAATGCCACGTGTCCACCGTGCGTGGCCAACTCAAACGTAACCCGCTCACTCATGCCATTGTCTGCCGGAATGCAGGCTTTTGTGAAGAATGGATCATCCTGAGCGAACAGCACATGTGTTGCGGTTTTTATGAGCGGTAAGTCGGCCAGAGTGCTTGCCTGTTCGTAGTACTGATCGACGGTTTCAAAGCCATGTACCGGTACTGTTGCAGCGGCGTCGAACTCTCGGAACGTTGTACAGTTTCTATAGCCCAGCTGGTCGATGCCCAGATTCGGGTAGCGGCGATGCTTTTCGTCCAGAGCATCTTTGAGTTGTCCAACCAAACGGCTTTGATAAATACGGGATAGCCCTGTTTCCATGCGTCTGGCGCCTTCGGCCAGTTGCAGTGGTGGCGATACAGACAGCGCGTGATGTAGTGGATTATCAGTGGTGATTGCAAGGTACTTGAGCAACGCGTTTCCGCCGAGTGAGTAGCCAGTTGCGGCAACAGCCGCGTTGGGAAAGCGCTGCGTTATGGTGTCTATAACAAAGCTGATATCTTTCGTGTGACCGGAGTGATAAGACTCTCTTTTGAGGTTGGGTTCTCCGCTGCACCCACGGAAGTTCATGGTTACCGATCTGACGCCGAGTGTGTTCAAACCATCCGTTAATGCTCTGATGTACGGTGAGCTGCTGGATCCAGTCAGGCCGTGAAAAATAACTACGATTGGCATGTCTAAGCTGCATTTTGAAGCGGTGTGTTTGTCATCGCTCCAGTCCAGATCAACAAAGTCGTTATCCGGTGTTATTAGTCTTTCGCGATAAACCACCGGTGTCGGGAAGCGCATTACTTTGGCTGCCCAAATGGTTTGCGCGTGCGGATTACGAAGCCACCATGGTGGACGGAATTTACTGTTAATCAGCACGGTGAGAAGGGGTGTCCTGCGATTGGTTTGATAACATAGGTGTTATAGGGCCAGCTGAAAATAAATTACAAAATAAGAATAATAAATGAAAATATTGGTCTCGAATGATGATGGGTGGCAGTCCGCCGGCATTACCTCACTGTATCAGGCTATGTGTGAAATCGCCGAGGTAAAACTTGTCGCCCCCGATCGTAATTGCAGTGCCGCCAGCAGCTCGCTGACTTTAATGAATCCTATTCGCGCAACTGAACACAGAGCCGATGTTTATGGGCTGCAGGGCACACCGGCAGATTGCGTTAACATCGCTTTAAATGGTCTGTTTGACTGGACGCCAGACCTTATTGTGAGCGGCATAAACCACGGTGCAAATCTTGGTGACGATGTGCTTTATTCGGGCACTGTCGCAGCCGCTCTGGAAGGGGTGTTACATGGCGTGCCGGGGATTGCTTTTTCACTTACTGGCGACAGCACTGATTTTACTTGTGCAGCAAGAGTAGCGAAGCAGGTGGTAAGTGAATTAATGCAAAAGGGGCTGCAGGATGTCAGTCTGATTAATGTAAACATTCCGCCGATAGCATTTGATCAAATAGCAGGCTTTTCTGCGACTCGACTTGGTACACGTAAACGTGGGCATAACCCTATTATTGAACAGGATCCGCGTGGCAATGAGATCTACTGGATCGGGCCGGCAGGGGAGCCTTTCGATACTGCACCCGGAACGGATTTTTATGCCATAGAAAACCAATACGTTTCGCTTACTCCTATTTCAATTGATATGACCAATCACGGCAAGGTAGATCAGTTAGCGCAACTGCTGAGCGGAGTAGCCGCATGAATATGGAGGCGAGAATACGCGGCATTGGTATGACGTCGAGGCGCACCAGAATTCGGCTGGCCAATCGACTGCAGGCTGCCGGTATTAATGATGAGGCGGTGCTCGATGCAATTATCGCAACACCAAGGCATTTGTTTGTTGATGAGGCGCTGGAGAGCCGCGCATACGAAGACTGTTCCTTGCCGATTGGCGAGGGCCAGACTATCTCACAGCCCTACGTGGTGGCTTTGATGACGCAACTGGTGTTGAACAGCAGTCAGGCGGGCAAGCCGGTTCGAAACGTTCTGGAGATCGGGACAGGCTCTGGTTATCAGGCGGCCGTGCTGGCGCATTTGGTCGATCAGGTTTACACCACGGAGAGAATCAGCTCCCTGGCTACCCGAGCGAACGACAGGTTGCGACGGCTGGGGTACAGCAACGTTCGAACTAGCTACAACGATGGAGTGAACGGCTGGACGGAAAAGGCGCCGTTCGATGCGATTGTAGTGACTGCAGCCATGGAGGAAATTCCCGATGGCTTGTTGCAGCAGGTCAGAGACGGAGGAGTGCTGATTGGACCCATCGGACCCCAGAGCAAATCGCAGCAGCTCTCGCTCGTCCGCCGATTTGCGGATCAGCCGGCGCGCTACGAGCAGATAGAGGGTGTCAGGTTTGTTCCTTTTGTGTCAGGACGGTGTTGAGTCGCGATTGCTTTTAAGTCTGGCTCTCAGCCAGATCGCAGGTTACAAATTTGTAGTATCCGCATTAAGAAGTCATTCCTGTCATCTGTTTTTATTGCAGTTTTTTTTTCAGTGCCGTATAAAGTGCGCTAGAGCTGGCGGCTTGACGCACATCCCTGCTGGCTCGTTGAAAACGCTACTGTTAGCCCGGGTACCGCAACCCATCGCACATGGCGACCACGCAAAAGCCGCGCTCGACGGCTTCGCGGTCTGGTATCTGGTTACTTGGCACAGCACACACTGCATTTTGATAAGGCTGATTATGAACTACACAAAATTGGGCACCGCTCTCTGTGCCGGTTCCCTGTTGTCACTTAGTGGCTGTGGGATTCTCGAAACCGTCGATATTCCTGAAATTCGTTTCGACTCCAACACCTATGTGGTCCAGCCGGGAGACACTCTCGAGTCGGTAGCAGACCGCTATGAAGTTGAACCCGCTTCTTTGGTTGCTGTTAACGCGCTTGAAGTGACGCGGCTTGTTCCCGGGCAAAGACTGTTGCTGGTTCGGCAGGATGATCCGGCATCGCGCCTTATTCAATCAGGTGCCATGGCCGAGAACATATCGCTGGTCAGTACCAGAGAAGGTGGTGTGGTCGGATCACAGCCAACGCAGGAAGAAATTGTGGCAGTCAGAAGCCACTCTGCTGATTCACTGCTTGATGACGAGCCCGTGTTCGTCACTGATGAGAATGGTCAGTTGGCTACGTTGCCCCCTGCAACCGTCATCAACGATATCCAGGTCGATGGAGTGGTTCGGCCCGAGGGCGTCGAAACAATTATTGACGACGTAAGAGTAGGCGAGTCACCCTCGCAGATCGAGGTTATCGATAGCGTGGACAGCGTGCCTGTTCAAGTGCCGGCGGTAACTTCTGTCGATGCGGTTGCTGAAGGGTGGAACTGGCCAGCCAAAGGCATGATCACCCGAGAATTTAATCTGCAGGAGATAAATCGGCAGGGGCTGGATATTGACGCTGGTGTCGGTGCAAACATCCAGGCCGCCGCCGATGGTGAGGTCGTCTACAGCGGCAGGGATTTGGCGAGTTATGGCAATTTGGTAATTTTACGTCACGAAGACAACTTCTTAACGGCTTACTCCAAAGTGAGTGATATTTTTGTTAAGGAAAATCAGAAGGTTAGGGCTGGTGAGGTGATCGCGGCGGTAGGGACAGACAAGACGGCCGGTACCGAATTGCACTTCGAAATACGCCGAAATGGCGAGCCAGTGAACCCTGTGGAGTATTTGCCACCGCTATAGAGAGTCAATTGGCACGATTATTGCAGTACTAGTTCTCATGTTGTTTGCAACGCGCCACATTGGTGGCGCAGCGCCCAACAGTCTTTGAATGACTGGCGGAGCGGCAGGCTACTGACAATAACAATAATAATAGAACATTAACGCAACATTGCGGAGAACTAGAATGGGCCAGAGTCAACTTTCAGAGTGGGACACCAATAACGATAGCGAAGAAACAAGCTCTATCGGTGCAAGGGAAGTAGAAGTAGAGGAAACGGAAGACGAAGTAGAAGATCTGGCGTTAACAGACGAAGAGACTTTTGCAGCACAGCTGCAACGCACCAAGGAAAAGTCTCCCAGCAGTAAAGCGCGCTCGCGCGATATGGATGCTACACGACTGTATTTGAAAGAGATTGAGCATTCACCGCTGCTGACGGCTGACGAGGAAAAGCACTACACACGCCTGGCACAGGCAGGTGACGAGAAGTCACGAGCGAAGATGATCGAGTGCAATTTGCGCCTGGTTGTAAAAATCGCCCGACGATATCTTAACCGCGGCCTCACGCTGCTCGATCTAATAGAAGAAGGCAACCTGGGGCTCATTCACTCAGTTGAGAAGTTTGATCCGGAGCGTGGCTTCCGCTTTTCAACTTACGCCACCTGGTGGATACGCCAGACCATAGAACGCGCCCTGATGAATCAGACGCGTACCATTCGACTGCCAATCCACGTTGTAAAGGAAATGAATGTCTATCTGAAAGCAGAACGACGCCTGCAACAGAAGATGGACAAAGAGCCGACAGCTGAAGATATCGCAGCAGAGTGCGAAAAACCGGTTGAAGACGTGAAGAAACTGCTCGGTTTGCGAGACCGGGTGTCTTCTGTAGATGTGGCGCTCGGCCCGGACGGTGATCGGCCGCTACTGGACATTATCCCTGACGACAACAACCCTGATCCGGCCTGGAAGCTTCAGGACGAGAGCATTCACAAGCAAATCAACAACTGGTTAATGAAGCTCGAAAGCAAGCACCGCGAAGTGGTCGTGCGACGCTTTGGCCTGCATGGCTACGAGCGTACAACGCTTGAAGATGTTGGCAAAGAGCTGGGTGTAACCCGCGAGCGTGTCAGACAAATTCAAATGGAAGCGCTGAAAAAGCTTCGCCGTATCCTTGAAGGTTCTGGATACACGTGGGAAGCGCTGCTTGAGGGCACCTAGGTATTTGTCAGAAATATGGCGTTTGGTGTCAGCTAAGTGTCATATTTTTGAAACGCAGTCAAATCGATGACACTCTGTCATCGATTGGCCCTCGGGCCCTGGCAGTACTTCTCTTCTTAACTGCCGCATTTCCAGTCTGGGTACCTCAGGACTGATTAGCCCACTTCAGCGGACCGATCATTCGTGCTCTCGAAGCTGGGAGCGCTATGTGCGAAAACGTTGTCAAGCAGCTCATTTCTGTGTTGTGCTCGTTCGATGATTTCGTTGGCAATCTCGGTTTCAAGATTACCAACGGGGATCTTTCAACAAACGTTATCGGAGGGGGAGGTGGGCATGCATTTAGAGGCTGTCGTTTTTGTTGCTGTTGCTCCCCGTCGTTAATCGAAGCAGGATAACTTGCATTGTGCAGCCTCCCTGGCAATTCGACAGCACGACCTGCAATTAGTTGTCGTGACAATGATAAACGCTTGTGGGTTTAAATAAAGCGCCGCCTATTCTTCAAGTTAAGAACAACCCACAGAAGTTTAGGTATTAGCTAACCGGGGTTTTCAAACAATTTTTTAAGATGCTCCAGGCCTGCTTTATACACCGAGGTTACGGCCGCAATTGCTGCGTCATCGTTAAGATCTGCGGGTGGATCATTATTCGGGTAGCCTCGATAGAACGCGCCTTTCCACATCACCATGCTACCGTCGCCGTCCGCTTTTACGGATATCGTTGAGGCATAGTTAGTGACCGGTAGTATGCTCACGTCGTGTTCACTGGTCGGGATTTTGTAGCTGTAGGACATCTTTTCGTCGCTGTGCCGTTTCAGTATTTCGAATATCTCTACACCAGGGCCCAGCACCAGTTTTCTTGAGGCGCCCTCGTCGTTGCCGCCTTCAGCGGTTGAACTTTCCACCATGGGCAGCCAGGTGTGTGCGCTGTCAAAATTTCCAATCATGGCCCACACTTCGGCTGGTGGAGCCTGAATGCTGATGGTCTCTTTCACTTTCAGTCTTGAAGGGCCGTGTGCGAAGGCGACACTGCTTGATAAAAGTAGCCCCAGCACAAATTGCCGGCGGGTGAATATCCTGATCATTTGCTGCCCCGGTTTTATGAACGCGGGATAGTAATAACACATTCAGGACGAGACAGAAAACTGGTGTAAGTAAAACCGCCTTTAGGTGGATCCAGCAACGAAGTTTCTCTTCGGTTGCCGTAAGGTGTTTACACATAGGGTATAGAATGGTTGACTAGGCAATTAATGTCGTTTTAACAATCTTGTCAATCTGAATAGTTGTTGTGGCGATAAAACTGCGGGCTCGATTCAATGTTGATTATCTGATCGAAATTTAAGCCCGGCAGCCGAATTGAGTTGTCAGAGTCAGGCTTGTCAAAATGGCAGTGATTGCTGAATTGCACTCGTTTGCGTCGGATAGAGTTGATCAAGTAATTGAGGTATTTTTTTCTTAAGCGCGAAGAAACCCCTGGATGAATGAGGCCATATTTTTTCATCCCACTGTCGAACCGACGACAGGAGTTGTACATCCTGTCTGTTTAACGCTAGCTTGATATCGGCAATCAGTTCAGCAGTTGGCCCTGTGGGCGCATAGGCTGTAACAACCTGCTGCAGGTTGTTCTTACTGGCCCAATTTACAACTTGTGCGACGGGCGTTTTACTAGAGTTTATCGATATGGCATCAATGGCTGCGTCTATGCGTACGTTGAACTGAGTTGTGGTGCAATCCTTCATGAGTTGTTGAACGAAGTTTGTGGCATTGTCGGATACGGCTGCTGGTGATCGCAATGCTGTTGTCTGCAATGTAGCAACTGAGGCAACGTTCAGTTTGTGTGATGCAGCTTCCTTTAGCAGATGGTCAATGCACAGGTCATCTTCAGTAATTAGAAGCCCGGTGGTTTTGTCTGGCGTAATTTCTGACGATACGGGTAGTTCTGTTTTATCGCCGATCGGTGTTTCTGTAAGGGCGTGGGCAGTTGAAGACAATTGGCCTGTCGGGGAGAAACGCCCACCGGTGTATTTTTCTATATTTTCAGGCCTTGCCAGATAAGTCTTGCCAGTGGTGTGTAGTCCGGCGACCCAACGCCACGATAGTGTGTTAGACGCAGGGTCTCCGTCGAGCAGGTGGCGCAGAAAAAAATCGGCACCCATTTGCCAGGGGAGTTGCAATGTGAAGATCCAGATACTGGCAAACCACATTCGAGCGTGGTTATGAAGGTAGCCGGTAGCAACCAACTCCTTGCACCAGGTGTCAAAGCATTCAATGCCGGTGCCGGCGCTAGTCGCTGCGTCACATTGCCTGATAGTCTCCGGCGACTCTCTGTAGAATGCGCTGACGTCTGCCCGATAGTTGTGCCACACCTGTGGTCTTGCTTCCAGCCAGCCCTTCCAGTACGTGCGCCAAAACACTTCCTGAATAAATTTGTCAGCAGCTGTGCGGCTATGTTGCTTTAGTACAGCTGCTATTACTTCTTCCTCTGTGATGGATCGATGGCGAATCCATGGTGAAAGGGTTGATACACTGTAGTGCCTGGATTGACCATGATCGAAATTTCTCTGTGACGCATACCTGCTGCCGGCGTTAGCCACAAATTGTTCAAGCTGTGCCAACGCTGCGGCACGGCTGGGGTGCCAGCACTGTTGCTTACTAATCATTCATTTGTTGCCTGGTGGCCTTTGAATTTCACTCGTCATCGCTATTACATCCTTGAGTGAAGATACGCATTCGTTATTGTTTCGGTTTGGTGCCAGGGAGACGGCAGCTACGCTCGTGGGACAGCGGTGGCTGTGGTGTTCAGGCTGTGCCGGAGCTACACAGCGATGATGTTAGCGATGTATGAATAACACTAGTAATAATTTTGTACAGGCCGTCTTCGTGGTGACTTGCATTCGTTGTACAGATATCTGCCCTGTGCTTTTTTGCTGCGTTTTAATTCGCTAATGCGAAGTCAATGGTTGCGAATTGGTGGAATGAATGCCGTAACTTCGGGCAAGGGCTTTTCCCATTTCTCTAAATCGACCAGAGTGCTATGTGCAGCAGGGCCCTGCGATAATCGGGAAGCGCGCCTGTCGTGAGTCAATACATTGGGGTTGCCGTGCTTATCCAAAGGCTGTTCGCTTGAAAGCTGTGGATCAAACCAGGCGCCGGTCCACAGAAAAATGACGTTGGGTCGCACATCATTGGTGATGACTGCACCTGCCAGGCAAGCGCCCCGATCATTAAAAACCCTGACTATGTCGCCGTCATTAATGCCTCGGTCTTTTGCATTGACCGGATGTATTAACACGGGTTCCCGCCCTTTGATTTTTTTACTGCGGCTGTACTCGCCGTCGTCCCACTGGCTATGTAATCGCGTTTGTGGCTGGCCGGAGATCATATGCAGTGGAAAGCTGTCTGCCAGTGGCGACCCTAACCACTCGGTCGGTGGAAGCCAGCTTGCATGTCCAGGACAATCAGCATAATTAAAGCTGTTTATCACTGAAGAAAAGAGGGCAATCCTGCCATCTGGCGTTGGCAGCGGGTTTTTCACCGGGTCTGCTCTAAATTCAGCTAGAAAAGTGTGTTTTGGATCAGGGTTGTCGAACTCGATAATATCGCCTTGCAAGAAGGTTGCGAAGTCGGGTAATTGCCTATCTATGGTGGCGGCGGTAGATTGCATTGTCTCCCACATCTCCTCCAGCCATTGCTGCGATGTGCGTCCTTCCGTGAACTCGCTTTCAAAACCCATTTTCAGTGCAAGGGCTGCGTAAGTATCGTATTCATCTCTGGCGCCGGCGATTGGTTGAATGGCTCTTGGCATTGGTATCAGTGCCGTGTCCTGGGTGCCTGCGCCAAAGTCATTTCGTTCAAGCGTCGACGTCGAAGGTAAAACAATATCGGCGTGGCGGGCAGTACCCGTCCAGTTGATCTCACCGACAATGACGGTATCGGGTTGTTGGAAAGCTTTTGTCAGTTGGTTCAGGTTCTGATGGTGATGAAAAGGATTGCCCCCGGCCCACCACATCAGTTGTATATCGGGGTAGATGCGATCTTCACCGTTGTATTGATAGGGCTGTGAAGGTTTCATCAGCATATCGGTGATTGCTGCGACAGGAATGTAGTCTTCGACGGGGTTTGTGCCTTGTGGCAGGGAAGGCCAGCGCAATGGTCGATCAGTGGTACCTATGCTTGCGTCGGCAGCATAGCCAATACCGTAGCCGCAACCAGGTAAGCCGATTTGTCCAAGTATTGATGCAAGAGTCACTGTCATCCATAAAGGTTGCTCACCTGACTCGGCGCGCTGTACACCCGCGGTGGTGCAGATTAGTGTATTGGAAGATGCCATACGCCTTGCCAGTGTGCGCAAGGTGTCAGCTTCAATGCCGGATAACTTGCTTGCCCACGTGGCATCCTTCGGCAACCCGTCCGATCGCCCGGATATATAGTCGGCGACCTTGTCAAAACCGGTGGTGTAGCGTTGTAAAAATTCTGTGTTATGCAGGTTTTCGGTAATTATTGTGTGAGCCAGCGCCATCATCACTGCTGTATCTGAGCCGGGTATCACTGGTATCCAGCTGGCATCGAGTTCATCAATAGCATCAGTGCGTAACGGGCTGATATTGATAAACTCGACGCCTGCTTTGCGACAGGCAATCAACTCGTGTTTCAGTCGATGTTTTGCCATACCACCACCACCGACTTGCGCGCTTCGCAGTGGCAGTCCGCCAAACATGACCACCAGTTGTGTGTGGTCTTTCACAGTCGCCCAGCGCGTCGCCTGTTTGATGTGGAGTCTGTAGTTACCAACAATGTGGGGCATCAATACCAGGGCGGCGTTGTAGCTGTAGTTTCCTTCGCTGCGGACAAAGCCGCCTGCACAGTTTAGAAATCGTTTTAGCTGACTCTGTGCATGATGAAAGCGACCGGCACTGGCCCACCCGTAGGAACCACCAAAAATAGATTGATTACCGTGTTTTTCGATGGTCTCTTTTAATGCGTCTACCACCAGGTTTTCTGCGGTCTCCCACGAAACCTCAATGAATTGTTCTTGACCTCGAAGGTGTTTCGAGTTTCTGTTCCCATCCAGATAGCTGGCGCGAACAGACGGTTGTCTGACTCGAGCCGGACCGTCGACTGCAGCGATGTAGTTGCGGTTGATTGCCGATGGATCGGGATCATCCTGGTGTCCGGTGACCGAAAGAAGTCTGTCGCCTGCAACTTCCACAACGGCGGTGCCCCAATGACTTGCGGTAAGCTGCCTGCTAACGTCTGTGGTTTCGGTGTCGGGAGCTTTGGCATTGGCCTTAATTGATTTGTTATCTGCTTTCTTCATCGGCTTGCTCGATTGCCCATCGTTGGTAACTCTATGTCGTTGGTCATTAGGTGTGCCACAGTGTGGAACAAATCGGTGTGGCGATCGATTCGGTCCTGAACATGAGTGACGCCTGGCCACCTGCCTGTTTTGACAATGGTATCCTAATGCACAAACTACATAAGTCCAGACATTAACAAGGCAGAGACAGAATATGACTGAAAAACGCATTGCATTGATCACCGGGGGCGCGCAGGGAATCGGCTATGCCTGTGCAGAGGCCATCAGCGAAGACGGCGCGCAAATTGTGCTTGCAGATATCAATGGCGAAGCAGTCGAGCTCGCTGCCAGTCGCCTTGGCGGTGGCGCAATCGCCATTCAATGCGATATGAGCAAGACTGAAGAAATCGATCAATTATTCGAGCGTATTGAGAGCGAGGTTGGTGTGGTGTCGGTTCTGATCAACAATGCCGGTATCGCTCTGCCTTGCGATTTTCTGGAAACAACCATCGAGCAGTTCAGAGCGGTAATTGATTTAAATCTTATCGGCACTTTCTATGCCTTACAGCGAGCTGCAAAGGCCATGGTAAAAGATGGCATTAGCGGCAGCATCGTAAACATGTCTTCAATTAATGCACAGGTAGCGATACCCGCAATAGCGGCCTACTGTGCCTCTAAAGGGGGTGTGATGCAGGTTACTAAATCTGCCTCACTCGCCCTTGCAAGCCACGGCATCCGGGTTAACGCAGTAGGACCCGGGTCAATTGATACCGCAATGATGGCTGGCGTCAATGCAAACCCAGAAGCAATGAAAATGGTGATGTCACGCACGCCTATGGGTCGTGTTGGTGAGCCGAGGGAAATCGGAAATGTGGTGGCGTTTTTGGCAAGTGACAAAGCGAGCTATATTACTGGTGAAACGATCTACGTCGACGGTGGGCGGCTGGGTATGAATTACACTTGTTGAACAGCATAGAAACAGGTGCGGCCTGTGTGCGTTGGGTGCCCTGTAATCAGGCTGGTGGATGCATCGGATGCCAAACGAGTGTCCGATGCATCCTCAATCAAAAAACGATAGCGCAAGAATGAGGCTGTAATGCCAGCGTTGCCTAGAACGCCCACGCGCCGAGTGAATACAATTCAAACCCGCTGCTGCGACCGCCAAGGCAGTTGGCGAAAAAGTCTTCAACTTGTCGGAACATAGCCGTACGGTTTTTCCAGTGTTGAAATCCATGTCCTTCGTCGGCGACACTTTTGAAAGTCACCGTTTTGCCAGCGGCTCTCAGCGCTGCCACCATTCGCTCAGACTGATCGAGTTTAACTCGCGGATCATTTCTTCCGTGAATGATAAGCAGCGGGCTTTGTAGTTTGTCGGCGTGATAGAGAGGAGAGCGTTTGTTTAACTCTTCCCGTTGCTCGGGAATGGCCGGGTCTCCTGCAAAAGCATGCCAGAACGGCATAAAAGGACGCCAGTAGGGAGGAGCGTCTTCGAGCAGGGTTGCCAGGTCTGATACGCCAACGAAATCGACGCCACATGCAAAACGATCCGGTGTCATTGTCAGGCCTACCAGAGTTGCATAACCACCGTAGCTGCCGCCGAATATGCCAATTTTGTCGGGATCAGAAATGCCTTCTGCGACGGCCCAATCCACTGCGTCTAAAAGGTCTGTGTGCATTTTTCCGGCGAATTCACCTTTTGCGGCGTCTCGATGCCCGCGGCCGTAGCCACTGGAGCCGCGATAGTTGACTCGCAGTACCGCATAGCCACGATTACTGAGCATCTGTGCGAAATCATCGTGCCCCCAATAGTCACGTGCCCATGGGCCACCATGTACATACAGCACAGTCGGTAATGGTTTGGCTGTCTCGGCGTTTTGTGCCGGCCTGGTCAGGTAGCCGTGCAATTCGAGACCATCGCGCGCGGGAATGCTGAATGGCTCGACCTCTGTCCAGATGTCAGCACGCTTTCTACTTGGTGACTGGCCCAGTTCGGTTAAGGTTTTACCACCTCCTTCAATCAGATAATAGGTGCTGCCCGTGTGGTCGTAGCGTGTGACGGTGCCGGTGCTGCGATCGCGGCTGAGACTGTTGATGTTAATACCAAAGGGTTCATCACTGCGAAGTGGTTCAAGCAATTGGTTGAGCGCATCATCCAGTACGACGTCAGCAGGGTAGCCATCATAGGTTTGGTAGTACATCGGTTTGCGGGTTCCGGGGTCCATCCACACATTGCCAACATCAACTCGCGGATGTTCGAAAAGTACGGTTTCAGACCCGTCAGTCAGATCGGTTGTGACCAGCGCGAGTCGATCGCGGTCACGATTACTGAGTGTGTAGGCTGTGCTTCCATCCGGGGTGATTTCAAAGGGGTACCAATCGGTGAAGCGATCGTGGCGCAAGACCTCCCGGTAGGTGTCTCCCTCTCTGACTTCTGCAATGTAGTGGTCATTCTCGAGCCGCTGGCGCAGGATTTCTCGGCCGTCGTCGTCCAGTAGTCTGCGTACGACCGAGTCAAGGTTTTGAGCGATCGGTGTTGTTTCATTGGTTTCCAGGTTGTGACGATACAGATCAAACCACTCGGGATCGCGCGCATTATGGGCTACAAAAATGACGTCGGATACGGTTCGAGGCACGTGTTCCACCCAGGCTTTTGTGCCATTACCCGGTGTCAGTGGGCGTGCTTTGCCTGATCGGGTATTCCATGCGTAAACCTGATGGTTTTCCCGGCCACTGGCATCGAGGTGATAAAGGATGTGTTTGCTGTCAGAGGCCCAAAATGCTCGTGGCGTGCGCTTTCTGAAGCGCTGGACGCCACTTTTTCCGGAGTTTAAATCGCGCCAATAGAGCGCGGGACGTAAAAGGCTGACTCCGCTCCATAACAGTTTGCTGCCATCGGGGGACACGCGATAGCCACCGGTGTAGTCGATATTTGCGGTGAATGCCCGTACCGGAACCAGAGGTGGCAGATTGGTGCTTTTAAGTGCCGGGTGAGTTGGTGATACGCTGCATGCCCCGAGAAAGAGCAACGACCCGATTCCCGTCATCACAGCCATCAGCCGTATGCATACTTGCCATCTTCTGCTGTCTCGGTGGACTATAGATATGCTCATGGTAAAGGCTCCGTGGTAATTAACCCGTACTATTCACGGGACACTGCATCTCACATGATTTTCGTTTGCATAGTGTGTTAACTACTTTCGCAAAAATCAGTGTTTTTTCTACACTTTCAGGCCCACAGCTTAACCACATGGCAGCAGGCTAAAATTCTTTGCACGAACTCCCCTGCCACGAATACCACGTGTTGTTGCTGCTCATGCGGATCTATGAGTCCGAGTGGTCGAGATTTAAGTGGTTGGGCCTTCCATGCATTTGACACCTGTATTTTACTGTACTTCTGTGACTGATGCAGCAGCAATAACCTGCCTGCACAATCGCTTTTCCTTTGAGTGTGCGTCAGCTACCTGATTGTGGAAAAAGTGACCAGTTTCACGTCAATGTGCACTTAATGCCAGTCACATACTGCCGCTACTCGGTGCATGAGAAAATATCTGAAGTCAATGTGCTGTAACCTTTTTGCTGTGGTTATAGTCACGACTGTCGTCTCTTGTGGGGGCAGCAGCGGGACATCACCCGCCAGCTCAAAAGACGGGAATGGCTCTGGCGATCAGCGGCCTGGAAATCTGCCCCCTGCGATCTCAGGTGAACCTGTCTTAACTGTTGAGGTGGGCCAGACTTATGTGTTTCAAGCCGCAGGCACGGACCCGGACGTTGATGATGATTTGCAGTTTGTTGCTTCCGAGTTGCCAGTCTGGCTTGAATTTAATCCACAAAGTGGCCTGTTAACGGGTGCCGCGAGTTTCACCGATATAGGGGTTCACGAGGGTATTGAAATCAGCGTGTCTGATGGTCAACTGCAGAGTAGCCTGCCTTCGTTTTCGATTGAGGTGACCATGGATGAAGTTGAGCATGCCATTGTCAGTGGTGATGCGTCGGTGATCAGCACAGCATATGTGCTTGAAGATGCGATTCTTGCGGCAGTTGATAGTAGTGGGGATCTGCATAGAGATGCATTACTCGAGATCTTCAATCTGCAGGCGGATGGCAGTGAAAAACCTGACGGTAGCAGCCTCACCGGCATTGACTGGAATCCAACCCATGATAGTGCGTGGTTGAGTTCCGGCATTGGTGAAAACGTGCCATTACTCGTTACCAACAGTGTAATAGTTGATGGCTATACAGCCAGTAACCAGACGATGGCCGTGCTTGGGGAATCTGAATCTCGTTATATTGCGCTTGGTGGAAATCCGATGCGTAACTATCGTCGGCAGCAGTCGTCGCTGAATGAACAGATGCATCAGTTTCTTGAAAACAGTATCAACTGGCTGACACGCGGTAAAGCCGCTCAGTCGACGAGCCTGAATGTGGTAATTGCCCATCAGGATCAAAGCTACTATTTTCCGGATGAGTTAGCGATCAGGGAGTGGCTTGATGAGCGCCTTCCTGACCAGGTGTTCTACAACGAGCAGGATGCCTGTGAAGGTGATGCCCTGGCCTCCTGTGTGAATGCGGAGACAGACCTGATAATCATCAGTCAGCATCAGTTGCAGCCTGGGCAGGAGAGTCAGGTTGTAAGGTCGATTGAACATTCAATGCGCAATGGTATCCCCGTTCTGTACCTGCACTATGATGGTGGCCTGGAGCCACTCGGTGAGAGCCTTCTGGCGTTGCTCGATGTTACCTGGACAAAAGATAACTACTGGCAAAAGCTTGGGTTTCTAGCGCTCGATGCAACGACTTATATTGGAGACCTTGATTCTGAAGTGGCGGCGTTCAGAGAGATGGTAAGCAATTTCAGGCAGGGCAGTTTTAAAATCGACTGGGATGCCTGTGATGGGGAAAACTGCAATGACAATCAATCATTGGCATCCGAATTTTGGAACGGTGCGCGCTACGTCCAGGTAGTAATGAATCGTCTTGATGCAAAAAAACTGGATATATTTAAACATCCAGACAAATTCCACCTGCATAAGCTGATGGCACTTCTTGGTGACTACTATCGGTCGAAGGTTGTGTTCCCGCTTGATCGAAACGACGCTCCCGGTGTTGAGTTTTTGCAAGCATTTTATGCAGACCATGCAGCCTATCAGTATCGTGAAAAAGTTGGTGTTTGGTCGGACCTTGGCAACTTCAGCAGAACAGATTTTTCCCATGTGACTCCAGGCACGCGCATTGTCAAACATGTCTCGAAACGTAATTTTCGTTCCACCGGAGCCTACGCGCTACCCGGAGAAACGGTCACAGTTACCCGCATGGACACCAGCGAAGTCAATGTGGAAGTGTTCGTGAATTCGCTGCGCAGTGGCTCCACACACGTGTTTGCCGAAGAGGGTTACAAACGACCACGATTTCTGCAGGGAGAGCGTATGGCTATAGCGCCTGGAGAAACCATTCGTTTTACGTCAGCTACAGGTGGACCGATTCAGCTTGGGTACAATGAAAACGATCTGCCTGTGGAAGTTAAGATTGAAAATATTGGCGAGCATGCTTACTGGAGCAGCATCGAGGACAGCGACAGCTATAATGCAAAACTGTTTGCCGATGAGTATGACTGGGCGGAGTTGGTAGCGCCAAGCTTTGAGGTACATTCGACTCGCGAAAAGATGATTGTGTCGATTGATGATCCGTATTTGGGTGCCGGAAGAGGATCACCGCAGGCGCTGGTCGATGCGACAATGCGGTATGTCCATAACTATCCGCACGTGCTGGCCGGTTTTCAGGGGCCGGGTATTGATGGTGTGGAAGAGATAAATCAGTTTGCCAGTAGCAACAATCTGTCTGTCACTGCGCTCGATCTGGTCAAGCATATGAATGCAGATCAGGCGACGTGTGGGTATGGCTGCTCGGGCAATCCGTATGATGCCTACTGGTCGTTTAGTCCTCTGGGGCATGGTGATATACACGAGCTGGGTCACGGCCTGGAGCGGGCACGCTTTCGATTTAGTGGTTGGCCGGGGCATGCGTCCACCAATTTTTATTCCTATTACTCCAAGACCCGCTATCATCGAGAAACCGGTGGTGATCCTCAATGTCAGTCGCTGCCGTTTGAAGATGTCTTCAATGTGTTGAACGCCAGCGTCTCGCAAGCTGATCCGTTGCAGTACGTGCAGGAAAATCTGTGGGATGTAATGACCTGGTCGCAAGGCGCGGCTATGTTTATTCAGATGATGATGGCAGCGGAGGATGTCGGCGCATTGCAGGATGGCTGGCACTTGCTCGCAAGGTTGCACCTGCTGGAACGCGAGTATCAGCGTGCTATTGGCAATGACAACGATTGGCAGTCAACGCGGGCCAACCTTGGTATGAGCATGTTTGATCGGCAGAGTGCTCGCGATCTGTCTAAGGAAGACTGGCTGTTAATCATGGTGTCACATGCCAGCGGATATAATTTCACTGACTATTTCCAAATGTGGTCACATGATTTTACTGATGCTGCAGCAGCGCAGGTGGCAGCAATGGGTTACCCGCTAATGCCTCGCCATTACTACGTTAGTAGTGGTGATGGATACTGCAGGGGCGAGGGCTTCGATGGCCGCAAATTGCCGGTAGACGGTCAACAGGCCTGGCCTGGTCAATAGGCTGTGCTGCTGGTTTTTCGGTCAGCCTTAGCTGTAAAGCACTGCTACGTTGAGTTCATTGGTAGTTTGCTGATGAACTCAGCAATCGGTTACCCATAAATTATTCAACTTGAGTGTGGCACCCATGACGTGCATTCGCAGCTTCGGTCCATGCTCTCGATCTGGCCCGCCAAACTCTTTGCGCAACTGATGGGAGTTGAATAGCGAAGCTACGACGCTGACACAAATGTACCTGTTCAGCCCGATTTCCTCTGAACGCCGAATCCCCATGTATAATGCAGGCTAGAGTCCTGTACATAACTACCAGCCTGTCTGTTACCCCTGGTTTACCTAACGCTTGCCTGTCGACTTGCCAACTGGGCATTCGGTGGCACCATTCTGCTGCGTCAGGCATGCTTTATCTGCCTCAGTTTCTGTGTAACCTCCAACTCAGCAGTGGTTGCTCATCGCTGTAATTAGTAGTACGTTGCTACTGCTGCGATATTAAATTCAGGCATTGGCGGGTGAACGTTGACGTGCGGATAGCGAGCGCCTAATGGCGTCCATGTTCCTGTTCATTTTCTCCGTGCACTTTTGTCAGGTATTTGCCGGATAATTGTTGTCTGAGTCTGGGCTAACGCTGCAAGCAAAGATTACAAGCCAAAACTGCGAAGGGATTTTTTCTGCAGTTGGTTCAACCGGGTTGCATTTTTGCCGTTTAGCGCAGTCGTTGAGCAAAATTGATCGAGTGTGCGGTTTTTTGCACAACTCACGCGGCTGCCGAATTTGATTTGATAATCCGCAATACATTTTGGAGGAAACAGAATGAGTGATTCATCTGCCACCCAGGCGGTGCAGAACTGGCTCGATGCGCTGGACAAAGCGCTACAGGCGAATGATACAAAGGCCGCAGCCAGCCTGTTCGAAACAGAGGGCTTTTGGCGAGACCTGGTCAGTTTTACCTGGAATATAAAAACCCTTGAAGGTCGAGATGCCATCGAGGCAATGCTCAATGAGACCAACGCCCGTGTAAAACCAGCTGCCTGGGCAATTGAAGACGAGCCAACAGAAGCAGACGGTATTATCGAGAGTTGGCTGACCTTCGAAACCGATGTTGCCCGTGGCAGAGGCCATCTGAGACTGCGCGATGGTAAAGCCTTCACGTTGCTGACTACGATGGTTGAACTCAAAGGCCATGAGGAGCCTAACAGTGAGCGACGTCCAATGGGCGTGGAGCATGGCTTTGAGCAGGGCCGCAAAAACTGGGCTGAGAAGCGTCAGGAAGAAGCAGAAACACTCGGGTACAAAGAGCAGCCCTATTGTCTGGTTATTGGTGGTGGTCAGGGTGGCATTGTGCTGGGCGCACGCCTGAAAATGCTCAACGTTCCGACAATAATTATCGAGAAGAACGAGCGCCCCGGTGATAGCTGGCGTAAGCGCTATAAGTCACTTTGTTTGCATGACCCGGTGTGGTACGACCATTTACCATATATGCCTTTTCCCAAGCACTGGCCTGTGTTTGCGCCCAAGGACAAGCTGGGCGACTGGCTGGAGATGTACACACGTATCATGGAACTGAACTACTGGTCTTCAACCACTTGCAAAAGCGCCACTTATGATGAGGCCGCGGGCAAGTGGACGGTAGTTGTCGAACGCGAAGGGGCTGAAGTCACCCTGCACCCGACCGAACTGGTGCTGGCTACCGGAATGTCTGCCAAGCCAAACATTCCCGAACTGCCGGGGCAGGCCAGTTTCAAAGGCGAGATACAGCATTCCAGTCAACATCCGGGGCCCGATGCCTATCGTGGAAAGAAGTGTGTGGTCATTGGATCAAATAATTCATCTCATGATATCTGTGCGGCACTCTATGAGCAGGGTGCAGATGTCACGATGGTGCAGCGGTCCAGCACGCACATTGCCAAGTCGAACACCCTGATGGAGCTGGCGCTGGGCGGATTGTATTCAGAGGAGGCGATTGCCAACGGTATCGATCATCACAAGGCGGATCTGATCTTCGCATCAGTGCCTTACAAAATCATGGCTGACTTTCAGATTCCGGTCTACGAAGAGATGGCAAAGCGCGACAAGGATCTCTATGATCGCCTTGAAAAAGCCGGTTTCATGCTCGATTTCGGTGATGACGGGTCCGGTCTGTTTATGAAGTATCTGCGCCGTGGTTCCGGATACTATATTGATGTTGGTGCATCCGAACTGGTCGCTGACGGTAAAATCAAGTTGAAAAGCGGGGTTGCAGTTAAGGAGGTCAAAGCGAACAGTATTGAGTTTGACGATGGCTCTTCGCTCGACGCCGATCTTATCGTGCTGGCCACTGGCTACAACTCAATGAACGGTTGGGCCGCCGATCTGATAGATCAGGAAACTGCTGACAAGGTTGGCAAGTGCTGGGGTTTGGGATCGGAGACAACCAAGGATCCGGGGCCGTGGGAGGGCGAGCTTCGCAACATGTGGAAGCCGACTCAGCAAGCCGGGTTGTGGTTTCATGGCGGCAATTTGCATCAGTCACGCCATTATTCGCAATTCCTGTCGCTGCAGCTCAAGGCCCGCATGGAAGGTATTGATACACCGGTCTATCAGGTGGCGGAGCCTCACCACCTTTCCTGAGGCTGGCCCGGATCTGGCTTGAACAGGGTGAGCACTCTCTGTGTTCACCTTTTTGTGGCTCGTTTTGTGGCTCGTTGCTAGCGGTGATTATGTTGCCACGCGGCGATGATGTTACCCCGTGTTGATTATGTTGCCCCGCGGTGATGGTTTTGCCCCGAGGTGATGTTTTTGCATTGAGTAGTAAGTTGCATAGGCGGAAAAGTTGTATACGCTGAGCCGCCGTAGTCGCACAGGGTTGCGGCTTGATCAAATCGATGCGCCGCTGTCGTAACTGACAAAGCTCATCTATCGTGCGATTATCGGGGCTTAGAGTGGTTGGCTGCGCAGGGAGTGCGTCGATGAAGTGTCGAAATATTGGCGCTAAATTCTTTGTGAATTGAAAATTGGAGAAGATCAAGGGAAAAGATCTTTGTTCAGCATAGCCGGAACAGGTAGCGGACCTGAAAATTAGTTATCGGGCGCTCATTTACCCTGTCTCAATGCTGTGTCAGCGTCTACAATATGGCGCACCTTTTTAACCCTTCCATCCTCATTACTATCGTTGAGTTTATGTCGCCTGACATTCGCTTTGATAATTGGGCAAATAATTGCCACGTTTGACCTCAGTGCTTGTCTATGTGATGTAACCCCGCAGTAAAAAACCGCAAAAGGATCAGAAAACATCCATGAATATCCATGAATACCAGGCCAAGCAGTTGCTGGCGACCTATGGCATTCCGATAGCGCAAGGCGCCCCGGTACTAAAGGCCAGCGACCTTGAGGCGGCGATCGCATCGTTACCCGGGCCAGGCTACGTAGTGAAGAGCCAGATCCATGCTGGTGGCCGTGGTAAAGGCAAATTCAAGGAACTACCGGCCGATGCAAAAGGCGGTGTTCGCCTTGCGTCTGATGCTGATGAAGTTCGCGCCCACGTCAAGGAAATGCTGGGCAACACATTGGTCACTAAACAGACTGGTCCGGCAGGCAAGCAGGTCAATCGGCTGTATCTTGAAGATGCTGCGGACATCGCCCGCGAGCTCTATTGCTCGATGCTGGTTAACCGGCAAACTGGCAAGGTGTCTTTTGTGGCATCCACTGAAGGCGGTATGGATATCGAAGCGGTTGCTGAAGAAACGCCAGACAAAATTCACACGATCGATATCGACGTTGACACCGGCGTTGATGCCGGCATCGTGTCGAAACTGGTGTCCGCGTTTGAGCTGACAGACAAGGCTGCTGACGAAGCCAAAACGCTGTTTCCGGCTCTGTACGATGCCTACAACAAAGAAGATATGAGCCTGCTTGAGATCAATCCATTGATCGTCATGGGCAATGGCTCGCTTCGCGTACTGGATGCAAAAGTGTCCATCGATGGCAATGCGTTGTTCCGCCACGACGACACTATGCTACTCAGAGACGAAACAGAAGAAGACGCGAAGGAAATAGAAGCATCCAAGCATGATCTGGCATACATCGCTCTCGATGGCGATATCGGGTGCATGGTGAATGGCGCTGGTCTGGCCATGGCGACCATGGATATGATCAAGCTCTATGGTGCTGAGCCTGCAAACTTTCTTGATGTCGGTGGTGGAGCGACAACCGAGAAGGTAACAGCGGCATTCAAGATCATCACCTCGGATCCTAACGTTAAAGGTATTCTGGTGAATATTTTTGGTGGCATTATGCGTTGCGATGTTATCGCAGAAGGGGTGGTCGCGGCCGTGAAGGACGTATCGCTCAAAGTTCCGCTGGTTGTGCGACTGGAGGGGACCAACGTCAAAAAGGGTAAAGAGATCATCAACAGTTCAGATCTTGATGTTATCGCGGCAGACGATCTCGACGACGCTGCTCAAAAAATTGTCAAAGCGGTAAAGGGGTAAGCATCAATGTCTATTATGATCAACAAAGACACAAAAATTCTGGTTCAGGGACTCACTGGAAAAACCGGTACCTTCCATACCAACCAGGCGCTCGCCTATCACGGCACGAAGATGGTTGGTGGTATACACCCGAAAAAGGGTGGATCGACCTGGGACGGCGAGGGCGGTGAGAAATTACCCATCTATGCCACCGTAGCGGAAGGTAAGGCTGATACAGGTGCCGATGCATCGGTTATCTATGTACCACCCGGTGGTGCGGGCGCTGCCATCATCGAGGCGATTGACGCCGAAATACCTTTAATAATATGTATCACTGAAGGTATTCCGGTACTCGACATGGTCAAGGTTAAGGCGCGGCTGAACGAATCGAACTCCCGACTGGTTGGCCCGAATTGCCCCGGTATAATGACACCGGATGAATGCAAAATCGGTATCATGCCGGGGAATATTTTCAAGAAAGGTAATGTTGGTATCCTCTCTCGATCTGGCACGCTCACCTACGAGGCGGTTTTCCAGACTACTAATGCGGGCCTGGGTCAGACTACCGCTGTTGGTATCGGCGGAGACCCGGTGAAAGGCACCGAGTTTATCGACGTACTTGATTTGTTTCTTGATGACGATGAAACCGAAAGCATTGTGATGATCGGTGAAATTGGTGGCTCTGCTGAAGAAGAAGCCGCAGAGTGGCTAACCGAGCAGGCGGCAAAAGGTCGTAAAAAACCAATGGTTGGTTTTATTGCTGGCATCACCGCACCTCCGGGCCGAACTATGGGTCATGCGGGCGCGGTTATTTCTGGTGGCAAAGGTGGTGCTGAAGACAAGATGGCCGCGATGGAAGCCGCTGGCATTCATGTGTCTCGGTCCCCGGCCAAGCTTGGCGAAACTCTGCTGAAGGCGCTCGGTAAAAGTTAATTAGCAGCTGCAGCAGCTACCGTGTTTGCTAAAAAATCGCGTTCGGGTTGAGCGCGATAATCCTTTAGCAAGACGCCGCGTATTGCGTAGCCCCGGGGTTTGTCTCCGGGGCGCGATCAGTATTAGCCCAGCCTTTGCTTTGTGCATTTCTGGCAACACTATCTGCTAAGCGATAGCCTGATCAGGGAAGTGTTCAGGATGGCGAGTTACCAGAGTAACAAACTAGCCGGGTAGCAATGGAAGGCCATCTCTCCAAACCTGCTGTAGTCCAAAGTCATCGTCCAGATGCACGATATTCGCACTATGCTCTGGCTCCAGTGTTCCCTTTATCTGCTCATGGCCGATACAACTGGCCGGATACACGGTGGCCATTCGCAGTGCCTCATCAATGTCGAGTTCGCAAGTAGTCACCATATATCTGGTGGCATCGAGCAAACTGATGTCCGCTCCTGCCAGTGTGCCGTCGGACAGGACGAGTCTTCCGCCGTCTCGAAAAACAGTTCTGCCATCGAGTTCGAAGCTGTCGATGTTCGTGCCGATAGGGGGCATTGCGTCTGACACCAGGAAAATCGGATTGCCTTTCTGCTTTGCTGCCAGCGCATGTCTGATGGCGGCCGGGTGTACATGATGACCATCGGCAATAAGGCCACAATAGTTCTTGTTGTGCGCCAATGCTGCACCTACCAGCCCGGGCTCACGGTGTGTAAGCGGGCTCATTGCATTGTACAAGTGGGTGGCGCAGGTGGCCCCGGCGGTGAACGCAGAGAAACATTGCTCGTAGCTCGCGTTGCTGTGCCCGAGACTGATGGTAATGCCCGCCTCTGACAGTGCGTTGATCTGTTGTTCGGTGACTGACTCTGGTGCGACTGTTATCATCAGGCAGGGCAATTGATTGCGTGCATTGATATAACAGTGAAGATCATCGTCAGACATCGGTCGTATCAGGCTGGCATCGTGCGCGCCCTTTTTTTTGACTGACAGGTGTGGGCCTTCGAGGTGTAACCCCAAAAAACCGGCTAGTTTGCTTTGGTACGCTTCGATTGCAGCATTGATTGCTTGCTCAGTCACCACAGGTGAAGCGGTAATTAGCGTCGGCATTAATGATGTTGTACCAAAGGCGGCGTGGGCCTGGCAAATTGATCGGATGCCGTCGATTGTAGGGTTGTCGTTAAACAATACGCCACCACCACCATTGACTTGCAAATCGATAAGGCCGGGCGCCAGCAACCCGCCTGTGAGTGCCACAGGGTTGAGATCCGCTGGGAGACTGCTGATGTCGCAAATTGCGCTGATGTGCTCATTCGCTATCAGCAGTGCATGGTTTTTATAGAGCCGGTGGCCATCGAATATAGTGGCCCCGGTCAGGGCAGTGGTGATCATCGTGTTATCTAATTGTGTATCCAGTTGAATGCCCCGGGTTGACGTGCTTTGCACGCATCAGCACAGTGAATGCAGCTGTGCAAAAATGTCTGGCAGGGCGCTACAAGATTGTATAGTAGCACCTCAATTCGAAACGCCCATCTGTCACCACTTGCTTTGTGCGGACGATGAAAAAGCAAGGTTAAATGATGTCGGGATTTCAAATCGGTGTACTGAGTGCTGTGGTAGCACAGGTGATGTGGGGGCTTTTTCCAATCTACTGGAAACTGCTGGCACAGGTGCAGCCGTTGGAAGTGTTGAGTCACCGCAATGTCTGGTGCGCAGTGTTTTTGGGGATGCTGGTGGTGGCATCCTCCGAGCGCCGTAAAATTATTAGCGGTGTTCTCGGAAATCGTACCGAGATTCTTCACCATTTGCTTGCCTCAAGTCTGATCGCCGGAAACTGGCTTGTGTACATTTGGGCGGTGGTAAACAATCACGTTATCGATGCCAGCCTCGGTTATTTTTTATCCCCTCTTGTCAGTGTGATGCTCGGCTACTTTTTCTTTGCTGAAAGGCCGGATCGTCAGCAGTGGCTTGCAGTTGCACTGGCTGCGTCTGGCGTTGTGATCATGATTGTAGTCAGCGGTGTTATACCGTGGATAGGTTTGACCCTGGCCGCAACATTCGGATTCTATGGACTGCTACGTAAAAAGGCGACCACCGGCCCGATAAACGGACTCTTTGTCGAAACGTTACTGCTGGTGCCAGCCACAGTTGTGGCGTTGATGTGGCTAGCGGCTAACAATTCCCTGAGCTATGTCCATCCACTTGGCAGAAGTGAGATACTAATGGCGCTGGGTGGCTTTGTTACGGCTGTACCACTGGTGCTATACGCGCAGGGGGCCAGAGCATTGCCGCTTGGCCTTAGTGGGTTATTGGTGTACGTGACTCCGACTATTCAATTTCTGGTGGGGTGGTTGTTTTATAATGAATCTATCACGCTGGCGAGTTGGTTTGGCTTTGCATGTATCTGGATTGCTTTACTGGTTTACAGTATCGGTGTTGCAAAGAAAAACGACCAATAGTCTTGAGCTATAGTGTCAGTTGCATTCCGGAGTGGTCGTTGTTTCTTTACTTTGTACAATAACGATAACAGTGACTATTAACCAGTGTTGGTGAACGAGCCGGCATTCTGCTACAGCTCTCATCGGCTACAGCTCTCATCGGCAATAGCGTTCAACCGCAATGGTGATCGCGCCGGAAACCGCATCACCCTCGGGTTTCCGCAGTCTGGCTTTAAAATGCTCTGACAGGTAATCTGCGTAGCGAAACCCCAGGCTGCCGACTAAACACAGCGGTAAATCAGTGGTGTCACTCATGTTGCTGAGTATGAGTTCTATATCGGACACAGCACTCTGAACGATTCTGTTTGCCAGTGAATCGTCTGTGGCTGCACTGTCCATCACTGTTTTGGCAAAGCCTGCAAAGTCGCCGGGTGTTGCGTCTTTTGCGAAGGTCACCACTGCTTCGGCGCTATGATTGAATTGTGTCATGGTGGTTGTATAAAGCGTGCTCTCCGGATAAATGCCGTCGAAGCATAGCAGTGTATCGTGCAGTAACCGCTTGCCGAGCCAGACGCCGCTCGCCTGATCTCCGATGACATTGCCCCAGCCGCCAATCGTTTTCGTTTCTGCATCGCGTTGCATGATGAATATAGAGCCGGTACCGATACTGGCGACAATGCCATCGTCTTCCCCCAGCGCACCGCGCAGAGCGATAGTGCTATCGTTTTCAATCTGGCTGAATTGAAAGGGCAGCCTGGCTGCCAGTCGCTCTGCATGGTCGCCAACGTTGGCACCGGCAACGCCGATCACCGACGCGATGTCGGCAAGTTCAGTATTGGCTAGCCCGGCGTCAAGCAGTGCCGAGCGTGCCGCTTGCACAATATTCTGTTGCGCGGCATCAAAGTCAGTCATGATGTTGGCAGGCCCGCCAGTTGAACTGCCAAGTACAGTGCCTTGTTCATCGGCTATTGCAGCACGGCAGCCGCTGCCGCCACCATCGACGCCAAGGAGAATTTTAGTCATGGTGAAAGTCTAACAGGATGTTGGTTATTTTTGCGGCTCCTGTTTGACCCGGAATTTCAGTTGGCAGCGATTGCGAATACAAACTAATGGCAATAGAAAAAACAGAGAATCGTCACGCCAATTCAATAGGTTTTAAAGACCAGCGGGCACCGCAAATGTTGCAGCTAATGCTAAAGGCGCAACTGGAAGCGGCAGGTTGCCTCGGTTCGTGTATGGCTGAGCTGGAGCAAGGTGCGCAACTGATGGCCAGGACGATACGCGCAGGTGGGCGACTCGTATATTGTGGGGCCGGCTCGTCAGGTTTAATGGCACTCGCAGATTCTCTTGAGTTGCCCGGAACTTTTGGTATTGATGCGCGGCAGATTCGATTGTTGCTTGCCGGCGGGCAAGGCACCTTGGTTCGGCTTACCGGTGCACCGGATGACGATATCGAATCAGCAGATTCAGAGTTGATAAAACTCAGGCTGGGTTCCGTTGATTGTTTGATTTGTGTGTCAGCCAGCGGGTCCACTGCCTACACGGTACGGGCGCAACAGCTTGCCCGGGCTCTTGATACACCCACCATCGGGCTTGCCAGCAATCCCGATTCACCGCTGCTGCAAGCGGCAGATGTTCCAGTATTGCTACAGACACCTCCGGAAGTGGTGGCCGGATCGACTCGACTTGGGGCTGGTACCGCACAGAAAGTTGCGTTAAATATGATGTCAACGCTAATGGCATCGTTGCTGGGGCATGTTTATGATGGCCACATGGTCAATGTGCGGGTTGATAGCAAAAAGCTGCATCGTCGCGCGTTGGGTATAGTCACAGACCTTTGCGGATGCGATGATGATCAGGCTTCTGATTACCTGGCGCGGTCGAATGGAGAAGTTAAGGTGGCTGTGCTGCTGGCTTTCGGATGCAAGGATGTTGACAGGGCGGCCTCGTGTCTGGAGGATAGCCTCGGCAACCTTGGCGTGGCTATCGCCGCTGTATCTCAAGCAATTTGAAATCGAAAATTATTGGAGGAATAACGTATGAAGGCAACATCGGGCAAGACCAACGGCGTTGGTGGCAGGAAACTGTTGCTCGCGGCAGCGCTCAGCGTCGCAGGCACTGGATTGGCAAGTGCTGCGGATATTACCATTGAGAGTTGGCGTAACGATGATCTGACCATCTGGCAGGATCAGATTATCCCCGCCTTCGAGGCGAAGCATCCGGATATCAAAGTAACATTTGCACCTTCTGCTCCTGCTGAATACAACGCTGCGTTAAATTCAAAACTAGAGGCGGGCTCTGCTGGTGATCTTATCACCTGCCGACCTTTTGATGCGTCATTGGCGCTGTATGACAAAGGCTACCTGGCATCACTGGCGGATCTCGAAGGTATCAATAACTTTTCTGATGTTGCCAAGTCTGCATGGATAACCGATGACGGCAAGAATCCGTTCTGCGTACCAATGGCCTCTGTTATTCACGGTTTTATCTATAACAAAGAGGCTTTTAAAGAGGTCGGCGTAGAGGTTCCGGCAACTGAAGATGAGTTTTTTGCAGCACTGGACAAAATAAAGGCTGACGGTAATTACGTGCCAATGGCTATGGGTACCAGTGATCAGTGGGAAGCCGCCACTATGGGTTATCAGAATATTGGCCCGAACTACTGGAAGGGTGAAGAAGGCCGGTTAGCATTGATCGCTGGCGAGCAAATGTTAACAGATGCTGGCTGGGTGGCCCCGTATGCACAACTCGCCAGGTGGAAAGACTATCTGGGTGATGGCTTCGAGGCGCAAACTTATCCGGATAGTCAAAACCTGTTTACCCTCGGAAGAGCGGCCGTGTATCCGGCTGGTTCCTGGGAGATTACCGGTTTCAACGCTAACGCTGACTTTGAAATGGGGGCATTTATTCCACCCGTACCGAACGCGGGTGATGAGTGTTACATCTCTGACCACACAGATATCGGTCTTGGTATGAATGCAAAATCTGAAAATGCTGATGCGGCAAAGGCATTTCTGAACTGGGTGGCATCGGCAGAGTTCGCATCTTTGTACGCCAATGCGTTGCCTGGCTTTTTTCCGTTATCTAACGAGCCCGTTGCTCTTGAAGATCCGCTGGCGCAGGAATTTATCTCGTGGCGCGAAAAGTGTCAGTCGACAATTCGTTCAACCTACCAGATCCTGTCTCGTGGCGAGCCGAACCTCGAAAATGAAACCTGGAATGCTTCAGCCAATGTCATTAAGGGAACAGAAACAGCAGAGGCCGCAGGCGCCAGATTGCAGGAAGGTTTGAGTAGTTGGTACAAGCCCTGATTTTGATGTTTGTGTAGCGTGTTAACGCCGCAGACCAGGCCATGGCCACCCCCGACTCTGTATCGAACGCTAGCAGTTTCGAGTCGTTGAGATCGGGGTGGCTTGATGAGCCTGCGCGGCAGAACCTCTTTTACCGCGCAGGCTCTTAGCCAAACTTTATGTCACTTAACCCCAGCCAGACACAACAGCGCTCCTCTCCGCCTAAACCCGCGCGGCGGGTGGGATTCAGGCTTCACATTCTGGTATTTCTGGCACCGGCAGTGCTGGTTTACACGGCGATTATGATTTTGCCGCTGTTTGGCACAATGCAGTTGTCACTTTTTCAGGAAGTCGATAACAGCCGGGTCTTTGTGGGATTAGACAATTTTCGTAAACTTCTGGGTGATCCACGATTATCTGCTACCTTCTGGAACGCACTGTCTAACAACGCCTGGTTCTTCGTTGTGCATATGCTTGTGCAAAATCCGATTGGCATTCTTCTGGCCGCAATTCTGTCGAACCCAAGGCTGCGTTTTCGTAGCGTTTATCGTACTGCGATATTCGTCCCCACCATTTTGTCTTTTGTCATCGTTGGCTTTGTATGGAAGTTGATTCTGTCACCGCTGTGGGGGGTCGCACCCGATCTGCTCGAGATGGCAGGGCTGAAATCGTTATTTAAACCGTGGCTTGGCAAAGAGGCTTATGCACTGACGACCCTGAGTTTAATTTCTGTCTGGCAGTTTATTGGTATACCGATGATGCTGATTTACGCCGCACTAATATCGATTCCGGAGGAGATACTCGAGGCCGCAGAATGCGATGGCATTACCGGGATGCGTCAGTTCTGGAAGATCAAGCTGCCATTAATATTGCCATCAATTGGAATCATTTCTGTATTAACCTTCGTTGGCAATTTTAATGCGTTTGACCTGATTTATGTCTCACAGGGAGCGTTGGCGGGGCCAGACTATTCAACAGATATTCTGGGTACATTTCTGTATCGAACCTTTTTCGGCTTTCAACTTCAACTGGGTGATCCGCATCTGGGGGCCACAATCGCATCGATGATGTTTTTAGTTATCCTGATTGGTGTTTGTATTTATCTGTTTGTTATTCAGCGACGTTTACGTCGGTATGAGTTTTAGCATGGCGTCCGACTCGTGAGTGTTGCCACACGATCTGTGGGCCGATCCGTAGCATCCCACGCGATTTTGCTTACCTATGCAACAATTGCATTGTTTCCGGTTATCCTGATTTTGATTAACTCGGTGAAGTCGCGCAAGGCAATCTTTCGCTCACCATTGAGCTTGCCTGACGCAGAAACCTTTTCAATGGTGGGCTATGAAACGGTGATGAAGCAGGGCGATTTCCTGCTTTATTTTCAAAACAGTCTGGTGGTGACTGTTGTGTCTTTGTTTTGCGTATTATTGTTCGGCGCGATGGCGGCTTTCGCATTGTCTGAGTACCGGTTTCGAGGTAATTCCCTGATGGCCCTATACCTCGCGTTGGGGATTATGATTCCAATTCGCCTGGGCACGGTAGCAATTCTGCAATTGATGGTAGCCACTGGATTGGTCAATACGTTAACTGCGCTGGTGCTGGTGTATACCGCACAGGGGCTGCCACTGGCGGTTTTTATACTGTCCGAGTTTATGAATCAGGTGTCGAAAGATTTGAAAAACGCAGGGCGCATCGATGGTTTAAGTGAGTATCGAATATTCTTCCGGCTGGTGGTGCCATTGGTGAGGCCTGCGCTGGCAACCGTTGCAATTTTTACGATGATTCCGATCTGGAATGATCTGTGGTTTCCGCTTATTTTGGCACCCGCTGAAGAAACCAAAACAGTAACACTTGGCGCACAGGTGTTTATTGGCCAGTTTGTCACTAACTGGAATGCGGTACTGGCTGCGTTGTCACTGTCGATGGTTCCAGTGCTAATTCTGTATATGATTTTTTCCCGACAGCTTATCAGTGGACTTACTGCAGGAGCAGTCAAATGAGCAATCAGGCAGCCGCCGTCACAGTGTTGGTGGCAGGACTCGGTAACATGGGGATGAGCCATGCAGAGGCTTATCGGGCAAACCCCGGCTTTGAGATTGTCAGTCTGGTTAATCGCTCACCGGTATCACTGCCAGAAGTATTGGCTGACTATCAGGTTGAACCCGATTTTTATCAGAGCCTGCAGCGCCATAAGCCTGACCTTGTGTCTGTAAACACCTACTCGGACACGCATGCGGAGTATGCGATTGCAGCAATGGAGGCGGGGGCGCATGTGTTTGTGGAGAAACCACTTGCCACCAATCTGGCAGATGCGCGTAATGTTGTGGCCTGTGCAAAAGCCAATAAGCGCAAGCTCGTGGTGGGCTATATACTCCGTCATCACCCGTCGTGGATGCGCCTGATTACCGAGGCTCGGCAGTTGGGCGGGCCGTTCGTGTTTCGCATGAATCTGAATCAGCAATCGAGCGGGCCTACCTGGCATACGCATCGGCAGCTAATGGATACAACCTCACCCATTGTTGATTGCGGTGTTCACTATGTTGATGTCATGTGTCAGATTACCGATGCAAACGCCACGCAGGTTCGTGGTATGGGCGTTCGCTTGACGGAAGAAATCGCATCTGACATGTATAACTACGGACATTTTCAGGTTCTATTTGATGATGGGTCAGTAGGTTGGTACGAGGCCGGCTGGGGCCCAATGATGTCCGAGACTGCATTTTTTGTGAAAGACGTAATTACCCCCAGAGGCTGCGTATCGATAGTCATGAGTGAAGATGCAAAGTCCGACGATGTCGATACCCACACAAAAACCAACCTGCTGCGCGTGCATTCATCTGCCATGAGGTCGGACGGACAGTTTGCCAGTGTAGACAATGAAATCTCGATGCAGGATGAGCCGGGTCACGATGAACTGTGCGCCCGCGAGCAAGCCTATGTGTTAAAGGCAATCACGGAAGATATAGACCTTGATCGACATATGAACGATGCCGTGCAATCACTGCAGATTTGTTTAGCGGCTGATGAAAGTGTGCGCTCCGGTCACACTGTACAGATATAGCGTAGATTCTGATGGGTTCACTTTCGCTTCAAGGTATACACAAGTCCTTTGGTGCTGTCGAAGTTCTAAAAGGCGTTGATCTCGATGTGCGCGACGGAGAGTTTGTTGTATTTGTCGGGCCCTCCGGTTGTGGTAAGTCAACGCTGCTAAGAATTGTTGCAGGGCTGGAAGATCCAACTTCCGGTTCTGTGGCAATTAACCAGCAGGATGTGACAACCGTGCCACCTGCAAAACGTGGTATAGCAATGGTGTTTCAAACCTATGCGTTGTATCCGCACCTGAATGTCAGGGAAAATATGGGGCTGGGGTTAAAGCAGACTCGTACTTCGCGCGAAGTAATTGACCAGCGAGTGTCAAGAGCGTCTGCGTTATTGTCACTTGATGAGCTGCTCAAGCGCCACCCGGCAGATCTGTCGGGTGGTCAGCGACAGCGCGTAGCCATTGGCCGTGCAATTGTCAGAGAGCCTGAGGTGTTTTTGTTTGATGAGCCTCTGTCTAATCTTGATGCAGCGTTGCGCGTACAGACTCGACTGGAAATAGCACGCCTGCACAATGAGTTGAAAAGCAGCATTGTGTACGTGACGCATGATCAGGTCGAGGCGATGACACTGGCTGATCGTATTGTGGTTATGAATGACGGGGTTGTACAACAGGTTGGTTCACCCATGGAGCTGTACAACAATCCGCAAAACCTGTTCGTTGCAGGGTTTATTGGTTCACCGCAAATGAATTTTGTCGATGGCAGCGCTGTTGGTAAACCGGATGTTAAAACGGTGGGAATTCGCCCTGAGCATATTCAGTTACACCTGTCAGATCGAGAAAATAGTTCTTGTAGTTTGGTAAGTGGCTCAATGGTTGGAAGCATTCGTCACGTGGAGCATTTAGGCGCCGATACTAACGTTTATCTTCAGTGTGATAGCGCAGGTCTGGTGATTGTGCGGATCTTCGGTGAGCAGCACTTTGAGGCCGGACAGAATTGCTCCATATCGTTTGATGCTGCTCAGGCCTTTTGCTTTGATCATCGTGGGGTGCGTATCAACTGAACTGCAGAGGCTATTCAGGTTTCAGGCAATAGCAATTGAATACAGATATCTGAGAAAGGCCACATCCATGTCCTCAGTTATAATTGATCAACTGGTGCTCGACAACAGCGCAGCGGCGCTGAACTCACTCACAGCGATGAGTAGTCAGCAAGGATATAGGTTTATACAGCGGCTGCAATCGGAGTGGGTTGCCGGTGTAAATCGATTTAGCCAGCCTGGTGAAGCGCTATTGGGAGCTACGGTAAATGGAAAGCTGGTTGGCGTGTGCGGTGTTAATCAGGATCCGTATACAGCGGATTCATCGGTGGCCCGATTGCGTCATCTCTATGTAGATCCGGATCATCGAAAAAAACGCATTGGCTTTATGCTGGCTGACGCTTGTATCAAGACTGCCCAGCTGCATTTTTATAAAATCAGGTTGCGGATGGCCCGACAAGACACTGAAGAGTTTTACCGTGCCCTCGGTTTTGTGCCAATCGATTGCGCTGACGCGTCCCATGAAATGTGTTTCCAGTCGGCTGTGATGGCTGTGGCTAAAGACCCTGAAATCTAGCCTGGAGATTCTCGCAACCGTTCCAGGCCATCGAGAATCAAATCGAGTCCGAATTCGAAATCATTGATGCCGCTATGGGATCCATCGGCAATATGTGTCGCCATGGCATGTAAATAGGGATAGGTGGCTTCTGAAATCTGTGGCAGGTATGTGCGAGCTGCCTCTGCGTATTCTGAAGGGGACACCGGCTCATTGACCTTGTGTAGCGTGAACCCGTAGGTATGGTTGTCAATTGCATTCCATGCATGGTCAGCCATTTCATAACTGAAACCGGCATTGCGCAGGCACCCTATAGTCGCATTGGTCCAGGCCAGAATGGATGGCCCGACATTAATGCGAGAGAGCATCAGTACCGCGGCCCAGGGGTGTTTGATCAGCACCCGATGCACAGATATAGCACGATTTCTCATCGCCGATTGCCACTGCTGATCGATTTCTGGCAGCTCGAATTCTGCCACCACGAGATCGAGCATGCCGTCGATTAAATCGTCTTTGTTACTAACGTGGTTGTAGAGCGACATCGCCTCGACGCCAAGTGCCTGTGCAATCTTGCGCATGGATAGTTGCTCAAGCCCGTGTTTGTTAGTCAGGCGCAAAGCGGTTTTAAGAATTTTGCTGCGACTCAGGCTTTTTTTGCTGGTCGTTTTTGCGACTTGTTTTCGCGAGTTGCCCACTTTTGCCATGACTAAATCCGGTTGACAAACTTACAGTGTAAGTATATTTTGTTTGAATATAACTTACAGTGTAAGTTAAAAATTCGCTCACAGCGAGAAATAACATCGACGACAAACGCTGTGGGTATATAGGCTCGACGAGCTTGTTGTGTCACCAATAAGTGGGTTGTGAATACGTTTGCAACGACCGCTGATGTGCTGATTCAAAGTCAATGAAAAGGGAAGTTAAGGAATGGATGATCAAAGCGTAGTTAACGGTACTCCGGCGCATATGAAAGTTATGGCCTATCGAAAGTATGGCTCGCCTGATGTTCTGCAGGTGGAGTACTTACCCATTCCTGTACCAGAAGACAATGAAGTACTGATTAGAATTCAGGCCTCAACGGTGAATCGGACGGATTGTGGTTTTTTACGAGGAAAGCCCTGGATCGTACGGTTTTTTAGTGGGCTTTTCGCGCCTAAAGCGCCGGTGCTGGGGTGTGAATTCACTGGCGAAATTGTGGGGGTTGGTACTAAGGCAGCCGGGTTTTCTATCGGTGAGCGCGTTTTCGCATTTAAGGATGACGACTACGGTTTTGGCGGTCACGCCGAATTCACCGTAATGCCAGTGGCCGGAATGATTGCGAAGGTGCCGGATAACGTTGGCATTGAGCAGGCCGCCTCTGCGCTGGAGGGTGCGCACTACGCATTGCATTATATTCGAGCTGCGGGAATAACTGATCAGCACAGTGTATTAATAAACGGCGCAACCGGAGCGATTGGCTCGGCTGCCCTGCAATTAATAAAGGACATTGGAGCCAGGGTAACTGCAGTGTGCGCGACTGAGCACGTAGAGGTGATTCGGGCTTTGGGTGCAGATAAAGTCGTGGATTATAAACGTGATGATTTTACAAAGCTCACCGAGACGTTTGATGTGGTGTTTGATGCGGTCGGGAAAAGTACCTCTGGTCAATGCAGGTCGGTGCTGCGGGAGGGGGGAACTTACATGTCAACCGAATTGGGGCCCTATTGTCAAAATCCACTGCTGGCCATCGTCTCAAAGCTGCGCGGTAATCGATCTGATCTATTCCCTCTGCCGCAGAACCTGAACGAAGATGCGGTTCTGCTTCGTGACAAAATGCAATCGGGAGCCTACTTGCCTTTGGTCGACAAAATCTATCAGCTTGACGAGGTGGCGGATGCTTTTCGCTACGTTGAAACAGGGATGAAATTGGGCAATGTCGTAATTTCTATTGGTGACCAGCCAGGTTGATTCATCGCCGGTGAAATTTTCCAGTCTGCGGCGCCTGTAAAACCCTGCAGCGAATGTGGTTTAGTGAAGCGTACCGTGTAACAGGTTAACGAATTGGTGTTATGCCAGTGCACGGTGAACATCGGTAAAATATCTCTCGCTCCCCCTCTTTTTAGGTTACCCCGAATGGGTGTTGAATTGGGATTCATCGAGTGGCTTACTGTAGCAGAGGCGTCTGAATTCACTGATGCACTCGGAGACAACGCTTTTTTAACCTGTCCGGAGTAGATCTACAAAGGAGTGTTTAATCATGTACAGAAATTTTTGTTTGGTTATTTCTATCGTATCTGTTGTGTATGGTGTCGGCTACACAGTCATACCTGATGTAATCGCGAACCTTTACTTCGATGCACCTGGCAGTCAGGTGTCAGCAATGGGGCGCTACTTTGGTCTGACTCTTCTAGGGAATGGCGTTCTACTTTGGCTGCTGAAAGATGTTGCTGATATCACTGTCAGGAATGCTGTAGCAACCGGCTTGTTGGTCACCGGCGTTGTTGGCCTGATTACCTCTGTTCTATTGGTCATTAACGGAATTTTGCAGCCGTTTGGATGGTCCGCTGCCGTGATCTATCTGATCATTGTGATCTGGTGCTTGTTGCTCCGGAAGTCTGCCGTCGATTAAGGTTTGTCATTTCTGGCTCTGACTCTGGTCGAGTGTGCCACAACATGTTGGCGCCCGCTGTAGCCGCGGGCAACTCTGCAGCTGGATTCCTGCAGAAAATTATGGGCGCCGGAGGCATGCGTTCACAACCGAAACGTGTGGCGTGGTAATTAGGGTCATTGTGGAGCACGACGTGTTAACGCAGAAAAGGTACTCTCGATTGAATACTCGAGAGTATCTTCCCCATGTCAGACGAAAAGCCGCTATCGCCCCGTGACGCACTGAATACAGCCGTACCAGATACCACATCGCCGCACAATACCTTGCGTACCAACATGGCGCGCGAAATGGTGGAAGGTGACATCTTTGGGCAGGCGGTAGAATTTGGCCGCCAGTATCTCGCCAATGCAAAAGTCAGAAACGTTGCACCTCTGGAAACAGACGTTGCTCGCCTTAATGAATTTCACCAGCCTCTGTCGGAATTTGGCAGCAGTGCACGCGACGTGCTCGAACTGTTGCATGAGGTGGGAACACCGGCGACCATGGCGCAGACTGGTGGTCGCTTCTTTGGTCTGGTCAATGGTGGTGTTATTCCGGCTGCAATGGCGGCGAGGCTGCTGGCGGACAGCTGGGATCAAAATGCAGTTTTGCACGCGGTGTCACCCGTCAATGCGACACTCGAGGAAGTCTGTCAGTCGTGGCTGCGTGACTTGCTTGGTCTGCCATCAAATACGGTAGCGGGTTTTGTTAGTGGTACGTCGATGGCAATAGTGTGCGGGCTGGCCGCTGCCAGATTTCGGCTGCTGCAGAGTGCCGGGTGGGATATCAACAAGCAGGGGCTGGATGGCGCGCCTCGATTGCGAATTGTGACCAGCAAGCACACTCATAGCACTGTGGTAAAGGCAGTTGCATTGCTGGGCTTCGGAACGGATCGGCTCGAGCTGATTGACGTCGATGAACAGGGCCGGCTGAAAACAGATTCACTTCCGCCTTTGGATGATAAGACCATCGTTGTTTTGCAGGCTGGCAATGTCAATTCCGGATCGTTTGATCCTATAAAAACTGTATGCGAAAAGGCGAACGCTGTCGGAGCGTGGGTTCATGTAGACGGTGCTTTTGGGCTTTGGGCTGCTGCCTGTGAGCAGTTGTCATACCTGACGAAAGGGATTGGTCTTGCGCAAAGCTGGTCGGTGGATGCACATAAAACGCTGAATACGCCGTACGACAGCGGTATTGTACTGTGTGCAGATGAAGAGGCTTTGGTGATGGCTCTGCAAAACTCGGGCGCCTATATTATGTATTCAGAGCATCGCGACAGTATGCTCTACACCCCCGAGATGTCCAGGCGAGCGAGAGCGGTAGATCTGTGGGCTGCACTTCGCTACCTCGGTAAAAAGGGGGTAGACGAACTGATACTCGGGCTGCACCGGCAAGCTGTCGAATTTGGTGGACTTCTCAAGGCGCGGGAGTTCGAGGTGCTGAATGACATTTGTTTTAACCAGATTATCGTTTCTGTGGGCAACCAGCAGAGAACCGATGCTATCGTTGACCACATACAAAACTCCGGCGAGGCATGGGTTGGGGCGTCAAAGTGGTTCGATCAGCCGGTGATTCGAATTAGCGTCTGTTCGTGGGTAACTGATTCGAATGATATACAATGCACGGCAGACGCATTTTCGAAAGCACGAGACGCGGTTGACGCAATGGGGCTGCCGACATGATCGATCATATGAATTTGCCGGTGAGCGATATCAAGCGTTCAAGGGCTTTTTATGACGCCGTCCTGGCTTGCTTTAATTGTCACTGCATAGCAGTGGATGGAGAGGCAATCGGCTATGGCAGGGAGTGTTGGCAATTCGGAATTGAACAAACTGAAGGAGAGCCGTCTCGGTTGCACGTCGCATTTCAGGCAGCATCGATAGATCAGGTCGAGCAGTTCTTTACAGTTGCTATTGATAACGGCGCGAGCCCCAATGGTGCACCCGGCTATCGAGCGCAGTACGGTGCCAATTACTATGCAGCGTTTGTACTTGATCCGGATAATCACAATATTGAGGCAGTATTTCGAGGCGCTGGTTAATGGCAACGGGGAAGGTGAGTAAATCTCGATATTAAAAATGGTGATGCGACAGATGGTGAGCAGGTTACATTCCCCGGTTGATAGACCGAACTGTATTGCGCTACTAATTCTGAACGCGCTGATTTAGGCAATACTGCGGGCTGGAGCCATGTTCGCTGTTCATTCGCCGCCAATGTAATATCTCACTATCGGTAACAGTTAAGGGTTCAGCTGGAATGTCGAATAAACAGGGTGTAGGTGTCATTGGCCTGGGGATGGCGTCTGTGCCTCACGCCAAAAGTCTTGTTGATCTGGCTGACAAAATAACCGTGCATGGTGTATACAGTCCCCGTCGCGACAGGCGCGAGCAATTCAGTGAAACCTTCGGTTTTCCGTCAGTGGACAGTGTCGATGCTATTGCTAACGATGATCGCATTGATGCTGTGCTGCTGTTGACGCCACCAAATGCAAGGCAAGAAATAGTTGAGTTGCTGGCGTCTCATGGTAAACACATTCTGATGGAAAAGCCGGTCGAACGCACCTTGGCGGGTGCAATGAAAATTGTCGAAACCTGTGAGCTTCATTCTGTAAAACTCGGCCTGGTTTTTCAGCATCGTTTTCGCGATGCATCGATTGCACTCAAAGAACAATTGGTATCGGGCAAACTCGGTAAAGTACACGCGGTCCAGATATGTGTGCCGTGGTGGCGCGATCAGTCATACTATGATGCGCCTGGTCGTGGTAGCTATGACAGAGACGGTGGCGGTGTGCTGATCAGTCAGGCTATCCACACACTGGATCTTGCACTTAGCTTGATTGGACCAGTCCGGTCGGTAACCGCAATGACCGACACGACGGCATTCCACCAGATGGAGAGCGAGGATTTTGTTGCCGGCGCACTGCGTTTTGTGAATGGGTGCATTGGCTCTTTGACGGCAACCACTGCGAGCTTTCCCGGAGCCACCGAGTCTATTACTCTGCATGCTACGAATGCGACGGTTGTTCTGCAGGGCGGGGAGTTGAACATGGCCTTTCACGACGGTCAGATAATACAGGTGGGTGAGTCATCGGGTAGTGGTGGTGGTTCTGATCCGATGGACTTCCCGCACGATTGGCACAGGCGTCTGATTGAGCATTTTTTAGCTTCTCTCGATGGAGAGAGCGCGATAGTGAGTGGCAGAGAAGGATTGCTGGTACATCAGTTAATAGATGCATTGGAAAAATCAAGCCGTACAGGTAAGCATGTGGAGCTGAATTGAACCACGTCTGCTATTTGTGATTAACCTACTACCGCTTCATCAACTCCTGAAGCCGGACGACTAAATTGATAAAATTTGCTGCTATCGGGTTAGACCATCGCCATATCTACGAACAGGTCGGCAGGCTACTTGAGCTAGGCTGCGAATGTGCGGGCTACTGGACTGACGGTGATCCACAGCCGTTAGCCGGCTTTGTAGAGAGATTTCCACAGTTACATCGTGTGAGTGATGTTAATGCCTTGTACGAAGATAAAACCATTGATCTAATAGTAACCGCTGCCATACCTGCGGATCGCGCGGGCATAGCGGTGCGCGCTATGGAGTGCGGCAAGGATGTGATGACGGATAAACCCGGTTGTACAACTGCAGCAGACCTTGAGCGAATAAAGAAAGCGGCCAAAGCAAACAGCCGTATTTGGTCTGTCAATTACTCTGAGAGATTCGAAGTGCCCTGTGTACAAAAAGCCGCGGAGCTGGTGGCCGAAGGGCGAATAGGGCAGGTGGTGCAGACTCTTGGTATTGGGCCACATCGACTAAACAAGTCTACACGACCAGACTGGTTCTTTGACTCCGTTCAATATGGCGGCATACTGATTGATATTGCCAGCCATCAGATTGATCAGTATTTGTTTTTCACTGGCTCTGATGACGCACAGATAGCTTCCGCTTGCATAGCCAACTACGCAAATTCAGAAACACCGGATTTGCAGGATTTCGGAGAGATTGTGTTGCGTAATGAGCGTTCTCATGGATACATCAGGGTTGATTGGTATACGCCGGACGGATTGTCTACCTGGGGTGACGGTCGATTGATGTTGCTAGGCACCGAAGGGTATATAGAATTGCGCAAGTACATAGATATTGGTGGGCAGCAGGGCACCAACCATTTGTTCATCACTGACAATAACGGTATAGAGCGCATGGACTGCTCGACACAACCCTTGCCGTACTATGGTCATCTGGTTAATGATATCCGTAACCGGACGGACACTGCAATGTGTCAGGACCACTGCTTTAAGGTAATGGAACTCGCTATTGAAGCGCAACGGTTGGCGCTGAATGCTGCCTGATAGATCGCAAATTAAAAGCGGCCTTGTACCTGTGAACACCAGTGCACTTTGCCTGGCTGCTCTCTGTATGAATGCTCGTTGTATGAGTGCTCTCTGTATAATTTCTCTCTGTATAAGTGCATTCCGTATAGATGCCTTTGGAAAAAAGGCCACGTGTATAAGTGCTCCGCGTGCGAATGCAGTGTGTTCTATTGGCTACAGGCAGATAAGAGGGCTATGGCCTCTGGTCAGGTGCTCTCGTTATCTAACCGTTGTATACCAGACTGTGAATTTCCTTTGACTAGTGAAACCTCAAAAACGAAGTCGCATCTGTTCAGGTTCATCGTTCTGGTGTTGCTTGTGCTATTGGTGCCGATCCTGCCATTTGCCATCGTCGGTGAGCAGAGCGAGCGCTGGATTATTGATAACCTCTTAACCGGTTCCTATCTGACTGATGGAAATCTATGGGCTTTATTTTTGGTGGTGGCTGTTCTCGCCAGTGATATTTTACTTCCGGTTCCATCCAGCGGGGTGATGACTTTTACCGGTGCCTCGTTGGGGTGGCTAAAGGGGAGTATTTTGTGCTTTGTCGGCTTAATGCTGTCTTGTCTGATCGGTTATTTGCTGGGCAGATATTTCGGACTGCCACTGGTCAGGCGTTTTGTCGCTGCGGATGAATTACAGGATATGGCAACGAGGCTTAATAAGCCGGGGTTATGGGTGCTGGCCGGGTTTCGCGGAGTGCCTGTGCTTGCGGAGGCGTCTGTGTTGGTCGCAGGGGTAGTGCGCATGCAACCGCGTCGCTTCTGGATTGCGGTGACTGTTGCCAATCTTTGCATCGCTTTGATTTATAATGGTCTTGGTCACTATGCACGAGGGGCAGACTGGCTGGTGTACGCGCTGGTGATCTCGATACTTCTGCCCCTGGTATTACTACTCGCATGGTGGGTAGTGCGAAGACCGTAGGATCTGCCTCGAGGTTGTTCAGAAATGGAGTTCTTCGCAATGGTATAAGCTTTTATTGTGTCTACCTTTTGAGTTGAGCGTGATCTTCCTTAATGGCAGGGATCGCAGGAATTCATCGAACGATCGTACCGCAGCAGATCATTTATTCCCGGGCGTACCCGGTCAGTGCCGAAGTGTGCTCGTCGGTGACTAAATTCAATCCCTGTATTTTATCTAAATTTCGAGAAACGGAAGGTTTGTGTGAAAATTATCTGGCTAAGTGATTTACATCTGGTCGGCAGTGGTGAATTACTTTTCGGGTGCAACCCAACAGAGCAACTGCAGTGTGCGATTGACGTAATCAATCAGTACCATTCAGATGCAGCGTACTGCGTTTTGTCTGGTGATTTGGTTGACAGTGGCGATGCCGCTTCCTACCAGCAGTTGAGTCAGCAGTTAGCCGGGCTGCAAGTGCCGTACTTGCCGATGGCGGGCAATCACGATAACCGCGAGTTGCTGAAAGAGTCGCTCGAACTGCCGCAGCCCCTTGATACTGAGTTTATTCAATATGCGGTTCAGGCGGGCCACTGGCGCTTATTGTTGCTCGATACACTGCGCGATGGCCATGCTGATGGTCAACTGTGTGAGCAACGTCTTCGATGGCTACAGATGGAGCTGGATCGGGATCAGAAATCTCCGACGCTGGTCTTTACTCATCATCCATTGTTGCCGCTTAATTTGCCGATGCAGGATCAGGAGTCCCTGCACAGTGGTGAGCAGTTGCTATCGCGCTTGCAAAAAGCCGGCAATATACGACACTGGTGCTTCGGGCATGTTCATCGTCCGGTTAGCGGAAGCTTCGATGGTCTCGGGTTTACTGCCATTCAGTCCATCGCCATGCAGGCGCCGTTGCCATACCCCAACTGGAACTGGGATACCTTTAAACCGGCTGACGAGTTGCCTGCATTTGGCATTATTCAGCTTGAACGGAAATCTGCTGTTGTTCACTTTCAGCAGTTTCGTCCGGGATAGGTGAAATGTCATTCGGGTGTTTGTCGTGATTCGCCGGAACATTTTGTTCGAACTGCGCCCTGAAAATTGGGCACACGAAGTTTTGATCGTGGATAACAACACTCAGCGACGCGACAGCTGTGGTCGGAATTGGTACACATTTACGTGGTAAACTTGATAGCGTAAGCAGCGCCATTGAATACAACGAGCCAGCGCAATGATGAGAGGGTAGTCACACCCGAATAACAACGGGCGGGGTGGAGTCTTCTGGCAAAGGCGCTGAAAAAACCACGCACCGCCTTTACAGTCGCGGATCCGATACGCTGCAAGTGTTTTGCAGTTGCCTGTTGCATCGGGTTCCCGGCTCTTTTCGAAAGCCACTCAATAACCCGGATATCTACTGTGAATCTTAAAGAAGAAGTTACCATTGCGCTGCCACGAGACGCGGTATACAAAGCATTGAACGATCCGGACATACTGCAGGCGAGTATTCCCGGCTGCGAATCGTTAACCAAAAACAGCGACACTGAGATGGAGGCACTGGTCGTCGTTAAGTTTGGCCCGGTTAAGGCGTCGTTTAACAGCGAAGTTACGCTAAACACAGATGGTGCGCCCGAACACTTCGCACTGACTGGCAAAGGTGACGCTGGTGTTGCCGGATTTGCCAAAGGCGGCGCCGATGTCACACTGACCGAGCAGGGTAACGAAACCTTGCTGACTTACGAAGTTCAAATTGACATCAGTGGCAAGCTGGCCCAGATAGGTAGTCGACTGGTAGAGGGTACGACCAAGCGACTGGCAAAGAAGTTCTTTGCGAACTTTGAAAAGGCCGTGATGCCGCCAGCGTAAATAAGCCAGAGAGCTGCAGATTAGGTATTGAATCTACGAATCGGAAATTGTTTAGGCGCAATCACAATTTTCCTGCAGTTCATTTAGTCGTTTGTTCAATAAACAAGTTTTCATTTCCATTCGGCACTAATCATATGCCTATACAACAATTGCCAGATCACCTCATTAACCAAATCGCCGCGGGCGAAGTGATTGATCGACCGTCATCTATTGTTAAGGAGTTGCTCGAAAACGCTATTGACGCCGGCTCTACAAAAATCGAAATCGAGCTTGAAGCGGGTGGTGTCAGACTGATCAAGATTCGAGACAATGGCTGTGGAATCAGTGTCGACGAGTTGCCTATCGCTATGCGCCGCCATGCGACGAGCAAGATTGCGTCACTGGATGACCTGGCATGTGTTCGGTCTCTGGGTTTTCGTGGTGAGGCGCTGTCCAGCATTGCTGCTGTGTCGCGTACGACCATCACGTCTCGTCCTGAAAGGCAGGAGCACGCGCAGCAGATCAGTCTTGATTTTGGCAGTGGCGAGTTTGACATCAAACCAGCGGCTCACCAGATAGGTACCACCGTTGAGGTTCGGGATCTTTTTTTTAACGTACCGGCTCGACGCAAATTTTTAAGAGCAGACAAAACAGAATACAACCATATAGAGGCTGCAGTACGCAAAATTGCGCTGGTGGCATGGCATGTAAGTTTTACGGTATCGCACAATGGCAAGCAATTGGTGAATCTGGCGGCCATGGCTTCTGCGGATTGCACGTCTGCGGATTCAACGTCTGTGGAATCAACGTCGGCTGATTTCCAGAGTGTCGCTGAGGGTGCTGAGCCTGTTAGTGAAACACAACGGCGTGGTGAGGCAAGAGTGCGAGGCGTGCTTGGTGAAGAGTTTCTGCGGCACGCGCTGTATTTTGAACGACCCGCTGAATCATTAACGCTAAGTGGCTGGATTGCACAGCCGACGTTTTCGCGCAGTCAGGCAGATATGCAGTATTTCTATGTCAATGGTCGCATGGTGCGGGACAAGACAGTGACTCATGCCATCAAGCAGGCCTACAGTGATTTGATGTACCACAGCCGACAACCGGCTTATGTGCTTTATTTAACGATGGATCCGCGGGAAGTCGATGTGAATGTGCACCCGGGCAAACTGGAAGTCCGCTTTCGTGACGGTCGTGCGGTGCATGGATTTTTGGGCGGTACAATTAAGAGTGTACTGGCGACCACACATAGCGATGAGGCAGATGTTGCGGGTACGGATGCTGCATTGTCCGGCGCCCATGAAGGCGGTATGGAACGGCAAATTTCTGAATCCATGCCGCAACAGAATCCGCTTTCATTTGAACAGCAGGCAACTCGACAGCCGACGGAGGCAGGCAGGTTCATGCCTCAATCGTTTCAAAATACTCGCGGCAATGTCGGCGATCAAAATGGCCTGTACCGCGATCTGGTTTCACCGGTCAGTTCCGGGGTTACATCAGGCGCGATTGCTGGCAGTCAGGCCAGCGGCAGTGAGGCGGGTGAAGACGTTGCTGCAGAGTTCCCTCCACTGGGGTTTGCTGTTGCACATCTGCACGGTGCCTTTATTCTTTCGCAGAGTCGCGATGGGCTGGTGATGGTGGATGCACATGCTGCGCATGAACGCATCACCTATGAGCGGCTGAAAGCGCAATACGATGACGGCGCGGTGCGATCGCAGCCGCTGTTGTTGCCTGTTACCGTGCATGTCAGTGAAGCCGAGGCAGATCTTGCAGAAAATCACCGCGAGATGTTTGAATCGATTGCCATGCGGGTTGACCGCCGTGGACCAGCCGAGCTTTTGATCAGGTCGATACCGGTAGAATTGCAAAAGGCAGATGCGGAAAAACTTCTGCGCGATGTGTTGTCTGATCTATCAGAGTTTGGTCATAGCGATCGGCTGCGCGAGGAAATTAACAAACTGTTGTCGACGATGGCCTGTCATGGGTCTGTCCGGGCCAATCGTGCATTGACGCAGCATGAAATGAATGCCCTGCTTCGTGATATGGAGCGAACGCCGAATAGCGGTCAATGCAATCATGGTCGGCCCACCTGGGTGGAGCTGAGTGTTAAAGAACTCGATGCGTTGTTTATGCGTGGCCGCTAGTGTGTATTACTTTGTTTTTTGTTCACTTATGGCTGGCAACCGTTGAGCGAGAATCCGTCTATGGGCAGTGATGGTGCCAGTGTCGGTACAAACACGTCGAATACAACACCTGTATTGTGTGTGCTGGGGCCGACGGCAGCCGGTAAAACCGGGCTTGCAGTAGAGCTTTGTCAAAGCCTGCCGTTTGAGATAGTCAGTGTCGACTCGGCGTTAATCTATCGCGGCATGGATATTGGCACAGCAAAGCCGGATGCGGAAACGCTTCAACGAGCACCCCACGCGCTTATCGATATCATCCATCCCCGGGAGACCTATTCAGTTTCCAAATTCTTGTCTGATGCACAGCAGGAAATTTCAAGAATCTCACAAGCTGGTCGGATACCGCTATTGGTTGGCGGCACTATGCTTTACTACAACGCCCTGTGGCATGGTTTGTCAGACTTGCCAGAGTCTGATGCCACGGTAAGGCGGCAGCTGCAGAAACAGGCAGATAAAGCAGGGTGGGAAGCGCTGCACGCAGAACTGGCGCGCGTCGATCCACAGTCCGCACAACGCATTCATCCGAATGATCCGCAACGGTTAATCAGGGCACTTGAGGTGTACAGGGTAAGCGGGCTGCCGTTGTCGCAAATGCAGAATAATCGTCAGTCGAATGACCTATACAATTTTTTTAATATAGGCATTCAGCCGTCGGATCGATCAGTACTGCATGGCATTATCGCTACCCGCTTTGATGAGATGCTGGAGCAAGGCTTTGTTGACGAAGTGAAGGCGTTAATCAATGAGCCCGAGATTCACCGGGATCTGCCCTCAATGCGATGTGTCGGCTACCGGCAGGTGTGGGGTATGCTGGATAATGAATTCTCTTATAGTGAGATGCGTGAACGCGGCAAAGCGGCGACGCGACAACTGGCGAAAAGACAGTTGACGTGGATGCGTAGAATGGAGGCGCTGCGGGTGATTGACCTGGCGCCGCGAATGTCTGATCTGGCGCAACTCGACGGGTTTGAGCAATGGTTGCGGTCGGCCGGTGCGTAATTGCTCGTTGAATTTGCATCTCGCTGTAAAAGCAATATCCTGCTATTCGCAGAATTGAATTCGCGGAGAATAAGACACAGGTTCTGGACAAGTTGAGCACTCTTTCAGTATGTCTTCACCTGGTATGAGAAATCCTTTGCGACTCAATGTATCAGGTACTTAATGGAAAGCATCATGTTAAAAACCTTACCGGAACAAATCGGAGGCACCAGACTTTGTCTGCTGCAAAGACTCGGTGCCAACGATCGCGGCAATCGAATTGTCGCCAAGCTCGAAGGCGATAATCCAGCGGGTTCAGTAAAAGACCGACCGGCATTGAACATGATTTTAGCTGCGGAGAAGCGTGGTGATATCAAGCCCGGTGACACTTTAATTGAGGCCACCAGCGGCAATACGGGTATAGCGCTTGCCATGGCAGCGGCGATGCGTGGTTATGATATGAAGCTGATCATGCCCGAGAATCTCAGTGAAGAGAGGAAGGTGACCATGAGCGTTTACGGTGCTGAACTGATCTCCGTAACGAAAGCGCAGGGGATGGAATACGCACGGGATCTGGCGTTGCAGATGCAGGATGAAGGTAAGGGCAAGGTGCTTGATCAATTTGCAAACCCGGATAATCCGGCAGCGCACTATCTGACAACCGGCCCTGAGATCTGGCATGAGACCAATCATGAAGTTACACATTTTGTCTCATCAATGGGTACGACGGGCACGATCATGGGTACGTCGCGTTATCTGAAAGAGCAAAATCCGGATATCCGCATTGTCGGAGTGCAGCCCGCAGATGGTGCAGACATTCCTGGAATTCGCCGCTGGCCACAGGCTTACTTGCCGAAAATATATGAACCAGAGAGAGTTGACGAGATACTGGATATTAGCCAGCAGGAGGCGGAGCACTACTCGCGTGAGCTAGCTAAAACAGAAGGTATTTTTTGCGGTATTTCTTCGGGCGGGGCAATGGCAGCGGCACTGAAGCTCAGTGAGCAGGTTAGTAACAGCACCATCGTGTCTATCGTGTGTGATCGAGGTGATCGTTACCTGTCGACCGGGGTTTTCTCCTGAGGTAACTCTGGTGCTTTAATGTGCCGACACGTCAGGTGTCGTGAGTTTGATTCGATCTTGATCAAACTCTGCGCTTGAGCGTCATATCTATCTATCGCTTGAATTTAAACTGCGATTGTTATGTCGCGGGTGCGGCAGCAATATTAACGATAGAACGGATAGATAAATTCCAGTTGTTCGCCCCCGATCTCAATTTGATCGCCGCCCACTAACTTGATTTCGACCTGAGGATTAAGTGCTCTGCCATTGTGTCGCATCGCCGTGGGTTCTGTTCCAACGGGTACCAGATAGTAGCCAGTTGTCTTTTTTGCAATTGCGCCGATTTCACCGCCGCTCTTGCCAACCGTAGTTACCGGTTTTTCTATGGGTAATACCGAGCCTGCTTTGGTGCCAGACGAAATTTTCAGTGCTGCCGCTTCTGAAATTATGGTCTCCAGTTCAGGATCGATGATAGGTGTGGTTGATTTGATCGACGTGACGTTTTCCAGCTCGGGAGCCTGTTCCGGTATTCGGCTATAAGTTTCGGTGTAGCGGATTTGATAACTGCCAATAATGATCTCGTCGCTGTGTAGTAAAAAATGTTGCTTGATACGACGGCCATTCAGCAAAGTGCCGTTGGTGCTACCGAGATCTTCCAGAGTCAAACAGTCCGGATCACCGTAAATTCGAGCATGGTACCCACTGACCGACAGGTGCGGCAGGCAAAGTTGGTTGTCTCGTCTTCGACCAATTGTCAGCTCGTTTTTAGTTAGGCTTAGAGAGCTGGTTTCCCCGGTTTCGGCGATTATCGTGAGTTGTGGCATGGTTGCGCTCTTACAGCTTAATTAGCTGGTTTCAGGTATTTTTATTGTGTTTACTTGGCGCAAAGGCCGGTGACAGTCCGGTCTTTGACCCACAACACTACCACAGCGCTGCGTATTTAATGTGTCTGCGCAGATGTCGATTCAGGAAGGTAATCATCAACAATGATGACGGAATGGTAAGTAAGGAATAGACGGTGAATGGTCGCCACAGTCGCACGGCTTTTTCTGCGCAATAAAGCCTCGTCCCGGGTAGTACGAGTGCTCATCTCGCGGGTGTTTTGAGCAGGGTAGAGTGGTATCGATTCTATTGGTATTCTGCAAAACCATAGAGCTATGAGCCGCAACTAAATTCGGGGCTTGCAGAGTTTTCGGTAGTTATACCAGTTATACACGCCTGGCTATACATATTACTGAACCGGTATATACAATATCTGGCCAGGGTAGAGGGAGTGGGAGTGCCGGAGCGACTGATTCCATTTTTTTAGCTCGACAAACCGCGTGTTAAATTTGTTGCTGACAGAGGCAACTGTGTCAGTTGTCACCACACGATACTTCATTAGCCTGGCGTCCATGGCTTGGGTTGAATCGTGACTGAGTCTGGCGTACCACAGTTTGTCCCCTGGTTGCAGAGGGTCGCTTGAGCTGCCAATAGCGTTCCAGCTCGTTAGTGATTTCAGGTCTGTGTCGAACTGACGAGCAATATTCCAGAGGTTATCGCCCTTGCGTACGGTGTACTGCCGGTAGTCTACTTTTCGAAAGGTGCTAACGGCATTTTGGTTTTCTGCTGTCGAGTAGGCGTTTGCCGGTCTGTGTTTGGCGGCGGCGACAACTGCTCGTTGTTTATCGTTCCACTTGATCAGTGATGCCGCACCTTCGATCGGCACCAGTAGTCGGTTAGGGCCGTCTGGCGGCATAACCCCTTTTTTGTAGCCCGGGTTAAGTTCCGATAATCTGCGCAGACTCAAACCGCTGATGTCTGCTGCAGCCTGGAGCGAAAGCGTTCTGTCGAAGTCGATGGCACGCGTGGAGACGCGATCTGACAGAGGCGGAAGAATTATCCCGTATGCTTCAGGTTCACTGATCATTTTTGACACAGCAATCAGTCGGGGTACGTAGTCTCTGGTTTCCTTGGCAAGACGCAGGCTCCAGAAGTCGGACGACAGCCCTTTTTTCTTTGCGCGTCTGATTGCCGAACGCAAGTTGCCCTGGCCTGTATTGTAGGCCGCGAGAGCGAGCAGCCAGTCGCCATCAAAGAGCTCGTGCAATCGGGTCAGGTATGTTAAGGCCGCTTCGGTTGAGGCGATCACATCCTTTCGGCCGCTGTACCATTCGTCTTCTGACAGCCCGTATAGGGCGCCGGTATCCGGGATAAACTGCCACAGGCCGAGTGCGTTCTGGCTGCTTTTTGCGTGTGGGTTAAATGCGCTTTCAACCAGTGGCAGCATAGCAATGTCGATTGGCATGCCAGCGCGTTCTACCTGCTCAACAATGTGTTTCAAATACGGGCGGGCGGCGGTCAGGCTCGCTTGCAGGGAACGCATTCCGTTTTGTAAAAACTCGATCTGCAGGTCGATTTTCGGGTGCTCGAGCTCTGAGAACTCGAAGCCATCGCGCAATCGGTTCCATAAGCTGTGGTGGCTCAAGGGCAGTATTTGCAGGTCCTCGACTGGACGGAAAGCGCCTGGTGGACCACTGCGTTCGCTGATACTGCGCACGGACTCCGAGAAACTGACGAGTGAATTGGTTACCCCTGCGTGGTGCGCTGGCTGGCTTTCCTGCGAATAGATTTGCTCACCAAAATGCTTGCCTGGTGTGGGCATGCAGAATCCAAGTGCTGCCACGCAAAAAAGCAGGCGCGATAGGCTGGACAAGGTGCCCGCCGAGTGTTTGAACGAAGTAAGCAATGTGTGCTGTAACCTTGATTTATCCGTATTGTCGACAGAGCGCTTTATCTATATTGTCTATTGCTGAGTCGACAATGGCGGGGGAGATGTACCACTGAAAATGGAGTATAGTTGAGGCATGGAAATTTTCCGCAAATCAGGGCCCAGCTGGGCCGAGGCGCAGCCTGCATTACGAGAGTGGTATCAGACCAGCCTCGGCGACGCCGTGCTCGATACTGTCAGCGCAAAATGCGACGATATTTTGCCCGGAATCTTCGGTTATCAGGGGCTTCAGGTGGGGCAGATAGCCCCGCACAGAGAGCTATTGGGCAGTGCCGGGTTGCACCGCAGAATTGTGATTGACAGTTACGCGGAAACCACCAGTGCCCAGATCTCTGGCGAGCTGGAGCATCTGCCAATTAGCAGCGATCGCATGAACCTGGTGTTTTTTCCTCACTCGCTCGAATTCTGCGCAAATCCTCACGGCGCGCTGCGCGAAGCAGATCGCGTGTTAACCGCTGATGGCCACCTGCTGCTGATGGGCTTTAACCCGTACAGTCAATTTGGTCTGCGTAGATCTTTCGGGCGCTCTGTGCCATGGAACGGGAATACCTACAGCCGCGCTCGAATCCAGGACTGGCTGTCCGTTCTTGGCTTTCGGATCGTCACCGCCGAAACAGTGTTTCTGCGCCCGCCGATCGACAGACCGGGGATTCTCAGGCGCACCCGATACCTCGAGTATACGCAGCGCTTCCTTGGGTTTGTCGGTGGGGTATATCTGATTCACGCGCGCAAGCAATCGATGCCGATGACATTATCTCGGCAGAGATGGATGAGACCACAAGGGCGGTTGGTGACAGGTGCATTTGCGCAGCGTTCTTCGCGCACAGCGGTCAATAGATCCGGCACCCCTCATGAAGACGATCATTCCAAGTAGAAAGTACACGGTACGATTTACGTGGCTGAAATCCGTGCTGGACAGACAAAGGTGGAAATTTACACCGATGGTGCATGCCGTGGTAATCCGGGGCCTGGTGGTTGGGGTGTGCTGCTGAAGAGCCAGGGCCAGGAAAAGGAACTGTATGGTGGTGAGTCAGAGACTACCAATAATCGCATGGAATTAACCGCAGCAATTCAGGGTCTGGCAGCGCTGAAACGTCCGAGCAAAGTAACGCTGACAACGGATTCGCAGTATGTTCGTAAAGGTATAACCGAATGGATCGGTAACTGGAAAAAAAATGGCTGGATCAACAGTGCCCGGAAACCGGTAGCGAACGCTGATCTTTGGAGGCAACTCGACAAGCTTGCTGTGCAGCACGAAATAGATTGGCGCTGGGTGAAAGGCCATAGTGGCGATGTAGATAACGAGCGAGTCGATGAATTAGCCAATCGTGGCATTGATGAGCTGGCCTAGCTGGCTTGATCCGATTCACCGCAATACGACAAATGCGTCGATCAACACCGAGTGCTTAATTGAGATGCGTCAGATAGTACTGGACACAGAGACTACAGGGCTGGAGATTTCCGAAAACCATCGAATAATCGAAATCGGTGGCGTGGAAATAGTCGATAGAAAACTGACCGGCAACCACTACCATCAGTACATTCAGCCTGACCGGGCGATTGACGCCGGAGCACTTGAAGTGCACGGCATCAGTGCAGAGTTTCTGCAGGACAAACCGCGCTTTGCAGAGGTGGCCGATGCCTTTCTTGAATTTGTGGAAGGGGCGGAAGTGATCATTCATAACGCCGCATTTGATGTGTCATTTCTCGATTACGAATTTCGACTCTGCAACGCCAACACGCGGATGGAGTTAATTTGTGATGCGGTAACTGACTCACTGATGTTGGCGAGAAAGCAATTTCCCGGGCAGCGCAATAGCCTGGATGCGCTGTGCAAACGACTGGATATCGATAACTCGCGTCGGCAGCTTCACGGCGCTTTACTTGATGCGGAGATACTGGCGGAAGTCTACTTACGCATGACCGGGGGGCAGTCATCACTTGGTTTTGATCTCGATATTGCGCAGGACAACAATTCAGATTCGACAGAGTTGACGATAGATCCGCAACAATACCCCCCTCAGATGGTGTTGCAGGCAAATGAAGCAGAGCAGAAGGCGCATGCTGCCTGGCTGGAAAAACTTCAAAAAGAAAGTGCTAACGGCTGTGTCTGGTCCGCCGGTTGACACGCGCAATACTCAGAGTCGGATCGAGCGCGCTGGCACCGTTGTGCAAGGCTTCTCGCCAGGTACCAGCCACTACACAACTGGGTGCGTGTAGTGTGCATGTAACTGTTAGCAGCTTTTGCGACCTTACACGCGGGCGGTCTGCAGGCTAGTGGTTTTTCATCACTCGTTCTTTTTCTCTGGCCCAGTCTCGAGCTTTCTCCGTTGCGCGTTTGTCGTGCGTTTTTTTGCCTTTTGCCAAACCAATTTCAAGTTTGACCTTCGATCGCTTCCAGTACAGATTCAGTGGCACCAGGGTAAAGCCCTTGCGCTCGACCTGGCCGACAAGTTTGCTCAGCTCGTTACGGTGCAAAAGAATTTTTCGATCGCGCACCGGTCGTGCCACAACGTGGGTCGAGGCCGAAAGCAGGGGCGTAATGTGGCAGCCATACAGCCACGCTTCGCTATTGCGAATCATGACGTAGCTTTCCGACAATTGCACTCTGCCTTCACGCAGGCTTTTGACTTCCCATCCTTCCAAAACAAGTCCGCCCTCGAAGGTATCTTCAATCAGATAATCGTATCGGGCACGCTTGTTGGTCGCTATGCGGGACGATCCTTTGTCACCCTTCTTTTTCTTTGGTTTAGCCATATCTCGACAGTATACCTTTTACCGCAGAATAAATATTAGATGCCAAGCCTGCAACGATCTGCGCTGGTTCCGCACAGCGCAAAAAATATGTTCGACCTGGTCAACGATGTTGACTCTTATCCGGAGTTTTTGCCCTGGTGTGCTGAGGCCATGACGTTAGACAGCGGGGCTGACTTTAAAGTGGCCCGGGTAAAAATGAAAAAGGGCCCGCTTAATCAGCAGTTCACCACTCGCAATATGTTGGCCGACGGAGAAACAATCAAGATGTCTCTGATTGACGGGCCATTTAAGAAGCTGGAAGGGCAATGGCTTTTTGCTGATATTGGGGACCAGGGTTGCCGGGTCACATTTGAAATCGATTTTCATTTTGCCGGCATGCTGCTGCAGCGAACCCTGAGCCCGGTGTTCAATGAAATTTGTTCGCGAATGGTCGATGCTTTCGTCAGGCGAGCTAATCAACAATTCGGATAGACACTGCCCACCCGGTGAATGTGGTGTGTCCAGAAATGCACGGCAGCAAAGTTCTAGCGTGCAGGGCAGCTTACGAGGGCAAGGTTTACAGGGTAATTGAGGCCGACCACGAGGATTGCACGTGAATGTCGAAATAGTTTATGCGCTACCTGAAAAACAGTGGGTGAAACAGCTGGACCTTGCCGAAGGTGCGGTTGTCAGGGACGCGGTGCTGGCGTCAGGTTTCACGGAGAAATTTGAGGAGGTAACCGTTGATGAGACCGCGGTTGGCATTTATGGCGTGCGTGTTTCCTACGCAGATGAATTGCAGGATGGCGATCGTGTAGAGCTATACCGCTCTCTGGTGATTGACCCAATGGAAGCCCGCCGTTCCAGAGCAAAGACACAGCGCGAAAAACGTTAGCTGTTGGTTTCGGAGTTTAACTCAAAGCCGTCATTTTCAACTCTGTAAACAATGTCGTCTTTGAAGAAAACGGTAAATCGTTTGCTCTTTGGTTTACCACCGGAGCGATTCAAGCTGTAGATGTAGTCCCAGCGCTCGTCGTTGAAGACGCTTGTGGTGATGGGTTTGCCGATGATATTGATCACTTCAATTTTGCTCATTCCCGCTGCAACCTGCGCTATCGCTTCAGTCGACATGATGTTGCCTTGCTGGATCTCCAGCCGATGCGGCCTTGGCAGCCACCAGGAACCACAGCCAGACAGAGTCAGCACAGCAAGGACTAGCGTAACAACGAATGTATTGTGTCGTGGCAAGACAGTGATCTCGGCGGTGAGCAGGAGCAGAATGATATCGCCTGCAGGCCACACGATCCGTTTGTTAGCTGGACGGTAATTCGTCTGCCGGCGGCTGATCGAATTACCAACAAAGACTGCTGTGGCGCAAGCTCAACGGTGTGCGCCTGGGAGGCTGTTCGAGAACCAATGATCTACCGCGGACGCGATCTTTTGGCCAGCTATTCCGATAAATATGAATGACTATTCGCCTCTTTTTATCGAAATATCTGACTTAAAATTTCACGCCCACGCTACGACCCTGATTCTCAGACAGCCTCCTGGTAGCCCTATCGTCCGCAAAAGCACGGTGCTTCAGGTCTTTGATGTTTTTTTCTTTTTCTTACGGGGTTTTGTCGACTTGGCCGACTTCGACTCTGGAATTGGTTCTGGATTGGCTTCTGAGTCCGGATCGGAGCTATTTTTCGAACTCCGGGTCGGGTTTTGGCTGCGAGCGCTGGCGAGCATTTCGCCCGCGTGATCCCGTGTGCGCTTGGTGATTTTTACACCGCCGAGCATTCTTGCTATTTCTTCCAGAGACTCGTCATCGGTCAGTACTCTGGATTCAGCCAGTGTTTTATTGTCACTGGATTTTTTGGATACTTTTATATGGGTATGGCCCTGTGCCGCCACCTGTGGCAAGTGCGTGACGCAAAGTACCTGGCAACGATCACCAAGTTGTCGGAGTTGCTGGCCAACTGTTTCGGCAACACCCCCACCAACGCCGGTGTCTACTTCATCAAAAATCAGAGTCGGTACGCGATGCCTGGCTGACGTAATAAGTTGTACCGCCAGGCTAAGCCGTGACAGTTCGCCACCCGAGGCAACATCGGTCATGGGGCGTGGCGCCGCACCCGGGTTGGCGCTCACTTTAAATACAACAAGGTCGTTGCCGTTGGCCGAGGGGTTTTCAAGTTTACGAGGTGACACTTCAATATCGAACTTACCGCCTTTCATGCCCAGCGTTTGCATTGCCTGAGTAAGGTGCTTTGAGAGCTGGACTGACGCCTTGTTTCTTTTGGCTGTCAGTTTGGCTGCAGATTTAGCATGGCTGTCTGCGAATGTAGCCAGGTCTGTTTCTATGGATTCAATGGAATCATCTATTGATTGCAAATCGTCAAATTCGTCACGCAGTCTGGACTCCAGAGACGCGAGGCTTGTAAGGTCGCACTGATGCTTTTTGCCTAACTGGTGTGCGCCGGAGAGCAGGGAGTCTAAGTCGCGTAACCGTTCCGGTTGCGGTTCGATGGTGTGCTGGTACTGCCTCAGGGTGTCTACTGCTTCTTCCAGTTGAATTCGGGCAGAGGCCAGTAACTCTCCAACGTCACGGATTGAATCATCGTTGGAGGTGAGTTGATCAACAACGCCGCCAACCTGTGCCAACTGGCTCAGTAATGCCTGATTGCCGTCTTGCAGAATTTCCATCGCCTGGCTGCAAAGCTCGCCTAACAACGTAGTGTTAGAGAGTCGTTTGTGTTCCTGGTCTACGGCAGCGAAATCGATACCCGCCAGGTTGAGATTACTGAACTCCTGTAGCTGATAGCGCAGGGTATCGAGTCTGTCGCTGCGGGCTTGCAAGCGGCTGGTTATTGTGTCGAGTTCGCGCTTCTTTGCGGTCCATGCCTGCCAGTGCTGTGCAACGCTTGCGAGCAAGGTATCGCATTCACCAAAGTCATCGAGGATAGCTCGCTGTGTGTCTGACAGCGTCATTAACTGATGGTCGTGCTGGCCGTGTATGTTGATTAGCTTGCGCGACAATTCACGCAGGTTTTTTATCGTGACCGGTGTGCCGTTGATAAATGCTCTCGATTTGCCATCGCGAGTGACCACGCGCCTGAGTATGCATTCGTTGTCCTGATCCATGGCGTGGTCATTGAGCCACTCAGTCGCTTCACTGCAACCTTTGACATCAAATACGGCTGCTATGTCGGCGCGGTCGGCACCATCGCGAACAGTGGTGGTTGACGCTCTGTCACCAAGTACCAGGCCGAGTGCCCCGAGCAAAATGGATTTGCCAGCGCCGGTTTCACCGGTCAGGGTAGTCATGCCTTTCGACAACTGTAGGGTGCTGCTGGTAATTATCGCGAAGTCTTTGACCTGCAACTCGGTGAGCATTTCGTACCTGCTATCGACAAATCGCTGTCGACTAATTCGAGTTAATGCTGACGATACCAGTGGGGGCGCTCACTGTTATCGATGGATGATTTACAGCCGCTCGCTGTGTGTATACAAATGCTGCTAGCCGTTGAATTTTAAAGCCTGGAGGTGTCAATTGCTATCAGCCCCAATTAAGTTTCTCGCGCAAAATGTGGTGATAATCGTAGTTCGCGGGATGCAAAATTCGGATTGACTTGCTGTGCTTGCGAACTTCTATGATATCGTCGTTTTGCAGATCTATATACACTTGTCCGTCACAAACCATTTGTGCAGATACCGGTTTTCGCTCGGTAACCAGCACTCGAATTTGCGACTCTGCGCTAACCACTAGTGGGCGGCTGCTGAGGGTGTGTGGACAGATAGGCTGTACGACGACCGCATTGAGATTTGGATTGACGATCGGCCCTCCGCTTGACAGTGAATAGGCAGTAGAGCCTGACGGCGACGCCACGATGATTCCGTCAGCCCGCTGGCTGAGAACAAAGCTGTCGTTGATTGAAATTTCGAACTCAATGATTTGCAACACGTTTTTGGTGCGCATCACCATGTCATTAAATGCCAGTGACTGGTGGATCGGTTCATCATTGCGTAGTAACTGGCAATTCAGCATCAGCCGATGCTCTTCGATGTACTCGCCCAGAATTATTTCGGTGAGTTCGTGGAGTTTGTCTTCCGGGGAGACATCAACCAGAAAGCCCAGCCGTCCGCGATTGACACCAACGAGCGGGACATTAGCGTCCACCAGTTCACGTGCTGCATGCAGCAGTGTTCCGTCTCCGCCGATGACGACCGCGAGGTCACACTCCTGTCCGATAGTGGTGAGGTCGACGGTTACCGGCCCACCCAGTAAACCGCGAGTACTGGAGTCCAGTATTACGGACAAGCCCATCTCCTGTAACAGGTTATGAACGTCGTTCAGGGTTTCCGATACGCTGAGATCACCACTCTTTGCGATTAAACCTACTTTGCTAAATTTTGGCATCAGGGGAAGGTATCACGCTTGCGGCTTTTTCTCATCAGAACAGGTCATGCAAATGTTTCTGAGCAGGTGGTTCAATCGAGCAGTTTGACCAGTTCGTACAGATGATCAAGTGCTTCTCTGGGGGAAATGTTGTCTACTTTCAACAGTTTGAGGTAGTCGCTTAATTCAGTGTCAGCCGCTGTGTCGAACAGGCCGAGCTGTTGGCTGGGTGCAGGTGGCGCTGCTGAATTGTGTGTTTTTGTTTCCAGTTCGTGCAGGCGCGCTTTTGCCTCAGTCAGGACATTGGCCGGCAGACCCGCGAGTCTGGCAACCTGCAAACCGTAACTTTTACTGGCGGCACCTGCTTTCACATTGTGCATAAACACGATTTCTTCATTGTGTTCAACCGCATCCAGATGCACGTTGCCTATGCCGTTTTGCTCATTGGCTAGTTCGGTCAATTCAAAGTAATGTGTAGAGAAAAGTGTCATGGCGCGGTTGCCGCTGGCCAGTTTCTCCGCACACGCCCAGGCCAGAGAGAGTCCGTCATAGGTGCTGGTACCGCGGCCAATTTCATCCATCAGAACCAGGCTCTGGTCCGTGGCGTTGTGCAGAATGTCAGCTGCCTCAGTCATTTCGACCATGAACGTCGAGCGCCCGCTGGCCAGATCGTCCGATGCGCCAATACGCGTAAAGATACGATCGATCGGGCCCAGTTCACAGGACTGGGCCGGCACGTGGCTGCCGATGTGCGCGAGCAGCACGATCAGTGCGGTTTGCCTCATGTAGGTGGACTTACCGCCCATGTTAGGCCCGGTAATTAGCAGCATGCGGCGTTTTGGATCGAGGTGCAGATCGTTTGCCACGAATGGTCTGTCGAGTGAGGCTTCAATGACCGGGTGCCTGCCACCATCGTAGCGAATGATGCGCTCGTCAGTGAATGATGGACGACACCAGTTCAGCGTTGTTGAGCGCTCTGCCATATTGCGCAGTACATCCAGTTCTGCCAGCGCTGCGGCCGCTTGCTTGAGGCCGGCTAGACTCTCCAGCAGTGTTGTCAGCAGGTCGTCGTAGAGTGTTTTTTCCCGCTGCATGGCGCGTTCTTTTGCTGATAGAACCTTATCTTCGAATTCTTTAAGTTCTTCAGTGATATAGCGTTCGGCTCCTTTGAGTGTTTGCCGACGCGTGTACTCGGTAGGTACTGTTGCAGCGCTTGCTTTTGAGATTTCAATGTAATACCCGTGCACGCGGTTGTACCCGACCTTTAGTGTTGAGATGCCAGTTCGGTCTTTCTCTCGCACTTCAAGTTGAGTCAGGTAGCCATCTGCGTTTTGGCTCAGGGTTCTGTATTCATCCAGTTTTTCGTCAAAGCCATCGCGGATAACGCCGCCATCTTTTAGCAATGCCGGCGAATCATCGGCCAGGGCTTCGTTGAGCAGTTGTGTTTCGCTATGAAAGTCCTGAATGCAATCTGAGATATTCATTAACAGCGCATCAGTTGCGGCCGTGCTGTCAGTCAGTAACCGGTGCAAGTCAGGCAATCGAAGTAGTCCGTTGCGCAGGCTTAAAAGATCTCTGGGTCGAGCTGTTCGGATAGAGATACGCGCCAGTATTCTCTCGAGGTCAGCAATACCCTGAAGCGAATCTTTCAGTTTATCGGGTAGTTCGGCTGAGGCTATCAGCACATCAATGCTGTCGAAGCGGGCTTGTAGTTGCCGATGATCTCTCAGTGGCCGATTCAGCCATCGAGATAAAAGCCTGCCACCCATACTGGTACAGGTTTTATCGATCAGCGCTCTGAGCGTCGCGTCATCCTGGCCGGTAATGCTGCTGTCGATTTCCAGATTGCGGCGCGTGGCTGCATCAAGGGTGAGTGCCTCTTTAGCCGATTCAGTGGTGATGCCCGCCAGATGAGGCGGGTTGCCGCGATGCGTCTCCTGCACATATTGCAGCAGACAGCCGGCGGCACCGATGGCCTGTGGTAACTCTTCACAGCCAAAACCGCGAAGATCCAGGGTGCCGAACTGCTTGCAAAGGCGCTCTTTGGCGCTGGCCGAATCGAAATGCCAGCCAGGTCTTGGCTTTGTAACCAGATTTTGTTGAAAGCCGGATCTGTCGTGGTGCTCTTCTGCGACCAGCAGTTCTGCCGGTTGTAGTCGTGATAACTCGGTATGGAGTTCCTGAGTCGACGAAACTTCGGTGACAAAGATAGTGCCGTTGGACAGGTCGACGCTGGCAATGCCAAAAGAGGGTACGCGGTTGTTCGACGGGTTCAGGTTGACTGCAGTCAGCAGGCACGGTCTGCCAGCGTCAAGCAGTGCATCATCGGTAACAGTGCCAGGTGTCAGTACTCTTACAATCTGGCGCTCGACGGGTCCTTTACTGGTGGCCGGGTCGCCTATTTGCTCGCACAGTGCAACTGACTCTCCTCTGGAAACCAGTTTAGCCAGGTAATTCTCGACCGAATGATGGGGCACACCAGCCATCGGAATGGGCTCTCCACCTGCGTGGCCCCGTGCAGTTAGCGTAATCGAAAGCAGCTCCGATGCGCGCCTGGCATCGTCAAAGAACAACTCGTAAAAATCGCCCATACGATAAAACACCAAAGTATCCGGATACTCTGCTTTGATACCGAGATATTGCCGCATCATCGGTGTCTGTTTGGTGGTAGCTGCAGGTGCTGTAGGCGTTGCTGTGTTCATCCCTGCTATTGTACCGAATGCCGGTGTCGTTGCGCATTGTTGATTGACTACAATTGCACCGCTGGTTGTTCGGTCGGGTTCCAGTTCCAGGGGCAGCCTTTTTTATGCACAAACTGGCTGAGAGCGAATTTACCTCTCTCGATGTGAGTGCCAATGTGATTATCTAAAGTGAATGACGTTGGCTCCTGTGGTTTAGTACTGATAAAAAATGGTGAACGTTTCATGACTGAGGAAGTAGATGGGTTTGCAACAACACTGCAGCGTGATTTAGCGCAGCAACTGGCGGTATTGTGCAGGTCTGCCCGTCAGATGGTCGCCACTGCTGAGTCGTGCACGGGCGGTATGATTGCCGCCAGCATGACTAACCTGGCTGGCAGTTCGGACTGGTTTGACTGTGGTTTTGTCACCTACAGCAACAACGCGAAAATGCAAATGCTGGGGGTCGACAGCGCAACGCTTGACGGCAGTGGAGCCGTCAGTTCTGCAACTGTTTCCGAAATGGCGCTTGGGGCGGTTAGTCGCAGCAATGCAACTATTGCCTGTGCTGTGAGTGGTGTTGCTGGTCCGGGTGGCGGTTCCGTGGAGAAGCCAGTGGGGACGGTGTGGATTGCATGGGCAGGGCCCGCTGGCGTCAGACAACAGCAGTTCCTGTTTCCAGGTAATCGCGATGAAATTCGACAGCGCACCGTTGAAGAGGCATTGCGGGGATTAATTGACTGTATCAATACTGATGCAACTCAAGCGTAAACCACAGCGTATAGCGTGCAAATCGTTAAATAACTACCATCTGTGGTGGGACAAGCTCGATCTTTGTGCGATAATTGTGGTTTGGTCATGTGGCCGTTTTTAGCGACCGCGGGTGAGCTGAAATGTCACCCCTGGCGAGCACGTGAACCATCACAAACGCAAATCCCCGACACTGATTTAGTAGTAGGCACAGTAGTAACCGCAGGAGTTTGATACGTGGACGACAACAGAAAAAAAGCGCTCAGCGCAGCATTGGGTCAAATTGAAAAGCAATTTGGCAAAGGCGCAGTCATGCGCATGGGTGATTCACCGATCAATCGTGATATTGACGTTGTTTCAACAGGTTCTCTCACGCTCGACATAGCGTTGGGTATAGGTGGCCTGCCTCAGGGGCGTGTCGTAGAGATTTATGGACCGGAATCTTCCGGTAAAACCACCCTGACGCTACAGGCTATTGCCGAGTGTCAGAAGGCAGGTGGAACCGCGGCATTTATCGACGCCGAGCACGCACTTGATCCTGGCTATGCCGAAAAACTCGGTGTTAACGTTGATGACATGCTTGTGTCGCAACCGGATACCGGTGATCAGGCGCTTGAGATCACCGATATGCTGGTCAGATCGTGTGCGGTTGATGTCATTGTTGTTGACTCGGTTGCCGCACTGACACCAAAAGCTGAAATCGAGGGCGACATGGGGGATTCCCATGTGGGGCTGCACGCCCGATTGATGTCTCAGGCGCTGCGTAAACTGACTGCCAACATCAAGCGCTCAAACACACTGGTTATTTTCATCAACCAGATTCGCATGAAGATTGGTGTCATGTTCGGCAGTCCGGAAACCACCACCGGTGGTAACGCTCTTAAGTTCTACTCATCCGTGCGGCTCGACATCAGACGAATAGGTGCGATCAAAAAGGGCGATGAAGTAATTGGCAACGATACTCGAGTCAAAGTCGTCAAGAACAAAATGGCGCCACCATTCAAGCAGGCAGAGTTTGAGATACTCTACGGTGAAGGAACCTCGCACGAGGGGGAAATCATAGACCTTGGTGTCAAACACGGTCTCATTGAAAAGTCCGGTGCGTGGTACAGCTACAACGGTGACCGCGTTGGGCAGGGTAAAGAGAACGTAAGAAACCACCTCAGAGAGAACCCTCACATCACCGACGAGATAAACACAAATCTGCGTAACATGTTGTTGGCAAAGCCCGAACAGGCGGTAGAAGAAGCAGAAGAGCCCGAGGCCAGCTAGTTTTCGATTTGCGAGGCATCCGCTAAAAAACGTTCAATCGAGAGGACCGCCACCTGTCTTGCGTGGCGGCCTCATGGTGGCCTATGCGTTCGGCGCCGAAACATCCAGACCATTACAGCACGCAACCTTAGTCAGGGTGCTGTGGTTGTATCGGCAGGTTTTTGCATATCCGCGTCTGTCGACAGTGGCAGGAGTAGCGCGGCTCTCGATCGTGGCACCACGCTTTGTGCAATCCTATACTATGGCAAAAAAGAACAGAGAGCCTGACAGAAAGAGCAGCGGCAAGTCAGGCGATGCGCCAGTTGAAACAGACACAGAAGATACTAACCCTGATTCTGCGAAAGCAGAGGTCACACTTGCGACCGTTCGCGACAAAGCGATGGAATTACTTGCCAGACGTGAGCACAGTCGAGCTGAACTGAAAGATAAGCTCAAGCGGCGTGAGTATGAGTACCCGGCAGATTTCATAGAGACTGTGCTCGATGATTTTGCTGAGCGAAATTTGCAAAGCGACGAGCGTTTTGCCGAAGTGTACGTACGCAGCCGTATTAATCGTGGGTTTGGTGAGACAAAAATTCGGTCTGAATTGCAATCACGTGGTGTGACCGGTGACGTCATGCTGCTGGCTTTAGAAGCTGCGGATGTCAACTGGCATGACAACGCAGAGGCGGCATTGACGAAAAAGTTCTCATCGGCGGTTCGTGCCGAGAATGTGCGAAGCCAAAAGATTCGAGCCAAAATGCAACGTTTCTTGCAGAATCGGGGTTACAATCCCGACCAGATCATTTCTGCGGTAAACCGAATGGCCGACCTGGTGGAAGCGAACGCTGAATCAAGTCTCGAGCCCGGTACCGGGTAGACTACCGAACTTTACTTTTGTCCCGGCTGGAGCTGATGCTTACAGGCTCCCACAACTCTCTGACTGCAAACATGTTAACTACCTCTGAGATAAGAAATCGTTTTCTCAAATACTTTGAAGAAAATGGCCATGAAATTGTGCCGTCGAGTCCGTTGGTGCCTGGCAATGATGCAACATTGCTTTTCACTAATGCAGGCATGGTGCAGTTCAAGGATTTGTTTCTCGGGCTTGAGAAGCGAAGCTACAATCGTGCAACCACATCGCAGCGCTGCGTGCGGGCAGGGGGCAAGCACAACGATTTAGAAAACGTAGGTTATACCGCTCGTCACCACACCTTTTTCGAGATGCTGGGTAACTTCAGCTTTGGAGATTACTTTAAGGAAGACGCAATTCGCTTTGCCTGGGAGTTTCTAACCGACAATCTGGGTTTGCCAGCTGACAAACTGTGGGTGACGGTTTTTGAAGAAGATGATGAAGCCTACGATCTATGGGCAAAAAAAATTGGCGTGCCCGAGGATCGAATAGCACGGATTGGTGCGAAAGATAATTTCTGGCAGATGGGCGATACCGGCCCGTGCGGGCCTTGTTCCGAGATTTTCTACGATCATGGACCCGATGTATGGGGAGGGCCACCGGGCACTGCTGACGAAGATGGAGATCGCTACATCGAGATCTGGAATCTTGTGTTCATGCAATTTGATCGCTCGGCAGATGGCACCTTAACACCGTTGCCAAAGCCCAGCGTTGATACTGGTATGGGGCTTGAGCGCATCGCTGCCGTTTTACAGCACGTACACAACAATTACGACATTGATCTTTTTACCGGCTTATTGAAGGCAGTTAAAGAAGTTACCGGTACCACCGATGACAACAGCCCGTCATTGAATGTTATTGCTGACCACATACGCTCGTGTGCATTCATGATTGTCGACGGGGTGCTGCCGTCCAACGAAGGTCGCGGATACGTTTTGAGACGAATCATCAGGCGCGCCGCGCGTCATGGCCACAAGCTGGGTGCTACCGACTCATTTTTTCACAAGCTGGTCACGCCGTTAGTCGAGCAGATGGGAGCCGCCTATCCGGAATTAGTGCAAGCACGTGATCAGGTTGAGGCGGCGTTGCTAGCCGAGGAGGTGCGCTTTGCCGAAACCCTGAGTCAGGGGATGAAAATTCTGCAGGACAACATCGCTGGCATGTCTGGAGACACAGTGCCCGGTGATGTCGTGTTCAAACTCTATGACACTTATGGTTTTCCGCTCGATCTCACTGCTGATATAGCAAGAGAGCAAGAGCTGAAAATTGATGAGACCGGATTTGAAGTGCAAATGGAAGCGCAGCGAGCTCGCGCGCGTGCAGCCAGTCAGTTCAGCGCATCAGCTGAGTTGACCGTCAGCGTCGACAGCCATTCAACATTCAGTGGCTACACAGCGTCGCAGGGTGACGGGCGCATAACTGAACTTTTTGTCGATGGCAAACCGGTAGAGACACTTGACAGTGCAGCGCTTACAGATGCCAGCGTTGCAATCGTTATTCTCGACAATACACCTTTCTATGCAGAGTCCGGTGGTCAGGTAGGTGATACCGGCATGCTCAGGGGGGCGGCCGGCGCCGAGTTCTCAGTCGCCGATACGCAAAAAAGTGGCAATGCGATTCTGCACATCGGTCGGCTGCTCAGTGGCACAGTCAAAATTGGCGATACCATTAATGCAGAAATAGATAAGACCCGTCGCGATGCCACAGTAAAAAATCATTCTGCGACACACCTTCTGCATGCATCGCTGCGCAACTCACTCGGTGATCACGTGCAGCAGAAGGGCTCGCTGGTAACACCGGCGTACCTGCGCTTTGACTTTTCTCACGGTGAGCCGGTATCGCAATCGCAGTTAATGGAAATTGAAACCTGGGTTAACGAACAGGTGCGTGCTAACCATCATTCGAGCACCGAAGAAATGGCGATGGACGAAGCCATCGACAAGGGTGCTACGGCACTGTTTGGCGAAAAGTACGGCGAGCGAGTGCGCGTCGTTGAGCTGGGTGAGCATTCGATAGAACTGTGCGGTGGTACCCATGTGAATGCGTGTGGAGACATAGGGGCATTCCGTGTCACTGGCGAGACTGGTGTTGCTGCCGGTGTGCGTCGAGTGGAGGCGGTAACGGGCGCGGCGGCAGTTGAATTCACAGTCAGTGAACATGTAAAACTTGCAGAGATAGCTGGTACCTTAAAAACCTCGGTCGATAAGGTAGGGCCGCGCGTTGTGCAACTCGCCGAACAAAACCGCGAGCTTAGCCGCGAACTCGATCGTTTAAAATCGCAGTTGGCAGCGAAGGCCGGTGATTCACTGATTGCAGATGCGATAGAAATTAATGGTATCAAGGTGCTCGCTGTTGAAATTGAAAACGCTGATGCGAAAGCCCTGCGTGACTCTGTAGACAAGATAAAAGACAAGCTGGGCACGGCCGCAGTTGTGCTTGCAGCTAAGTCTGAAGGCAAGGTTCGATTAATCGCAGGTGTCAGCAAGGATGCGACTGATCGAATTAAAGCCGGAGATTTGATCAACCACGTTGCCACTCAGGTCGGTGGAAAAGGCGGTGGGCGGCCAGACCTTGCACAGGCGGGTGGAACACAACCGGAAAATCTGGCAGCAGCTCTCGCCTCAGTACCGGCCTGGATCACTGACCAGTTAGAAAAATCATGAGCCTGATCGTACAAAAATATGGTGGAACCTCTGTTGGCACGACAGATCGCATCAAGGCAGTAGCCGAGCGCGTCAAACGAACGGTAGATGCCGGTCATAAAGTGGCTGTGGTGGTATCGGCGATGTCAGGCGAAACCAATCGCCTGATAGGGTTGTCAGCAGAGATGAGTAAGCGCCCGTTACCCAGAGAAATGGATGTGCTGGTATCTACCGGTGAGCAGGTAACCATGGCGTTGTTGTGCATGGCGTTGAAAGAGTTGGGTCAGGACGCTCGTTCGTATACAGGCGCACAGGCCGGCATACTGACCGATGACTCACACAACAAGGCCCGCATTACCGACATCGATACCGATGCGGTAATGGCTGATTTGAACAATGGCATGGTGGCGGTGATTGCCGGGTTCCAGGGCATCAGCAACGAAGGACGAGTGACAACACTCGGGCGGGGTGGGTCTGATACGTCTGCTGTCGCCATGGCAGCGGCACTGAAAGCCGACGAATGTCAAATTTATACCGATGTCGATGGTGTCTATACCACTGACCCGCGGGTGGTGCCCAATGCTCGCAAGATGGATCGCATCACTTTTGAAGAAATGCTGGAAATGGCCAGCCTCGGCTCCAAGGTGCTGCAGATCAGGGCGGTTGAATTTGCCGGTAAATATAACGTGACCTTGCGTGTACTCTCTTCATTTAAAGAAGGTGACGGTACGCTAATTACAATTGATGAGGATAATCCTGTGGAACAGGCTTTGATTTCCGGAATCGCGTTCAATCGCGACGAGGCACAGATCACCGTACTGGGTGTGCCGGATAAACCGGGTATTGCGTACCAGATACTGGGGCCAGTCGCCGATGCCAATATTGAAGTCGACATGATTCTGCAGAATATATCTGGCGATAATGTGACTGACTTTACCTTTACGGTGAATCGTACCGACTACGACAGAACAATGGAGATATGCAAAGCTCGTGCAGCCGAGCTAGGGGCAGTTGATGTCAGCGGCAGAACCGACATTGCCAAAGTATCTGTGGTTGGCGTCGGTATGCGATCACACGCTGGCATCGCCAGTAAAATGTTCTCGGCACTCGCAGACGAAGCCATAAATATTCTGATGATCTCTACGTCAGAGATAAAAATCTCCGTTGTCGTCGATGAAAAGTATTTAGAGTTGGGTGTTAGAACGCTGCATGACGTTTTTGAATTAGCACAAGCCTGACAGTAATGGTGAAATGCGCGCGCAGGTATTTTCGGGAATGTTAATCCCTGTAAACGATATCGAATTTGGCGGCAATCCGGGCAATTTCAGGGTATATTCTCTGTATGTAGCTATGTCTCGCTAGTTTTTGGAACGAAATCCGATGCGGGAAACCGCTGGACACAGATGAATATGGAGCAACCATGTTAATACTTACTCGACGCGTGGGCGAGACACTTATGATCGGCGACGAGGTCACAGTGACAGTCCTCGGCGTCAAAGGCAATCAGGTGAGGATCGGAGTGAACGCGCCAAAAGAAGTAGCAGTACACCGTGAAGAAATCTACGAGCGTATAAAGCGTGAGCAACAGGCAGCCTATGCAGCGGCACCGGTAGCTGATGCCAGTGAACCTGAATCTCAGGATGACATCGTGGAAGAGCAGTCAGATAACGTCGGCAACGCCTGATTGTAAGCCCGACTGGATGCCCGACTGCATGCGTTGAAAGACTAACAAATCTTTTTTAAGTAACCACGCTATTGATGTCGCTGGTGGTGGCAATCGCCACCAGTCAATACTCCGACACCCGTCGGAGAAATTTTTTTTGAATACTTCCCATCATTTCAGTTGACTTTATTCTGGTTCGGGATAAGCTTCTACTAGTACCGACGGAGAGATGGCCGAGCGGCTGAAGGCGCTCCCCTGCTAAGGGAGTATGGGGTTTATAGCTCCATCGAGGGTTCGAATCCCTCTCTCTCCGCCACTACTACCTTGCGGCCTTCGTCGTATTCCCAAAATTCGCCACACTTCCTAAATTAGTACGGCCTGAATTCAACACTGTCTGAATTCAACTCGGCCAGATGGCATGCTGGCTTGATACAACTTTAATTTCAGCATGCCTTGACCGCAGCACTATTAGACTTCATAATCGGCGGTTCGGTGCGCCCGTAGCTCAGCTGGATAGAGTACCTGGCTACGAACCAGGCGGTCGGAGGTTCGAATCCTTCCGGGCGCGCCATTCTTCACCTGCTATTCACCGCTTAAACCTCTCTTGTATTCCGGCTCCGGCACTTATTTCGCTCTGGCAGTCAGCACGAATCTGGCAGAGTTAATACGCGGTTGACAGGGCTGGCATTTGTTTGGCGTCTGCGGCGCTACCTCTGCTCACAGTGACAACTCCTGCCGACAGAGATTTCCACAACCTTGATCCTTTAGTTGCCGACGCTATAGCGCAGTGGTGGCAGGTATGCAACAGCGCGATCAGTAGTCCGGGTACTCAGACCAGTAGGTTCGCTTTGTAAGTGGGACTGCCGGAATTTCGATCGGATCGAGTGCAACTATTGCGTTGACAGACCAGGTGCCCTCAGAACCGGCTTCACTACCACTGTCTATGATCACAGAGACCGTGCCTGCGATCCCGGGTTGTTGAATGTCCTGATACCGATTGGAGGGGTCAGTGCCATCGACCGGTGATGCGTCGAACAGACTAACCACATAGGCGCGATTGCCGCCTGTGGCTGGTTTGCAAATATCATCTGACTGACCGGCCGTATCAGGAATATAAGTCGCGAACACAATACGGTTGTCGATTGTGGCGGATGAGCCGAGCACCTTTTCGCCACTGTCCTCAACATAGAGCAGCCAGCCAAGCGAATCTTCTAATGCCCCTTTGGCAGCAATTGAAACTTCATTGTTAGAGCTGTCGACATCATTAGCCGTGGCGTTATAAAGATCTGCCTCTGTGATAGGGCGATAGCTGGCTGACTGACTGGCAGTAGCGGGAGTATCGATAGCGCCGTATCCCGCGGGTGCGCTGTGAATATCGTTCTGTCGTATCATGTAAAATCGGTTATTGACGCTCCTGCCTAATGGATGCGCCCGATTCCCTGAGCCGATGGCCAAAGATAGATAGTAGTATCCGTCTTGTGCTACCAGTGAAACATCTGGCGGGTAAAAAAACCGTCTGTTATTTTCTTCGTCATCTGCGGCAAGATCAGCCACCAAACCACCAGAGATTAACTCAGCGGCGCTGCTGTCGTTAACATCGAAACGCCAAACCTGTCCGCCCATGTCACCAATATAGATCTGATCGGCATTGCCATCTCCGTTAATGTCCACGACACGGGGGTCTGAAGGCATGCTGTAGATCATTGGTACATAGTTAGGATTATCAGCTGCTCTTGCCTTCCATATCAGTGAACCGTCGAGTGCATCAACAATAAATAAAGTGTTCCCTGTGGTGTCTGCAGATCGGGTCGTGGCATGGTCCTGTGTTGTATCGTAGCCGCCGCCAAAGATCAGAACATCCCTGGGTTGCCCGGCGACCATGATTTTTGTTTTGACGGGTTTTGACCATGACTGGCCCAGGTTTTCGAAATCCTGATCGCTGCCGCCCTTTATGGTCCAAAGGTATTTCGGATTAGCTTTATCTGTAACATCGAGCGCGTAGTAGTTTCTGCCGCCACGGCGCATGCCGATATAAAGATAAGCGTGCTCTGATGCAACGTCCAGTAACCCGTTTTGGTTCTTATCATCGACCCACAGGGTCAGATCGCCATCGAGGCCGTAGGGTCTGGTATAGCCAGTTTCGTTCTCGTAAAACGTTGGCAGGTTGCCCAGCAGTTCCGGAGGAATGAACGAGTACAATTCAGTTCCGTCCCGGCTGTCAAATGCATGAAGATAACCTTCGTTGGTGCCGACAAAAACTACGGAATCGGGATCGTCGGAGGTACCCCCGTAGGTAAGGATCGCAGGATAGGAGTGCAGTGGATCTCCCATTTGATTGCGTGTATCGGTAGTTGAGCCGTCGTTGTCTTCGTCATCGACATCAACGCCTCTTGCCCAGGACAGTACGTTTTTAAGTGCTGCTCCCTGTAGGTTAATCCAGTTGCCAAGCGATTCCGAGTTATCCTCGTGTACGCGGTTTCTGTTGTCCATCAGATAGTGGGTACCACCTCCTGTATACGTTGTGACGGTGCGCGTGGCAATGTCGAACTTGCTTGCGGCTCCGCCACGACCGATTCCGTTGCCATCGGGCGTATCGCTCCAGAAGCTATGGGAGTCATCTCTGAATATGCCCGTGCTGGTGTCTAGCACGCGCAGATTGTTTTGATCACGAATTGCCGGTGGGTCACCGGTGAAACTGTATCGTTTAAGGTTTCCAGGCCATCTCATAGTCTGAGTGGGTTGAAACAATGCCAGATAGGTATCATCTCGGTGTGACAGCCGACTAAACTGATCAATTGTGACCGCAGGTGCTACAAATGTTGTGGATTGCTCAAACGCAGCATCCATGATTGACTCAAACGCTGATAGCAGCTGATCCGAAGTACCCACCGAATAGTAGCCACCGCCACCCGCTGCGGCCATATCGCCAAGCCAATCCATATCCAGACTAAGCCCGATTGTGTGAGTCGTGATGTTGTTCACTCCCCTTACCGATGGATAGTGATCGTTGTCTTTCATATATTGTGCTAGTTCAATTCCGCAGTTGCCACGGGGGGCGTTGTCTCCACGATTGTTTGCGCAATTACTGCCTATATAATTTCCAATAGATGGCCACGATGATCCGCCGTAGGGCTCTCCATCAGTCAGTAGTACAATATGGTTGCTTTGGCACTGTACCGTGGGAGGGGGCCCAGAGCTGGTCAGGCCGCCCATAGCCATTGGTGACTCTCCACGATAGTAGCGCATGCCCTCGAACATGGCGCTCTGTGTTGGCGTGCCACCGCTTGCGTACAGTTCATTGATGTGGGCGATAACCGAGTCTTTTGATTGTTCGATTGGTTTAATTTCATCGCGCAGGCTGAACTGTCCTCGAGCGTAGCTTGAATAGGTAATTAAACCTGCATTAAAACCCTCTGCTGTGCTGAGCAATGAGTTGAGTGCAACTTTTAATCGCTCCAGCCGCGTGCGCCATTTCTTGTCCAGATAGTCCTGAACCTGTTTGATCTCTGATTCGCTTAAATAACGGTCATAGACAAGTAACTCAGCGAGTTCATGATCTGTCGTACCTCTCCCGATGTATACGCCACCGGATGTGGCAGCGGCGTTCGCACCCGCATCTGTAGCTTTGTAAGCACCATTGTTGAGAATAATTCCATTCTCGTTTCCGGCAACCGTTTTATAGGCGGTAACTTGAGTGACATCACCGACTTCAGTTGGCTTTTTGATGAAGGAGCGTTGACTGCTATGTGGGCCTGCATCCCAGTACCAGTTTCTGTTGCCCCACGGTGTGTGAAAACTTACGCGACCCCCGGACGATGAGTTGTTGCCGTTAAAATTCAAAAAGAAGTTATTGCTTGATGCGTTTTCCTGCTGCACAAGAAAAATAGTCGCCTCGTCCATACTGCCGCCAAAAACATCGGGGCCCTGCATGGTGTCTCGGGTAAATCGAACGGTACTGCGCCCGTTAATATTGCCCAGTGTCGCTGAAGTCCCGGTCAGGTGGTTGTTGTTTCCTGATTTGTCGCGCCATTGTGCAACTGAACCTGAGAATCTCCAGCGGTTGCTGGCAGAGTCGCCGTCTGCATCAAGCAGAGTACGTTTATCATTGGCGTCAAGCCAAAGTACATTGTCTGCAATATCGGGGAGTGGTGAATTGTCTGTCCAGTTCATCGAGCCCGAGACATCGACAATAAACAAAACGTTAGGGGGGACGCTTTCTGCGTTAAAGTAGATTTCAGTATCATCAGCGGTAGTGGTGCCAATGAGAAAGCAACCCAAAGTGGCTGCCAGCAGCGTGTGGCTGCTTTTTTGCGAATCACGTCGCCAAGCGCGTGTCCAATCGAACCACCTGTCCAATGTGCATTCCTCATCCTTGAGAATAGAGCGTATAAGCCCTCCGGGAAACTAATCCTGCCGTTACAACAGCAATGTCCAGGCCTGACTTAACTCGTATCGTTCACCAGCGTGATGCCACTCTCTGGAAAATGGCTCAACAGTTGTTGCTGATATCTGCCGAGGCTTGTGGAGTATGTACCCGTCGAGTTGCCGTAACGTGGGGGGAGTCGGTGTTTAAATCAAGGTGGCGCTGATTGCCATCAGCATCCTGGTCGGCGGCAAGGTTGCGTATTAACTGACTGATAAGCGCGATGCGTTAAAGGGTCACTGAATAGAAGTGATTGAAAAGCTCCGTCGAAAATAGTGATTGTATTCAGTTGGTTCTAGGTGCCATCGCACTTTCTGAAGGTGAGATTAATGCGCGGATTGCGGACCCTGGTTGACTTTGGCAGGCTGTGCTGCCAGTTCAGTTGTGTGTTGCCGAGCATCAACAGCAAACTGCCATTAGTTAGGACTATTTCACGCTTTTGGGTTTTGTTTTTTTTGTCTCGAAGTACGAAACGACGGCTTGCGCCCAGGCTTAGCGATGCGATTTGGGGCTTAATGCCCAATGATTTCTCGTCATCACTGTGCCATCCCATGCTGTCGTTACCATCGCGATAGAGATTGGCGAGGACACTGTTAAGCGTCAATTTTGAGGTTTGTTCTATTTTGTGTTTGATTGCCAGCAATTCAGCAGTCCATGCGCTGGCCTCGAATGACGTGCCGGAGTAGGTATAGCCCGTGTCTCCGTACCATGCGTTCAGTCGAGGAATTGGAATGTTTTTGCCAAAAAGCCGTATTTTTGATTGTTCCCACGGGCAATTCTGCAAACAGTGGTTAAACAAACGTTCTGCATTTTCTCTCGCAATAAATGCCTCGATGTAATGCAACTGTGAAGTCTCATCCAGTTCTATGACGGTGTGGTGATCGGTTGTCATATCCGCTTCCAGAGCGCGTGGTGATATTGAGGGACTGCAGATTACTTTACGTTAGAGCAGATCGTGAAGTTGGCCCAGCGCTGTTGCGCAACTTGCATTGACAATGCAGTCGGCCAGATTGTCGGCGCGTGTTTTACCTTTGTTGATAATAACGATAGGAATACCCTGCTGTCTGGCAGCACGACAAAAACGAAACCCGGAGAAGACCGTTAGCGAAGTTCCGATACAGAGTAACATTGAGGATTGTTCGAGCTGGTCCATGCAATAGTTAACACGAGTGGCTGGTACGTTTTCTCCAAAAAAAACCACGTCTGGTTTTAGGGTGCCGCCACAACCAGGGCAATCAATGACATTGAATGAGGCGAGTAGTGTGTCGAGATTTGGTGCGACAGCATCACCGTCCGGGCCAATGGTGGCACCGTGCAAATCAATGTGTGAGTTTACCGCCTGTAGCCTTGTTTGTACTTCCTGACGTGGCAATTGAGCATGGCATTGCAAGCAGATAACGGATTGCAGATTGCCGTGTAAATCGACCACATGCTGGCTGTCTGCGCGTTGATGAAGGTTGTCGACATTTTGTGTGATGATGCACTGGATCAGCTTATTTTGTTCAAACTGAGCCAGAGTATGATGGGTCTTGTTTGGTTTGGCAGACTGGATTCTTGACCATCCCAACATACTACGCAGCCAATAGCGCTTCCTGATATGCTCTTTATTATAGAAATCTGTTGCCTGAACCGGTTTGCTATGAATCCACTGGCCGTCATCGTCCCGATAGGCTGGTATACCAGAGTCAGTACTGATACCGGCACCAGTTAAAACCAGGGCGGGGCTATGCGCTGAGAATAACTGCTGCAGTTGGGCGATCTCTGGTAGCTGCTCTGTCAATGCTGCGTTTCCGTGGGCTATTTGGTGGCGGTGGTCAACCGTTACTTTTTACTGGTGTCCAGTGCATCGGGCTCTGCACACTAAACTGCTGCAAAGCCCGGTTATGGGCGATAATGCTAACCCTGCAATGAAGGAGTATATATCCCGTGAACGATAACCCAACAGCCGCGGTGTTGATGATTGGTAACGAGTTACTGGCTGGCCGAACACAGGATATCAATCTAAAAACAATTGCCGAGCGACTCGGGTCCATCGGAGTGCGAGTTTGCGAAGCGAGAATTGTGGCGGACGATAGCGCCGCCATTGTGGATGCTATCAATACTTTGCGCGCCTCGTACGACTACCTGTTTACGACTGGTGGTATCGGACCGACGCACGATGATATCACCGCTCAATGCGTGGCTGATGCGTTTGGCCGGCCACTGTTGCAGCATCCACAGGCTGTTAAATTACTACAGGACTATTTCAAAAGCCGTGGTCACGACGCGAACCCGGCAAGAATGCGGATGGCCAATGTGCCAGAAGGCGGTACCTTGATTGATAACCCGGTGTCAGTAGCCCCGGGCTTTGTTGTCGAGAATGTTCACGTGATGGCGGGTGTGCCCAAAATCATGCAGGCGATGTTAGAGAATGTACTGCCCGACCTGAGACGAGGCTCGATGCTATCCAGCGTGTCAGTACAGTGTGACTTGGGTGAGGGAACAATATCCGCGCCGCTTGAAGCGCTACAGGAAAAGTACGGGTCTTCGATTGAGTTCGGCAGCTACCCCGGCAAGGAAGGTGTTGCAGGCAGGCTGGCATTGGTGGCGCGTGGTACTGACACAGAAAAGGTAAAAGAGGCTGGCCGTGATATCAGTGCCATGATTGTCTCGCTTGGTGGCAAGGTGATTGAGGCGGGTTAGGAAAATTCGCCCTGGTGTGGCGCACTGTTGTCAGGCAGGGATGCCTGTTCATGGCGCGCTGACCCGCTTCCTCGATCAATCTTAAAACTGATTAAACACGGGTAGAGCAAATACAGGTGCAAATGCGTTGCGTTGCGATTGGTAGCTAACAGTTGGAATGTTGCAGGGCTTTGCCGCAGTGGGAATGATCCTCGTGGCGCGCACACGTCACTTGAAGCCGGGTATTGCGGCATCGCAGTCGGCTGCTGACGACTCGGCGGTCATCTCACGAGTGCTGGTCAGAAATTCTATAACCCGTGTTCTCGCACATTCGTGCTGATACCAGACTGAGTGGCCGGCTCCGGCCATAGTTTCCACTGAAACATTGGTAAAGTAGTTTGCTGTATTTTCAATGTCTTCAATACTGATAACCGGGTCGAGCGCTCCGGCTAAAATTAACGTACTGGTGCTTGATTGAAGTGTCGGTAGTGCCTGAGGTGCTGCGGCGACACCCCAGCTGGCGCAGAGTTTCTGTTGCGACTGTAGAAGCAGCAGCGAAGCGGCTGAAAGACTGTCGTAGAAATCAGGTCGCGAGGCGATATATCTGTCTTCGAGTGTTTGTCGCTCCTTGCAATGTACGGTCAGATTAAGGCCGTCTGCATAGGTGTCATCGTACGATTGGTACCAATAGGTTTCAGCAAAGCCGTTTAACGATTGGACAAGACCATTGTGTAGCCCGGTAATTACCCGGGGTAATTCGCTGATGTGTTCGTTGTAATAGACGGCTGTACCGAGGATAGAGAGTAGCGTCGTATCGTCTGCGACAACTGTCTTGATACTGGTGTTGCTATTATCGTCATACACTCTGATCCTGATCAGGTACGGCTCGGCAGCAGCAGCTGTCAGTATGGTATCGAGCTTGTGCTGCAAACCCGGGTACCGGCTCGCGCAGCTGTTTAAGCCTGCACATCTGTTGATCGATTCAACGATGGCACTTTTAGTTCGCTCCCAGGTGATCGGATGCTGGTAGTGCAGAGGTACAGGTGAGTCCAGCACAATTCGATCAAAGGCGTTGCTCTGCAATGCCTGCATGGCCTGCGCTATAGTGGTTGCATACGAGGTAGCGATAGTAAACCACGTCGGGTAGTCGAGCTCATGCATAATCGCCAGGAAATCAAGTGCCGACTGTCTAGTGTCGAAATGCTGAACGTCGATATGCTCTTGCTGCAATCGCTTGCGACACGACACAATGGCCGACTGGTAAGCGCTCAGCTCTTCTTCGATGGTGCGTTTTATGCCAAGCATCGACTCAAACGCAACAAGACTTTCCCCGCAGGTCAGACGCGGGGTGGAAAAACCGGCACCGCGTTGGTCAACAATAACGACATCAATACCCGCCTGTCTGAGCGTTTCATATGATTGCAGAAATTCGCCGGGTTCATAGCTGTAGCCGAATCCCATGCCGGCCCCGGGGCCTCCGCCTCCCGGAATGAGCACTGCTGCATCGCGTGTCTCGCTCAGGCCCCGGGTAGAGCGTGCAATCATTACCGGAATCAAAACAGTCTGATTTGAGGCGTTGTCCGTGCTATTTTCGGGAGTATTGTGATTGTTGCTCGCTGCCGATGTATCGAGCGAATCAGATGAGCTGGTGTTGTGCGCTGCGTCATCGGCGGCAACCTGGTTATCATGATTCACAGGCAGACTGAAAAAGCCACAGGTTACCCGTGACGGGCGTTCGTTGATAAAGTCGCTGCAGTCAGCTTTGACGAAGCTGCCGGCTGTTGCGAAAGTGGGTGGCAACCACAGCAGGCAACAAGTAATCAGCGCAGACAACATGCCTCGGTTGATCGCTGAAGTATCAGTTTGCCCGCCTGCCTGACCCTGGTAGTTACGGTTGCCGGGAGAGTGACGGTAATAGTTTTTCAATCTTTTCCTTTGGAAACCAGGTTCATGTGATCGGCGGTTTAGAGTACAGTTGCTGCCGAGTAAATATTGCGTCTGGTGGGTCGATACCAATAGTAGCCAAAGAAAATGTGATGCCACCACCAGATGTCAACTCAGTGACGCCTGATCTTACAGACCCCTCCGGGTTATTCCTTCAACGTACCCGCATGGGGCTGCCAGCTTGTCGACTTCTTTTTCCAGTAATGACCGGTCTTCCAGGCATTTGGCGCGCAAGGCAGCTCAAAGCGATCATCGCAGTGATTTAACAATTGTTTCCGGGTACTCGCATACGCTGGGTGCCACGTGGGACGGCAGGGGTGTTAATTTCGCACTGTTCTCGGAGCATGCGGAGCGGGTAGAGCTATGCCTTTACGATGATACCGGCAAGCGCGAGATAGCGCGCTTCTCTCTGCCGGACTGCAGCAATAATATCTGGAACGGGTATGTACCCGACTGTCTGCCAGGGATGCGCTATGGCTATCGGGTTCATGGCCCCTACGAGCCTGAGCGTGGTCATCGCTTCAATCCAAATAAGCTGCTCATTGATCCCTACGCCAGACTTATTGACGGGGAACTGAAGTGGTCGGATGCTCATCTCGGCTACAAAAGCAGCAGCCCGAGAGAGGATCTGTCTTTCGACAGACGTGACAATTCCCGAGTCATGCCGAAGTCGGTGGTTGTCGACCCGGCATTTACCTGGGGGGCAGATCGTAAGCCGGAGATACATCCCAGTGACGCTGTGTTTTATGAGTGCCACGTTGGCGGTTATACGTTAATGCACGAGGGTATTGCTGAAGAACTCCGCGGTACGTATGCGGCAATGGCCCACCCACTGGCAATTGATCATCTGAAAGCACTCGGTATTACCAGCGTGGAATTAATGCCCGTTCATCACTTTGTCGATGACCGATTTTTGGTTGACAAGGGGCTAACAAATTATTGGGGCTACAGCACGCTGAACTATTTTGCACCGGAACAGCGCTATTTTTCCGCACACGCCCGATCCGCCGGCTCGTCTACCGCACTTGCAGAAGTGAAGCATATGGTGCGCAGACTGCACGATGCTGGCCTGGAGGTGATACTGGACGTAGTCTACAACCACAGTTGTGAGGGTGATCAGCGCGGGCCTACACTGTCACTTAAAGGAATAGATAATCACTCATACTATCGTTTGAATCCGGATAACAAACGCTACTATATCAATGATACAGGCTGCGGCAATACGGTAAACCTTAGTCATCCGCGAGTGTTGCAAATGGTGATGGACAGTTTGCGCTACTGGGTAACCGACATGCATATCGATGGCTTCCGCTTTGATCTTGCCACGACCCTGGCTCGTGAGGACAGTGGTTTCGATCTTCGCGGAGGATTTCTTGATGCAGTACAGCAGGACCCGGTGTTGTCGCGGGTCAAATTGATAGCAGAGCCCTGGGACATTGGACCCGGAGGCTATCAACTGGGTGCTTTTCCTGCTGGCTGGTCAGAGTGGAATGATCGCTACCGGGATACCCTGCGGCGGTTCTGGCGTGGAGATGACTCAATGCTGCCGGAGCTCGCAAAGAGAATTCACGGTTCCAGTGACGTGTTCGATCACAGTGGTCGGGGCCCATGGTCAAGTGTGAACTTTATAACAACACACGATGGCTTCACACTAATGGATACCGTGTCCTATCGTGACCGCCACAACGAGGCCAATGGTGAAGACAACGCTGATGGCCACCATGCAAATTTCAGTGAAAACTATGGCGCCGAAGGACCGACTGAAGATAAATCTATCAACGACTTCAGGGATAGGCAGCGGCGCAATATGCTGGCTACGCTGCTGCTGTCACAGGGAGTACCTTTACTGCTGTCTGGTGATGAGATGGGGCGGACGCAACAAGGTAATAACAACGCCTATTGCCAAAATAATGAAATAAATCATCTCGATTGGTCGCTACTTGATAAAGAATCGGAATTTTTCGACTTTGTTTGTCGCTTGGTAAACTTACGCCGCGATGAGCCTTTGTTGCGGCACAGGCAGTTTGTGCATGCGTCAGACGAGAGTGCCACTGATAACACGGAGCGAGAAACCGTACAGATTCAGTGGCTGAACCCGGCAGGGGATCACATGTCCGCTGCGCAATGGGGCGAATCGTTTGCGCGCTGTGTTGGCCTGTTGTTAACGGATAAACAAACAGGGCGCCGTTTGTTCATGATATTTAATGCGAGCCGTGAGTCTATTGAATACTCGGTTCCACCGGCTCTTGAAAGCGGACAGTGGCAGTGCAAACTAAATACCGCGGCGCCTCTTGCCGCTGATGCGGTACCAGAGAATACGTTGGCGGACGTCGACAAGAACAGCAAAATAATCGTTGCCGCATCTTCCGTACTGGTATATGCGTGTGGCACCCGGAAAGATCATAGTTAGAAAAATCAGGTAAAAACCGGAGTTTTAGATGGGTAAGGTGAAAGCGTTGGCTCCACTGGATATGAATGGTGCTGCGATAGACCATGATTTCCGACGCCATCTCGGGCATACGCTCGGGGTCCAGGTCGAGGCGGTTGAAGATCTCGAACGCTACGAGGCATTGGCCTTGACTGTGCGTGACAGAATGATGGAGCGCTGGACTGCGACCCGACAGCGTCATGCTGAATCCGGTTGCAAGCGTGCCTATTACCTGTCCCTGGAGTTTCTGATGGGGCGCGCGCTTGGCAATGCGCTGCTCAATCTGGATCTTGAAGATGCGGTCAAAGAGGCGTTGTATGGCTATGGGGTGGAGCTCGAAGCGGTAGCAGAGCAGGAGGCCGATGCCGGCCTTGGCAATGGCGGTCTTGGCAGACTGGCTGCTTGTTTTCTCGATAGTTGTGCGACGCTCGATCTGCCCGTGGTTGGGTACGGCATACGCTACGAGTACGGTATGTTCCGACAGGACATCGCTGACGGCGCGCAGGTGGAAGAGCCTGACCGCTGGTTGCGTAATGGTTACGTGTGGGAGGTGAAACGCCCGCAGGATACTCAGCGCGTAAAGTTTAGTGGTCGTAGTGAGTTCTTTGTTGACGCTGAAGGTGCTTCGCGTGTCCGTTGGGTTGATACAGAAACTGTGTTGGCAGTGCCTCACGATACGCCGGTGCCGGGCTTTGAAAACAACACTGTTAACACACTTCGCCTGTGGAAGGCGTCAGCCTCGGATGAGTTCGAACTGGGCGAGTTTAACGCCGGCCGTTATCCGGAATCGGTTGCCGGCAAGAACGAGGCTGAGCACATCTCTATGGTGCTGTACCCGAACGACAGTAGCGAGAACGGTAAAGAGCTGCGGTTGCGCCAGCAGTACTTCCTTGCTTCTGCCAGTTTGCAGGATGTACTTGCCCAATGGGTTGCCATACACGGTAACAATTTCGACAACTTTGCCGCAAAAAACTGCTTTCAATTGAACGATACGCATCCGAGCGTTGCTGTGCCCGAGTTGATGCGTTTGCTGCTGGATGAATATGAACTGAGCTGGAGCCGTGCCTGGGAGATCACTTCTGCAACCATGGCGTATACCAACCACACCTTGTTGCCCGAGGCGCTGGAACGATGGTCAGTGAGTTTGTTGCGTCGATTGTTGCCACGCGTAGTGGATATCATTTTTGAAATCAATGCACGCTTTCTGCACGAAGTCTCCATGAAGTGGCCGGGAGATACCGATCGGCAACGGCGCATGTCTATCATTGAAGAGGGGCCTGATCCGCAGGTACGAATGGCCTATCTGGCAATCGCTGGCAGCTTCTCGGTGAACGGCGTTGCAGCGTTGCACACTGATCTGTTAAAGCAGGGGTTGTTCAATGATTTTAACCAACTGTGGCCTGACAAGTTCAATAACAAAACCAATGGGGTAACTCCGCGACGCTGGATGGCGGCATGCAACCCGCAACTGCGTACGCTCCTGGATAAGACTATTGGCACGAACTGGATTACCAGCCTTGATGAGCTAAATCGTCTCGAGAACTATGTCGATGACCAGGCCTTTCGTACGGAATGGCGCCAGGTAAAGCTTGCTAACAAGAAGCGTTTGGCTGACATGGTCAAAAGGGATTGTGGCGTCGAGTTTGGTGTTGAAAGTATGTTTGATGTGCAGGTAAAACGTATACACGAGTACAAGCGCCAGCTGCTCAATGTATTACATGTAATTTATCTGTACGACCGAATCAAACAGGGCGACACCGCCAACTGGGCACCTCGTTCTGTGTTGATTGGTGGCAAGGCTGCACCGGGTTATGTGATGGCCAAGCAAATTATCAAATTGGTTAACAATGTAGCGAAACTGGTGAACACTGATCCGCAAGTCGGTACTATGTTACGTCTGGCATTTATCCCGAACTATCGGGTGTCGGCTATGGAAGTTATCTGTGCTGGTACCGATCTGTCAGAGCAGGTATCGACGGCGGGTAAAGAGGCGTCTGGTACCGGTAATATGAAGTTCATGATGAATGGTGCTGTCACCATAGGTACGCTTGATGGTGCTAATATAGAAATTCGTCAGGAAGTGGGTGACGACAATTTCTTTCTGTTTGGCTTAAGTGAAGAAGAAGTGCAGCAACAAAAAGCCAGCTATGATCCGTCATCTATTATTGCTGGTGACGAGGGCTTTTCCCGAGTCATGAAGCTGATAGAGAGCGGCCATTTCAATCAATTCGAGCCTGGAATCTTCGATGGCATCGCAAGCAGTATTCGTGATCCGCACGATCCGTGGATGGTTGCGGCTGATTTCAGAAGCTATGTTGATGCTCAGCAGGTCGCGGCAGAGGCCTATAATGATACGGAACGATGGACTACCATGAGTATTTTGAATACCGCCAAAAGTGGGAAGTTCTCCTCTGACAGAACCATTGCGGAATACGAACGCGATATCTGGAAGCTAAAAAACCAATCTTGACAATAAGGCGTAGTTTGGTGTTGTATCACTTTGCGCAAAAAATCCGGCCCGACGCAGGTATGCGATGAAGACTTTGACTGAGTTATCCGAGTGGCAGGCGCTGCAGAGCCACTACGCCGAAATTAAAGGTGAACAGATGGTGAATCTGTTCGCTGATAATCCCGATCGGTTTAACGAATTCTCGGTACAAGCCTGCGGCATACTGCTTGACTATTCGAAAAACAGGGTCAATAAAAAAACTCTGCAGCTATTACTGGCATTAGCTGACGAGGTTGGTATTGCCGATCACGCCGCTGCGATGTTTCGCGGCGATCGAATAAATGCAACGGAAGATCGTTCAGTGCTGCATAGCGCGTTACGTATGCCTGCTGATCAATCTCTCGTTGTAGACGGAGTTGATGTCGTCGCAGACGTCCACAAGGTAGCGAGGCAGGCCGCCGAGTTTGTTGACAAGGTACGAAGTGGCGAGTGGCTCGGCTATACCGGCAAGCCGATTAAAACTGTTGTGAACATCGGTATCGGCGGATCTGACCTGGGTCCGTTAATGGTTTGTGAGGCATTGAAGCCCTGGCAACAGCGTTCACTCGAATTTCGGTTTGTGAGCAACGTAGATGGTACGCATATCACCGAGGCGCTATCCGGTCTCGATGCAGACACGACATTGTTTATCGTTGCATCGAAAACGTTTACCACGCAGGAAACACTGGCGAACGCACATACAGCGCGTAACTGGTTTTTGGAAAGTGGCAACGAATCAGATATAGCGAAACATTTTGTCGCAGTGTCGACCAACGAATCTGCTGTGGCCGATTTTGGAATCGACGTTGCCAACATGTTTCGATTTTGGGATTGGGTGGGCGGCAGATACTCATTGTGGTCGAGCATCGGGCTGGCAATTCGCTTATCCATAGGCAACGACAACTTTGATCAAATGCTGGCTGGCGCCCATGCCATGGACCAGCACTTTGCCACAGCGGAAACTCATCGCAACCTGCCAGTGATATTGGCATTGCTTGGCGTTTGGTACGGCAATTTTTTCGGAGCCCGCTCTCAGGTAGTTGCCCCCTACGATCAGTATCTGCATCGGTTTCCTGCTTATCTGCAACAGCTCGATATGGAAAGCAACGGCAAGCAGGTTCGCATCGACGGCCAGCCAGTAGATACTGCAACGGGTGCGGTACTGTGGGGCGAACCTGGAACCAATGGTCAGCATGCGTTTTTCCAGTTGATTCATCAAGGCAGTGATCTGATCCCCGTTGACTTTATAACTGCCGCCAGAAGCTGCAATGAGTCCGGCTCTCATCATTCAATGTTGCTGGCCAATTGTATCGCACAAACTGAAGCGCTAATGACAGGCAAAAGCCGATCTCAGGTTGAAATGGAACTGCGCGACAGCGGCATGACAGATGATGAAATAGGCAAGCTAGCGCCACACAAAGTATTTACCGGTAATCGGCCGACTAACACAATAATGGTTGAACAACTTACGCCAGCGGCTTTGGGTTCGTTGATTGCTCTGTACGAGCACAAGGTCTTTGTGCAGGGCAAAATCTGGGGCATAAACTCGTTCGACCAGTGGGGGGTCGAACTGGGTAAACAGTTGGCAGCGGCGGTATTGAGCGAGCTGGAGAGCGGAAATATTGGCGAGCATGATAGCTCCACTACCGGACTGATGCGCTACTGTCAGCAATATCGACAAAACTGATCTGTGCCGGCTGTAGATTTTCGGCCAACCTGCTTTACTGATTCTCGTTACTATACTCCCTTCTTTCCCGGGCGCAGACAGCGCTCGGCAGCGGTTTGTGCCACTTTTCTGATTTGAATGTTAAGCATCTGAGGCTGCTGTCATGCGCTAACACGGCAAGGCAGGTCGCCCCTGTTGCCAATCGCTGGCGTTCAGTGCTGCACAATCAGAACTGTCAATGATCCAAATTCGAGGCTTTAGGATATGAACACCGAAACGCGTGCTGTGGTGATCGGCGGTGGTCTGGTTGGTTGCAGCATTCTCTACCACCTGACCAAGCTGGGTTGGAAAGATGTCATGCTCCTGGAGCGCGATGAGCTGACGTCAGGTTCCACCTGGCATGCGGCAGCGGGCATACACGGGCTGCATGACAACAACAATATTTCCAAGCTGCAGTACTACACGATCAAAATTTACAAGGAGCTGGAGGCCGAGACCGGGCAGGGCTGCGGTATTTTCCAGCCTGGTTCTATTTATCTGGCACAAACCAAAGACCGTGAGCATCAGTTGCGGATGCAGGCTGCAAAGGCACGCTACTTCGATGTGGAGTTTCATGAAATGTCGTTGCAGGAGGCGAGGGATCTGCACCCTCTGCTGAACACAGATGGTATCCGCTGTGCGATGTTCGAGCCTGACGGCGGTAACGTTGATCCGTCGGGTGTCACCCATGCCTACGCCAAGGGAGCGCGAAATAACGGTGCCGAGATTCATCGGTTTACGCCGGTGGTCGAAACCAATCAACGCGCTGACGGCACCTGGGATGTGGTGACACCCGCAGGAACCATTCACACAGAAGTGCTGATAAACGCGGCGGGATTGTGGGGACGCGAGGTCGGGCGTCTGGCCGGTCTTGAGCTGCCGCTGATCCCGATGGAGCATCAGTACTTTGTAACTGAAGATATTCCGGAAATAGTTGCGGCTGGCAGGCGCCTGCCGTCAATTGCAGATCGTGACGCCGAGTTCTATCTGCGCCAGGAAGGCAATGGGCTGTTGGTCGGCGCCTATGAGAAAGATGGTCGATTCTGGGCCGAAGATGGCACCCCGCTGGATTTCGGTCATGAATTGTTGCCGGATGATCTGGATCGAATTTCCGACAACCTTGAAAGTGCCTGCGAGCGTATTCCCGCGTTGGGTTCGGCCGGAGTGAAGCGGGTTATCAACGGTCCGATGATCTGGTCACCTGACAGCGCTGCCTTATTCGGGCCGGTGCCAACGCTGAAAAACTATTTCTGTTGCAATGGCATCATTCCCGGTTTTAGCCAATCCGGCGGGCTGGGTTTGTTGGCTGCACAGTGGATAGTTGAAGGTGAGCCAGAACTGGATCTGTTTCCATGGGATCTGGCCCGCTTCGGTGACTGGCCGAGCAAGCCTTATACAAAGGCTCGTGCGCTCGATTGTTACGCTAACCGGTTCAAAATTCACTTCCCTTATGAAGAGCGCGAAGCCGGGCGGCCACTCAAGACGCGTCCGGTGTATGAGAGACAAAAAGAAAACGGGGCTGTATTCGGTCTCAACTATGGATGGGAACATCCGCTGTGGTTTGCCGGTGAAGGAGTTGAAGCAAAAGAGGACTATGGCTTTGAACGGCAGGATTGGCATGAATCAGTAAAAGCCGAGTGTGAGGCATTGCGATCTTCAGTTGGAATGCTCGACGTTTCTAACTACGCCAAATACGAGATCAAAGGGCCGGGCTGTGGTGAATGGCTTGATCGTATTGTCGCCAACAATGTACCAACCGAGATAGGTCGTTCGTGCCTGACACCTATGCTGGGCGTAAGAGGCGGTATTGCCGGCGACTTTACCATCACCAAACTCGATGAAGACCACTTCTGGATGTTTGGTTCAGGTATGGCTGAGGGTTATCACCAGCGGTTCTGGGAAATGGTGCCGGCACCAGCCGGAGTAACGCTCGAATCAAGAACGGAAGACTGGTGCGGTTTCAGTATTGCCGGTCCAAAGTCGAGGGAAATGCTGCAACGCATGACCAACACAGATTTGAGTAACGATGCGTTCAAGTTTATGCGTTCAAAAAAGTTAACCATAGCTGGCATCGAAGCATTATCGATGCGAGTGTCTTTTACTGGTGACCTGGGGTGGGAGATCTACGTTCCAACCGATCAGCAGATTGCATTATTCGACGCATTAATGGACGAGGGTAAGGGCTATGGGTTAAGGCTGGTCGGTGGTCGTTCACTGCTAAGTCTGCGCATTGAAAAAGGCTATGGATCGTGGGGACGTGAGTACTCGCCGGAGTACTGGCCGCACGAGGTTGGTCTAGAGCGTTTGATAAAAATGACAAAGCCTGAATTTCTTGGTCGGGAGGTGTGGCAGGCATTGAGTGAAAAACCACCCCGCGAGAAGCTGGTAATGCTGTCTATTGATGCAACTAACGCAGACGCCCACGGTGGTGAGCCAATCTTTTTGAAGGATGGCACACCGGTCGGGCGAGTGAGTTCCGGCGCATACGGGCACTCGGTGCAGCAGTCGCTGGCGTTGTGTTTTATTCGTTCAGAGCATGTGGTCAGTGGTACGGAGTACGATGTGGCGGTGCTCGGCATACCGCATCATGCACGGCTTCTCGATGCGCCTCCGTTCGACCCCGAGGGGCAAAAGTTGCGTAACTAGTAAATTCGCCCTGGCAAGAGGTGTGCTGTTGCATGGCTGATAATTTTTGTGTGCCCTGCCGGGGCTTTCCTTTTTGAAAAGCCTGGATTTAAGAAGGCCCAAAACAAAGCAAAAAAGTCTTTTTGCGATCGGACGTTGGGTGCCGGTGAGCAGCGCGAACCGCATCAATCCCAAGGGGGCGCGGCATGGTGAGATCGACTGCTGAAGCGGGCAGTGCAAACAGGCACCCTTGTCTGGCAACGTTCTTTGCGCCGTCTCTGGTTTCTTACTGACACATCGGTATCGGCAATCGTCCGTCAGTGTTTTGCAGCGCCAGCCTCTGGGTCGGTCACGCAGGGCCTCTGAAAAACAGTCTTCTGTACTCGACAGACTCCTGTAAAATTGTCGACTAATTTTACTCGTCTCACAGGGTCCTTATGTCTCAGACTGGCTTGTTCGTTGGTGGTGAATGGTTGCAGCGCGCCGCGGAATTTTCTGTTTATAACCCGGCAACCGGTGAAGAGATAGCAACTGTTGTTGATGCAAACGCCGACGATGTCAGTGCTGCCATTGATGCGGCTCATCAGGCGTTTCCAGCCTGGTCTTCGACGACTGCACATCACCGCTCGGCAATTCTATATCGTGCCTGGCAACTTATGCTGGAACGCAAAGCGGATCTTGCACAGCTCATGAGTCTGGAGCAGGGGAAGCCGCTGCGCGCTGCGGCCAACGAGGTTCAGTACGGTGCTGATTTCCTGTTGTGGTTTGCCGAGGAGGCAAAGCGCAATTACGGTGAAACAATACCGTCGGCCAGAGCGGACCAACGTTTCATTGTGCAGCACCAGGCTGTTGGAGTCGTCGCTGCCATCACGCCGTGGAACTACCCGGTTTCGATGATTACACGCAAGCTCGCGCCGGCACTGGCAGCAGGGTGTACCGTCGTGTTAAAACCGGCTGAGGCAACTCCCCTGTGTGCAATTGAGATATTCAAAATACTGCAAGAGGCAGGTATTCCGGACGGGGTTATTAACCTTGTGACCGCGGCGGACCCAAAGCCTGTCGGTGAGGCGTTTTGTACTAACCCCAGGGTTCGTAAGCTAACCTTCACCGGCTCTACGCCGGTTGGTAAGTTGTTAGCGCAGACGGCGGCACCGCAAATGAAACGAGTATCTATGGAGCTCGGTGGACATGCACCTTTTATCGTATTTGATGATGCAGATCCGGTGCATGCGGCAAAGGGTGCTGCGTTGGTGAAATTTTTAAATACCGGACAGGCCTGTATTTGCCCGAATCGTATTTTTGTTCACCGAAAATCGCTTGAGGCGTTTACCGAAACACTAAGCGCACGCATTGCCAAATTGCGCGTAGGCAGTGGACTGGAGGAAGGTGTCGCCATCGGTCCGTTGGTTAGTGAAGCCGCGCTTGCCAAGGTGGAAGCCCAGGTGAACGATGCCACGGACAAAGGGGCCCAACTGGTGTGTGGCGGGCAGCGGCCAGCGTCACCTGAATTGTCCAGCGGTTATTTTTATACGCCGACAGTATTAACCGGAGTTACCGAAGATATGCTGATCTACCGTCAGGAGACTTTTGGACCGGTTGCGCCGATTATTGCCTTCGATGATGACGACGATGTGATTGGCATGGCCAACGACACAACCTATGGTCTGGCAGCCTATGTGTACACACAGAATCTGTCTCGGGCGATGAGAAGTTTCGAGGCGTTAAACTTCGGCATTATCGGTATCAATGATATTAATCCTACCAGCGCGGCTGCACCTTTCGGCGGAATGAAAGAGAGCGGGCTTGGGCGAGAAGGTGCAAGGGAAGGCATGATGGAGTATCTTGAGACCAAGCTGGGTGGTTTTTCCATTTAGGACCTGTCTGTGGGTGAGCATCGAAGCAAGGCTGTGAGATTTCCAGCCTCATATTTCGATGGATGAAGGATGCTGGATGAGTCATTCCTGTCTAACAAAATGGATTGTCATGGCTGGCTGCGCGAACACGTTCGCGGTAGAACATCCGTTCTCTGACTGGCTCCTTTCTCGTCTGGGCCACTGTATCTGTGCGGTATCCTACCGGTTATTTATGAGATATTTCACATCCGGCCCACGGGTTGTTGACAGAGTCTGAACGAGTGTATTCCCGATAGGAAGTAACAGACTGGATTTAAGCATGTTGGTAACAGCCCGCTGCTTCAGCCAGCCTGCATTTTAAACAGGCACGCCGAGTTATTGACTCGGCTCAGAATCCTGTGTTTTTATAACCTTCTACCCGAACTATCGGATAGGTTTGAATTTACGCAATCACTTAAGGATGTCTTTCAATGAAAAAATTACTCGCCCTTTCTGCACTGGTGCCAATGGCGTTCAGTGCGCCGGTATTGGCGGAGACCTCCGCCTGCCTTATTACAAAAACTGATACCAATCCCTTCTTTGTGAAAATGAAAGAAGGTGCAACAGCAAAGGCTGAAGAGCTCGGTATTTCGCTCAAAAGTTACGCTGGTAAAGTCGACGGTGACCACGAAAGTCAGGTTGCGGCGATTGAAACCTGCATCGCCGATGGTGCCAAGGGAATCCTGATAACCGCGTCAGATACCAAGGCTATCGTCTCTTCAGTCAAACAGGCGCGTGATGCCGGTTTGCTGGTTATTGCTCTGGATACGCCGCTCGAGCCAATTGACTCGGCCGATGCAACGTTTGCCACAGATAACTTTCTGGCGGGTGAACTGATTGGTAAGTGGGCAGCAGCGACTCTTGGCGATGCCGCAGCCGATGCCAAAATCGGCATGCTTGATTTAGCGGTTAGTCAGCCATCGGTTGGTGTTCTTCGCGATCAGGGATTCTTGCAGGGATTCGGCATTGATTTAGGTGACCCGAACAAGTGGGGCGACGAAGATGACGCACGGATTGTTGGTAACGATGTAACGGCTGGCAACGAAGAAGGCGGTCGTAAAGCGATGGAAAATCTACTTGCCAAAGATCCCATGATCAATGTTGTCTATACCATTAATGAGCCTGCTGCGGCCGGCGCTTACGAGGCACTGAAATCTATCGGCCGTGAAAGCGATGTGCTGATTGTCTCGGTCGACGGCGGTTGCCCTGGTGTTGACAATGTCGCTGAAGGCGTGATCGGCGCGACATCGCAACAGTACCCGTTGCTGATGGCATCACTGGGTATTGAAGCCATCAAGGCCTGGGCTGACACCGGCGTCAAGCCTGCACCTACTGAGGGAAAAGACTTCTTTGATACGGGTGTGGCACTGGTAACTGACAAGCCTGTTGACGGTGTCGAGTCTATCGATACCAAAACCGGAACCGACCGCTGTTGGGGTTAAGTTCTGTTTAAACGTCTGTGCGTTTGCCTGAGCGCTGCTGCACGGTCGTTACGTTATCAAGGGCGGCATTGCCGCCCTTTTTTTTGCAGCCGTTGTTAGTGTGGTAGAACAAGCTGGCTGAGGTGAGGAAAGGCAAAGCGTCAATGGCATCAGAACAATACGAAACTCCACTGGATAACGCACCCGATACGGTGGCTGAATTTGAAGTCAAGCCGGGAATAATTCAGTCTGTTCAACACTGGCTGCACCGTACACCGGCTGCCATTCCGTTGTTGGTTCTGATCATTTCGATAGCAATCTTTGGATTGGTGCTGGGGCAGAAATTCTTCTCTCCTTTTGCCCTTACTCTGATACTGCAGCAAGTCGCGATCGTCGGTATCGTCGGCGCGGCGCAGGCACTGGTTATCCTCACTGCGGGTATAGATTTATCCGTTGGTGCGATTATGGTGCTTTCGTCGGTGGTGATGGGGCAGTTTACGTTTCGCTATGGTTTACCTGCCGAGCTGGCGGTGATATGCGGGCTGGCCGTTGGTACCTGCTGCGGCGCAATAAATGGCTTGCTGGTAGCCTGGATCAGATTGCCTCCGTTTATTGTCACACTTGGTATGTGGCAAATCGTTCTGGCCTCTAATTTTCTCTATTCGGCTAATGAAACTATCCGCTCTCAGGATATAGCCAAGCAGGCGCCTCTATTGCAGTTCTTTGGTGAGAAAATAAAGATTGGCGGGGCGGTATTTACTTACGCGGTAATCCTGATGGTAGTACTGACAGTCGTGTTGTCATATGTATTAAAGCATACGGCCTGGGGTCGTCATGTATATGCCGTCGGTGATGACCCTGAAGCAGCAGAGTTATCGGGTGTGCGGGTGAAACGTGTATTGGTTTCTGTCTATGCATTAGCCGGTTTTATTTGCGCACTGGCCGGTTGGGCGTTAATTGGACGTATCGGCTCGGTGTCGCCGACTGCAGGTCAGTTTGCAAATATTGAATCGATAACAGCTGTGGTAATTGGCGGCATCTCATTGTTTGGCGGGCGTGGCGCGATTGCCGGTATGTTGTTCGGTGCGTTGATTGTTGGTGTATTCTCTCTTGGTTTGCGCCTGGTCGGCAGCGATCCGCAATGGACCTATTTATTGATCGGGGTGCTCATCATTTTTGCCGTGGCTATAGATCAGTGGATTCGTAAGGTGGCCGTATGAGCGGTGTTGCCAGCGGGTATGATGCATTGGAACAGAAGCTCACAAACTCTCAGCCCATCGTCAGTGCCCGTGGTCTGGTAAAGCGTTTTGGCAGAGTGACTGCGCTTGATCACTGCGACTTTGACTTAATGCCAGGTGAGATTCTCGGCGTTATCGGCGACAACGGTGCAGGCAAGTCAACACTGATCAAGGCGCTGTCGGGTGCGGTCAAGGTTGATGAAGGTGAGATCCGTGTCAATGGAGAGAAAGTCAGCTTTAGCTCTCCACAGGAGGCGCGCAGGTTTGGTATCGAAACGGTGTATCAAAACCTCGCTTTGTCACCGGCGTTATCAATCGCCGACAATTTGTTTCTCGGTCGCGAATTGCGCAAAACGGGAATTGCCGGCAAGTTGTTTTTTAAACTTGATCGCAGCGAAATGGAAAAGCGCGCCAGAGAGATGTTATCTAATCTTGGCCTAACAACCATTCAAAACATCAGCCAGTCGGTCGAGACCTTGTCGGGCGGGCAGCGGCAAGGGGTAGCGGTTGCACGAGCGGCGGCGTTTGGCTCGAAGCTGATTATTCTCGATGAGCCAACAGCAGCCCTGGGGGTGAAGGAGAGTCGTCGCGTGCTCGAGTTGATTCAGGAAGTGCGTGAGAATGGAATTCCGATCGTGTTGATCTCGCACAATATGCCACATGTGTTTGAAGTGGCTGATCGCATACACATACATCGGCTCGGCAAGCGGTTATGCGTTGTGGATCCCCGGTGCTGTTCGATGGCTGATGCGGTGGCATACATGACTGGTGCCAGCGAGCCGGCCGCAGAACATCTTGTTTCCTGAACCACGGTGCCCGTACTATTAAAGCGTTGAATAGTCAAGATGGTGATGTTAACTGGCCGTATATTCAAAACACCAGCTTGCCATTCAGGCTGATTCAGCGGTGTTCATACAGGGCTGATCTGCAGGGGTAGAGCTTTGCCTGCAGTCTGAAAAGGGTTGCTTACGGACCTTAGCGCGCTAGCAGTAGCGTATTGCAATCTCTGTGTGCTTGCATTAACCGCACGTCATAAGGATGATAGACAGTCCATTCGCTGTAATTCACACAGATTAAAGAGTGAACTGATGGCCATAGATATAGATTACTACTACACCTCGACTTCTCCGTTTACATGGTTTGGTCACAAGGCGTTTTGCAGTGTGGCGCAGAAGCATGACAAAAAAATAAACTACAAGCCGGTCAACCTGATGGAAGTCTGGAAGACATCCGGCGCGGTGCCTCCACCGCAGCGACCCCCGATGAGGCAGCGTTATCGCTTGCTCGAATTGCAGCGAATTGGCCACTATCGAGGCCTATCTGTCATACCGCAGCCCGACAGTTTTCCCGCTAATCCCGAGCGTGCTGATCTGTGTTGCATCGTGCTTTCGCAAAGGGGTGATAATCCGGGTGATTTCCTGTTCAGTGTTGGCGAGGCCTTGTGGAGCCAGGACCGGCAGGTAGCGGATGAATCCATTCTGGCGGAATTATTAACCAAGGCAGGGTTTGACGGCGAGGCAGTTGTCGCTACGTCCAAGGAGCCTGAATACACCGAGATCAGGAATAGCAACTCCCAGGACGCAATTGCCATCGATGTGATCGGGGCGCCGTCATATGTGTATGACAATGAGGTGTTCTGGGGGCAGGATCGAATCGACTATCTGGAATCGATGATCACCTCCGGGCGGGCACCCTTTAGTGGTAAGCCTGGCTGATGTTGCTGACTAACCTGAAATAGGCGTAAAACCCATGCCCGTTGTTAGCCCCAAGGTTCTGGCATTTGATGTGTTCGGTACAGTTGTCGATTGGCATGGCTCAATCGCAGATGAAGTAGACCGGCTTGGGTTAAACGTGCATGCCGCCGAGTTTGCTCGAAGCTGGCGCGCGGGTTACAAGCCAGCGATGGCAAGGGTAATGTCCGGCGAACTCGGCTGGACCCGCATCGATGACCTGCATCGAATGACACTAAACGATTCGCTGGAGGAATTTGGCATCACGCTCGATCAGGCGAAAGCAGATGAGTTGAATCTGGTTTGGCATCGATTGCGAGCGTGGCCGGATGCGGCACAGGGGCTGGGTCGGTTGCGGCAGCAATACACAATTTGCACGCTGTCTAATGGCAACTTGTCGTTGCTGGCTGATATGGCCAAAGCCGCTGGCTTGCCGTGGGATCTGATCTTGTCAGCTGAGGTATTTAAAGCCTACAAACCCCACCCGGATACCTACCTCGGTGTGGCCGGTGTGTTTGATGTTAAGCCGGAGCAGGTCATGCTTGTGGCAGCCCACCACGATGACTTGTTAGCTGCCAGTCAGTGCGGCTTGCAAACCGCCTATATAGAGCGGCCAGCCGAATTTGGTCGGGATGCTTTGAAAGACGTATCAGAGCAGGAATTCACTGACTATCATGCCACTGACTTTCTGCATTTGGCTGATCAGCTGTCGTAGTTACCGAGACTGCCTCGAGCATCTGTAGCTGGCTTTCGTTCGCCGTCGAAACAGCGTTAACAGCAGTATCAGTGGCAACCAGGCTGCGGGGTTCATTGCCCCTACAGAAGCGGCTTGACCAGAATTGTTGGACGCCTGGGTAATCTGGCTTTTTGTAAATGTGTTGCCTGTCAGATTCACCGGTGTGCTGTTGCCATTGGCATCCAGTTCAATTGCGTTGTTCGAAATCTCCACGTCTATAGCACTTTGTAGTGCCGCTTGGGCCAGAAAGGTTTCGCTACCCATTAGTGGCTGACTCAATTCTATTTGAAATGAGGCAGTCTCGTAAGGATCCAGTGATGAAACCCTGCAATCGATTTCAGCGCGGCTCGATTGTGAGCAGCCAGCAGGTGGTTGATCGGTCGCCACCGATGATTCTACAGCCAGCTGAACCCCTGAAGCTGTGAGTGAAGCGTTCAGATTAGTCAGTGATACCTGTACCTCCGTGTCCGAGAGCTGATCCACGGCAACTTCAAGATCGATTGCATCGACATGACAGCTGCTCGCCGCCATCAGAGACTGAACCGAATCTTTGCTGCAACTGGAAAATTGTTGTTGCGTGCCGGATGATAGAAATGGCCACATAATATTGCTTGTCTGGCTGGCACAGGCAGTGTCCGAATCATGTGGAGCACCGAGCGTATGTCCGATTTCGTGCGTCGACAACAATTCGGCAAGGGAATACGGAGACACGACGCTGACATCGAATCCATCACTTCTGCATACAGAGCCTATCCATGCCAGCCCCAGCGCCGAATCGCTGTTCTTATTGCCTGAGAAAAGTGTGGCCAGACCAATATCTGCGGCAGCAAATTCGCTGCTGTCCATGCGATATTCACGAAAATTGCGCATCATCGTTTCCATCGTGACGCTGCCCAGATTCATCGGGTCTATATCGGTGTCTTCGATCAGAATTACCTTGGCGACGCTCAGTGCGAGACCGATTTGCTGACGGAAGATACCGTCACTTGAGTTGAGAATGCTAAGCGCTTCATCAACACCACGGCCGGCAAAGTAGTTGTTGAATTTACTATCGACGACAACACCAATACGGGCAACCTTGCTTACACCATTGTTGGCAGCTCCAATATCGAATGACTTGATGCTCCGGTCGTTGCCGGGCAGTATATTTTGCGAGCTTTCGAGGCCACCAATATCCAGGCTGCCCAGGTTATTACTACTTGAACCGGGGGCCGTCAAACTACCGAGAGCCGGTGGATATAGCACCTGATCCTGCTCTGCGGCCTGATTGCCATCGATGTCACCGAGCAAAAGAGGGTGAAAGTCGGCAAGACTGCCTCCCGTTGTTTTCGGGCGCAGACGGATCTGTTCGTTTTGCAGAGCGATCAGTCCGCGTAAATTGCCATTATCAATGCTGATGCGTGCCCATGAATTGTCCAGGCCCTGGACTTTACCTTTATAGGTGGTGACGTCAGCGGGTGCGATAGGAGTGCCGCGGTCATTGACAATACTGACGGCTGTGGTCAGCTGGTTTTCGTTTAGCAGCAGGGTAAATTCTCTGCCGTCTGTCTGCACTACTGCCTGATATTGATAGCCGTTACCGACAGCCTGCTCTATGCTGATGAGTTGTGATGCCTGCTTTTTATGTTCTTCCAGGTGCCTGATACGATTGTCGGCGCGCTCAAACCAAAAACGGGACAGGTAAGAGTCTTTAGCCCACGACATGCCCGCAATCGTTAAACTGTTATGCCGATCGCGAAGCCGGGTTAAGGTTGCGATCGCAGCCTCAACGTCGCCCTGCTGTTCATTGACAATGGCAATCGAATACAGTGAGGTATCGATATACGGGCTGTCCGGGTATTCTTCGATCAGTTGCTGCAAGGTATCGCCGGCCTTAGCAAAATTGTAGTGGTCCATCAGGGTGACGTATGCACTCATGAAAATTGCATCGTCCATCAGATGTCCACCGGCGTTGGTGTTGATCATTTGTTGCAATAGATCCAGCGCATCGTCGGTCAGGCCAATGGCTCTCGCGTCCAGCGCAGCCAGGAATGGCACGACTTCCGTATCCAGCCCGTAACGAATAGTCTCCTGCAGTACAGGTAGTTTAATTCTGGCCAGACGAGTTGCAGCGCTTTTCGCAGGGCTTTCAGACAGGTACTGTTGATAGGTGGCGACAGCAGATCGATAGTTGCCGCGTTCTTCGAATTGCCGGGCTGTCTCAATCAGGCTGTTCGCATGGACGCCGTTGGACGTAACAAACAATATGGCAAGCACAGCGCATCTGGCGATTGCAGCTGGCAGCCATTTTGGTGCGTGTGTCATTAGCATTCCGGGTTCAGGCATCGAAACGGTGTAGTGGTTGAGTGTGTGACAGCTTTCGCAGTTTAATCGGGCATTGAGCAACAGTAAGAGAAAGCGGGTCTTCAATTTTGTAACTGGCGAGGTCCATCGGATGCAACTATTGAACATACAGTCCCCAGTAATGTTGAAATCGGCAATCCCAACTACCCAGTGTTGTGGCGGCAGTTTTGTCTGTTTACTTGATCGTGTAGTGATTGAAACTGCAGGTTTTGAAACAGAAAGCTACAAACTCCGGTCAGGTGACTGGTGTTATGGTGAAGCAGTAAGGGGGCGAAACACCGCGACCGTGGTTCTTATCAGGCACCGGTATTCAAGTGCAGGATTGCCAACCGGCTCGTTCGATTGTCTGAGTCGAGTATCCGACAGGGCTGGTCGAGTGTAAGTGGGAATTACCCTGATGCCTGATTCCCGCCGAACAATGAAAAGAATAATGCCAGTTAACCGTAATACAGTAGAGGCGCAGCATTGTTCTTAATAATATTGCTCGCGTTATGCATTCTGTGGTCTGGAGGTGAGTTTTAGCTAATGCGAATTGTCGCGCTGCTTTTTTTCGGGTTTTGCAATCAGTTAGGTGCCGTGACGCCTGTCGGTGATTCAACTCGGCATTTAGATGCCAGTTTGTTTACTGTCGGATCAGGTCTGTCCCACTTGCCGCGCCTTTCTTTATCGGGTGTTGAGATCGCAGCTGTCGAGCAGCCCGGTGCTGATGGTGCAGTGAGCGCTGATAGGTTGTCAGTCCACGTTGAAGCAGGTCCTCGGCAATACATACTTTCCGATATCGTTATTAACCGGCGCGATATTTTCGGCTCTGCGTCAGTTACGGGTGATAAAGATGCGAATGACCGCCTGTCGCGACAACTCTATAGAGCCATAGACGCCTTACACGTAACCACGCGTGAGAAAACGATAGTGCGAGAAATCGACCTTGAACCGGGTCGAAGCGTGTTTAACACCGATGTTGCGGAGTTAGAGAGGAACCTTCGAGCCATGGGGTTGTTCGCGTCTGTTGCCGTGAAGCTGGTGCCGTTGGATAGCGAGTATGCGGAGTTGCATATTCACACGCGCGATCGTTTGTCTGTTGTATTCGGTGCTTCCGGATCGTTTCTGGGGGGGATTGGTGAGTTAGGCTTTACCGTTGGTGAGCGTAATGTCAATGGGTCCGGCGATCGCTTGCTACTGAGTTATTCCGGCACAACTGACGGACAGTTGCGCGGAGCGGTTGCCTACGACGACATTCATTTCATTGATCGCCATCATACCGCGGCGTATTCCGCAGGAAGAACCGAAGAAGGGCGGTTCTATCATTTTCAGTTTTCGCGACCCTTCAAAACACTGGCTAGCAAACTGTCCTGGTCCGTAAAAGCGGAAAGCATTGAAAGCGACATTGACTACTATGAAAACGGGGTATCTGTTGCACAAATACCCAGGCAGAGCGAGTCGCTGATTCTGGAGGCGTCTCGTCGTCTTTCCATAGGGCATTCCCCGGGTATAACGCCTGTGCATCGCCGCTATTTTCGTTATGGCTCTGTATTAAGGTTTGATCAGAAGAGTTATGAACCTACGAGAGGGGTGCAGCCAGAACTTGTTGATGCACCACTTGATAATACAAGGGTCTTTGCCGGCGCTCAGGTTGCAGTGAATCGAAATAACCGCTTTGAGAAAACCAATGGTGTTGATTCGGTGCAGTTCACAGAGGATTTGTCTTTTGGTTACTCCGCTGAATTACTGGCGGGTGTTGATCATACGAGCGACGCTGCAGACGTTAGTGAAACAGAGCCGGCACTGTTCATCGAAGCGAGTTACGCATTTGGCTCCGCCATTGCAGAAGGGTCTGGCGATGTTTCCGATCAGGTGTCATTGGGTTCGAGACGACTGTCTGTTCTGCCAGCACAGACGTTCGGTAAGGTCACCTTTGATGGTTATACAAACCTGCAGAGCTCGGATGAGCAGTCGTGGTCTGCCGGTCTCACGCTGAAACTTTTTAATCGTGCTATTAACTCTCACACAATTGCCACGCGCATCAGTTACGTTACGTCAGAGCGTGGCGCGGATCTGCCTACCCAATATACGCTAGGTGAGAATAATGGACTGCGAGGCTATGCCGCAAGACAGTTTTCAGGTAGCAGCCGCTTGCGAATTAATTTGGAGGATAGAATATTTACCGGCTGGCACCTTGGTGAAATTGATGTCGGCTTGCTGGCTTTTGTGGATGCTGGCTGGGCTGGTGATGATGCTGGCCAGCTTTCTCTTAGCAGTGCCGCCGGGGTCGGTTTGCGACTGGGCTCTAATACCTTGCTGGGTTCCGGTGTGATGCGACTGGATTTGGCCTACCCGTTCGACCCGGTTGATGGAGAGTCTGGCATCTCGGTATCGTTGGCATTAGGGCAGGTGTTTTCATTCTAGCTATGCCGCCAGTTGCTGCTTGTTTCAACAGGTCGTGTCAGTGAACGACGTGCTTTGATTTTTGGCGGTTGGTTTCCTGTGGTTCAATCAAGCTGTTGAAGAATCTTTTTATAGTTTTCGGTGCCTTGTGCGCCAACGTGCAGCTGGTTTTGATTAAATATCATGGCTGGCACACCGGTGATACCAGAGGCTATAGAAAACCGCTGTCTTTCTCTGACCGCGTCAGCAAACATTTCGGTCTCCAGTACCTGTTGCGCATCTTCGAAGGGCAATCCGGCCTCGACGCAGGCGTTGGTCAGCACTTCGTCATCACTGATATCTCTGCCTCTGCTGAAATAACACATAAACAGGGTAATTTTTAACTGGTGCTCTCTTTCGTTGAGTGCCGCCCAGTGCAGGAGTTGATGTGACTTGAATGTGTTTACCATTCTCGATTCCTCACTGAACTCGAACCTTACGCCAAGTCCATTACCAATTTCTACCAGTCGGTTTCGATTTGCATCACTATCGGCGGCGCTCAAACCATACTTGCGCTGGATGTGGTCGCGCAGATTTTCACCTTCGGCGGGCATTTCGGGGTTTAGCTCAAAAGGCTGCCAGTGTATGTCTGCGACCACACCCAGTTCCTGCAATGCCTGTTCTAATTGCTTATAGCCAATCAGGCACCAGGGGCAAACCACATCTGACACGATATCAACGCGTATCATTGGAAGATCTGTCATTGAAATGCTCTATTTTGAAATGCTCTATTATAAAGGGCTCTTTTATAAAGGGCTCTTTTATAAGGAGCTCTATTATAAAGGACTCTGTTATAAATGCGCTGTATAAGAGTTGTTTGTTGCATAGCAGTTGGTAAAGGGACTTTGCATAAAACAGCTACTTGGCAGCGGAGCGAATCAGACCTTCCTGTGCAACAGATGCCAGCAGTTCGCCACTACGCGAATACACATGGCCCTGTGAAAAGCCACGGGCGCCACCGGCACTCGGGCTCTCTATGCTGTAAAGCAGCCAGTCATCAAAACGGAACGGACGATGGAACCACATGGCGTGATCGAGGCTTGCCAGAAAAACCCGCTCGCGGGCAATTGATTGCCGGTGCGGTAACAGTGCGGTTGCCAGCAGGTTGTAGTCAGAGACGTAGGCCAATGCCACCTGGTGCATACGATCATTGTCGGGCAGGCTGCCAATCGCCTTTATCCAGATATTCTGTTTTGCACTGGCTTGTGGTTCGGTGAAGCCCGCTAGGCCCTGGGTGGGGCGGCACTCGATCGGTCTGTCTATTCGTGTATAGCGGTAGACGTCAGGGGCTGTGTCGCGCAACGCTTCGCCAATTTCGCGATCGCTCATCAGGCCTTCCGGTGGTGGTACATCAGGCATCGTGCTGTGATGGGCATAGCCATCTTCCGGCGTTTGAAACGATGTTTCCATACTGAAAATGGCGCGTCCTTTCTGTATCGCTTTTACCCGCCTGGTTGTGTAACTGCCGCCATCTCGCACTCGCTCCACGTCATAGACAATGGGTAACTCGACGTCACCGGCCAATAGAAAGTACGCATGCATCGAGTGCAGTGCGCGATCATCCGGGGTGGTGAGTTGAGCTGCATGAATTGACTGAGCCAGCACCTGGCCGCCAAATACCCGGCCCCAGGGTGTGCGATAGCTCTGGCCGCGGTACAGATTGTCCTCGATTTTCTCGAGTTCAAGAACACTTCTTAGCTGATCAAAGTCTTTCATGTACGTAGTGTACTGGATCGGCGCCCGCGCGATTCAGTCGTTTGCCAGAAAATGCATGGTTTTGCGCCATGCTTTTTCTGCATCGGGCCCGGCCTGACCAAACACTTCTGCCAGTTGCAGCAGCTGGGTGCCAGTAAGTCGCGCCTCGAGCTTTTTGCCGGCCGATGTTAGTCGCAATTCTTTCACTCGCCCGTCGCTGCGGGATTTGCTGTTGGATACCAGTTTCATTGCCACCAGCTGCCTGAGCGGGTTGTGCAATGCCTGTTTACTGATGTTCAGTACGCTCAGCAGATCGTTGACCGAGAGCGCAGGCTCGCGCCCGACAAAATACAAGATGCGATGGTGCATGCGATTGAGGCCGCGTTTTTCCAGAATCAGATCCGGACCGCGTGTGAATGATCGATACGAAAAGAAGATGAGCTCTATCGCCTCGCGCAGTGATTCTTCTCTTTTTTGGTCAACCATATTGACACATTATATAAATTGAACAACACTGTCAAAAGGTCAAATATATTGACCTAAATACAGGAGCGAAGCATGAACCTTAAATCAGGTACGGATACAGGCAACAGGTCGGGTACATTGGAATCTGCGGCTAAGGGAAAAAGCGAGCCTGTCAATTCGCTAACAGCCGATCGAATCGCGCGGCTGACGCCATCGCCCGTGCGGGAAATACTAAGTGTTGCCAGTCGCCCTGATATCATCTCGTTTGCCGGTGGTCTGCCGGATCACGAAAGCTTTCCGGATGTGGGCCTGAAAAAACTCGATCATGATGCATTGCAGTACGGTGCGACCGAAGGTGAGGCGACACTGCGTCAATGGATTGCTGATGATCTGGCAAAGCGCAATCTGCCAGTCGCGGCCGAGCATGTGCTGATCTTGAATGGCTCGCAGCAGGGCATCGATTTAGTCGCGAAGATGTTTGTTGAGCTGCACACCCTGGTTGCTGTTGAATCACCGACCTATCTTGCTGCGTTGCAGGTTTTCAGTCTGTTCGGGGCCGGGTATACGAGTTTTGAGCCGAGCTCGACCAGGGAGCTCGGGCATTCAAAACCGGCACTGACCTATTGTATTCCAACCTTTCAAAACCCAACGGGATACTGCTACACCACAGCTGAGCGTCAGCAGCTGGCTAACGCATGCGATAACAATGGTTCCGTTCTATTTGAGGACGATCCCTACCGAGATCTGGTTTACGATGAGTGCGAACGACAACCGGTTTGCAGCTATATTCGAAACACTGACTGGATCTATCAGTCATCGTTTTCGAAAACACTTGCACCCGGGTTGAGGCTTGGTTATCTGGTGTGTTCACCAGCACTGTATCCAACGCTGTGCTGGCTCAAGCAGGCGGCCGATCTTCATAGCAATCGATTGAGTCAGCAGTTGGTGCTGTCACTACTGCAGAGTCCGAACTACCAGGATCGGCTGCAGGTAATAACCTCGGGTTATCGTCGCAAGAGGGATCACTTTGACACATTGTTGCAAGAACACTTTTCACATCTGGCGAGCTGGTCGAAGCCTGCCGGTGGTCTGTTTTTCTGGTTAAAACTATCTGCATCTCTTGATACACGTGACCTGCTGCAAGCAGCCATAGGGAAGGGGGTAGCTTTTATGCCGGGCGAATCGTTTTTTGCCAAATCTGGTCAGTCGGGTTCCCATCTACGATTGAATTTTAGTCACGCGAGTGAAACCCGGAGCGGTATCGGATTGAAGATTCTGGCAGATCTTATAGAAGCCGAAAGTGTCGGAAATTACTAATTTCTTGTTATAGACGTGAAGGAATTTACAGGTACTATGTCTGCGCCGGAAAGACTATCATTCCGGTGATCAAACAGGCAGGTATAAATAATGAAAATTGGCTTCATCGGGCTGGGCAATGTCGGTGGCAAACTGTGTGGCAGTTTGCTGCGAAATGGTGCCGACCTAACTGTTCGAGATCTGGACAAGTCCCTGGCGCAGCCGTTCATTGATGCGGGTGCCAACTGGGCGCAGAGTCCGGCCGAAATGGCCGAGCAATGCGATCTGGTTATTACCTGTCTGCCGTCTCCGGCCGCTTCGACTGCGGTTATGGAAGGCGATGATGGATTGTTGACCAACCTTCGGGCAGGCAAGGTGTGGCTGGAGATGTCAACCACTGATGAGGCAGAAGTGAAACGGTTGGGGTCTCTGGTGCACCAGGCCGGGGCGGCGGCCGTAGACTGCCCGGTATCCGGGGGTTGTCATCGAGCGGATACGGGCAACATCTCGATCTTTGCTGGCTGCAATAGAGAAGTGTTCGAGCGTATTTTACCGGTGCTGAAAATGCTGGGTCGCAGAATATTGCACACAGGCCCTCTGGGGTCTGCGTCGGTGCTTAAAGTGGTGACGAACTATTTGGCGACGGCAAATCTTGTTTCCTGTTGTGAGGCGCTTGTTACTGCCAAGGCGGCAGGTATGGACTTAAATACCACTTACGAGGCAATCAAAATATCGTCGGGTAATTCTTTTGTTCACGAAACTGAAAGTCAGGTTATCTTAAATGGCTCAAGAGATATCTCGTTTACTATGGATCTGGTGAGCAAGGATATCGGTTTGTTTCAGGCAGTGGCTGATCGCGCAGATGTGCCATTGGAACTGAGTCCGCTGTTAATAAAGATATTTAAAGATGGCGAAGCGCGTTACGGGTCGAGAGAGTGGTCGCCGAATATTATCAGGCGTCTTGAAGATGCGACTGGCCTTGATATTACCGCCCCCGGATTTCCAGCCGAGATGGTTGATGATGAACCTGAAGAGGCCGGGTACGAGGTGATACCCAAACGCGATTAACCAGTCGCTTTAGGGCCCTGCCAGGCATACCGATGATAGTCTGGCAGCACCATGAGGGTGAGGCGATTGTAACTGCGTGGTTGTTGCGTGGTTGTTGCGTGGTTGCTGCGTGGTTGCATCTGGTCACTCCCGGTTACGCTCTGATTAATTGGTACGATTGATCGTTTCGTGGAGAACGCTATTAAACAGCCAGGTAGCCTGATTACGCAGTCATGGGTGATGCTGCGTTTGGGCCTGCCGATCGTTGCAAGTATGGCAGCGCTGATTGGCCTCGGTGTCACCGACACCATCATGGCCGGATTGGCAAGCACCAAAGATCTGGCGGCGCTCGCGATAGGATCCAATATTTTCTTTATCGCGGTGATGACTTGTATCGGCATGCAGTCAGTGGTTGCTCCGCGAGTCGCCTGGCACCTTGGAGCCGGCCATAAAAAAAGACTGAGCCATGAATTGTGGCAGTGCATGTGGGTGGGTCTGGGCATCGGCAGCACACTCGCCGTGTTGCTGTATCTATCTACGACCTTTTTACCACTGCTCGGGCTCGAACCTGACGTGCAGGATACTGCTGAGAGCTACCTGTTAATCGTTACGTTTACATTGCCCTGGGTCGGGGTAAATCTCGCACTTCGAAACGCGCTTGACGGGTTGGAGTTGCCGCACTTCAACATGATCATCAACGTTTCGGTATTTTTGTTGAATGTGGTTTTGGACTATATGTTTGTGTTCGGCAAATTTGGTATGCCCATGCTGGGGGCGATCGGGTGTGGTATAGCGACTTGTGTGGTAACCGTGTTGCAAACCGTCGCAACACTGTTGCTGTTTAAATATTCAAAGCGTTTGCAGGTGTTTCGCTTGTGGCAATCTTTCGTCAAGCCCGATATGAAACTGATCAGGCGATTGTTGTGGTTAGGCCTTCCGGCTGCCGGCGCGATAACGCTGGAAGAGTGTTTTTTTGCATCAACAACGATACTGGTTGCACCCATGGGTTCGGTTCAACTGGCGGCTCATCAGGTGGTATTGAATATCGCATTAATAGCGCTGATCTTTCCTATAGCGATGGGGCAGGCGGGTGCTATTGTTATTGGTCGATCTCTGGGAGAGGGGCGCCCCGGATTAGCCTATCAACAAGCGCATGCACTGTTGCTGACCTTGCTGGTGATGATGTGTCTTTGTGGTGTTGTGTTGTTTGCCACTCGCTCCTCGTTGGTATCCTTTTACTCAAAAGACGAAGCGCTGCTGGTGCTGGGAGCCTCTTTGCTCCTGATTGTTGCCGTGCAGCTTGTTGTTGACGGATTGCAAATTGGTACCAATATCGCGCTGAAGGGATATCAGGACACTCTGGTACCGGCGCTGTTACAGGTCTTTTGTTACTGGATAGTCGGTTTTCCATTGGCGTGGTGTTTAACCAGGACTGATTGGTTTGGTGTGCAGATGGGGGTAAAAGGCGTGTGGTACGGACTGTTGTTTGGCTTAAGTCTGGCAGCGATTGCCGGAGTCGTTCGCTTGATGGTTGTCGGCAGGCAATTTGCCAGCGGAGCTCGTGTATTGCCCGAGCAATCGGACACTCAGCTTGTAGTGCCTGCTGGCTAAAGGCAACCAGGACAATCCTGTCAAGCTGCTTCCGAAGGTATACGTGCGGCTTGTCTAAATTTCTCGACAACTTACCTGGCTGTTTGCATGCAGCCACGCAACCGACTTGGACGCTTTTGCGATAGTACAGAGTGTGGAAACGTAGCAACCTTGACCTATTGTACGGAAATCAGCGGCGTGAGTTGTAGTGCCAGACTTCGTCAGGCATGCAGTCTATTGAACACTGCCCTATCGAGCTTACACAGGTGTTGCTGTCGAAATGTTTTTGGGCCACACCGACTGCTATGATCACCCACCAAAATGAGTAGCTTTGTGGCGGGGTGGGCTCGGCTGCGCACTGCTCCGGTGCTCACTGCTCCGCTGCTTACTGATTGACGCCACCGACCTACTGGGCACTCCCGAAGGAGGGAACATGAGCCTGACACCAAACAAGAATGTCTTTATAACCTGTGCCGTGACCGGCTCGGGGAGTTCCCAGGATCGATCCCATCTTGTGCCTCGCAGTCCTGAAGAGATCGCCAATAGCGCCATAGATGCTGCGCGAGCCGGCGCCGCGATTGTGCATTGTCATGTGCGCGATCCGGACACCGGTGTGCCGTCGCGCAAGCTTGAATATTATCGTGAGGTGACAGATCGGATTCGTGCAAGCGACGTCGATGTGGTACTCAATCTGACCGCTGGTATGGGCGGTGATCTGGTGTTCGGCGGGGGCGAAAACCCGCTGCCACCAAACGACGAATTCACCGATCTGGTCGGCCCCGCAGAGCGCGTCGCGCATATTGCCGAGTGCCTGCCCGAAATTTGTACGCTCGATTGCGGCACTATGAACTTCGCAGAGGCTGACTACGTTGCAACCAATACGCCCGGTATGCTGCGTGAGATGGGGCGGCTGATGACCTCTCTCGGTGTGAAGGCTGAAATCGAGGCGTTTGACACAGGGCATTTGTGGTTTGCTAAAAAGCTTGTGGAAGAAGGAATACTTGATGATCCGGCACTGGTGCAACTGTGCATGGGTATACCATGGGGGGCGCCGGATGATCTGAACACCTTCATGGCTATGGTTAATAATGTACCTCAGTCATGGACGTTTTCTGCGTTCTCTATAAGCCGAAATCAAATGCCTTTTGTGGCTGCTGCAATGCTGGCCGGTGGCAATGTCAGGGTTGGACTCGAAGATAACCTTTGGCTGGAAAAAGGGGTGCTTGCAACGAACGCACAGTTGGTAGAACGCGCTGCGACCATTGTCACTAATCTGGGGTCTAACGTTATCGGACCGCAACAGGTTCGAGAGCTGTTAAATCTGCAAAAGCGAGCACCGGGCACAAGTACAGGTGGATCATAGCGATGGTTGAAAACAAAACAGTCGCAATTATTGGGGGAGGCGTTATCGGTGGAGGCTGGGCTGCACGGTTTGCGCTAAACGGATGGAAAGTAAAAGTATACGATCCGTCTGCTGATTCAAGAAGAACACTGACTGCAACGCTTGAAAACGCCCGCCGATCACTGCCGCGTTTGACCGATGCAAGCCTGCCTGCAGAGCAGGCAATGGCGTTTTGTGATTCCATTGAACAGGCTGTGGTCGATGTATCGTGGATACAGGAGAGCGTGCCGGAACGGCTTGAAGTGAAGCACAGTGTGTATCGCGAAATACAGGCCCATGCACCGAAAGATGCGGTGCTCGGATCGTCCACTTCCGGCTTTAAGCCGACCGAGCTCCAGCAAGGCGCTATCAGTCCCGAGCAGATACTGGTGACGCATCCGTTTAACCCGGTTTACCTGTTGCCGCTGGTGGAGGTGGTTGCGGGTCAGGAAACAACATCGATTATTGTTGATCGCGCCTGCCACATCCTGTCCGAAATGGGTATGAAGCCACTTAAAGTCCGCAAGGAAATTGACGCGCATATCGCTGATCGCTTTCTTGAGGCGGTGTGGCGTGAAGGCTTGTGGATGATTAAGGACGGTATCGCCACAACAGAAGAAATAGACGATGCTATTCGATACGGCTTTGGCTTGCGTTGGGGGCAGATGGGGTTATTCGAAACTTACCGAGTTGCCGGTGGAGAAGCGGGCATGGCGCATTTTATAGCTCAGTTCGGCCCTTGTCTGCAATGGCCATGGACGAAGCTGATGGATGTGCCGGAGCTTACTGATGATCTTGTCAGGCAGATAGCAGATCAGTCCGATGAACAATCTGGCAAGCACAGCATCCGAGAGCTTGAGCGAATTCGCGATGATAATCTGGTGGCGATGATGCGAGGTCTAAAAGAAAACAACTGGGGCGCTGGTGAATTGCTCAATCTGCATGAAGCGCAACTAAAGAAATCATCCACCAGCTAATTTCACTGCACAGGTGACCTGACCAGTCTGCCAGTTGCACAATTGGGGTAATCCGCATTGGATTTTTCACTATCTGAAGAACAGCAACTGATCGTCGATACCGTTCGAGGCTTTTGTGAGAATGAACTGTATCCGCATGAGAATGAGGTTGAGCGCCTGGGAGAGGTGCCTGTTGAGTTACAGCAGGAGATAAAACAAAAGTGTATAGATATAGGTTTCTATGCTTCAAATATGCCTGAAGAAGTGGGCGGTGGAGGGCTGAGTCACCTTGACTTCGCTTTGGTAGAAAGAGAGCTGGGTCGCGCTTCAATGGCACTCAATCACTTTTTCGGCCGCCCGTCGAATATTCTCATGGCGTGTGATGATACGCAGCGAGAGAAATACCTTTACCCGGCAGTGACTGGTGAGCGTATGGATGCACTGGCAATGACGGAGCCTGATGCCGGGTCTGATGTACGAGGCATGAAATGTAGTGCCAGACTTTCAGGTGGTGACTGGATTGTGAATGGCACCAAGCATTTTATTTCGCATGCCAACGTTGCCGATTTCGTGATTGTGTTTATTGCCACCGGCGAAGAAGAAACACCGCGTGGGCCCAAGAAGAAAATTACCTGCTTTCTGGTGGATCGTGGAACCTCCGGTTTTGATATTCTGGATGGCTACGATTCCGTATCGCATCGTGGTTATAAAAATTGTATTTTGCAGTTCGATGACTGTCGCTTACCGGCTTCTCAAATACTGGGTGAGTTGCACGGCGGGTTTGCCATCATGAATGAGTGGCTGTACGCCACACGCATCACGGTAGCGGCAATGTGCGTGGGCAGGGCGCGTCGGGTATTTGATTTGGCGCTGCAGCAAGCGGCTGATCGAAAACAGTTTGGCCAGCCAATTGGTAAATTTCAGGGGGTCTCTTTTAAACTGGCTGATATGGTGACCGAGATCGATGCGGCTGACTGGTTAACCTTGTCTGGTGCCTGGCGTCTTGATCAGGAGTTGCCGGCCAACCGGGAAATTGCCAGTGCCAAGCTTTATGCATCCGAGATGCTCGCGAAAGTCACGGATGAAGCAATCCAGATCTTCGGCGGTATGGGGTTGATGAGTGACCTGCCAATCGCACGTTTCTGGCGTGATGCCAGAGTGGAGCGCATTTGGGATGGCACCTCGGAGATACAACGTCACATTATCAGTCGGGATTTACTCAGACCGCTGGGTGCCTGACAACCTGGGAGGCTGTACCGGTTGAGTTGCATGCAAAGATGACAAAGTTTGATCGCCTGTTAAGGCCAAAGAGTGTTGCGGTGGTTGGAGGTTCATGGGGCAGGAGCGTCATTGAGCAACTGCAGCGCATAAACTATGCAGGGGACATCTGGCCGGTTCACCCGGTTAAATCCGAAATCTCGGGGCTGCCCTGCTTCGATAGCATTGAGGCGCTGCCGTCTGCACCCGACGCCTGTTTTATCGGGGTAAACAGGCATGTCACCCTTGATGTGGTGAGGGCGCTGTCCACTCGCGGCGCTGGCGGGGCCGTGTGTTTCGCATCAGGGTTTAGTGAAGCGGCAGCAGAGGATCAACAATCGGCTAAATTGCAACAGGAATTACTGGCCTGTGCTGGCAACATGCCAATCATAGGTCCAAACTGTTATGGCTTTATTAACTATCTTGATGGCGTTTTGCTGTGGCCTGACCTGCATGGCGGACAGCGCGTTGATCGTGGCGTGGCACTCATTACGCAAAGCTCTAACATCGCTATCAGTTTAACGATGCAACAGCGGGCGTTACCAATCGCCTATGTTCTGACCGCCGGTAATCAGGCGCAGATCTCGATTGCTGAACTGGGTATGGCAGCACTTGAGGACGCACGTGTGACTGCGCTGGGGCTGCATATTGAGGGCTTTGGCGATATCCGTGCCTTCGAGGCCCTCGCGCAAAAAGCGGCAGAGTCAGGTAAAGGTATTGTTGCGGTTAAAGCCGGCCGTTCGCAGCAATCGCGGCAGGCCATGATATCGCACACGAACTCGTTGTCCGGAAGCGATGCATCTTCCGATGCGTTGCTGCAGCGCCTTGGTGTGGCAAGGGTTGACTCCCTTCCGACGCTACTCGAAGCGCTTAAACTGTTGCATGTGTTTGGCAATCTCGGTGGAAATACCATTGCCTCGATGAGTTGTTCGGGAGGTGAGGCAGGGTTGATGGCTGATGCGGCGGTGCATAGGCCGCTGGAATATATGACGTTAAGTGATGCACGCAGAGATGAGCTTCGGGAAGCACTGGGGCCTATGGTCGCACTAGCCAATCCTCTCGATTATCACACCTATATCTGGAATCAGTTGCCAGCGATGACAGCAACGTTTACAGCGATGCTGAAAGAGGGAGCTGATCTGTCATTTTTAGTCATTGACTTTCCGGATCAGGAGTTGCCCGGCGGCGAGAGCTGGATGGTAGCGATTGAGGCGCTGGTTGCGGCAAAAAAACGCACAAAATCAGCAGTCGCCATTGTTGCAAGTCTACCTGAAAATGTACCGTATAGCGTTGCCCGGCAGCTGCTCAGTGAAGGCATTCCATCGTTGTACGGCATTGAGGAAGCGATGGATGCAACGGTTGCTGCATCTTTTGTTGGCAAATCGATAACGCAATTAAGCTCGGCTCCGGTGGTGCTTGCAGAGGCCTGTGCCGGTAAATATGAGACACTGACCGAGTATCAGTCAAAGCAGCTGCTGCGGCAGGCCGGTTTGGATGTGCCTGCTTCTTCCGTCATCAGTACTGACGCTGATGCGACATCAGCTGCTTTGAAAATAGGTTACCCGGTCGTATTGAAAGTGGTCGGGGAGGCACACAAAACGGAGCATGACGGTATTGTGCTGGATATTCGCGATGAACCGGCGCTTTTGTCTGCAGCGGAAAGATTGTTTGTCAGCAGCAACCAGTTGCTGGTCGAATCTTTTTGTAGCGATGCTGTGGCGGAACTGCTGATAGGCATTGTTCGCGAGTCGTCTGGCCTTTTAACGTTGACCATCGGTGCGGGCGGTGTACTGACCGAGATGCTGCGCGATACAAAATGCCTGCTGCTGCCAGCCAGCGACGATGACATAGCTTGTGCCATCAATGAACTTAAGATTGCAGCACTGTTGCATGGATATAGAAACAAGCCAGCAGCTAACCTGACTGCTGTTGTCAGGCAAATAAGCCTGTTGTGCAACTGGGCAGTTCAGCATGCAAACAGGCTGCAGGAAGTTGAAGTAAATCCTTTACTCTGTCTTCATGACAGAGCCATTGTCGCTGACGCGCTTATCAATATGGGACAAACACCATGACCAATGATCTACCGATTAAAACCCGTATAGAAGGCCACGTCCTTGAAGTGACCCTGGATCGACCCAAAGCCAATGCAATTGATCTGGCTACCAGTCGTCTGATGGGGGAGACTTTCATGTCCTTTCGCGACAATTCGGATTTGCGAGTTGCCATTCTGCGTGCAGAGGGAGATAAGTTTTTTTGTCCTGGCTGGGATTTAAAAGCAGCCGCCGATGGCGATGCTGTAGACGGTGACTACGGTATTGGAGGCTTTGGCGGGTTGCAGGAACTGGGTAATCTCAACAAGCCGGTGATTTGCGCGGTTAACGGAATTTGTTGTGGTGGGGGACTGGAGGTGGCTCTGTCTTGCGATTTGATTATTGCTTCCGATAATGCCTCTTTTGCCCTCCCGGAGATACGATCCGGTACTGTTGCCGATGCTGCATCAATCAAACTGCCCAAACGCATTCCTTATCATGTCGCTATGGACTTGTTACTGACCGGTCGATGGTTTGATGTACACGAGGCCCACCAATGGGGGTTGATCAGGGAGATCTGCGCGCCTGATGAGTTGCTTGAAAAAACCTGGGAGCTCGCGCGACTGCTGGAGTCTGGACCACCCCTGGTATATGCCGCTATCAAGGAAGTTGTCCGCGAAGCTGAAGACATGAAGTTTCAGGATGCATTGAACCGTGTTTCAAAACGTCAACTCGCGAGTGTCGACCGGTTATATAGCTCAGAGGATCAACTGGAAGGCGCCAGAGCTTTTGCAGAGAAGCGCGATCCTGTCTGGCGTGGCAAGTAGACTAACCAGACTTGGATTCAGTCGAGAGGGAGTCAGTTTGGCTCATCGATATTCAATTCTCAGTGGATATGAAAATTGTTTACTTATAATATTTTTTTATATAAAAATTGCACGATACAAATTCTGGAGGCAGCGGCAAGACAGAGAATTTCCACTACACTATAAGCCGGGTATGAAGTGGCAGGGTTTGTGGATTGCAGACGTTTTAGTGGTATCGGTTGGTATTGCAACAACAGAGTTGGGTGTCGGCACCATATAGCGTTTGCGCTCAATCAAATTGTTCCGGGGCGAAATACGTTAAAAGCTGTGATGTAACGGATTGCGAGATCTTTAACAAGATAGTCAGGTACTGCAACGGTGGCTATCGGGAATAACTGCGAGGCAGTGGTTTGTTATCAGGGATGCTTGAACCAGGATGCGATAGACGAACTTTGTCGCTGATGGTCCAGAGGGTAAGTGTCAGTCACGCGCTGCTGTGTGCCATAGCAGTATTGGTGTGCTGTTTAGTATTTTATGGGGCCAACTCTGTGCGTGGTACCGATCAATTCTGGTATCTCGCAGATGTTGAGACGATCATGGATGGAGGGCCGCCAATCTCCAATACCTACTTTCCCGGTACACTGCTTCGTGGAAATGTGGGGCCTGATAACCCCAATTTCTTTTACCACAACGGTCCGATGATTCACCTCAGTGCGTTTGTTGGTGAATATACCGGGGCGTACAGGGCATGGATTCTGATTAACCTTGCCTGTCATTTTTTAGTGGCATTGGCAATATTTCTGGGCGCCAGACAGCTCACGACTTTCGCGACAGCAACCACCGTATCCGCACTCTATCTGATGTCGCCTCTGGCACTATGGCAATCCATGAGTATGCTGCTGGAGCAATACCTTGCCGGAGTGATGGCAATGGTTGTTATTGGATACCTGTACAAAAATACCGGAGTTGGGAAGTTGCTGTTCGGTTGTGGGATAGTTGTAGGCGCCGTATCACATCCGATATTTGTAGCGATCGGACTCGCGGCTGCTGTGGCTCTGGCACTCACCGGGCATTTAAGGAGTGACTATCTGATGCTGTTTGCAGGCGTAGTCGCAATGGTTTGTGTGTTGGTTCTTGGGCATATTACTGGTGATCTTTACCCGACCAGTTTTTTCCCGGAGTTAGGTATTGCCATCGCCAATGTTCTGCCTACTGAGCCGAGCATGCTTTGGTACTTTTCTGAGCAAGGCTATTCTATAAATGTAAAAAACTTGTTCAGCAAAATTATAGAAGCATTTGCTCGACAGTTCACTGACCCTTTGTCATGGCCTTTTAATATTTTTACGAATTTGTCTATCGCGATATGGGGCTGGTTGTTCATGGTGAGCCGAAACCGGTATCGTGCCCTGCTGGTGGCAAGTGGCATTGTGCTGCTGTTGTATTTCGGGTTAATAACGATGATGCAACACCAGGTGCGCTATCAGCAGATGATATCCCCGGTGGTATTTATATTAATAGCAATTGCAGCAGGCAAATTCCCGGTGGCCCGTAATAAAGCGTTTATCGCGATTGTGTTTGTCTTTGCGGCGATAACTGGAGCTTATTTATCTAATTTGAGTCATCAAAAGGCGCTTCTCGCGAGTGATACGAGAGAGTTACAGACGGTTGTGGATTTTGTGGAGCCTGAGGCGAAGATCATCGCTTATGACTGTGACTGCGATCAGCGGTTGAGTTATCTGTTAAAGCCGCGCCCGGTTCTGAATATTCGGTCACGCTACCTGGATGACGCTGCTCAGCTAAGAGTAGTGTCGATCTTTGAACCCGACTACTTTGTTTCAGGTACTGCATTGCCGGAGAACGAGTTTGTCGGCCTTACGCTAGTGAAGTCCCTTACAGACCCGGTGCACGGCCGGCTTTACTGGTACCGCGTTGGCAATGAAAGCGAATCATTCGCAATACATACATTCAGCCCGGATTTCTTAATGTAACGAAAGCCGATACAGGGGCCTGTGTTTCAGGCTCAACTCGAGCAGGTCAACATCGTACATCCTGGTTTGGTGGTTGCCCATTTGGGTCTGATTTTTTGATATTCGGAGTCACTTGCAGTGTACGGTGATTGCACCCACTTTGAAGCCTGATCAAGCAGCGTGTAATCGCCAGCTTCGGCCTGATCGATGATCTGTTGTGACAGGTAGTTACGCAGTATGAAATGCGGGTTTGTCGCTCCCATCAGTTTGATCGTCTCCTGAGCCGGTTGACCAGCAATGCGCTTCGACCAGCGGGACAGCCATTTTTTGTAGTTGTTTTGTACTTCAATGGCAACATTTTCACTGTCGTAAAACGATTCGGAAATTGTATCGTATATGGCATCTACGTCACTCAGATTGCCGTTTACAGTTTTTGCCAGTGCAGTAAAGAATACTGTGTAGTCGGTAGGCGTTTGGGTCATTGTCTGCCATAGGTCGTCGCCAAGTGTGTGTTCCTCGGATGTACCTGCGTAATCCACAAGGCCGAGTTTGTTGGCAACCGTTTTTTTCCAGGCCTGATCATAGATACCATCGTAGGTATCGAGAATTTCTTTCAGTGGTTCGGGTTTGTTGTCTGCCAGAGGCAGGATTGCGTTGGCCAGGCGGTACAGGTTCCATAGTCCGATTGAAGGCTGGTTGCCATAGCTGTAACGTCTGCCTTGCTGGTCGATGAAGTTTGGCGTCCAGCCGGGATCATATTCCTCAAGCCATCCGTAGGGCCCGTAGTCGATTGTCTGACCCAGTATCGACATATTATCTGTATTCATCACTGCATGTACGAAACCGACTCGCTGCCACTCGGCTATTAGCAGTGCTGTCCTTTGCACGATTTCTTCAAACCACTTTAGATAGACAGCTTCACTCGGGGTGCCCAGATGTGGGTAGTCATTCCTGATGACATGGTCAGCGAGTGACTTCAGCAGATCGTGTTCCTGATGGGCTGCATGAATTTCGAAACTGCCAAACCGGACAAATGAGTTTGCGGCACGGCAAAGAATGGCGCCAGGCTCGTGTGTGACGTTGCCATCGTAGAAGATATCTCTCGGTACCGTGTCTCCGGTGATGCACAAGCTCAACGAGCGTGTGGTCGCTATGCCAAGGTGGTACATAGCCTCGGAGCACAGGTATTCGCGGATCGACGAGCGCAAAACAGCGAAGCCATCGCCCTGACGGGAGTAAGGAGTGGGGCCTGCGCCTTTGAGTTGCAGAACCCAGTGCTGTCCACTGCTATCGTTTAGTTCTCCGAGTGCGATTGCTCGTCCATCGCCCAGTTGTCCTGCCCAGTTGCCAAACTGGTGGCCGCCGTAACGCATTGCGTAGGGTGTGCTGCCAGGCATCAGCCTGGACCCGGTAAATAGCTGTGCGGCACTGTCACCCAATGAATCAAAATCAATGTCCAGGCGAGCTGCCATGTTTGCGGACGTGTGAATCAGCTGTGGTCGGCTTGCAATGGCAGGGGTTACCTCGCTCCACATGGCATTTTCGACCTGGTGCGGATGAGGTGAGGTCGTTTCCTCCCCGGGCAGATGGCTCGTAAAATTGGAGTAAATCGGTAGTTCAGCCATGCTTGTGCCTTCAGCGGAATGTGATGTAGCGATCGTAGAAAATATGATCACTGACGACATTTGGCAAGGGCAGGAGGCTGTCCCAGAACCAATGATCTGCGGCGGACGCGATCTTTTGGCCAGCCATTCCGATCACAACGTTAAATATGAACGACTATTCGCCTCAATTGATCGAAATATCTGACTCAAAATCTCACGCCCTCGCTACGATCCTGAATCTCGGACTGCCTCCCTGAAGTCGTTGTCCACCATCAAAAGGGGAATTTTGTTGCCAATCATGTCAACCCCTACACAAAACGTTGCAATACTGTTACATTTCGGTTTCGGGTAATGAGACGACAGCATGAATACAATACAGACAAGTTTGCTAGCGTTATTGGCGGTGATGATTTTGACATTGTCGATGAGTTTGATTGCAGACCAATCCGACGGAAGTAACCCCGCTGTCAGCGAGAACCAGCAGCAGGGCGACGTATCGGCCAAGACAGATGTGGCCGAGCAGAATGTCGATAACGCCGCGCCCCAACTGGTTACAGCATCTAGCCGTAAGCCTGCTGATACCAACACCGAAACTGCGTCGACGTTGGCAGATTCATCTTCAGCGTCAACTGGCGACCAGAAGGATGAAGCTCACCGAGAGCAAGTGTGGAGTGATATCAGTGATGCGATAACCAGCCTGAATGACATGGTTGGCGATGATATGTTCAGGGAGCTGACACGCAAAAGTCCAACGACGATGGAGGTCCGGGTCGATCTGGATTATTGGCAACGAGTGCGTTATGAAACGCGTGTCGATTTGAAAAACGACATAAGCAATATCTGGCACTTGTACGTCAGGCAGTACAACGAAGACAATGAATCAGCGGTGTTTTTTATCGATGATCTGTCAGGTAAAACTATCGATATTTTTACTCAGCGTCGGCGATCGGAACAATAAGCGGAATACAGCTTCAAGCCCTGGCTGCCAGTAGCGAAAAGTCCTGGTTCGGCCAGTCGTTCTTCTCGGGCCACACATTTTTGCATCTGTCCCCAAATTCTTAGACACCAGGAAAGCCACATTTCTATAAGTCGTTAGACCAAGGTGTAACCTTCAAACAGTCTCTGGGGTGGATTCAGGTGTAGTGATTTCCAGCGTTGCAGCGAGTACGATCATCGCCGTTGCGATCCACTCCAGCATTGAGATCAACTCGCCGGCAAGCAACGGCGCGCTGATGCCGGCAACTAATACTTCTGACATCATCAGGATACCCACCCGGCCGGGAGACAACAGTTGCGCCCCTCTGATGCACGCATACAGCGACGGTAGAAATATAACGACGTAGAATCCGACAAGCCAGGGCAGTGCGTTAAGCCACGCCGACAATGCAGGGATCGCTGCATTGCTTTCGCTTGCGGAATCACCGGGCATCCCTGCCCAGACAAAAATGGCGCTGAAGGCTATAGCAAACAAATACTGAGCGGGGATAACGTCAAAGCTATCCAGTTCGGGTTTCTTTCGAATCAGCACAGTGCCGGCAGACCAGAAGATTCCAGCCAAAAGCGCCGATATATCTCCCCGGTTGATTGCAGTCTGTGCTGAGCCGTTGTCTTTGCCCAAAAGCATCAGGCATAGCCCCGCCAGCCCAATGCCAATGGCAACCCAGCGCCGCGGTCCGGTTTTTTCACCGAGAAAAAACATAGCCAGAAGTGTGGACCAGATGGGCGTCATGTAAAACAGCAGGGTGGTTCTGAGGACGGTGGTGTGCAGAAAACCCATAGCGTAAAATGCAAGCCCGGCCCCGATGGGAAGGCCGATCAGCAGAATCGACCGGGCGTTATTCCAGAGCGCGCGCCGTCTGATGGCCACCCATGGCAGCAAAAAAAGAAACGGCACTACGTAAATTGCCAGCACAGACCAACTGGCGGCTATACCGGCTTCCTCGATTTTACGCAGCGGCAACCAATACAGACCCCATATTGCTGCTGAAAAAAATACGACTGAGCTTATGGTTAAATCGGAATGATTTTTCGACAGAATCATCAAGACTCTGCAACTGCCGGAAGTTTGAGCGCGCTGTTTACAAGTGCGACGTTACTCATCGAAATGCAGGTCAAACTCAACTCTTCTGTTTATTTTTCGACCCTCCGGCGACTTGTTGCTGGTGATCGGTTGTGATTCGCCATAGCCGAATGCACGTATGCGATTGACGTCGATACCAGCGGCCACAATCTGTGCCGCGGCTGACCTGGCGCGTGCCATTGATAGCTGCATGTTATTGTCTGCAACACCCGAGGCATCGGTGTGGCCTCTGATCTCGAGAGTCGCCTTCGGGTACTTTCGCAGCAAGCTTGCAACAGCTGTTAGCAAATCGCTGGATTCAGCGGTTAGCGTGGCGCTGTTTGAATCGAACGCTACCCCGGCGAGTGCCTCATCAAGGATTTGTTGATCCTGAGCTTCGAGAGTAACTCTACTGTTGCCTGCCATGGTTAAACAACCGTTCGCTGAAATGGTGCCAGCAACAGAAGGACAGCGATCTTCGATATCCGCTATGCCGTCTCCATCGCTATCGGGTGGGCAGCCATTATCAGCGGCGTCGCCGAATTGTTCGGGACACTTGTCAGCTTCACCAATTACGCTGTCACCATCCGCGTCTCCGTTATCCATTTCAGTCGGTTCGATCAGCGGTGCGATATTTTTTGATTCTGTATCTGGTGCGTCAGAGCAATTACTGTCTGCATCATTACAGGCGGCAGGCGTGTTGTCGGGTGTTTTTGAATCAGCAGCTGCATTGTCAGCTGCTAAAGCGTGGTTACTGATATCTGCGGAGGATGGCTTCGGGCGACAGCCATCAAGAGAGATTTGCCCCGCGGTTTGCGGACATTGATCGACAGCATCACCGACTCCGTCACTGTCACTGTCGGCCGGACAACCCTGATTGGCGGCAGAGCCTGTGCTGTGTGGGCATGTATCGTCTTCGTCGATGATGCCGTCCCCGTCACTATCCTCGGGGCAGCCGTCGATACCACCCGCGCGGGTAGGGCATTGATCTTCGTGATCTGCGATACCATCGCCGTCAGAATCTACCGGACAGCCATTATCGATCGCAGCGCCTGCGGCATTCGGACAGGCATCGAGCTCGCCAGAGATACCGTCTTCGTCGGGGTCAATTTCTGCTTTTGACGTATGACCTGTGCTTGACTCACTTTTTGCATCTGATTCAGTGTCCGCACCAGGCACTGGCGACTGAAGATGGCAGTAAGCAAGCGTGAGAAACGAGAAAAGCACTGCCATTACCAATAGCAGCCGGTTTCGACGCTGGTTATTCTCAAATAGCTTGTTAAAACTTTCTTTCATCTCAGTACAGAAATCTCGTCCGGAATTCAGGGCAGGGAACGGTTTCGATCAAGAACCCGGCAAGATGACAGGTCAGCCAAAGTCACCTAGCGTGCTGATGCCCCGAAATTACAGCAAGAGGCAGGCGAATGAGCGTAGATTTATTAGCTCGTAACGTTCCTTGGGTTCCAAGCGAATTACAACACGCCGCATAGCTGCAAGCGCATGCCGACGGAAGTCGGTGGTACAGGGTTTCGCATCTGATCTGCAAACGGGATTAAAGAATTGGCGAAGAATTGCAACATTCTGTGATTTAGATAATAATGTACATATAAACATATCTTTATACTATTATAAACGATAGAAGCCAATGAACGACAGGCGAGTGCCGACAGATGGATAAATTGCTGGGTGGATTGCGAGCGGCGGGAGAGCCTACCCGACTCCGATTGCTTGCGCTTTGTGCTTACGGTGAACTCAGTGTCAGTGAACTGACACAGATACTGGGGCAAAGCCAGCCACGGGTATCACGGCATCTAAAATTGCTCGTCGAAGCTGGCCTTCTTGATAGATTTCGAGAGGGTGCGCAGGTGTTCTATCGGATCGCTGATCGAACGGAACCCGCCCACCTGGCAAGAACACTGGTTGATTTGCTGCCTGCAGATGATGGGGAGCTGAATCGGGACCTGCAAAGACTGGATCAGGTCAAACAAAAAAGGGCCAGTTTGGCGCTTAACTATTTCCGCGAGAACGCTGCACAGTGGGACAAAATCCGATCCTTACATGTTCCGGAAGGAATGCTTGAGAAGGAATTTCTAGAGGTTATTGGTGATCAGCCTGTTGCCGATTACCTGGATATAGGCACGGGGACCGGGCGTTTGCTGGAACTGCTCGCCGATCGTATCGAACGTGGTATGGGCATTGATTTATCTCAGGAGATGTTGACTGTCGCCAGAGCCAATCTCGAGCGTTCGCAACTTCGCAATGTACACGTCAGGCAAGGTGATATGTACAACATGCCGGTGGCTGATGAATCAGTTGATTTAGCAACTTTGCACCTTGTACTCCACTACAGTGATGATCCGGTGCTGGTAATTGAGGAAGCAGTGCGAGTCCTGCGCCCCGGAGGTCGACTGATTATTGTCGATTTCGCCAGCCACAATGAAGAACAACTGCGATTGGAGCACAAGCATCATCGGATGGGGTTTGATGATGATGAAATTGAAAACTGGCTCAATCGATTCGATATGACGCCAACCATCAGTCGCGACCTGGCTGGTGATCCGCTTACCGTAAAAATCTGGCAGGGCAGCCGCCCGGAACTTGTTGCGCACTAGTTGGAACCAACACAAGTTGCAACAGGCTCTAGTTGTAACAGAAAGGAATTGAACATGACCAATACCGCTTTTTCTTACGAATTTTTCCCGCCGGCTAACAACGTTAGCGAGCGCGCGTTCTGGCGCAGCGTTGGCTGCATTGAAACATTCGATCCGGGATATTTTTCAGTGACCTATGGTGCTCTGGGTTCTGGTCAGGCGCGAAGTGTCAGGGTCGTAAAAGATCTGCTGGAGGTATCGGATGTGCCGGTTGCCGCTCACCTGACATTTGAGGGTGCAACGATAGAAGAGATAAATACCGTTGCTCTCCATCTTAAGGAGATAGGGGTAGACCGAATAGTGGCGTTGAGAGGTGATGCCAGAGAAGATGCCAGGCTGGCCTACGATCGTGGCCCCTGTTATGAATCGGTAGCCGATTTTGTCAGTGGTTTACTCAAGATCCATCCGTTTGACATCAGTGTCGCATGCTACCCGGAGGTTCACCCCATGGCGCAAAGCGAGCAAGCAGATATCGAGGAATTAAAAGCGAAATGCGATGCCGGTGCCAATCGTGCGATCACACAGTTCTTTTTTAACATTGATGATTTTGAACGTTTTAGAGATCGTACAGTTCGTGCGGGCATAACCACGCCGATTGTGGCGGGCGTTCTTCCAATAAGGGACTATCAAAAGATGATTTCTTTTGCCGGGCGTTGTGGTGCAAGTATTCCGGCTCGAATTAATAAGGCCTACCATCGTGTTGCCGGAGATGCGGCTGCAGAGAAGAAATTGTGGCAGCATGAATTCAACACGTTTGTAGAACAGTTGATCGAAAGAGAATGCAACCAGTTCCATATCTATACGCTAAATCAGCCAGTGGACATGAGCCATTTCATCAGCGTTGAGCAAAAGCCAATAGCGAGGTCTGCCGCGGCAGTGGCGTAAGACATAATTTTTATTGGTGCAATGCGCACTTGAATAGCTGCGGTAACTGCTAGATCGAGGCCGCCGCAAATTGTTTTTCGGCGAACAGTTGATCCAGAGCCTGTACCAGATGATCCGGAGTCACCGGTTTGTGAAGCAGCGTACAGCCGCTTCGGCTTGCCTCTAATACTCTTTTCGGTGATGTGTCTCCAGTGACCAGCAAAGCTGGTGTCTCCCGACCCAGGGCGACACGTATATCTTTTACCGCCTGGTCGCCGAGTTCATTGTTACGCAACCGGTAGTCTGAAACTATTGCGTCGGGATGCAGATCCTGCTGCTCCAGCAGATGTATCATTCCGCTGGCAGACTCCGCGGATACGACATGGAAGTTGTACGATTTGAGAACGGACTCCATGCCGAGGCAAATGTCCTGCTGGTCGTCGATAACAGCAATAGTTCTGTGCCGACGGCGGTGGCCGGACAGTCTGTATTGACTGGCCTGCGATTGAGAATGCCTGTGGTCAATGTCTTGCGATAGCTCTGTGACTGTGTTCGCCTCGCTGAGAGGGATCATAAGCGAAAAGCAGCTTCCTTTTCCTTCGATTGATGAAAATTTCAAAGGCATATCAAGCAGGTCAGTCAGTCTTTTTACGATTGATAGTCCTAACCCCAGGCCATATGATCGATCCCGTTCCGGGTTTCCTATCTGATAATATTCTGAAAATATTTCTTTGTGTTCAGTTTCTGGAATCCCATCGCCGTCGTCTTCTATTGTCAATAAAAGATGAGGTTGCTTTGTTTGAACGCGCAGTGCAACCGAAGAGCCGTTGCTGTGTTTCATCGCATTATCAAGCAGGTTGCGAAGAATCCTTGTTAGCAAAACGCGATCAGTGTAGACCGTTGCATGCGCTAAATCGAAGTGGAGTTCGATGTCGTATTGCTCCGCTTTTGCGCTGTGTTCTTTTATCAGCGATACAATCAGCGCATCAATACCAAAGTGCGTTGCATCGACACTGACAATACCTGCGTCGAGTTTTGACAGGTCCAATACACTTGACAACAAACGGTTCAACGCGGTGCTTGATTGATTGGCTTTCTCTAATGTGGGGAGCCCGTCCGGCTGAACATATTTCTCTAATGATCCGAGAAACAGGCCGAGCGCATGGAGTGGTTGTCGCAGGTCGTGACTTGCAGCAGCAATAAAACTGTCTTTTGCCTTTTGCTCCAATTTACCGCTTCGCAGTTCGCTAACCAGTCTCTTTAACTCTTTTTGATTTTGGCGAGATTCTTCTACCAAAGTGTAAGATTTCCTGTTGGCGAAATACAATCTGCATATTAAAAAAGAGGAACTGGCAAGAAGTAGGAGTCCAAAAACAGAAATGGCGCGATACAGCTTTGTCATGCGGTTGTTTAACGTGTCGCGCCATTTGTTGCTGCTGATGTAGTAGGCATGACCAAGGTCGTATATTCTTTCTCTCACCTCGAATATAAGGTTTCTCAGATTAATCGCATTTTCCGGACTCAGTGGAGTGTCTGCGTGAATCTGTGGCTCCGCATTGTTAAAGAAATTCTCTGTCAGGTTCAGAAACTCCGGAACCTCTGGCATTGTTGTGGTTTCTCCTGGTACCCTCAGTTCGAAAACGGCGAGCGTCGACCAGGCAATGTCAAAGCGAGTACGATATTCATCTATCGACGTCTGGACAGGATCGTCGTTGTTATGGACGTACTGTGATAACGAGTGTTCCAGACCACTGAAATTTCGGCTGATCTGGAGTAGAGAGTTAAATGCAATAGGGCTGTTATTTGCCAGCTGTTTCCGGGTTTTTAGAAGGTCTGAAAATATGACTGCCAGCAGGCATGAGCAAAGCACTGAAAACAAAAGTAACAGTGTGATTTCCCTGTTGGGACTCACAACACTGATAACCGTATCAGCTGCCAGACACAAGCTCCCTGATTGTCTTCTGTGAGAGTGCCCGGGTAATCATCGAAAGGATACATGATCCATAGTGGTCCAAGCTCCTTAATGCGCATATAACTGCCGTTTTTTTTGTAAGCGACAATGACTGGCACATCTTTCCAGCTGTTGTTTTTAAATTCGTACCAGTATTTGTCCAGCGCATCAGCGCGGATTTTTTCCGAATTAGCTCCGGCGTATTCCAGCAGTTCGCTAAGTCTGACGCCAGTAAAGGTGGTCGCTTCGTCAAACCATATTGTTTCTGTTGTGAAGGTAATCGGCGTAAAGCTCTCCAGCATGGCAAGGTCGAATTGCAATGTTTCGCCAACATTATGATTTGATATATCGCCGTCGATTGTGAGCAGGACCCTGCCTTCGAGATCCGGTATCGCCAGATCCGCTGACAGCCCTGGTTTGCTCGTACCGATAAGAAAACAAATTGGCAACAGCAGGCAGGTGCCGAGTTTGTGAAGGGTTTTCTGGTTGAGTTCGCGCACTGCTGAAAGGCCGGGATAAAAAACAAAAATCATGGTGGTCACTAACCTCTACCGATATCCGGAATCGAATTTGGAGCTTACATGCGAAAAAATTGCAATACTGGCATTATAGGTATCTTCAATTTGCCTGCAAGTTGTTGCCTGCAACGATTGGAACGAACGTCACTTTGCTGTAATTGCTATTGAGTCTGTTGATTCAAGGTTGCAGCCGTGTAGATTCGCGGCAGCGACCTGGACGATGGTCTGCCATACTGTCGGCGAAAATTGGTGGATCCATGCCGGAACAAAACGGAGCATAGTATGCAGACACGGTCCCATTTTATGTTGCTCAACCTCGGGCATTTTCTTGATCACTTGTTCATGCTGGTTTTTGCCACGGTGGCAGCCCTGGCTCTCGCGGGAGAATGGGGAATGAGCTATGCAGCGCTGATTCCGTACGCAACGCCAGGCTTTGTTGCATTTGGTCTGTTCGCGGTGCCGGCCGGGTGGCTCGCGGACCGCTGGAGTCGGCATGCTTTGATGATTGTTTTTTTTGTGGGTATTGGTCTCGCCGCCATTGCCACCTCGTTTGCCAATACACCACTACAAATCGGTGTCGGGTTGTTCACGATCGGCATATTTGCCGCAATTTATCATCCAGTCGGCATAGCGCTGGTGCTTGATGGGCAAGGTAACCAGGGTATGCGCATAGCTGTTAACGGCGTCTGGGGTAATTTGGGTGTTGCCGTGGCTGCACTGTTAACGGGCTTTTTTATTGATCAGATCGGGTGGCGTGCGGCGTTTGTCGCGCCAGGTATTGTGTCAATTGGTTTAGGGTGGGTGTATTGGCGAGTTGTATGGCGGGGCGCTTTGCAGGCAAAAGCTGCCAAAGTGCCTGTATCGAAAACAAACTCGAAGTCGTCTGTCCTTGTTCCCGGGTCTGTTATGTTTTTACGGGTAATGGCGGTTGTCTTTGGCACTACGGCTTTGGGTGGATTGGTATTTCAAAGTACAACGTTTGCGCTGCCAAAGGTACTGGCTGAAAGAGCAGCAGACACCGGGAGTGCTGCGGCCTTTGTAGGGTTGCTGGCGTTTGCTGCATTTGCCATTGGGTCACTAGGTCAGCTGCTTGTCGGGTATATGCTCGATCGTACCTCTCCAAGGCGAATTTTTATGTCGGTCGCCGCGTTGCAGGTTATCTTCTTTGCGATAGCTGTAAGCGCCTATGGATCGCTCGCTATATTTGCAGCAGTGGGCTATATGATTGCGGCGTTCGGGCAAATTCCGATTAATGACGTGTTGATCGGTCGTATATCGACGCCCGAAGTCCGCAGCCGATTGTTAGCCATTCGCTACACCATTACTATTTTAGTGATGGCCACTACTGTACCTGTAATAGCGTGGATCCATGCCAGCTATGGTTTCGGTTTTCTGTTTAAGGTACTAATGACAACCTCACTGGCGATCTTTGTATTGGTCTATACACTGCCGCTGGCAGTTGTAGATCCGGAAGCCAGAAGCGCTGCGGCGCAAGCCTGAGTTTAAATGCAGACTGGTTCTTCAGGTTTTAGTGTTGGTCACAGGGTTTGATAACCCGTCATACAAAAGCGCTAGACGGTCATAACCTTCAGACCAGGCGCAGGAGCGGCTTTGATCAGAACATAAATCGGCTGGTTTATGCGTGCTGAGATTTTTAGCCTGCCGACAGTTGCGGGCTGATGCTTTTTTAACGCACGTGTATTTACAATCGGGTGGATTTGTTGAGAAGCCACCATCGAGACGGTAAGCCTCTCGGGAAGAAAACGATCCAGTCAGGGCCGATTACGGCAGCCTTACCTGCTGCTATCAATGACCCTGACACCACACCTTGGTTGCCGCCAACGCCATTGAGATCAACTGAGCGCACTCAAGCCAGCTATTTTGCATGCTGGTTGTGCTTTGTTATTGCCAAACCACTGCTGAGGGTTAGAATGAGCCTGCAGATTTAAAGTGTGGTTGTAAGTAAATGTCCGGCTTTGTACAAATGCACTGATTCTCGGGAGAGCGCAGAGTCGCCATAGTCGGGTTTAAAATCAGATTCACTTATCAGTTACATCCAAGGGGGTGGTTGTTATGGGGTATTTCATTGAGTTTTTGTTTCGCTGGTTTCATGTGATTTTCGGCGTAACCTGGGTTGGTCTTCTCTACTACTTCAATTTTATTCAGGGAGAGTACTTTAAGGAAGCCGAGGCTGATGCCAAAGCAGATGCTTTGAAAAAGCTTGCTCCGCGTGCGCTTTGGTGGTTCCGCTGGGCGGCAATGATGACTTTTTTAAGCGGTTTGTATCTGTTTATGTCTCTCGGGGCAGGCGTTAACCAATACATTGCAATTGCTGCGTTAATGGGCACACTGATGTTTCTCAATGTGTGGTTCATCATCTGGCCCAATCAGCGCGTGGTTTGCGGGCTCAAAGAGGGGGATGCTGCGGCTGCCGGTAGCAAGGCTTTGTTAGCATCTCGGACCAATACCCTGTTTTCTGCGCCAATGTTGTTTGGCATGCTGGCCTCAAAACACGGAACCTTCGGCGCCGAGGCGGGTGGTCTGGCAGGTGTAACGTTGGCTGATTTTGGTTTCCTGATTGCGCTTGTCATCGTCGGTGTTCTGGAAGCCAATGCTATTTTCGGAAAAATTCGGCAGATGGCCAGTGTGGTCGGGGTAATTCACCTAAGCTTCGTGCTCACTGCGATCATCTACCTCGCTTTGCATTTTCTGTAGCGCTGCGCGCGGCTATCATGCCGGTCTCGTCGAAGACCCGTTTCAGGGTCTTCGATTCCATTCAAATCTTTACTACAGGCACAGGTGAGTTATGTTTAATTTGCAGGACAAAGTTGCTTTGATTACCGGTTCCACACGAGGTATCGGCAGGGCAATCGCGCAACAATTTGCTGAAGCCGGTGCAAAGGTTGTTGTTTCAAGTCGCTCAGAGGAAAGCTGCGCGGCTGTTGCGAAAGAGTTGACAGACGCGGGTTTACAGGCGGTGGGTATCGCATGCCATGTCGGTCGCAAGGACCAACTGCAGGCGCTTGTGGATATGACCATGAAACACTGGGGCCAAATTGATGTACTGGTTTGCAACGCAGCCACGAATCCCGTGTATGGGCCAATGCATACAGTGCCTGACGAGGCATTTGATACGGTAATGAACACTAACGTGCGCGGTGTGTTCCAGCTTTGCAATATGGTATGCCCGGGTATGGCTGAACGCGGCTCGGGCTCTGTGATCGTCACCTCCAGTATTGCCGCGCTGCGAGGAGACGCTGTTCTTGGTGTGTATGGCATCTCCAAAGTGGCAGAAACAGCGCTGGTGCGAAACCTTGCCGTAGAGTGGGGCCCGCAGGGTGTTAGAGCCAACGCCATAGCGCCTGGTTTGGTTAAAACTGATTTCGCCAAAGCGCTATGGGAAGATCCGAAGAGGCTGGCCCGTGTCGAGCAGACAACGCCCCTCAGAAGAATCGGTGAACCTGAAGATATTGCAGGAGTGGCGCATTTTCTTGCCAGTGATGCGGCCGCTTTTGTAACCGGCCAAACCATTGTTGCTGACGGTGGTATGACTATTTGCTAGCGGATTCAGTTCTGGTGAGAGGGCTGTCGCGCGGCTAGTGCCTTTGCTGTGTGTCCTGGCTGGGGCCCTTTGGAGTTCTTACTTTGGGTGTTTTGGATTGATGTGTCCGTGCGGCGCGCAATCAGGACATCCCTGCCGGGGCCTTCGTTTTTGAAAAGCTTGGATTCAAGAAGACTAAAAACGAAGAAAAGTCTTTTTTCGGCCGGACGCAGGGTGCCGGTGAGAAACGCGACCCGCACCAATCCCAAGGATGCCTGCGGTATTTTGAGAGTAACCGCTGAAGCGGGTTGCGAACACGCGTCCATGCCTGACAGCGCTCTCTGCGCTATTCATGGTGCGCCGACTTGCGGCAATCACCTGCAGCGATCCACGGGGCACTGGCCGTGCTCCCGGAGACCGCGCTGTCCAGGAGTTGGAAACCTAAAATTTCAACAGCGTTAAATCCTGTTTTGCCATATTTTCGTAGAGCCACTTTCCGCCATAGACGGACAAATGATCTGTATCTGAGTACAGTAATCTGTCTCCATCGTACAACTGGCTGGTGTCGCTAATGGTGTCGTATGGATCGAAAAAATCGGCACCGAGCGCTGTCACCCGGCGTTCTATTGCCTCATTGTAGCTGGGGTACAGATCGTTGATGGAATTAGCGGGTGTCGGGCAGTTGATACCCAGTCTGTGGCAGTTCGCAATCTTCGACGGACTGAAGGTCAGCAACGGCGGCTGAGCCACTACAACTACTTTCTTCGACGCTGTTTGAGCCTGTTTAACCAGCTGATCGAGTTCGACAAGAAATTCTTCTTTGGTGAAATTTTGATCCCATCGGAATGCAATGATTGAGATATCTGTACCCTGCTGTAGTTCGGCAGCATAGCTGGATCTGGTGGAATCGCACTTGGCAGATTTTTTCCCAAGGTAACATCCGCCGGACGCGTAAATTTTTACATTCATACCCGCATCTCGCGCCAACAGCGATATCCACTCGAAGTGGTGTTCTGCATGGCTGTTGCCGTATAGCAGTATTTCGCTCTCACTGTCTTTTTGCCCTCCGACACAGCCGAGGTTGACCAGTGAAGGACACTGGTTTTTATCGATATGGCTGTATTGGTAAGCGGTATTGATTGTGTCTGTGCTGAGCCGATCCGGGAGGCCTTTTTTCATGACTACACCGATTGCCAGTAGCGCCAGTGCGGCGCTCGGTATCAGGAAATACCAAACCAGTGCTTTTATGCCAACGAGGTTGAAGCGACGTAACGGTCGCTCTACGGCGTAGTAAGAAACCGAACTCAATACAAATATGATTGCCAGACAAATGGCCTGCGTCATCAGGGGCAGGTGCAGGTAGCCTTCAGTGGTATTGAGTATGTATCGAGCAAAGGCCAGAACGGGCCAGTGGAACAGGTAGAGCGAATAAGACAGTAGTCCGATCCAGACCACCAGTTTGTTCTCGAGTAGTTTGTTTACCCATGTATCTTCACTGTGGATGATCAGTGCGATGGGTATGCAGGCCAACAGAGCCGAGAACCCGGGAAAGACAAACTGCTTGTCGAAGAATATCAGGGTTGCAACCAGAACAGCTGCTGCAACGCTGGTTAGTATATTGGAATTGCTTTTTTGCAATGACCCGTTTGCGTGCTGAATCGCGAGGATTGAGCCGACAAGTAATTCTCCCATGCGGGTCAGGATAATGTAGTAACTGATGCCTGCCAGATGACTCTTTGCAGACATGAACTCAGCCAGTGCAAAGCTTGCGATAGCCACCACACACATGACGATTGTGAGATTGAATTTCAGATATCGTACAAAAAATATCAATGCCAGCGGCAGCGCAAAATAATATTGCTCCTCCACCGACAGAGACCAGGTGTGCAGCATCGGCCACTCGGATGAGTCAGATGAAAAGTAGTCTCCCGTCCTGAGCGCAAACTGCATATTGGACGCAAAAAATATTGCACCAAGTATTGAGATACCGGTTTTGTAGAAGTCGAGCGGAAGTAAAATAATATAGCCGGCAATCAGTGTCAGAATGATCATGAAATACAGCGGCGGTAGTATTCGCTTTGATCGACGAACATAGAAGTTCGTATACGTATACTTGTTTGCAATAACCTCGGTGTACACGATTCGGGTAATCAGGTATCCGGATATCACAAAGAAGATATCAACACCGAGGTACCCGGCGTTCAGGTAACCGGGATCGAGATGGAAGAGTAAAACCGCGAGCACCGCGATTGCTCTTAACCCATCGATATCTTTTCGGTATTTCAATGTATTCATGCAGGCACCGGGTTGTCGACAATGACAGAAGCAAGCTGGTAACCGATCCAGAAGTGCTTCTTGCAGCGATTCGCGCTGGTTGCGCGGAGCACGTCCCTGTTTACCGTGTCGAGTATGAACACTTTCCTGCTATACGAACCGGCAATCGAGCCGGTGTTTATAGTAAAAATTTGTCTGATCAAAATGTCGGAAAATCGCGAAAAAGATAAAAATTTCGGCCGTCGTTTAGCATTCTGCTGTCTTAAAGCACAGGGCGAAGTTGTCTCAAGATCAATGGTGGTTCTAAAACTGCCAGGAGCAGAAACTGTGTTGGCACATTCCACCCGGGGCCGCCTGATGTTTTGGCGATCACTAAGTGCTGTTGAAGGCTTACCGGGCGACAGAGCGGATGTTATTTCCTATCACGAGCATTTTTGACGCCACTAAAACGTAGGTGGCCTCGATAAAGTCTGGAAAAAGGGGAATTTAGCAATTTCCTCGCTGTTGCGGCGTGACTGATTGGCAAGCGCGGGCGCCCGCACCGCGACCGAGTTGCGAACCCGAATCCAGTTTCGGCGAAAACGGGGTGGCAGAGAGGCATCGTTGGGAGCTTAATGCGCTGACAGGCCTTGAATTAGCGTGGCGAAGAGCAGTGCTGTCTGCATAATTATGCAGAGGTACGAGCGCGGCATCACACCATCACCTGCCGTCCCGGGAGCAGGCCTGCCGGGCGATTGCAACCAATTGTCACATCAAATACAGCTGGCTGTCGTCAAATTTGGTTAATATCACTGCAGGGAAATAGCCGGAGATGGTGTATGAAAATGAAGATTATTGGTTTTTCGGTGTGTGTGGCCGTGCTGCTCTCGGCATGCGCGACCAACCCGGTAACCGGAAAAAAGCAACTTAGCTTTGTAGGCAAGGACTGGGAACTGGAAGTGGGTGCTCAGCAATATTCGCCGGGTCGCCAGTCGCAGGGTGGAGACTACAATGCTGATCCGCGGATTCAAGCGTACGTGAGCAGCGTCGGGCAGAAAATCGCGGCAGTGAGCGATAACAAATTGCCGTATGAATTCAAGGTGCTCAACTCTGGCGTGCCTAACGCCTGGGCGCTGCCGGGTGGGAAAATCGCCATTAATCGTGGCTTGCTGCTGGAGATGAAGACTGAGGCGGAACTCGCCGCGGTGCTCGGCCATGAAGTTGTACATGCAGCCGCAAGGCACGGAGCGAGTGGTATGACGCGCGGCGTATTGCTGCAGGGTGGCGTAATGGCCGCGACCGTTGCATCGTCTGGCAGAAAGTTGTCTAACCTTGCTCAGCTCGGGGCCGGCATTGGCGCTCAGTTAATCAGTACCAAATACGGCCGTAATGCAGAGCTTGAATCGGATCGCTATGGCATTGAGTACATGGCTCGGGCTGGCTACGACCCGCAAGGCGCGGTCGACCTGCAACAGACTTTTTTAAATCTGTCCAAAGGCAGTCAGCGTCGCGACGATTTTATTTCCGGTCTTTTTGCCAGTCACCCGCCGTCGGCAGAGCGTCTTGCGAATAATAAGAGACTCGTCGCATCGATGCCCAGGGGAGGCGAGGTCGGGCGACAGCGGTACCGGCAGAATATTGCCAGTCTGATACGGGCCAAACCTGCCTACGATAACTATGAGAAAGCGAAGAAAGCGTTTGCCGATCAGGATCTGGCAACCGCACGGGCGCTGACGCGTAAAGCAATCGCCGCAGAGCCGAGAGAGGGGCATTTTCATTCGTTGCTTGGCGATATTGAAGGCGCCAGTGATAATCTTGATCGTGCACGCAAACACTACGCTGATGCCATCAGTCGCAATAGCAATTTTTTTTACTACCATTTGCAAAGCGGTCTGGTCAGTGAGAAGCAACGAGACTACGCAGCCGCTCGACGGTCGCTGCAAAAAAGCGTGCAGCTGTTGCCAACCGCTAACGCGCACAACGCACTGGGCAATATAGCCAGAGCAACAGGGCGTAAAGACGAGGCGATTGCCGCGTATCAATTGGCAGCGCAGGACAAGGGCCCGGCTGGTCAGTCAGCGATGGGCTCGCTGCTTGACCTGGATTTGCCGTCTAATCCGGGTAAATATTTGCTGGCAGGCACGCAGGTGACTGAGGACGGACGTTTACGCATTCAATTGAACAATCGAACGCCGCGCAATCTGGGTAATATTTCATTGCAGATTATTTACCCGGATGCCAATGGTCGAATGCGGCAGGTAACGCGACGTATCAACGGCACTGTGGCCGCAGGTAAGAAAGAGATCATCGAGCTTCCAATCAGAGTTAATCCCGGTCTCGGGAAAAATGTGCGTGCTGGCGTTGTCGCCGCGAGCATCGTCCGCTAACGGCTTGTCTGCTTCTTTAATTCGTGTAGATCGTTATGGAGTAATCGACTAAAACAGACCGGCGTCAGTTGCTCGCAGCCGCAGAATTTCTGCTGCGAGCTACCGGGCCTTTTTTACATCGATGCGAGCTGGAAATTTTGACCGGGCATTTCTGCCGGGGCAAAATAGTTTGATTTTGGCAGATAGAGGGCGTTATGAAGGTCGCAAACAACACCGTGGTGTCATTTCATTATCAACTGCAAGAAGTCGATGGAGATTACACTGAAGACTCGCGTGGCGGTGATCCTATGCTGTATCTGCATGGTTACCGCGGAGTATTGCCGGGTCTTGAGGAAGCCATGCTCGGCCGATCTGCCGGTGATGAATTTTCAGTGACGCTGGAGGCGATGGATGCCTACGGCTTACGCGATGAAAACGGCATTAAAAGGGTGCCCGTGAAGCATCTGCTCGAGCCGAAAAATCCTCGAGTCGGTGACATTGTGCTTGTTAATACGAGAGACCGTAAGGTACGGGCGACCGTTGTCAAAATGGGCCGTTTTAATGTTGATGTTGATACCAATCATCCGCTGGCGGGCAAGTCGCTTCAGTTCGATGTAGAAGTTATTGACGTTCGGGAAGCAACTATGGAAGAAATATCGCACCGACATGCACACGGGCCTGGCGGGCATCAACACTGATCTCGCATTTTTAGATCTGCGGAAAACCTTAGGGTTCCGATCGCATTTTAAATGCTACGGTTTTTTGGCCGCTGCAGGGCTGATTGCACCTGGCGTTTCTTGACGTCGATTGACTGCTAACACCAATTGTGCGACGGGTGCTGGTGTTTCCACGTTTTGGCGGCTTCTGAACTATCAGTGGCTGCAGTCCTCCAACGTAAACAACTCCGTTGCGACAACACAGTTAGCGTTAACGCCAGCAGACTCGTTCAGCAGGCGAAAGCATGCTACTTTTAAATGATATAACGATGGAAAGTCTGATGTGCCCGCGTACCTGTGGGTGTCAGTATGCTGCGCCATCAATAATACAACACTTAGCACGTCTAATTGTTGCTGGAAAAACCGATCGCTCAGGTTGTTCCAGAACCTCAAAACACGCGCTGCTTACGGTTTAGATCGTGCGGCGCCCGAACTCTCATCGGGAAACATGCCTTACCTGAATAAGCGGACAAACTATGAGTGATCTCGTTGCAAGTTCCCTGGATATGACCTTCAGTGCACCGAACGGTGAGTCAGTCCATGCACTGCAGAATGTTAATTTTACGCTCAAAGAAGGTGAACTACTGTCTGTGTTGGGGCCGAGTGGCTGTGGCAAAACCACCTTACTGAATATCATTGCCGGATTCTTGCGCCCGACTGGTGGCAGCATCAAGCTCAACAATACAGAGATCGATGGCCCCGGCGTAGAGCGTGGCATGGTGTTTCAGCAGGGCGCCTTATTCGAATGGTTAACGGTTGCAGAAAATGTCAATTTTGGCCTGCGTATGAAAAAGAATAACAAAAAAGAGACTGCTGCCAAGGTGGAAGAATGGCTCGAGATTGTCGGACTCCAGGGATTTGGCGAAACCCCCACTTATCAGTTATCCGGTGGAATGCAGCAACGTGTCGCATTGGCGCGCTGCTTGATTAACGACCCTGACCTCATTCTTATGGATGAGCCACTCGGCGCACTCGATGCCCTGACTCGAGAGAAAATGCAGTCACTGGTGTTGAAGATCTGGAAGGAGACTGGCAAGACAATCATGATCATAACTCACTCGGTCGAGGAGGCACTTTTACTCGGAGAGCGATTGTTTGTGATGGCTCCACGGCCGGGTCGCTTGCATAAAGAATACAATCTGCCCTTCGCAGAGATGGGACTACAGGGCGATTTAAGAGAAATAAAGAATGATCCTCAGTTTGTCTCCAATCGCGAGGAGATCCTGTCCATGATCTGGAACATGGAGGAAGAAATCATGGGGAAATCTAACTGATGATTTCCGCTATCGCAGAATACCGCGGCGTGATTGTAGGCACGATATTTATTGCTCTGATCGTCGGACTAATCGCGGCCTGGATCTATGGCCGAAAAATTATTCGAACCGAAAAGACTGACGCTGTCTTTGGTAACCCAGAAAGGGCACTAGGTGGCTGGTACTGGGTGTTTGCCGGTGTAGCCAGCATATTGCTGATCTGGTTTTATTTTTCGTGGGATGCTGCCAGGTCATTTTTTCCGGACGCGGCAAACGAGTTGTGCCAGGTGGCCAAAGTAGAATCTGCGATGAATCCGGTGCGCTCGACTTTTCCGATTCAATCGCGTCTGCTGAAAGGTACCTCGCTTCTGGCGCGCGATAACTTGCAGCTTGACCTGCTGGACAAGCGTCTGCTACGCAGCAAATTTACTGACGACGAAAAAGCAACTTATGGCGCAGCCGTCGGGAAGTTGCGGGCAGCGCTGACTTCGCTGGCGTTACCGGCTAATTTTTCAGAGCAAACGGCAAATGATATTCAGTCAATCGCTGACAGAATTGATGCGGTAACCGCTTCATTAGCAGACCCGAATTTCCCGGGCCAGGCTGAACCCGCAGAGCAGGCCGCCGCGCAGGCGCAAGCCGGCTGGGGGGAATCAAGCACAGAAGTGCCGATAAAACCGACCAGCGACAGGGGCCGCAAATTTGATCAGGTGGCAAAGGAGATTTCCACCATTGCGAAAGACTTTAGCAAGGTGCGCAATCTCAGTGATGACTTTAAAGCAACCGTCGCAGAGCTTAATGCAGAAATAAAGACACTACAGCAGGAAGTAACAGACAGTGCCCTTGAGGCCGATGAGAAAGAAAGCCGTGTCAAGTTCATCAGGCAAATTGGCAAGCTCACCAAGCGTATCGACGACGGAACCGTGTTTCCGCCCAGTGCGCTTGATCCGGTAGAAGGGGCAGTCCGTCGCTTTGAGGCAGAAAAGTCAAATCAAAAGGGCGGGTTGAACTATATCGATGCGCTGGCGATGCCTGCCGGAACCATTGTCGCGGGCAATACCGCTTGTAGTGAGCAGGGCTCTGGCCGCTGGCTGCCGAAACCATCCGATACCCTTGGCACGCTGGTGCGCATCAGTAACCCCGATGTTGGCTTTAAAGGTATTCCACTGCTGTGGTACGAGCAAAAACCGGTCGCAGAAATGGTGGGCTTTTTTATCCCCGACTGGGTAGCCGATCTGGTGCCTGGCGAGTATCCGCGCCACCAGGAAGATGGACAGATCAATGAGAATCTGAAAACGCGGGTGCTCAATGTCGCCACCGGCAACTTTCCGTCAATCACCGTGCCGGTCCCGATGGGACACATCTGGGATTCAATACTCAGAGTGCTGGCGGGTTTGTTTTTGGGCATTATTCTTGGCGTGCCGCTGGGTCTGTTTATGGGCTTGTCGCGCTTTGCCAAAGGCTTCTTCGATCCGCTGATTGAGCTCTACAGACCGGTACCACCACTGGCGTGGGCTCCTTTGATTTTGACGATCTTCGGCATCCAGGACGACGGTAAAATCTTTCTGCTGTTTATGGTGGCATTTGCCATCATGGTTATTTCGGCCAGAACAGGTGCTACCGGTACACAGTTATCGAAAATCCACGCGGCGCATTCACTGGGTGCGTCACGACGGCAGATTATCAAAGAGGTGATTTTGCCCAACTCGTTGCCAGAGATACTGACCGGAATTCGCATCTCGATCGGGGTTTGCTGGGGCACGCTGGTAGCGGCAGAAATGCTGGCTGGCACCACCGGTATCGGCTTTGTGGAGAATGTAGCGCGCAAGCAAAGTGACTACGAGATCATCTGGGTCACTATTATTTTGCTTGGGGTGCTGGGCCTGTTATTCGATCTGATTATGCGATGGATAATCACTCGCACTATTCCGTGGAGAGGCAAGGGCTAGCAGAAGTCCGAAGCTGCCTGTGGGGCAGGGTGCGGGGCAGGATCGCTGTGTAATGTGGTGGTGGATATTCAGCCTTGATACGTCAATCGGGTATCAAGGCCGCTGCCAGTCAGGCAGCGCAGGTGAAGTCAGATGCTCACACCCAGCTTCGTTTCCAGGTCCTTGACACTTTTAGCGGCGCCAATATTTTGCGGAGATATCTCCAGGACTTTTTCGAAGGCGTGCAGTGCTTTCTCGTTTTCGCCGAGCTGCTGCATGATAAGCCCAACGCCCGATAAAGCGCCAAAGTGCCGCGGTTCCAGGGTCAACGTCTGTTCTATGTCAGCAAGCGAATCTTCGTAGTTTCCGAGCAGGTAGTGAATAGTTGCGCGGCGATTCCAGGCCTCAGCGAAATCTGGCTGGTTGCTGACCAGATTGTTCAGTAAGTTCAGAGCAATCGTGTAACGACCAGCCCCCATCGCATCTATCGCCTCGGTCATCGATGCACCGCCGATGGCGCTATCTCTTTCGTACCATTTTTTCCAGATTTCCGCCTCAATCATCACTGCTTGTTGCGGGCTGTTAGCAAGCTTCAGCTGTCCGAAAAGATCAGGCAGAGCGTCGTGTTTTTGATCAGCGAATAAGTTCGCTGAGCACGCCAGTGCCGCTACCAGAAGTAGTGGTCGAAGTCTTCGCATCCGTCTCTCCCCAAACCGTCGTGTTATGTGTGTTGCACTGGCCCTAATAAGATATGTCGTCCATGATCACAGTATATTTATGAACCATTCCTCATTCTACTGATGTTATTTCACCCAATTTTGAATTGGAATGCATTGGCCACAGAGCAGTTTTTACCATACCTGAGTGATGAAGTAATGCAATTTGCGTTGCACCTGAACAAGCATTGTCACAGGTGCAAATAGCGAAGTTTGCGGTTCAGGTGACCAGTGGTTTGGCGTTGCTCAGGCCCGGGCTATTCACAAAGTGGCAGGGGAGAATAGTGAAAAAACATACACAAAACAGCAGGAATGTCTGGTCAATTCAGACAGAATTGTCCAGGGTGTTTTCTGCTGAGTGCCAAACTCTCATGAAAAAGGTCGGCTATATTTTGTCAATTTTGAACACGTCCGGGGACGTGGTTGCCGACATCATCTGATCCAGAAGCAGCCCGGCATCGGCGGCGCTGATCAGGTTGGCTCGATGCTGTGGATGGAGAAATTTCTCCTGCACGGTGTGATCGAGAAAACTCAATAGTTGGTCGTAGAACTTGTTAATGTTCAGGACGCCGGTGGGCTTGGTGTGAAGGCCGAGTTGCTGCCAGGTGCAGATTTCGATCAGTTCTTCCAGCGTGCCAATACCGCCAGGAAGCGCGATAAACCCGGAGGCCATGTCGGCCATTGCTGCTTTCCGCTCATGCATGTTTTCCACGACCAGCAGCTCAGTAAGGCTTTTGTGAGCTATTTCGTGTTTTTCGAGATGTCGGGGGATGACTCCATATGCTTTGCCGCCGGCAGCGAGCACAGCATCTGCAACGGCTCCCATCAGGCCTATGCTTGCACCGCCGTATACAAGGTCTATTTCTCTTTCGACCAGGGCTTTTCCCAACGTGTGGGCGGCCAGTAGATAGTCGTCGCTGGCTCCGGAACTTGAGCCACAGAATACGCAATATCGTGTCATGCCAGTAGGGTCTGCCTATTAGTTACATTATTGGGACTTATACATGTCGCTGGCTGAAAGCAGTGCGAGCAACACTACCATCAACATCGAAGCGGCCATGGCATAGTTGATCAGTCGCTGCGTTTTTGGATCCAGCGCGAGGCGCTTCAAACTGATTCCGGCACCCAGCCATAGCAAGTGAATCGGAATCCAGATCGCATTGATTATCGCGAATTTTAACAGTGTTTCGAGCGCAATATTCTCAGCATAGAAACTAAAACCTGAAAACAACGTGGTGTTTACCGCATAGGCCTTCGGGTTAATCGTTTGCAGCAGTATTCCGTTGTAGACACCGGGCTGCTTTGCGCTTTTTATGAACGCGATTTCTGATCCCGACATCGCGATGCGAGCTGCCAGGCTCAGTAAGTAGAGTGCAGACAATACCAGCAGTGTTACACGCAGCCAGGGCACGGAAAACAGGATCGCGGCCAGGCCGCTGACAACAGCAAGCGCCACCAGATTGGTGCCGATAAACAGCCCGATAAGGTAGCGCAGGCCGGCAGTTTTACCGAATGCCGCGCCAACCCCCGCAGTTGACAAGACACCCGGGCCTGGAGTGACCAATAGAAAAAACACAGCAGCAACAAACGCGAACATTTCAGCTCTTTTCCGTGATGATGATTAATGCGCGTATTGTGACAGGATACAGGTGCCACCACGGCGACATTTTGCTTTGCTAGTGATTTTTTATGCATTGCGCCTTTAACAATTGCTTGAGTTACCGTTAGTTGTGAAGACAGCGCAGAAAGTCTTTGAGCATGGAAATACAGCGAATAACAGCGTTACAGGTAGCAATTGGGCTAATGTTGTTGCAGGGCTGCGGAGGTTCGAGCACGCCGGATCTGTTAACTGTGGAAACAGTGGAAAGTGCGGTTGATGAAACACTCATTGCACCGAGTGTTGAACCCACACAACAAACCGTGCCGGGTATTAGCGGTATCAGTCAGGAAGTTTCTGACGATAAATTTGATGCACAGATAGATACAGATGGACTGATCGCGCCCGACGACGTGGATAGCGTAGTGACCGAGGGTACGAGCACTGCAGACATGCGCGGTGAAGAGGGAAATCTCGATGAAGATGAAAGTAAAAAAGGTGCGGATAGCGAAGAGCCGGCTGCGATAGCTGAACCCCCTTACAGGATTATCCCGCCGCCTCTTGATCTGACAAACGACGTTGATGCCGCTGCTGATCCGGTTGCAGTGCTGCACCCCGATGAGCCGATTGAATCTTTTGTGGTAGATACAAATGACTCATCCGGTTTTGAAGAAACCCCTCAGTTGAGCGATGATTCGGAACAGGAGTCATCATCAGTATCTATTGAGCCAGAGCCAGAACACACTGATCAGGACATGACAGATTCTTCTGGTGCAGAAATTCTGCAGAGCTCCGATCCGGATACAACGGAGAGTGCGGGAATAGGTTCAATAACAGATTTGATTTTTCTAACAGGTCAGTCTAACGCCGCAAGTCTGGTGACAAAATACGATGCAAAACTGGATGCACCTGATGAACGTGTTTTTGCCTACACGGATCAGGGTTGGCAGGTGGCGGATCTGCATCAGTTTTGGGATGAAGGTATTCCGGGTAATTTCTCTGCTGATGATCCGACGCGTGAGCCCTACAACAGTATAATTTTTCAGGTCGGGAAAGCCCTGGCAAGCAAAGCAGATCGTCGTGTGGGTATAGTGATGCTGACTGCCCCTGGTGAAGGCATCAGCCATTGGGATTATAACGGCACGTTCTATAACAAGGTTCGAGACCATGCGATTGCTGCACTAAATGAGGTGCCACACAAGGCGTCTTATGATGCAGTGGTCTGGATGCAGGGCGAGACTGACTGGCTGTTGCACGGAACTGCTGATCCTGATATTCCGGAGTTTGAGTCGTATCAATCTGAAGCGTATCTGTATTACTATCCACGGAAGCTAAATGGATTAATAAAGGCGTTGCGTTCTGATCCATGGTTCGGCGATAGTGCACGTTTTATATGCACAGAAACTATCAAGGCTGCGGTGAATACTCACTTGATGGGTTTGAACAGCGATGATGATCCATTAACGGGATGTGCTGCTGCGTCTGATCTTGCTGCACGGGAAAATGATCCGCACGGCAATCACTTTTCAGCCGATTCACTGAGAGTACTGGGGCAGCGTATCGCAGATGTTTATTTGATGCTTCAGCCCTGATCGTTTAACCCTCGAATTAACGAAGGTGAAACGATCGGGTGGGTCACCAGCCTGTTGCTCAGGCTGTGACAGCGCGTTTCGGTAACACCCAGTCTGGTCTGATGAAATGACAGGTGTAACCATTCGGGATTCGCTGTAAGTAATCCTGATGTTCCGGTTCAGCCTCCCAGAAATCACCGGCGGGTTCAACTTCAGTGACTACCCGCGCCGGCCATAGCCCCGATGCGTCGACATCCGCGATGGTATCTTCAGCGATCTGTTTTTGTTGCTCATCGACATAGTAAATGGCGGATCGATAAGAGAGGCCCGTGTCGTTACCCTGTCGATTGGGGGTGGACGGGTCGTGAATCTGAAAGAAGAATTCGAGTATTTCCCGGAAGCTGGTGTGCTTTGGATCAAATACGATTTCTATACCCTCGGCATGGGTTCCATGGTTTCGATAAGTGGCATTGGGCACGTCGCCACCAGTGTAGCCTACCCGTGTTGACAAGATGCCCGGTTGTTGTCGAATCAGATCCTGCATGCCCCAAAAACAACCGCCTGCCAGGACGGCTTTTTCTGTATTGCTAGTCTCTGTATTGCTAGTAGCATTGCTAGTCATAGAGGTGTCTCCGCGAGAGGGTTAGTAAATATAGGTTCACATTGGTATTTGCCAATACAGGGCCTGGCATCGTGTCAGTCGGTGCTGTTAAGAATCTGTACGCAGTGTATACGTCATGGGCGGAGCATCGGCTTAAACGTTCTGGCTGTTGAAGGCGCTGCGATTCAATATAACCTGATCTTACTACAGGAACTGTCGAAGTTTTTCGATGAACAGATCAATTTCGGTTTCTGTGTTGAAGTAGTGAACTGATGCCCGAACCACCTCATCGAGACCACGTTGTCGGAACGACAGCAGTGTGCCCGAGCCACTGGATACAGAAACGTTAATTGATTCGGCAGAAAACAGCCTTTGCAGTTCCGTGGCGCTTTTTTGCTTGCAAAAGAATGTAACGATGGCACAACGGGTCGACCCTTCATCGGTCACTGTTACACCGGGTATCGCGGACAACTGAGCTCTCATATTTTCTGCCAACATCGTGTTGCGCTGTTGAATGTCATTGATGCCCCATGACAAGGCGTAGTCGACAGCGACACCCAGGGCTGCTTTGCCGGCAAAAAACTGCTCCCAGTTTTCAAAGCGTTTTGCACCGTCGATAACCTGATACTGTGTTGGTGAAATCAGATCAGCTGCATGCTGGTCGAGCATTGCCGGCTCCATGCTTTCGGTCATTGTCTGGCTCACGTACAACACGCCGGTGCCTCTGGGGCCACGCAGATATTTTCTGCCGGTGCCGCTGGCGAAGTCGCAGCCAATCTCTTTGACGTCGACCGGTAGCTGGCCCATGCTTTGGCAGGCATCAAGCAGGTAGGGCACACCAGCAGCTTTGGCGATGCGTCCGATTTCTACAACCGGATTAACAAGCCCGCCTCCCGTTGGAATATGGCTCACTGAAATCAGACGAGTTTTTGCGTCAATCAGTTGTTCCAGTGCTCTCGTATCCAGCTGTCCGGAGTCATCGTTGGGCACGACGACCAGCTCCGCCCCGGTTTGTTTTGCCCTTTGCAAATAGGCTATTACGTTACTTCCGTATTCTGCAACCGAGGTGAGAATGCGATCACCGGCTTGCAACGGGATAGAGTAAAAAATCATATCCCAGGCGCGTGTTGCATTCTCTATATAAGCCAGTTCATTTGTCTGGCAGTTTAATAGTCTGGAGAATGACGCATAAAAATTGTCGAGCTCAGCGGCTCTGATAGCGGCAGTCTCATAACCACCATATTTTTCTTCATCGTGAAGATAACTGTGCAGCGCATCTGATACCGGCGCCGGCATTAGCGAAGAGCCAGCGTTGTTAAAGTGGATTAGCTGTGGCAACGCTCTGGTGTCGCTACGGGCACGGTCTATGTCAGGGAAAGGTTCGGACATATGAACTCCGGTGGTTGAGTGAGGTGATAGCAGCGTTGGCTCAAATCCGTAATAGCGGGCAACTGTGACGAGCGGCTAATTCATACGCCACAAACAGGATTACTGTCGATCTACAAACCGCGGCGTAATTGCCGAATGATAAATCTGCCAGGGTGCAGTATATGGTTGAGCGTTTGCGCATAACCTTTTGCAGAGTTCATCTTACCAGTAATGACGTCAGTCAGTATCTCTGCGGCGTGCACTGAGTGCAGTGCGCCGCGTGATCCGAATCCGGTTAGTAAATAGAGGCCATGGTGAAAGTGGGGTTGAGGAAATGACTGTGTGCGCCGCCCGTGCCTAAGATCTGCATAATCCTGCAGGTAACAGTCTTTTACCGGCGCTGCTCCAACGACTGGTAATCGATCAGGCGTTGAATAGCGAAAACCCACCCATGATTTGTCGGCGACTGCGGGTTGGGCAATTGTCTCCGCGATTTGCGGACACAACGCCATTGCACCTTTCAGGTTTAACTGATCATCCTGTGTGGATGAGTGCGGTGAGTTTTGCTGTCGCTGGTGTGTTGAGCCTGCCCAAAATCCGCTGCTCACTGGAATAACAGATCCTTTTCCGGTGACGGTGATAGTTGGGATGCCGAGGGCACTTGAAGAGTTGCGGGTAAAATGGCTAATTTGGCCACGGCTTCTTTGCAAAGGCAAATGAGAGGTTTCAGCCAGTCGGGTAGCTAGTTCTGCGCATGCAACGATTACCAGCGGGGATTCATCAATGACTCCACCGTATGCATCTTTTAATTGCCAGCCGCCAGTGGTTTTTAGCAGAGAGTGGACTGCTGTATTGCCGATGAAGTTGGTGTGTTGCGGTCCGCACGCTTTGCACTGACTGATCCAGCGACGGCACAGGCGGTTGATGTCAAACCATCCGCCTCGATCAAAATACAGCGCATCACCTGCCAATTCCGCTCCGGCCTTCTGGCTGGCGTCTGCTTTGGTTAATTTTCTGTAGGATTCGCTCTCGGGCCACAGCTGACAATCTTTGACCAGTTGCAACACACCCGTGGCCTGGGCAGAGACCGTTACGGTGTCTGGTTCTCCGGTAATTTCAGTGTGGATTCTGTTGAACGCCTGTTGAAGGTATCGACTGGCGTGGTGTTCGGTTCTGGAGACCTGAGGGCGAAACAGGGCGCATGGCACGGCAGAGGTTTCGCTCGCCACGGTGTTCTGCCTGTCGTAAAGCGTGCATGTAAAGCCCGCCCTGACTAGCGCACACGCCAGGGCGCAACCGGCGAGGCCCGCGCCGATCACAATCGCTGGTGTCGCCGGGGAAAAGTGGTACTCCGGGGCGTCAAGACCGGGTATGGTCATGGCAGCTAAGCCCGGTTTCCGCGCCGTCCGACTGAACCCGGAATTCGCGCGGATTTGCTTTTGTATTGACTGCCGCTGGCAGCAGACAGTGGTGAAATACCGGTGTCACACAAATCTCAGGTGCACAGCCAGCGGCATCATCATTGTTTAGGGTTTCTGGTGACAATTCAGAGCCTGCGCGTTCAAGTTCTGCTACATGTATAGTGGTGAAGATGATTTCGGCAGTGTTAAAGTTGTTAAGAAGCCGGACTTTGACTAAAAAAGTACTGCCAATGGCGACGTTTTTTGTCCGCACGCTTTGTCAGTGCTTGCGAAGTTTCATCAGTCTGGAATAATCGGAGGAAATCCGGAAATGGAGTCAGACGATGAATTCGCCAGGATCATAACTCACCGGGTCTTGCAACCAGTGGCAATTGACTCCAGATAAGACTAAACGGGCAACCGCGAAATCGTATGGGCAACTTTACACCAATTCGTGAGATAGGCGAACGCGAACAACAGATTTTCAGGTTGTTGGTTGAGCAGTACATTCAGGACGGAGCACCAGTAGGCTCGCGCACACTGTCAAAAATGCCTGGCGTTAATGTCAGTGCAGCGTCGGTGCGTAATGTGATGTGCGACCTGGAAGATTTGGGTTTGCTTGAATCACCTCACACCTCCGCTGGCAGGGTACCAACCTGCGATGGCTTTCGGCTGTTTGTCGATACCATGCTCGAGGTGCAGCCAATTATCGAAAACGAGCTTGATCCATTGAAAGTGGCCTTGTCACCGGATCAGGACGAAAAATCACTTATTCAACACACCTCGAGGTATCTGTCGCATTTTACGAATATGGCTGGTGTGGTCACGCTGCCCAAGCGCGGCGCGACAATTTTCCGACAAATCGAATTTCTTCCTTTGTCCGAACAGCGAGTGCTGGTCATCCTGGTTGTTAACGAAAAAAATGTTCAGAACCGAATCCTGACTCTCGATCGAGACTACGATGCTGCAGAGCTTCAGGAAATTTCTAACTATCTCAACCAGACATACGCGGGCAAGGATCTGGAATCAGTGAAAGAGCTGATTCGTAGTGAACTCGAGAACACCCGGGTATCCATGAACGACCAAATGCAGCAGATGATCAATCTCGCAGGCAGAGTGTTCGAGAATGACGAGCAACCCACCGATGAAGATGTCATTGTCGAAGGGCAAACCAATCTGATGAACTTCAGTGAGCTCTCGGACCGGGAGCATCTGCGCGATCTGTTCGAGGCCTTCAGTCAAAAGCGCGACATGTACCATGTGCTTGAGCGCTGCATCTCTGCCGAAGGCGTGCAGATTTTTATTGGCCAGGAGTCCGGCTATGGTGTTCTTGATATGTGTAGCCTTGTTACCAGCAGCTACAAGGTCAACGGTGAGGTCGTCGGGTATCTTGGGGTGGTCGGTCCGACGCGCATGGCCTATGATCGTGTCGTTCCGGTCGTCGATGTCACTTCACGCTTGCTAAGTGCTGCCTTGAATTCTTCGTCGTAGCTCCCATATACGGCCGCAATACCTGTTCGGGTGCCAATCCCGAATTTCGCAAACACCTCAAAAAGCTGGAGACCCCTGAATGGCTGAAGAGAAGCCTTCTGCAGACTCTCGTCCATCTGAAAACACAGACGCTGGCAGCGTGCCGGATGCGGAGCAAATCATGCCCGACAATCAAACCGACAGTGGCGTCGACGTTGCCGACTTGAACGACGCGGCGAATACAATCAATGAGGGGGTTGAGCCCATCATTGCGGAGGGAGAAGATGATATCGCTGCACTAAAAGCGCAACTGGAAGAGGCCAACGAAGTTGCTGCGAAGAGTCGCGACGACGTATTGAGAATTCGTGCGGAGATGGAGAATCTTCGCAAACGTCAGACGCGTGAGCTCGAAAACGCGCACAAATATGCACTGGACAAGATTGCGCTCGAGCTACTGCCGGTCAGAGACACGCTGGAAATGGGGGTCGCTGCGGCGGCAGAGACTGACGGCGATCTGTCGAAAATTGCCGAGGGAACCGAACTTACCCTGAAAATGCTGACTCAGGCACTGGAGAAATTTAACGTCGTTGAGGTGGATCCGCAGGGTGACAAGTTCAATCCTGATCTGCACCAGGCAATTAGTGTCCAGGAGGGAACCGACAAGCCGGCAAACACGGTTCTTAACGTCATGCAGAAGGGCTATACGCTCAATGAGCGCCTTTTACGCCCGGCGATGGTCGTCATCGCAAAATAACCACACCATTTGTGTTGAATTAGACAGCAGTAGCCCTATTTAACAAACAAATCAAAACACTATAGCTGTTACTAGACAGTCTCGGAGATTAGCAACATGGGTAAAATAATTGGTATAGACCTGGGCACAACCAATTCATGTGTGGCGGTGATGGAAGGCGGCGTTCCTCGGGTTATCGAGAATTCCGAAGGTGATCGTACCACGCCATCTATTGTCGCATTTGCAGACGGCGATGAAGTACTCGTCGGGCAGCCGGCAAAACGCCAGGCAGTGACCAATCCAACAAACACGCTGTATGCGGTAAAACGCCTGATCGGACGTCGGTTCGATGAAGAAGCGGTTCAAAAAGACATCGAACTCGTACCCTACAACATTGTTAAGGCAGATAACGGCGATGCCTGGGTTGAAGCCAACGGTAACAAGATGGCGCCGCCCGAAATATCTGCCAGAGTATTGATGAAAATGAAATCCACTGCCGAGGAATACCTGGGTGAGGATGTCACAGAGGCGGTGATAACGGTACCAGCCTACTTCAATGACTCACAGCGGCAGGCTACCAAAGATGCCGGCAAGATCGCCGGACTCGAGGTAAAGCGGATTATCAATGAGCCTACGGCGGCGGCACTCGCCTACGGTATGGACAAGAAACTGGGTGATTCCAAAATTGCCGTTTTTGACCTTGGTGGCGGAACCTTTGATATCTCTATTATTGAGATCGCATCGATCGATGGCGAGCATCAGTTCGAAGTGCTGTCGACCAATGGCGACACCTTTCTCGGTGGTGAAGATTTCGACAACCGTCTGATCGAGTATCTCGCAGAAGAGTTTAAGAAAGAAAACGGGATGGATCTGCACAACGATCCACTCGCATTACAGCGTCTGAAAGAAGCTGCCGAAAAGGCGAAAATTGAGCTGTCATCGAGCCAGCAGACTGATATTAATCTGCCCTACGTGACTGCCGATGCTTCGGGACCGAAGCACCTCAACATCAAAATCTCAAGAGCCAAACTCGAATCACTCGTCGAAGACCTGGTCAAGCGCACTATTGAGCCCTGCAAGGTGGCACTCAAGGATGCCGGATTCAGTGCCTCAGAGATCGACGATGTTATTTTAGTCGGCGGTCAAACCCGCATGCCGAAGGTTTTCGATGAAGTGAAAGCGTTCTTTGGTAAAGAGCCTCGTCGTGATGTTAATCCTGATGAAGCGGTAGCGATGGGGGCGGCGATCCAGGCGGGTGTTCTTGGCGGCGACGTGAAAGATGTTCTGTTGCTTGATGTTACCCCGCTGTCTCTGGGTATTGAGACACTCGGTGGTGTAATGACTCGCCTGATCGACAAGAACACCACTATTCCAACCAAGGCACAGCAGGTATTTTCCACCGCAGATGATAACCAGACAGCCGTAACTGTGCATGTGCTGCAGGGTGAGCGTGATATGGCCGGTGGCAACAAGTCGCTGGGTAAATTCGATTTAACCGACATACCACCCGCGCCACGCGGCATGCCTCAGGTTGAGGTGACTTTCGATATCGATGCCAACGGTATCCTCAACGTGTCAGCGAAAGACAAGGCGACGGGTAAAGAGCAGTCGATCGTAATCAAGGCATCCAGTGGTCTGTCTGATGAAGAAGTCGAGGCTATGGTCAAGGACGCCGAGGCTCACGCTGACGAAGATCGCAAGCTCAAGGAGTTGATTGATACGCGTAATCAGGCAGAAAACATGATTCACGCGACCGAGAAATCAGTTGCCGATTTGGCTGAACAGGTTACCGAAGACGAGAAGAAAGAGATTGAGTCTCGTATAGCTGATCTTCGCGAAGTATTAACCGGCGACGACAAAGAAGCGATCGAAAGCAAGCTACAATTGTTGACTGAATCATCTGGCAAACTGGCAGAGCGGGCCTACGCACAGGCGTCAGCTGGTGCAGATGGTGACGCTGCCGGCGATTCTGGAAACAGCGGTAGCAAGTCTTCTGCGGGCGATGACGTTGTCGATGCCGAGTTTGAAGAAGTAAAAGATGTCAAAGACGACAAATAAGAATAACAGCGCGATGTAATGCGCTGTTCAGACCTAATCCGAGGGCGTTCACCTGGCCCTCGGATTTTTCTTTTTACGGGCACCTGAATATATGTCGAAGCGGGATTACTACGAAGTGCTGAGCGTTGCGCGCGATGCGGACGATGCTGAGCTGAAAAAGGCATATCGGCGTTTGGCGATGAAACATCACCCGGATCGAAATCCGGATGATTCAGTCGCGGAGGAAAAATTCAAGGAAGCCAAAGAGGCATTCGAAGTGCTCGGTGATTCGCAAAAGCGCGCCGCCTATGACCGCTTTGGGCATGATGGCGTTAGCAACTCGGCATCGGGTGGTGCCGGTTTTGGCGGTGGTGGGGCCGATTTCAGCGATATCTTTGGTGATGTGTTCGGCGATATATTCGGTGGTGGTGGAGGGCGCTCTCGCGGTCGTGCCAGAGGTGGCGCTGATCTGCAGTACAATCTTCAACTCTCACTGGAAGAGTCTGTCTCCGGATTAGAGAAAACGCTCAAAATTCCAACCCAGGTGCTTTGCGACCAGTGTTCGGGCAGCGGTGCGAAACCTGGCACCAAGCCGGTAACCTGCGATACCTGCAATGGTATGGGGCAGGTGCGTATGCAACAGGGCTTTTTCTCGGTGCAGCAAACCTGCCCGACCTGCCGTGGTAACGGTGAGAAAATAGCCGATCCCTGTAACAAGTGTCGCGGCAGTGGTCGCGTGCAGGAGCAGAAAACACTGTCAGTCAAGATCCCACCGGGTGTGGATAACGGTGATCGTATCCGCTTATCTGGCGAGGGTGAAGCGGGCGAGCAGGGTGCACCAGCCGGCGACTTGTACGTGATGGTCCAGGTGAAGGAGCATGCGATTTTTGAGCGTGACGACGACGATCTGTTGTGCACGGTACCGATCGATATCATAACGGCGAGTCTGGGGGGCGAGCTGGAGGTGCCGACGCTGACCGGCAAGGTAAACCTGAAAATACCCGCTGGTACGCAATCAGATAAAGTATTTCGTATGCGGGGAATGGGCGTCAAGCCGGTTCGCAATACAGCCAGCGGTGATTTACTGTGCCGTGTACAAATAGAGGTGCCGGTCAATCTGACCACTGAGCAAAAAGAACTGTTTGAGCAAATTCGCACAACCATGGAAGGCAAAAAAGCGTCGCGCCACACACCCAAACATCACGGGTGGCTGACCGGAGTTCGTAAATTCTTCGATGATATGCGACCCTGAAGCAGCCGCACCTTCGCCTGATTCCAGCAGGTAACTGGATGTGGTTGGTCAGTTTCCAGAGTGGTGAGCTTGCGATAGATCACACTTTCGGCTGATCGCCTAAAAAAACACGGGCAACCGGCGTGTGTCTTGCGCCGGACGTCAGTTCTTTTGTCGTCGAGTTGCCAATGTGATACGCAATCCGGACACACTGCTTTTCGTCCGTAAAACCGTCGCTCAGGTTGTATCGCTGGTAAAGCTGCCGGTGCAATGTCTGCAACTTTTTACGGGTAGTAAATCTTTTCGAGATAATCCGATACTGGGCAACGGGTGGTTAAATCTGCTCGGCTTACATGTCGTCAGAGTAGTTGTTGCCGCAGGTGTTACTCGATTTCGGTTTCTATGTCTGAGTGGCTTTGCGACGCGTGAACAGCGGGCAACTTACCTTCGCGACGGCTACCTGAAAATCGAAAATTTCCTGCCGCCTGAGGAGTTTGATCGACTAAAAAATGAAGTCGAGAACGTTCGCGGTGATGTGCGCCAGTGTGTGCAGGGTGATACCTTAACGCAGCGAATTCTGCTTGACGATAACAGCTTGGCAACTCTGCCTTCATGTCGCAAGCTACTTTCAGAAAAGACTTTTTCTCGCCTGATGCGGTTCGCGGCATCCAGAAACACCAGTCCTGTTTACTACCTGCAATGTATTCGCAGCAATGCGATAGCCGGCAAGCCAGATCCGCAAAGGAATCTGCATAGCGATACTTTTCATTCCACTATGAAAGCCTGGTTGTTTGTTGATGATGTATCAGAGGAGAATGGTCCCTTTACTTACGTTCCCGGTTCGCATCGGCTGACTATAGCTCGGTTAAAGTGGGAGTATCAGCAAAGTCTGCTGGGGTCCCGTCTGAAGGACTCTTATGGTGCTCGCGGTTCGCTGCGGATTGAGGAAGCGGATTTAGCGAAGCTTGGACTACCGAGGCCGGTTGCGTTTAAAGTGCCGCGCAATACGTTGATCATCGGTGATACCCATGGGTTTCATCGCCGGGGCGAGGCAACGCAGGTCAGCAGTCGAATGGAGTTATGGGCGTTTAGTCGAAGTAATCCGTTTAATCCATGGCCTGGTTTGAACCTCGACTGGTATCGACGAATAAGTCATTTCGCGATCAAAAAATACTTATCGTCACAGGATAAAAAGGCGGAGCGTAAAGGCATGCGCGCCAGTTGGCATCGGGTTCCAGAGGACACTATGCGTCGCTCAGGCCACGCTCAACAACCGATAGTGTGCGAGGCGACTGCCGCGAATGATGCCAGTCATTCCGAGGTTGCCTGAGTGGATGGTGAGCTCCGGACCTTGTACTTGAAGAAAGCACTGTGACGCAAGGCTCTTTGACGCCAGGACAGTAGACCAAACTTTCTACTGACCACCAGCTTTATTGAAGATTGGGGGCTGCGGCGATCGTAGCTCTTTGCCTATGCGAAAGTGCGATTAATACGGGTAGTTGAGGGAAGACGTGTGTTCAGCCTCAAGGTTTTATACAATCCTCGCCTTATAGGTCCACTAGCCAGGTTGCATCTGTGAGTCGATATCGCCCTCCGGCGGAAAAATCTACTGCCTTAATTTCACCTGCTGGTTTTGACAAGCTTCAAACTGAACTTAAAGAACTGTGGGTAAGGCGTCGCGATGTGACTGCGGCGTTGTCGGCCGCTGCTGCGGAAGGCGATCGCTCTGAGAATGCTGAGTACATCTATCGCAAAAAAGAGCTTCGTGAAATTGACAGGCGAGTTCGCTATCTGCAGAAGCGAACCGCAGCGCTGAAAGTTGTGCGAGACCGACCCACTGATCAGTCCCGAGTCTTCTTTGGTGCCACTGTCGAACTGGAAGATGAAGATGGCGAGCGCAGTACGGTTCGAATTGTCGGGCCGGATGAGATTGATCCGTCAAGTCACTGGATCAGTGTAGATTCAGTGGTTGCCAGGGCATTGTTGAAATCATCGATAGATGATGAAGTGACGGTTACCGCGCCTGGAGGCACGAAGACATACACCATTGAAAATGTGAGTTATGGTGACTAAGTGCTGCCAAAGTTGGTAGAAGGTTAGCTAATCAAGGCTCTTCGCGTTTTTCAACGGAAATAAACCAGATACCGACGGTAGCTGCTGCAAATGGTGTTAGCAGTGCAACTGTACTGGATGTTAAAGCTGCGGTTAAAGAAGTAGAGCTGAATCAGCGCCACGACGATGCCAGGGCAACACGCTCAGCATCGTCATTGGGAATTGACTAGTTCGTAGTGTCAGCCAAAGGATCGCGCGTTGGTGTCACCAGCACAGCGACGATTTCCGCCTCAGTTGATATCCCGGCACTGGTGTCGGTGGCAGGCACTGTTTCGTCAATCGGCATATCCATTTTTGCTTCGACCGGAATATGAGGGGTAACAGTACGTTGGTGCGTGACCGCCGCGGTGAGCAGTGCGGTTGCACAAACAAGCAGAATCCATTCGCTCGGTTTTACTAAGCCGGCCTTTTGGCTGGATTCCATATCTCGTCCTTATTCATCAGTGTTTTATTGGGGAAAATCAACTATCGGGTGTCTGAATAACAGCGGATGACAACGCACCATAAATCACCGAACCGATTAAAAGATACGAACTGCTCGCATAATTGACGATTCAGATTGGCTAAGTCTTTGTTTTGTAGAGAGGGTTGCGTTGTTAGATGCGTCATGACATAATTGCATTCTAGACTGTCATGACACGAAACACAAGCGATGGCGCCAAAACTGGTACGTGAAAAAACGCAAAAAATTGAGTTACGGGTAACCCCTGAAACCAAGATTCTTGTGCTCAAAATGGCTCAGGACGATGGAACGACTGTTACCAAGTTTCTGGAAAGTTTGATCCAGCGTGAGTTCAATCGTCGCAATCGCAGAGATTCGGCCAAAAAAGCCAGCGCCTGACTGACTACTTAACACCTGGCCAATTCACACGCATCGGCGACATTCCAGAAATATGGTCTCAACCAGCAGGTGAGGCCAAAAAAATTCAGCCTCTGAGCCGGCTCGGGCTACTTTGCAGCTTTCACAGAGTTCACCTCGACTCACACTTTGCTGTTTGCGATACTTCGACTGCAAGACGTTCAGCCCGGGATGGTAATTTTCTTACATCCGGGGAGATATCAAGTCGAGTCGAGTAGCTGCCAGCAGCTTTCAGATAGAGATCGCTAATGCATCTGTATTGCTCAGATGGTCTGTTGATAGCCCGCAAAATTGTTACGCGCTTGCCTTTAATCGCATACTAGCCTGGACCGAACACCAGCCAGAGGAAACCCAGTGCAAGCCGTTTTTGATGACAGCACTTCAAGTCATGATCCGAAATTTTTCCTGGTCAAAGGAAAAATGCGAGAGAGTACAGAGCAACCCGAGCGCGCGCAACGGTTGTTGACGGCGCTACACCGTAGCAATATCCCCATTGTTGAACCTGCCGGCTTCGACTTGTCGCCGTTGCAGGATATCCACAGTGCCAACTATCTGGATTTTCTACAGCACGGCTTTCAACAATGGCAGGAACTGCCAGATCCGTCTGCTGAAGTCATCGCTAATGTTCATCCCATGCACAGGCGAAAAAATTATCCGACCAGCATTATTGGCAGAGCAGGGTGGCATATGGGAGATACCGCCTGCCCGCTTGGTGAGCATACCTGGCAGGCCGCTCGTTGCTCTGCCAACGTAGCGCTCACTGCGGCTCAGATGGTATTGCTGGGCGAGCAGAAACTGGCGTATGCGTTGTGTCGACCACCGGGCCATCATGCCTATGCAGAAATGGCCGCAGGCTTTTGTTTTCTGAATAACTCGGCGATAGCTGCACAGTACGCCCGTAGAACCCATTCAAGGGTAGCCATCCTCGATGTTGATGTTCACCACGGTAACGGTACCCAGGACATCTTTTACGCCCGGTCGGATGTTCTTACTGTTTCAATACATGCAGATCCGAATGAGTTTTATCCTTTTTTCTGGGGGTATGAAAACGAGCATGGCGAGGGTGAGGGTGACGGATACAACCTGAATATTCCGCTTGAAAAACTGTCGGGTGATACTGTTTTTCTGCAAGCATTAAATGATGCAATTGACAGGGTTAAAGCGTTTAATCCCGGACTGTTAATCGTTGCGCTGGGGCTGGATGC
>CALGNZ010000026.1 GCA_937957915.1 uncultured Granulosicoccaceae bacterium | reverse complement strand
AATATTTGTTAATCAGAGGATGCATATTCAGGAGATGTAGGAAAATTCCTACATTTTCCGCCAATAGCGTTCGCAAACTGAAAATTGCTTTTGCCGTTCAGGCACGCTTACATTGCTGGTAGAAAACAACGGTATAACGCGGATATAGATATAGTTATAGTGAGTCGGATAGATAGTCAGACTCTGGAGGTCGAAACTCAATCAGGCCGAATATGATATTCGGCCTGTAAATACTGGCTGCGTTTTTAAAACTCCAATTTGACCCAGGCGCCGCCTCTCTTTGATGAATTAACTGCGGCATTAACAAATGCCATACCGGCCAGTCCATCATGGATTGTTGGGAACAGGTACTCGCCTTTTGCCTTGTCATCGCTTCTTCGGGCAATAATGGCCTGTGCTACATCGGTATAGATGTTTGCAAAGCCTTCAAGGTAACCTTCGGGGTGGCCGGGGGGGATTCGCGATACGCTGGTTGCGGCGTCGTTGGCACCACTGCCGTTGCGGGTGAGCAGGCGTTTTGGTTCGCCCAGTGGTGTGTGCCACAGGTAGTTTGGATCTTCCTGAGCCCATTCCAGCCCGCCATCGGTGCCATATACTCTGAGGCGTAATGCGTTTTCATTGCCGGGGGCTACCTGGCTTGACCACAGCATGCCTTTTACACCGTCGTTGTAGCGCAGCAGAATGTGCGCGTTGTCATCGAGTTGTCTGCCATCGACAAAGCTGTCGAGGTCGGCGCATAGTGATTCGGGCTTGTGGCCGGTGACGAAGGTGGCGAGGTTGAGGGCGTGTGTGCCGATATCACCAATGGAGCCGCCGGCGCCGGAGCGCTCGGGGTCGGTGCGCCAGCCGGCCTGCTTTTGGCCGGTTTCTTCGAGTTTGGTTGATAGCCAGTCCTGTGCATATTCAACCTGTATTACTCTGATTTTTCCAAGGCTGCCGGAGCGGATCATGTCGCGCGCCTGCCTTACCATCGGGTAGCCAGTGTAGTTGTGGGTTAGTGCGAACAGGGCGCCGCTGCTCTCTGCGCTTTTTGCAAGCCTTTTGGCATCAGCCATGGTGGAGGTTAGTGGCTTGTCGCAGATGACGTGGATGCCGCGCTTTAGAAATTCCCGTGCTACCGGGTAGTGCATATGGTTTGGCGTTACAATTGCCACTGCCTCTATGCCGTTTTTAATACGCGCTTCTCGCTTGGCCATTTCTGTGTAGTCGCCATAGGCCCGATCTTCAGCTATGCCAAGGTCTTTGGCTGACGCGAGTGACTTTTCTTCTGTCGATGAAAATGCACCAGCCACCAGTTGGTAGTGATCATCCATGCGGGCGGCGATGCGATGAACGGCGCCGATAAAAGCATCGCGCCCGCCACCGACCATGCCCAGCTTGATTCGTGGTTCTTTTGCTGTATCCATATTGTTAGCCCTCTATACCGAGCATCTTGCGGTTGGCCGCTTCGTCGGTGCCACCGTCTGCAAAGTCATCAAAGGCTTTTTCTGTTACGCGGATGATATGGTCACTGACAAATTGTGCGCCTTCTCTTGCGCCGTCTTCAGGGTGCTTGAGGCAGCATTCCCATTCAACGACTGCCCAGCCATCAAAACCGCAGGTGGTAAGCTTTGAGAAGATTGCCTTAAAGTCTACCTGGCCATCGCCAAGGCTGCGAAACCTTCCGGCACGGTCGGCCCAGCTCTGGTAGCCGGAGTACACGCCTTGCTTGCCTGTCGGGTTTAACTCTGCATCCTTAACGTGAAACATTTTTATTCGATCGTGGTAGATATCGATGTTGGCCAGATAGTCGAGATGCTGTAACACGTAGTGAGAAGGGTCGTACAACATGTTGCAGCGCTTGTGACCATTCAGACGCTCAAGAAACATTTCGAAGGTGATGCCGTCGTGCAGGTCTTCACCGGGATGAATCTCATAGCACACATCGACACCGCATTCGTCTGCCTTGTCGAGAATGGGGCGCCAGCGTTTGGCCAGTTCATCGAACGCGGTTTCAATTAAGCCGGCAGGGCGTTGTGGCCACGGGTAAACATAAGGCCATGCCAGTGCACCTGAAAATGTTGCGTGCCCGGTGATACCCATATGCTGTGAGGCCTGCAATGATTTCATCACCTGATCTACGGCCCATGCCTGTCGTGCCTTCGGGTTGCCTCGTACTTCGGGTGCGGCGAAACCATCAAAGGCTTCATCGTAGGCCGGGTGTACGGCAACGAGCTGGCCCTGCAAGTGCGTTGACAGTTCGGTGACTTCGATACCGTTGCCGGCAGCTACGCCTTTGAATTCATCGCAGTAGTCTTTAGAGGAAGCTGCTTTGTCGAGGTCTATCAGGCGGCTGTCCCAGGTTGGTACCTGAACGCCTTTGTAGCCACAGTCGGCCGCCCATGCAGTGATGGATTCCCATGAATTGAATGGCGCGCTGTCGTCGGCGAACTGCGCCAGGAATAGCGCCGGGCCTTTGATACTTTTCATACGTTTCCTCCGGAAATTAGGGGTTAAGGTTAAGCGAAAAAAGCGGTCTGAACAATGCCCCGCAATGCTGACACCCGTGGCCGTGTTTGTGGGTGGTGGTTACGGCCTTTTGTTGTGCGCTGTTGTGCCAGGCGTGCAGTGAGCTGCAGAGCCAGGCCATTGTGTCAAGCGTTAGTGTGTGGCAATGGTTGCGCGCATCAAGGGTATGCGAACACGGTATGGGCGAGTTGGCAGCGCAACCCGGTTGACGGGGTGGGCAGGCGTGGCGTCGGTAAAGCCCGGGTTAGTAGAGCCCGGTTTAGTAGAGATGGGATCATTGAATTTCGGATCGGTGAAGTCGGGTCTGGGAAACACGGGTCAGTGAGGCTCAGCTCAATGAATCTCAGCTCAATGAAACGGCCTGGCCTGTGCGAATGGACTCCTCTGCTGCAATGCCTATGGCTACAGCTCTGACGCCGTCCTGTATTGTCACTTCAACCGGGCTTGCGTGGCGAATGGTGTCGAGAAATTTTTGATGTTGGTAGTAAGTGGCGCCGTGATGATCGCCCGCGGCCAGTAACGCTTCATCAACTACAACGGGTTCGATGATCGGGGGTTGCGGTGCTCTGGGCATAAAGGCCACTTCGGCGTGACGCGGTGGTGCATCTGGCCAGAACCGATCAGGGCCTGGAATACGTGCTTCGAGTTTCCCTGCATCACCAATTGCGGTTATGGTTTCCTGAGGTTCAGAGCCTTCGGCAAACATGCATAAATCCAGTGCGCAGCGCATGCCGTTGCTGAAGTCCACAATGGTGTAGGCATTGTCAATAATGTCTGGCGTTCGGCCGTTATAGCGTTCACTCTGATGGTTGACGTCGGCTGCCCCAGAGCAAAAAATTCTAACGGGCTCCGATTGGGTAATGAGGCACATTAAATCAAAATAGTGGCAGCACTTTTCGACCATGGTGCCACCGGTTTTTTCAGAGAACCGATTCCAGTCGCCCACCTTTTCCAGAAACGGATAGCGATGCTCGCGAATAGATAGCATCTGTAGCTGGCCAATTCTGCCAGCGGCAATGTCTGCAATAAACTTTGCGGTTGGCGGCATGTAGCGATATTCCATGGCCACCCAGACCGGTGCCGAGCGTTCTGCCATTAGCGACTCAATACGCTGCAGATCACCTGTTGTGGTGCACAGTGGTTTCTCAACCAGTATGGGTATGTTCAGAGGCATCAGTTCGCACAATACTTCACAGTGGGTGTGATTTGGGCTGACAATGACAATAGCATCTGCCGCAGTGTGCCAGTCGACATCAGCTATTGAGGTGCTGGTAGTTATTTTATCGCTGCCGAGTGAGCGGGCGAGGGTTGTAGCGGAGCCTAGCATGCCAGCGTCGGGTTCAACGATGACGGATATGCTTGTGTTATCGAGCATGGCAATGTTGCGAATATGCTCCTGGCCCATCATGCCAGCACCAACGATGGCGTATCGAGTATTTTTCATTCGGCAATTTTAACGCAATGGTCCGGTGGAAGGATACGTTATTTGTGGTTTGTGGTTTGTTATCTGTTGTGCGCTGAAGCGTTAGTGGTTTGGTGCGGTTCGTTTCGCCACACCCTACGTCGGGTAGCAAAACTAGACCATGGCGAGGAACATGGAGGTGGATGCGCCTGGCGCTTATGCCACCCTGCGGTTGCATGCGGTGTTTACAAGTGTTGAGTATGGCGCGGGTATAACAAGCGTGGAGCGTTTGTATTGGCTTGTGGTATCACGCGATTGGTCAGATTTGAGTTTGATCGATGGGGTGGGGCGGGGAGACATGTATGGTATGTTGGTAGATGCGCCTGGCGCTTATCGCCCCTACAGTAGTATCAGGTGCGCCGGAAGGGCATGTCCCTTATTACTTTGTTTCGGGCTTCCAAAAAATGTAGCCCCGGCTGGGCACGCCACGAAGTTATTAGCAACGCGACAGCGCCCCGAACCGGGGTGAAGCCAGCCCTCTTATTCCTCTCCCACAATGCCACGCTCACGCAACATACTTATTACACGCTCTGCACATTGTTCGGCGGACAGTGCAGATGTATCTATCAGAATCTCCGGCGCTTCCGGCTCTTCATAGGGTGAGTCTATACCGGTGAAGTTTTTCAGTTCACCGCGACGAGCCTTCTTGTATAAGCCTTTCGGGTCTCGCTCTTCTGCAACACGCAATGGTGTTTCAACAAATACCTCCAGAAACTCGTCGTTGTCGAGCAGGCCTCGAGCCATTTGGCGTTCAGCCCTGAATGGCGAAATGAAGGCGGTTAGCACAATGAGCCCGCTATCTACCATCAGTCTGGCTACTTCACCAATTCGTCGGATGTTCTCCACTCGGTCTTCGTCGGTAAAGCCAAGGTCTTTGTTTAAACCGTGTCGAACGTTGTCACCGTCGAGCAGGTAGGTATGTCGACCTTGTGCGGCCAGTTTTTTCTCGACGATATTGGCAATGGTTGATTTGCCGGAACCCGACAAGCCAGTGAACCATAGAACACAGGATTTTTGTTTTTTCAGGGTAGAGCGAAGTTGCTTGTCGACATCAACCGCCTGCATATGGATATTCTGCGAGCGACGCAGTGCGAAGTTAACAGTGCCGGCGCCAACAGTATTGTTGGTGACCCGGTCTATCAGTATAAAGCTGCCTGTCTCGCGATTGTCTTCATATGAGTCAAACGCAATTTGCCGATCAAGATTAATGTTGCAAATGCCAATATTGTTGAGTTCCAGCTTCTTTGATGCGGCGTGCTCAAGCGTGTTGACGTTGATTTCGTGTTTGATATCAGTGATGGTGGCGGTCGCCGTTGCGGTACCACACTTCAGGATGTAGGGGCGCCCGGGTAACAATGCTTCATCACTCATCCACACGATGGTTGTTTCAAACTGATTTGCCGTGCTTGCAGGCGTGTCTGTGGTGGAGATAATGTCACCACGTGAAATATCGATTTGATCTTTCAGTGTGAGTGTAACCGCCTGGCCGGCCACTGCTTTGTCGATGTCGCCGTCGTAGGTGACAATGCGATCGACAGTACTCGTTTTACCGGAAGGCTGCACCCGTATTGCGTCTCCCTGACAAATGACGCCACTGGCAATAGTGCCGGCGAAGCCGCGGAAGTCGAGGTTTGGGCGATTGACCCATTGCACGGGAAAGCGAAATGGAGAATCCTGTGCAACCTCGGTATCTATTTTTACAGTCTCAAGATAGGAAAGCAGTGTGGTGCCGTGATACCACTGCATCTGGTGGCTGGGTTCAATGATGTTGTCGCCGTGCAAGGCAGACATCGGTATTGCCGTTACGTTGTTAATGCCGATCTGTGCGGCAAAATTTTCGAATTCCTCAACAATGCTTTGGTAAGTTTGTTCCGAGTAACCGACAAGATCCATCTTGTTAACCGCAAGTATAATATTCTTAATGCCGGTGATTGATGTCAGGTACGCATGCCGGCGTGTTTGTGTTTGTAAGCCGTTGCGTGCATCTACCAAAAGCACAGCTGCGTCGGCTGTAGATGCGCCCGTTATCATATTGCGGGTGTACTGTTCATGCCCCGGTGTGTCTGCAACAATAAACTTGCGCTTATCGGTGTTGAAGTAGCGATAGGCGACATCAATGGTGATGCCCTGTTCACGCTCGGCCGCCAGGCCGTCTACCAGCAGCGCAAAATCCATTTCACCGCCCTGGGTACCAAACTTCTTTGAGTCAGCTTCAATTTGTTGTAGCTGATCTTCAAACAGGACTTTGCTTTCATAGAGCAGGCGCCCTATTAGCGTGCTCTTGCCGTCGTCAACGCTGCCGCAGGTGATAAAACGCAGCAGGCTTTTGTTTTCGTGCTGATTCAGATAGAGCTCAATGTCAGCACTGATTTGTTCTCTTGCGATAGCCATTAGAAATAGCCCTCCTGCTTTTTCTTTTCCATTGATGCGTTGCTGTCGTGGTCGATCATGCGGCCCTGTCGCTCCGAGGTGTTGGCCAGCAGCATTTCCTGGATAATGTCTGGCAGAGTAGCCGCGCTGGATTCAATGGCGCCGGTTAGCGGGTAACAGCCAAGTGTACGAAAGCGAACGCGCCGCATCATTGGCACTTCACCGGGGTTCATGGGCATGCGGTCGTCGTCAACCATAATTAACATGCCATCTCGCATGACCACTGGTCGCTCAGCCGCCAGATACAGCGGCACTATAGGTATGCCTTCGAGATGTATGTATTGCCAGATGTCGAGTTCCGTCCAGTTCGATAGCGGAAAAGCACGGATAGACTCACCCTTGAGTTTGCGAGCGTTGTAAAGATTCCACAGCTCTGGTCTTTGGTTTTTTGGGTCCCATCGGTGTTGGTCGTTGCGAAAGGAGAATATGCGTTCCTTGGCGCGCGACTTTTCTTCATCGCGTCTGGCGCCACCAAAAGCGGCATCGAATCCATGTTTATCGAGTGCCTGCCGCAGTGCTTCGGTTTTCATAATGTCGGTGTGCAGGGCTGAGCCATGGGTAAACGGGTTAACACCTTGTGCTACCCCTTCGGCATTCGTATGTGTAATAAGCTGCAGACCAAGGTCCTTGACCATTTTGTCGCGGAACGAATACATGGCCTTAAATTTCCAGCCAGTATCAACATGCAGCAAGGGAAAGGGCGGCTTAGCCGGGTAAAAAGCCTTCATTGCCAGGTGCAACATAACGGCACTATCTTTACCGATGGAGTACAGCATTACTGGATTGTCTGCTTCAGCGACAACCTCACGCATGATGTGAATGCTCTCGGCTTCCAGCCGTTGCAGATGTGTCAAAGACATGGTTGATGTGATCCTTGTGTTTCGCGTTGTCGTGCGAGGGGTAGTGATATCAGGGGTAAGTGGTGTCGCGTCAGGCATGCTTGTGCCGGCAGGCAAATCGATGGGCGTATCAGTTAGTGTCGATGTGGCGGAGTTGCCAGTGGTCTGCTCTGTTGCCTGACCTGTAGTTAGTGGTTCGGTTTTAGTTGCCTTGTTGTTTTCTATCGGGGCTGTGCAAACCTGCGCGTGCGTTGCATCAGCCTTTGTTGCCTTTATGGTTTGCGCGACAGATGATTCCGTTCCTGCGTTTGTGGTAAATGCGGGATGCGGATGTATTGTTATATCGCCTGACGCTGCCAGTTGTTCGGCGAGTTGTTGTCTGATCGATGCTCGACTAAACACGTCGAGGCCACTCAGGATCAGACACACTGGTCCTCCGGTCATTCGGGTTGCCCGGTATGCAAAATCCTTCAGTTGATGCATTGCCTCGCTATAGTTGCCTGCGAGCCAGCAACACTTGCCGCGAGGTGTGTGGGTATAAACAAGTGCCCTGTCGTCGAGGTTGGTGTAGTGCGTCCATAGCATCGTAGAACGGGCTGCTTTCGAGCTGGTCAGAATTTCCGCATAGCTGTGCTCAAACCAATCGGTAAATGCGCCGTTCTGTTGGGCCAGCTTTATCTGGTTTTCTGTGAGTAGCCCGATGTCGGTCAAATAGCGGCTCAATGTGCGTGAGCTAATTTTGTAGCCCGGGCCTGCCTTTAGATACTGCTCGAGTGACGCAAGCGTCCACAGGGCAGCGGGTGAGGCAAATGCAGCCGATGAGGCAGTCGAATCCTGCGGAGGTGGTGATAGCACCAGCTCGCGCAATTCGTCGAGTTGCTCCGGGGACAGGCGCTGGTTCTGGCCCTGGCTTCTGCCTCTGGGCTGGCTGTCGACCGCGTCCCAGCCGCCTTTCTTAAACATTTTGTGCGCAGTTATTATTGTTGGGGCGGAGAGGCCAGTGGCGTCTGAGATATCGGCGAGTTTTTGCCCTTCAAGCCTTAGTTTTACAGCTTCTCTGCGCTTGATGTTGAGTTTGTCTTGTTGCATTGACGGTTTTCGACGGGCAAATGGAAATGGGAAAATTGTTGTGTCAGGTGTTACTTCGACGCTTTTTAG
>CALGNZ010000025.1 GCA_937957915.1 uncultured Granulosicoccaceae bacterium | reverse complement strand
ACCATTGCGAGCAACGGGTTTTAGTCGATCAGTCAAACGCTGTGCAGTGGTTCTGGCGTCGCCAATCAACGCAATTTCCGGCTGCAGGTTTAGATGAATCTGACTTGCATCAATGTCACACCGTATTAGTTTGCCAGAGATTTGAAACCCGAAGTCTCGATACATATCGTAGTCGGTCGGGGCCAGCTCTGTGCCGATAGCAAATACAACATCTGACTCTTCCAGTAACTTGCGGGTGGCTCTGGTTGACCCACTGGCTGGCAGGGCAAGCGGGTGGCCTTCAGGCAAAATGCCGCGTGCATTGATCGTTAAGTGAGCCGGTGCGTCCAGTATTTCTGCAAGCGCGGTGATTTCCGTAGCCGCGTGACGAGCTCCACCACCGACGAGCAAAACCGGATTTACGGCGTTTTGCAACAGGTCTGCGGCAGTGTTTATCAGTTCATTGTCTGCTGATGGCCATATTGCTTGTGTAGCGCAGGCTGATAACGTGCTCGATATCTCGCTCCCCAATAGAGAAATTGGTAACTGCAAATGCACCGGTCCTGGTCTGCTGCTGTGGAAAACCGAAAAGGCAACCGCGAGTGCATTGGCTAGTTCCTGTTCGTCTCTGATGGTTTGACTATGACGACACACATTAGACATCAGTGCACTCTGGTCAGGCATCTCATGCAGGCAACCCTGGCTTGTTGGAGTGCTGATATGGTCGTTAACACTGGAGATCACCAGCATCGGAATTGAGTCGGCCAGGGCCTGCCCCATTGCCGTTGCAATATTTGTTAGTCCGGGTCCGGTTATAACAAAGCACACTCCGGGCTTGCCGCTGACCCGGGCATAACCGTCAGCCATGAACCCGGCACCCTGTTCGTGGCGTGGTGTATGGTGAACAATGCTGCTGGTGGCCAGGCCGCGGTAGAGTTCTATTGTATGCACGCCTGGTATGCCGAATACGTGCTGTACGTCGTACTCTTCCAGTAGCTGTATTAACGCAACGCCGATCGTTTGCACGCAGATTACTCTTTTATAAATTGGGTGATTGGCATCGTATTGCCGGACTTACAGGTTTACGCTGGTGACCAAACGCCGGTACCTGCCAATTGTTCCATAGCCTCGCTAATAGACTCTGCCAGTGTGTCTATGATGGTGTCGATTTCGTCGTGAGTTATGGTCAACGGCGGAGACATTACATTGAGATTGATGATAGGTCGCACCAGCAAGCCCTTCTTGTCGGCAATGTCGGAGATAACCTTGCCGATGTCCAGCGACTCGGGAAATACCTCGCGGGTTTCCTTGTTGGCAACAAACTCGACACACTGCATCAGTTTCATTCCGCGGGTTTGCCCGACGATGGGAAATTCCTGCAGAGAGCTGATTCGTTTTTCAAAGTAGGCACCGACGTCGCGTGCATGCTCGAACAGATTTTCTCTTTCGATAATTTCGATGTTTTTTAATGCCGCGGCGCAGCTGACAGGGTGTCCGGAATAGGTATAGCCATGTGCGAAGTAGCGACCCTTACCCGGTTCGCTGATTACATCGTGAATTTCGTCTGTATACAGTGTTGCACCGAGTGGCAGATATCCTGATGTGAGCCCCTTGGCACTGGTGATGATATCGGGTGTAATGCCAAATACACTTTCTGAAGCAAACCAGTGACCCAATCTGCCAAATGCGGTGACTACCTCGTCTGACACATACAAAATATCATTGGATTTGCAAAGCTCGTAGGTACGCTGGTGGTAACCTGCCGGCGGGACTATCACGCCCCCGGCTCCAGGCACCGGCTCGGCAAAAAATGCGGCCACGTTATCGGCACCTATTTCGTGTATTTTTTGTTCCAGTTCGTCAATCAATGAGTCCAGGAACTGTGCTTCGGTAAGTCCTTTTTCTGCGCGGTAGTAGTTGGGGCTGGATACGTGATGAATGGTGTCTCGTTTGTATTCGAACTCAGGCGGGTGATCGGCCTTTTTCCCGCCTATCGACATCGCCAGATAGGTTGTACCGTGATACGACGCATCGCGCGCTATTACGTGTTTTTTCTCTGGTTTGCCCCGACAGTGCTGGTAAAACTGGATAAGCCGGTAGGCTGAGTCGATAGCGGTAGAGCCACCACAGCCGAACATCACATGATTTATTGAGCCGGGTGCCAGTGACGCGAGTTTTGCTGCGAGTTCGGCTGCTGGCTGATTGGTCATATCTACAAACGGGCTCGCATAGGCCATCTTGCGCATTTGCTCGGAAACCGCATCGATCATTTCCTCGCGCCCAAGCCCTATATTTGTACACCACAGGCCGCCTACCGCATCGAGGTAGCGATTACCTTCAATATCAACCAGCCACGCGCCCTCTGCGCGGTCCATAATGAGTGCACCCTCGTCACCGAAACTGTCGAATAACTGCCAGGGGTGCAGGTGATGGTCTTTGTCCTTCTGCCAGATTTCCCGGGCAGAGTTCGAACCTGGCTGGATAGTGGACATAATGATCATCTCTATGGAAGCGGTTGTGGTTAGCGTATTATAGTGGCATTAATCGCGGCTTATCTGTCTGGCAGCGATCCTTAAGCGGGTTACTTTACCCTACATCAGATGCAAATCAGGTAACAGATATGTCTGCGAACAGACCGAAAGCCATACCGACTGTACAGGTAGAAAATGATCGTGTGGTGGTTACCGAATGGCGGTTTCCACCGGGTGCGGAAACGGGCTGGCACCGGCATGGAATGGACTATGTTGTGGTGCCGCAGACAACTGGCAAACTGTTACTTGAAACCGCCGATGGAGACCTGACCGCAGATTTAACGGCGGGTGTTTCCTACAGTCGCAATGAGGGTGTTGAGCACAATGTGGTGAACGCCAATGACTATGAGTTTGTGTTTGTGGAAGTAGAAATTAAATAAGCTCACTCAGGCAGCAGATGTTAGTCGTGTCTATGATCTACTGCTTGGGATCTGCTGCTTGGGATCTGCCGTGTGTTGCTGACTGGCCACCCTGTGTCTGTACACAGCGTTCTACACGCTGCTGTCTACCGTTTTGTCGACTGCCAGGTTATCGCGAATCTGGTCGGGCACTCTTAAAGCGATCAGCTTGTTATTGTCATCAGTGCCGCCCCACACTCGAACTTCACTGCCGCTACACAGCAAGTCATCGGACGGGTTATCGTTGCCGTCAATATTCGTTGCGCGATGAAACGTATGGCGAGTCTCAAAAGACGTATTGCCAATTTTTGCGATTGTGGTACTTAAGGTGAGCACATCACCCAGCATTGCCGGTGAATGAAACTGCGCTGTACTCGTGACCAGCGGGTACCCCATAAAATTATCATCGCCGTGTACCGCAGTGGCCATATCAATACCGGCTGCTTTCATCAAAGCGTGGGAACCTGCATCCATCCAGATGTAGTAGTGTGGATTAAAAATAATGCCTGCCGGATCGCAGTTGGCCCACTCGACACGAATACGCATGGTTGAAGTCAGCATGATTAAAGTGGTTAGCTCTGTTTTTTAAAATGATCGGACGATTGATTGAACAGTATCGAGTTGTTTTGCGCGTTATGCTGACCTCGATTCTGCTTGTCCTTCATTAAATCAACGCCCCGTCTGACAGCAGGTCTGTTTTTGATTTTGCTGCGCCACGCGCTGACGTTCGGAAAGTTGTCAAGTGAGGCACCCAGTGGTTTGGCAATGAGTACCCAGGGGAAAGAGATGATGTCTGCTATCGAATAGTCGCCCAGTATGTATTCACGATCAGTCAGGCGTCGTTCTAGCACACCAAGGTTGCGATCGTATTCACCTGCATAGCGGTTCTTGCCGTAGTCTTGCCCGGTTGGTGCATAGTTGACAAAATGGCTTAATTGTCCGGCCATGGGCCCCTGATTTGCGGTCTGCCAAAAGAGCCATTCCAGCGCTTCCTTTTGACCGTCTGCAGGCATTAACTTGCCGGTTTTTTTGGCCAGATAGAACAAAATAGCGCCTGATTCAAATACGCTAATCGGTTCACCGGCAACATCGTGGTCGACTATAGCCGGCATCTTTGCGTTCGGGCTGATGGCGAGAAACGCCTCGCTGAACTGATCTCCGTTGCTGATATTGACTGGCAAGGTTTGATAAGGGAGTTCCAGTTCCTCGAGCGCGATGGAGACTTTCCATCCGTTAGGCGTTGGCCAGTAATACAGATCTATCATGATGCGTCCTGTTGGCCAATAGCGGCGCGCTGGCTGATGAGGTTATCAATTTCAACCTTGGAGAACCCTGCATTTTCTAATACCTCGCGGGTGTGCTGACCCATTGCCGGTGCTGGTTTCATCGATGTTGTTTCCTGTTCTGAAAAGACCGCCGGTAGTCGAGCCTGTCGTAAATGGCCGGCCAACGGATGGTGGCTTTCCAGGAGTGTTTTGTTGGCCTCGATTTGCGGGTGTTTGATCATCTCGCGGCGGGTCAACACGGGAGCGCAGGGTACGTCGTGCGCTTCGAGCCTTGTAATTAGTTCGGCACTGGTAAAGTTCAATAGTGCCTCTTGCGTTAAGCGTGTTCGAGCGTCCTTGTTTTCTTCTCGCAGTGCGCTGGTTTTGAATCGATCATCGTGCAAAAAATCAGGTCGATCAACGGCTGCGGCCAGACTCTTCCAGTCTTTGTCTGCGACGACGGCAACGCTGATGTAGCTATCCTGCGTTTCATAGATCAGATCAATGTACGACTGTGCTGTTTCCTTTTCCAGTTCATCGCCGATGAATGTGTGTCCACCCATGTCGGAACTCCACAGGAAAAACACAACGGTATCGAGCATTGATATTTTTACATGTTGCCCTTTACCGGTGTTTAGTTTGGCAAACAGTGCAGCGGTGATGGCTTGTGAGGTCTGTATGGCGGTGACTTTATCCGGCACAATGGTTCGGATCAGTTTCGGTCGCTGATCATCGGAACCTGCCTGTACCGTGGTTAGACCTGTAACAGCCTGGATCAATGGGTCGAACACCGGTTTTTTTGCCAGTGGACCAGTCTGGCCAAATCCGCTGATCGACACATAGATCAGATCTTTCCTGATTTGACGAAGGCTCTGTTCGTCAATACCAAGTCTGTCCACCACACCGGGGCGAAAATTTTGCACTACGACGTCAGCTGTGGGCACCAGCTTTAGGAAGGCCTCGAGACCGGCGGGTTGTTTAAGATCCAGTACAATGGATCGTTTGTTACGGTTGTTGTTCAAGAAAGACGCGGAGTAGCCGCCCCTGCGGGTTGCCACACGTCTGGAGTGATCGCCAACTGGCGATTCAATCTTGATTACGTCCGCGCCCTGATCGGCCAGAATCATGGTGGCGAGCGGGCCTGAGATAACCGATGTCAGGTCCAGTACGGTTACGCCTGTTAGGGGTCCGGCCATGTCGAACTCTCGTGCAAAAATGCATTCTACATTTTTACGCTAACTTGTTGCTGTGATTGTGGCAGTGCTTGCGACTGTTCGTTCGGCACGTTAATCTCGACGCTTTTACATCACCCGCACCTTGCTATGGCCAAGCTCTACTTTTATTACTCGTCAATGAACGCGGGTAAATCTACCTCCTTATTGCAATCGAGCTACAACTATCGTGAGCGAGGTATGAACACCCTGGTGCTGGCACCTATTGTCGATGATCGATACGGGGCAGGGGTGGTGGCGTCACGTATCGGGCTTAAAACGGATGCGACGATATTTGATGCAAAGGAAGACTTACTGGCGATGGTCCGAGCTTGTCACCAGGAAAAGACGCTGAGTTGTGTACTGGTAGATGAGGCGCAGTTTTTGTCCAGAGATCAGGTTTTTCAGCTCAGTGAAGTGTGTGATCACCTGGATATACCGGTACTTGCCTATGGTATACGAACCGACTTTCAGGGTGAGCCATTCGAAGGCAGCAAATACCTTCTTGCCTGGGCGGATAATTTGAAGGAACTGAAGGCGATCTGTCACTGTGGTCGAAAAGCGACCATGGTTGTTCGACGCGATGAGCAGGGTAATGCAGTGACTCAGGGCGCGCAAATAGAAATCGGTGGTAATGACCGTTACGAGTCCACCTGCAGGCTTCACTTTAAGGAAGCATACTTTACCGATTCGGCTTAGCCAGCAATCGCCAGGCTCCTGATGGCGATATACGAATCGTCTGTCTGTTTAGTGTCTTTGGGACTAGCTCAGATCGGTGCGGCCAGCGTTAGTTTCATTAAGCTCAGCCGCAATCCTGCCGCCACTCCGACTCGAGCGGCGGTTGTATGACCTGTCCTATAGGATGAAGTTTTCAGTTAGCGCTTAACCTGGCCCGATAAACAGTGTGCAACGCTGTAGTTGCAGTAGTGCGTATCATTTGGGATTGCAGGCTGAGGTTAACGAGTCGCTTTTACCAAACTCTGTTAACAGGCCGCGTTTACCAGACGATTTACCGCGCCATTTACCAAGCTACGGGATTTTGCTGCCACCAGCCATCAGCCGATCGTTTGACATCTGATCCGTTAAACGGCGCCAGCTTATTGGTTGGTTCGAGTGCTTCTTTGTAGAAGAAGTCTGGCAGGTCATCGTCCTGCACAGCGAAGCCTGCCTGGAAATTAAATTCATTCTCCAGCCGCAGTGTTTCAACGCCAAGGTTGCGAAAGAAATCGGTAGTCAGGGATGCGTCGTGTGCGTCGTTCAGCGCATTGATGATGAATTCAATTTGCACGTTGGTGACAGAGCGGCCAAATATGCAAAGGCCCAGTGAATCCGATGTTGCGGTCTGTGCCTGTGCATCAAGGCTCGCATGTACCAGCTCGTCCGCGTCTTTGCCGTCGCATTCGTAGGTTGGCAGATTGCCTGCTGTGTGGTCAGCCCCTTGTGCAGTCATCATCATTGTGATTCCGGTTACCTGAATGACGCGCGGATCATAGGCACTGATGGTCTGTTTTTTTATTACCGGAATTCGGTTGAGCTCGTAGTGATCGCCGACGCGTGCCGCACCCTGGGCCACCAGCTTGCCGTGATCTGTGCCGTTGCGCAATTCGACGTCAATGATCTTTTCCATATAGGGAACGTCACCAAAACTGGCTTCGCCCGCGTCCATTAATACACCGAGTGTGCCACCCAGTTCGATAGTATCGACGCCTAAATCGTTGGCCAGCCAGTTCACTCGGGCAAGGTCGTCTGGTTCAGTGATACCGCAATTGGTGCCCATTAAGCCAATGGTTTCATACTCGATAGGGGATACCACTTCGTTGCCATCTTTGTCTGCATAAACGTTACTGCACTGAATAAGACAGCCAGGCATGCAGGCATGAGTAGTTTCACCGCCGCGTTCAATGTTTTGTTCGCGTAAATAGTCGCCACTGAGTTTAAAAGTATCTTCACTGGTGGCGGCTCGGCCCGAGGTAAAGTTGCGCACCGGAATGCCACCCAGCTGGTTGATGACATCTGACATCATCGCGGTACCGGTTTTTGCAAAGTTGTCAATTACCGGCTCAGCCTCAAGCATTTTGTTGTATTTGCGAACGGCTCCCATCACTTTTTTGCGATCGTGGAACGGTGGCATTTTGTGTAAATCACAAATCACAGCTTTAACTTTTTTACTGCCCATGACTGCACCAACTCCGCCTCTGGCACTGAGTCGAGACGGCCGCAGATCTACGTCGCTGAATGCGATACCAGCCAGTAATCCCTGATACTCTCCAACCGGACCACACAGGCCGATACTGACTTTTTTACCGTATTTCTCGTGCAGTTTGGCAGCGGTTTCGAAGTTGCCCATACCCATGTAGTCGGCTGCAGACGAGAATTCGATGTCGCCACCTTTCTTGAAATGGATGATGACCCACTCATCTGAGCTGTTGTATAGCGTGAAACCGGCGAGTTCCAGCTGACCCAGCGCAAAGCCAAATGTGCCGCCAGAGTTTGCCTCTTTGATGCCGCCGGTCAGCGGGCTTTTACAGCCGACGCTGGTGCGATTTGCGTTGGAAAAATTGCTGCCTGCAAACGGCCCGGCGGAAAAAATCAGAGGGTTCTCGGGGGAAAGCGGGTCTGCTGTTGCAGCGCCAAGGTCCAGCAATGATCGCGCAATGAAATAGCGACCGGCTCTTGCAACCTCCTCGCCGTTCATTTGCTGCTTTTTTATGGATTTATCAGCCAGGTCAATGTGGCAATAAGTGCGCATGGAAGTCTCCGTTCACTGGGGCCGGATACAATCCGGGCCGGGATGCCCCACTTTACCAAATAATCACTCCGAGTTAAGGCGGGATATGGCGCAGTTGCTTATCAACATGCATTTGGCGGCTTGCGCGCAGAAAGCAATGGCGCTAATACCGCGGTTTGGCAGCAGTGAGTGTCTGGGGGTACCGGTGATTCGCTTGGGGGAGCGATGCATCATGGGCGCTCTGTGCCCGGGGCAGGAAATTTGTCCTGTGCGTTGCAAGTTCAAATCAGTATCAGGAAAACGAGGTGCTGTCGTGAAGCTTTATGGGCGAGACTTTAAGCTGCTGGCCACTTAACTGTTTGTAAATGCATCTAATGCGACAGGCCGCTTTCGCGACCCGTCTGCTATTTTGTCCTTGCCGGGGCAGGGTTTCGGCTTTCTGTGGTTAGCGCCAGTAAAATCGAAGACCCAGGGCAATGGACGTATCATCACCGAGTTCAGCTTCGACCAGTGCGGCGAATCCTGTCGAAACCTCGTACAGAGCAGCAACATGGGCGGTCAGGTCGGTGTCGTAAACAGTTGAAAATTCGAGGGCACCATTGACCTCGAGCGCGTCGTTTATCGCGTACCGAACACCACCGCTGACAAAAAGGCCAGTGTCGCTGTCGCCATCACCGCCGGCAAAATCAAGCCCTGCCTCAAATACCCAGTCAGCCTGACTGTACGAGGCTGAGCCTACGTAGTTGACGCCACCAAGGCGCAGCAAATTGGAATCGAAAGAACCGGCGCTGAGAGTTACGTATTGCACCTTGAGCGCAAGGTTGGGTTTTATATCTGCAGAGCCAACCAAAGCGAACCCATCGGCGTTATCAACGTCCACATATTTTACTTCTGCATAGTTGTAGTTGAATACGTGTGGGCCGGTCCGAAGAAAGTCCTGAGCCATGCTCTGTGTTGAAAAAGCCAGCGCAAGGGTGAGAACAGCCAGAATTCCGGTGCGAGATGGGTACAAGTTGACCTCCGATGTTTGATGTTGTCATGCCTCCAAAAACGGAGGCGCAGGAGGATGATAACCCAGGGCGGGGCTGGAACGATGTTACAGACAGGATGTGCCGGGTGTTGACCAGTTAACGGTACTGTGAAGAATACGACCAGGCGCTTTTCGGGCGTTGGCGGGTAAAGCCGGCACTATTCGGAAACTGCGCTGTTGGCGAATTTTTTCGCGTCGTGTGCCGGGGCGCGCAATACAAAAAACAGGAAAGCGATAATTAAACAAGCACTCATTTTATTGACTCCAGGGGAAATTAATGTCATGACACAATACAGTTATCGCGTCATGACGCAAAAACTGAGCCTGTGGTGATTCGTTTTTTGTCTATTGTCCATTTACTATGGGGTTTGGAAAGCATTCCGTTGTGAAATACGGTGAATTGAATTACATCGAAGACACATATGCGACACGATTGCGGGCAGTAGTAAACGCTGGAAGCAATGAAATTGAGCGGTAAGTGTGTAAAAATTGAATGGATCACCAGAGCTGCCTTGTGGTGAATCAGTTTCTGAGGTTTTTTAACAGTTGTGATGTAATAAATGATGTCCTCAAGCGCGCGCCGATTTGTATTGCGCAGCCGTGTGGCACATTGTGAATTTTTTATTTGGCAGCGGAGATTACATGTCGGCGGATTACGCAAAACAGCATGATAGACAATGGGCGGCCCTGGTACCGCCCTCGGCAGCAGGCGCGTTTCCGTGGCCATTTGCTACTATTGTGTTCGTCGCGTTATTGCTGTTTGCGTCGCTTTTTGCTGCTACCGGCTACTGGACGGTTCAGCAGGTAGAAAGAAAGCTCGATATTGATGTTCGATCGGGCCTGCAGGCCAATGGGATCAATGCGGATAGTTTAAATTTTAACTGGCAGTACCGGGACGTAAAAGTAACAGGTGAACTGACAGCTGAAACATCGCAGCAGCAATTGATTGATGTTATCAATGCGGCAAGCGCAGGTGGGGTTCGCAATATAGATCTATCCACCACTGAACCCGAGGAATCATCCAGAGCGACACCGGAAAAAGGCTCTGTTGATGTAGCTGTCAATTTGGTCAACGGAAAAGTATCTTTGGAAGGTGTCGTGCTGACGGTATCGCAGCGCCAACAGTTGATTGACGCTGCTTCAAGTGCTGTCGGTGTCTACAATGTTGACAGTACGTTAACGGTATCCGGTTTGCAGGAGGCGAATCCCGGGTCTGATGAGCGGGTTCTCAGTTTGGCCAACTCTATAGCCGGTTTGGATAAAGCCATTGCAGCAGATGCTGTGCTCTCTGCTACTGATTTTCGATTCAATGCAACGGTCGCCGATGAGAATCAGGTTGATGATCTGCTGCGAAGGCGTGGTACGGCGGGGGATCTTGGGCTGGTTATTAGTGGCGATATAATCGCTCGCAAAAGTGCGCCCGGAGGTGACCTTTCTATTTCAGCGTCTTTTTCCAGCGGCCGCGTTGCTCTCGATGGTGTCGTTGCCAGTCCGGAGCAGAAGGATCTGCTAGTTGCGTCAGCTGCAAGGGTCGTTGATGCGGAGCATGTTATTGATGAGATTGTGGTTGCAAGCGGGGCGGATGGCAACGCAGAAGGTCATGACAATGAGACGCTGAAGAAACTGCAAGTTGTTACCAATGCAATAGAATCGTTTTCAGAAGCCATCGAGGCCGATGTTCGGCTTGGCGCAAACGTTTTTGCTTTTAACGCATTGCTTGAGTACGAAGAAAATACCACCGAGCTAATGGTTATTCGTGAAGCCGCAGCGGATCTTGGACTACAGGTTGAAGGGTCAATAGAATCTCGGCAGATGTCATTGGGTCGTGAGGTGCTTTTGCTACAGGCTGAAATCGGTTTGTTAACGGAAGAAATCAGAAGCCAGTTAGTTTTCGAAAGAGCAGGTGCGGAGCTTACTTTTGATGCCAAAAAAGCACTGGATAAACTGGTTGATTCGATGAATCGTTATCCGAGAACAGTAGTAGAGATATCTGGCCACACTGACAATGTTGGTGACCAGCAAACCAATGCGTTACTCAGTCTTGAGCGAGCTATATCGGTAAAGGAATACCTTGAGCGTAGCGGAATAGACCCGTCGCGAATGAGAGCGCTTGGGCGGGGAGCATCATCGCCAATTGCCAGCAACAATACGGAAATTGGAATGAAACATAATCGACGTGTGGAATTTATCGCACTCGGTGAATTTGAATATTAGAGCGGGTGCGAATAATGTTGTGGGTGATTTGGGATATTTTGGTACCGCTGGCTCTGGCTTTTTTAGGAGGGCTGCTATTTGGCTGGTTGTTCTGGCGCTGGCGCCGTATGCAAATAACCAGCGAAGAGCTGGCAGCGATACGCCGCAGTAGCGCACGCTATAAATCTGATGCCGATACACTGCGAAACCGAAACGCAGAACTGGCTGAACGTTTAAGATCGTCGCCCGGAACAGCGGATTCGACAGCACTGCAGGATCTTGCGGCCGCAAACAAAACCATAGACAAACTGCGAGAGCAGTTGAAGACTGTGAAGCGTGAATTATCGCAGAGTCAAAAGAACCGACACGCAGCGAGTCAGCCTGCGACCAGGTCAGGCGCATCCAGGTTGCGTAGCTCGTCGGCAGATAAAGTGCAGGAGCTTGAAGCCCAGTTGAGCGCTGCGCGCCGGCACATACATGATCTGGAAGGGACGGCTCGTAATGCCCAGGGTGTTCCACCACAGGGCACGGACAGCGGCTATTATGAAGAACAGATAGTCGTCAGAGATAAATTGATCGCAACGCTCACGCACTCACTTGAACAGTACGGTGAGCAGCAGGATACAACCGCCCTGCAGGCCGAGAATGAAATTCTCAGGCAGCGAATTAATGGACTGGAAAACCTGTTAAACGATGCTCAGCGAGTTGCCTGAGTGTGTTGCACAAGCCAAATTGCAACGTAAGCAGCCCCGCTGGTTCTGATCCGGAGTCCAGTGTTACTGTAGCCCTGAGCGTGTGCCGTCCACTAGCGACAACCTACCGTTGATATTTAAACACCTTAACGTCGTGACAATGTGACAAATAAAGAGGCTAAGTAAGGATGGCGAAGCCAGGGATCACTGTTTAAGCCTCCATCTGGATTCGAAGCAATAACCTGGCGGCTTATAGCCAATCAGGTCCTGTGGGGCTGCACTTCGACGACATCCGGCTGACCGTTGACTCAGCTCGCGCATGGCTTCACGCAGATGGCTTTGACCACTTGCTCACCCGCATAGAGCCATACGCTTGCAGCCTAAATGTTCGGGAGGCGAACGACGAGAGGGATGATGCAAGGTGGTTTGGCCTTAATCGGGCCAGCAACGCGGAGAAAAAGTGCAGGGAAGGTAGTCGTTGTTTCAGCTTTAAGGGCAGGCCCCGGCTTAGTACCGGGGCCCTCTCAACCGTTAAGGTTGGGTGAACAAAATTTGCCCTGTCATCAGACTGGCACCTGGTGTTGTACCATCGTCTAGGTGCACGTTAAACCAGCCGTTGTTTTGCTGAATGGTTTGCAGGTCCGCTGCGCTAAAGGTACCCGTTGCGCTGAAAGCAACTGCAGAATCTTTAGTCAGTGGCACGATCACATCGCCGTCAGCCGTTACTGAATGGATGTGAGCTGCAGCTACAGCGATTGGATTGCCGTCAGAGTCTTTATCGTCAACGTTCAGATTAACCGTTGCCACTGCAGAGTACTGGCCAGTACCAGTATTAACGTTCAGGAATGCCGCTCCATTCGAATTGAACTCTGATCCGTTCGCCACTTCAAGCGGAGAGTACAACGCAGTTACCACGTTTCCAGGAGGTAGCAACTGAATCGACCGAATGGTCTGATTGTCAGCAGTTGTGTACTGCAGAAACAGGTTACCTGATCCCATATTCTCCAATACCGGTGCGTTTTCCTGTTCAGAAAGCGGGCTGGGCATAAAGAATGTCGGACCACTGCCGTTCAGCGCGAAAAGACGCTGCACAGTACCTGCTGATGCGGCAATCCCCTTGTACAGAGCAACTTCAGTTGCATCCGGTGCTTCGACAGTACCAGTCAGTTGAGTTCCGTCCCACGACAATGCTGCGGTAGCTGCGGTGTCACCAAAGGTGATGTCGCCCAGGTTGCCAGTTGGCTGTTCGCCGCCGGTTGTAGCTCCACCGGTTGTAGTGCCACCGGTAGTGCCGCCAGTTGTCTCACCACTTGTAGTGCCACCGGTTGTTTCGCCGCTGGTAGTACTACCAGTTGTCTCGCCACTTGTAGTGCTGCCAGTGGTTTCGCCGCCGGTTGTGGTGCCACCTGTGGTTGTGCCGCCGGCCAGCAAGGCTGCAGCGTCATCGTCAATACCGTCGCTATTGGCATCAGTACCACCAGTGATAGCGACTTCATAAGAGTCGTCTACCTCGTTGCCATTGCTATCTGCAGCAATGGCAGAGGAGTCTGCTGGCGTCTGGAATTCATCAGCAATGCCGTTACCATCTGTATCTCTGTCGTCCAGACCGTCTTCGTTCAGATCGCGATCGTCGATGCCATCTTCGTTTGCGTCAACCAGATCAGTATTGGCATTAAGTGTATCGAGCACCTGAAATGAATCCGGGGTGCCATCGTTATCGCTGTCAGTTACGACGGGTGGTGTGGTACCACCACCGGCGTCATCGTCGTCGTCGCTGCTACAGCCGGTTAGTACCGCTACGCTGAACAATGGCACTATTGCCAATGGTAGCCAGCGTTTATTCGTCAGTGTGCGTGTCTTCATCAGTTAGTCTGATCCAGGTTGCTTTGGTTAATCGGATAGTTGCCCCACAGGTATCAGGGAGGCTTAGAGTTAATGTGTAGCGAACACACTAAGTGCCTCTGGTGGAACGCACGGGCCTAGCGACTGGCTATTAACCCGTTACACGGATGTTACAGCAAGCGGGTTAGTAATCGCCATTTGTGCGTATTGGATTTCGATTGCATATCGTTAAACATTGTCGCATGGCGCGTAGAAACCGCTCAACGCCGATGAAATAATGGAAAGGTGTGGAAGTTCGATGTAAAAAGCGAGTAATCAAAACTTTACTGCCAATGTTGCGATCAGTAAATCTGCCTGCTTATTCCCACTATAAACGGTGCGGCGATTAAAAAAATTTACTAACCGTTTGTCCATGTACTCAGCGCACTATCGTGGTCCGTTCAATCGATTTGCCAGGAGTGTAAAACTGGTAAATTTATTAATCTCGCCTGAATGGATCCGTACCATTTTGCAATTCTTCGAGATTGGTTCTGCCATCGCCGTCCTGATCTCTGTCGAAGTTGAAGTCGTCGTCTGTAAGATCAATAGCAACCGCTTGTACACCGCTGGTGACTGTTTGTGTTGCATCAGCCAGTACCAGTGAAATTCCGGACGCAAGGCGTTGAAGCAATATGACTTCAATTGTTACCGCCGAACGCGTGGTCGCAACACCACTGATCTGGAAATTGTTGCCTATGCGTGTAACCGCTCTGGGCGTACCGGCAATTGTTGCAATAACCTGAGTAACCTGAGGATCGTCGATGATTCTGGGCAATGAAAAACTGATCGAAATATTTCTATTTTCGGGGCGTGTATCGAACACAAACGGGTCTGTGCCTTCCTCGCGTTCGACCAGATTGCTGATTTGGTCGTTGTCGATGTCAAAAGGCGAGTCATTGAATTCGTCGTTAAAGACCTGCAGTGTCTGGTTTGCAGTACCGACTCTCAGAGATGATGAATAGCTGGCAAGATCCAGCACTCCGCCGTCGGCCAGTCGCTCGCGGAATAAAATACTGACATTAACATCGCTGTTGCTGGCGAGGGTGATGCTGACTGTGAATTGTTCACCGGTTCTGATCAGTTCGTATTGTTGCCCATCGACAGTTGCCACGGCCTCGAGGGTTTCGATCGCCAGTTCCCGCACCTGCCGTATTCGATCTGGCATAGTGAGACTAAGCCGATCCGCCTGTATTTCGATGCTTCCGTTGCTTTCATCACTACCACAACTGCTCAGCAGGAATGCGAACAGGCAGATGCACAACGTGCGACTTTGGCGAAGCCATTTTTTGTTTTTTGGGAAAACGGTTTTCACTTAGGCCGTTCCTGTGAGGTGTAGCACTACATTATCACAAACCACTTACTCACTCTTGTGGCTGACAAAGATGTTTAGCTGTATTGCAATTGTCGCCAGCTTGCCGTCGTTACCGGAACATCACGTTCGACTGCACCTTGCGATGAAATTGGGCGAATAGGACTCGAATGTGCCCGGCGTTATAATCAATTTTTTTGGGGAGATAAAGCATGACTACATCTGACACCAGTTCTGGCGGTGACACCACTGACGTTGAGCATACCTGGCTGGATGAACACCGTGATACCTCGTCAGACCAGTTTATAGCTCATGTTGATGTCGCCAGGTTGATTAGCGAAATAGTACCGGCGGAATCAAGCATCATCGAGTTTGGTTGCGCGAGCGGGCTGTTGGGTGAGCAGCTGGCACAACGTGGATTTAGTGAAATTACCGGCCTTGAGCACTCTGCAGCTCTGCGTAGCCAGGCAGAGGCTAAAAACTGCTATCGGTCTATACGCTCGCACAATCTGACTCAACCTTTGCGCGACGATGTCCGATATAACGCGGGAGTGTGTATTGGCATATTGGGTAATAGCCCAATATGCGCCTCTCATATCAGCTATATGACAGCTGTTTTAGATGAGGATGCGCCGTTGTTTTTAACCATTAATGGTCAGAGTTGGCTCGACGATGATTGGCCAGTTGAATTGGAAGCGGCACAACAAGCCGACGGATTTACCATCGAGTACATCAATACAATTGCGTATTTGGATGCAACAAAGCTCGACGGGCGTTTGATCCTAGTCCGAAACAGAGACACCAGGAACGAGAAGTAAATGAAATTCAGGTTTTTACCATGTTTGTGGCTGATAGCTTTAGCAGGATGTGTTGGCGGCAATAGCGGTAGCCGCACTGATATTGCCAGTGCGAATAATTCGACCACTTATGAAGATGTAGTGAAAGCAGCCACAACAGCGCCATTGAGTGTCAGGCAAGAGATGTATAACTATATCGAGGATGAGTACCTGTGGTACGCGGACTTGCCTGAGATCAATTTGAACGACCCCGATTATGCAAACCTGTCGACGCTGCTTGAAGATTTGCGCAAGGTTCCGGAAGACCGCTTTAGTTACCTTGCCAACGCGGTGAGTCAGTCTCAGCGATTTCAGCTTGGTGTCAGCGGTACGTTTGGATTTCGGTACACCATACGCAGTGAAGATCCGCTCGACATCAGATTCACCTCGGTTGATGATTTTGGGACGGTAGCGGCGGCCGGTATTCAGCGTGGAGACAGAATACTGTCTATCGACGGTGAGTCTTTGGACACGATAACTGCGGACGAGTTTGGGCAAATTCTGACTGCTGATGGCAGTCTGGGAGTACAGCATACACTTTTGGTTCGTCACCCTGATGGTAGTGAAGCCGAGTATCAGATCACGCGGACTGAACATGCACTGAGTCCGATCAGGCGACAGCAAATTTTTACTGATTCGGGTAGTGGACGCCGTGTCGGTTATGTTCAGGTTGAGGAGTTTATCGGCCGCACGGCCGAGCAGCTGCCACAAATGCGGGCCGGCTTTGCAAACCAGGCCCTTGACGATGTGATTCTTGATTTGCGCTACAACGGTGGTGGGTATGTTAGCGTTTCACGCGATTTGGCCAGCTCTTTCTATGGTCAGGGACAAGCATCGGATATCTACACCATTTTGCAGTACAATGACAAGAACCGCGACAACGACATTGCGTTCCCGTATTTGCAATATTCCAACGCTATAAACACGTTACAGCGGATTTTCGTACTGACCACCTCTTCGACCTGTTCTGCTTCTGAGGAAGTCATCAATGGACTGAAACCATTCATGGAAGTCATCACGATTGGCGAGATTACCTGCGGTAAACCTTATGCGTCTACCCAATATGAATTGATACCCGGTCTGGTGAATATGAATATTCTGGATGCGCGCAGTGTGAATGCAAATGGTGAGGGAGACTTCTACAATGGGTTGCCAGCTACCTGTGAAGTGCACGATGACCCTGTTTTACCCTTTACAGATCCTGAAGAATCACTGATTTCGGCGGCTCTCTTCTATGCGGAAAACAATCGCTGCATAACGGCTGCAGACCGTCAGGTACAGACCGTGTCTGGTCAACGTAAAGTGAATCGCGCGCCGGTAGCGGAAGAGACCACAGCACAGGGAGCGGTGGTGTTGCAGCGCTGAAAACAGTTTCCGGCAGATTGGCAGAACCGTTTTTCGTTGAAACGCTGCAAATCCTAGTCGCGATAACAAACGGGTGTGGCGCGACTTTTCTTTTTCGACAACGCGTTGGCACTTTTCGAGACGGAAGTAATATTTTCGACAAGTGATTTCTTTTGATTGGCGGACAATTCACTTAGCAACGAGTGCACAAATCCCTGCCAAAGTTGACGATTCTGTTTCCATTCTTCCGGGTAGTTACGTTCGGTCATGTTCCATAAGCTATCGATATGCGACTGTATGCGCGCAGGAAATTGCTCTGAACTCCGAGTTTCCAGCAAGGCTATAAATTCGTCGGTCCAGTTGTCCCACAACTGAAAACGACGATCACCCATACTTGTCTGCCGTGACAGTGTTTCATCGAGTTCCAGCTGTTGCTGCTCGGTCATTTTCACCCCGGCCCGTGAAGACCAGGTAATTATCATCTCTCGACGTCGCTCTCGACGTTCTTCCGGGGAGTCCGCTTTGTATTTTTTGTACTGCTCCAATCGCCTCGATTTGAGCTTTTTATGTAACTGCTGAATTTGCCAGTTCTTCATCTCGCGAAGAAATTCTGTGGAACCGCTGAGCGGGCTGCATTCGCGTGCACGCTTGCTGCGCTGTTGTACAGTGTCAAACCATTGATCAAGTTGTTTCTGTGTAACGGACTGGTCTGACTGCAATGTGCCCGCTATATCGTTCAACAATGCGCTGTATGCCGGTAACTCTGACACCCGGTGCCACTGCTGAAAGCTCTGGAAGGACTGTTCGATCCATTGCCGTTGAGCGGTATCGAAGTCTGCTAAGGCCGTAACACGATCTGCCATCTTTTCGGCCGCAGCATTGTAGGCGGTGCCAAGAACCAACGAGCTCGTACAGGCGCCGAGCAATAATACGATGATGGCCAGAAATGCAACTCGTCTCACGTTTTTAAATGTGTACATCATTGGATCTTTCCGTGAACTCCGGGGTTGTGAACGAAACTGTGGAATTGGTTCGCTGTCGATCCTCGCCTGACCATTGAGAGACGATTATCGTCAGTATAGCTGCTGGTTATTTAGCGCAAGTTGAATGGATACTGCACTGGTGCCGGGTCCGTTTGATCGGTGGAACTGAATGACTGTCATTGTTTACTGTGTCAGCTAATTGCCCATCTTTCAGAAGAAAGGAATACCAGCTTTATTCTACGCATCAATAACCTATTAGGGTCAGCCGCAAGCGATCGGTTGTTTCCGGATGTAGCTGAGTGTGAATTTCCGGTTGTCCGGAGGCAATTGAGCCGAGGGTGTTCCAGTCACGGTCAACGATGTAGAGCAAACCGTGGGTTGCCTTAAATTGGGCATCCACTATATGTAGCTGTCCGGGATTCTTTCGAGCACCATGGGTCGGTGAGCAGACGTTTTTTTGGTCGGTCCTGTGGTTCCCTGAGGCAATGGTTTCTATCCCTGCATTGGTTAAATTAGCGGGACCAGTATCGTCTGTGACAGTCTGAAACAGTGTTGATTAACTGCAAGCAAAATATTCGGCTTGAACTAAACTCTGATTACCAGGCTGAAGGCTATAGGCAAAATCCGAGAACGGCAATTTCTGTGGATCGATATTAATAGTGCCAGCTAGTGCACTGTTTGCTATTAAGTTTTCTAAAGAAATTTTGAATATTGCGGCCAACAGTTGTTAGTGGCACCCCGAAGTTTGTGCCAGTTTGCAGCACGCTTGTGTGATTGCATAAATTTTTGAACAGACAGAAAAGTGAGTGGAGTGTCCCAATGCACAAAATGTTAGTGTCGGCCGTTGTGGCAGCGGCGTTGATTCAGGGTTGCACAACAGCATCTGATTCGTTAAGAACGTCCGACGTAAAGAAGCAAGGTATTGGCTACGTTGCCAGCAATCAAAGCAGTGACTATGTGCGTGTTTCCGGTGGCGATTGCCTGCGCAGTATTGGCTGGTCCAGCGATAACATGGTGATGGAGTGCCAGGCTGCGTCTAAAGAAGCACCGAAGGCGGCACCCAAGGTTGCCAGGCTGTCTTACAACGGCAAAGCGCTTTTTGAATTTGATTCAGCTGAACTGAGTGCAATGGGCCGACAGGAGCTTGATAAGCTGATTGCCAAGATGAACTCTCACAGAGGTATTGGTGAGGTAAATGTAGTGGGTCATGCCGATAGCATTGGTGCGCCAACCTACAATCAGTCTTTGTCTGAGCAGCGAGCAGCTACAGTGCGCGGCTATCTGCAATCTGCACTGAACGGTGTGCGGGTATCTGCCAGTGGTATGGGTGAATCGGCGCCGATAGCGGATAATTCAACACCCGAAGGTCGTCAACAAAACCGACGTGTTGAGGTCAAGGTAGACGCTAAAGTCGCTCAGTAGTACTCCAACTTGTCAGAAAAGGCGGCGACTCAGATCGCCGCCTTTTTCGTTTTTGTTCTATGGTGACAGGCGGCTGCCCGGGTTTTCAATGATGCCGCGTAGCGCTGATTGAACATGAAGGGTGGCAGGAATCTATGCGCGAACGCTACGCTTTTCAGATGCTTCAGAGTCAATCGGGTAGCTGGAAAAAGCACCACTGGAGTGCAGATCCGCGTAGAAGGCTCGCTCGAAAACCCGGTAAGAGCCCGATTCTCAAAAGCCGTAGGTGAGAGTGAAAAACTTGTCTTTATCGACCACGGTATCGAGGTTTTCGTCATCGAAATCGGTGCGCCGATAACGAAACGCATATTTAAGGGCGGTGGCTGCCGAGAGGCGAATGGAAATTCCCGCTTCAGCGTCTACGGTGTCTTGTGATGCACCCGTTCGGCTATCTACCACTACATTGAATCGTACTGTATCGAATAGAATTCGGTGGTATTTTGCACCGAGGTATAGAAATCCTTCGGTTTGATCTTCGAGTCCGCCGGTGAACTTCAGTTGTTGGCCTCCTCCGCCTAGTTCCAGCGTTAGCAAGCTGTGTTGCGTTCGGTGAATGTGATTGCCCAGTCCGAGCACAGCGTCCAGTTGCTGTTCTATAACAGAATTAGCGTCTTCTTCAACGCTAAATTTGCCAAAGCTGTAGAGAGATCTGCTGACGTTAAATACCGGGTTGTAGCCCAATCTGTAGCTCTGTCCACTGTTTTCACTTGTCCAGTCGAGATATAAGTAGTGCGAAAGCGGCTCGCCATTGTTGCGCGCGTAGAAGCGAAGTGTCGGGTTTTCGCCAGACCCCAGTTGTGTACCAGCCTCAAGCCCGCCTGACCATTCACCTTGCGCATGTATGACGGGCGCAAGTAATGGTAAGAAGACTATTGCCGAGGCTTGCAATGCTGCTTTAACGGTACCGGTCATGGTACTACCTGATTGAAAACACCAATTATAGAGCATCGTCGATGCCGGGCGCATCGCTCTGAAGGCGACGTTACAATTGGTAACCAGCCAGTCTCAAAAACAGCGGCGCGAGTGCGTTAGGTGCTCCAGGCCAATGACGAAAGATCGTCTGGCCTGATTTATCCGCACGCCACGACTCCCGGTTGGGCAAAGCTGCTACCAAATCAGGCACAAACCTGACTACGCCTCAAACAGATACGAAACCGACACGTCTCACCAGGTTCTGACAGGGCCAGAGTCCAGGTGGACAAAATTCGAGGAAGGATAATAGCCAACGCCTCCACCACCCAAAGTCAGCGCAGCCCGCTGTACATGTTGGGTTGGGATTTTTGGCATTCTGATATCAATCGCTCTGCCGGCCATATGAAAGCTACGTCTGGCGACACCCTCTGTTGTTTTGCGCAACATATCGTTAGTTTGCTTTGATCGATAGCCTGACAACACCAGTACTGGTTTGTTCACGTCAAGTGTGCGCGTCAGCAGATAGAGGATATTCAAAAGCCTCGGGTCAATTGACTTGATTTCACTGGTGCGGAAATCTCGTAGAATCCAGTTGATTTGGTTCAGACCGTCGGGCAAATAGGTACCGTCTGACCAATAGACAATGCGCTCACTTTCGCCTGTGTGCACGTTGTTCAGTGCCAGTGATCTTTCGGGATAAACTATCTGCTTGCGAATTTTGGTCGATGCTTCGACCAAAGGTGTCAATGCGGCGGCTGCAGCAGCAACCAGCAAACTTCTTCGGCTAACGATTGGAGTTGAGCGGCACGTTTCATCTGACGCGCAAACAGCGGGTGTGCACTCTGAACTACCTCCGATATCGCTACAGTTGGAAAGCGCATTTACTTCACTTCTGCAGTTATCTTGGTTTTGCACAGTTCGTCTGCTCATTATTATGTCGGGTCTTTTCTCTGTACTTCGGAATTTGCAACCTGCACGTTGTGCCTGTCCAAATTTGCCCGGCAGTTAAGAATGATGTTTCAGATGCACGTATAGCACCAGAATACCATGGTTCAATTGTAATGGTTTGGTATTTTGAGTCGCTTCAGTTACATAATGCGTCGAATAAACCTAAAGAACGTAACGTTACCGTATCGCTGCGCTGGGAATAATAAGGACAAAATCTGTCGTGTCAAACTTTTGGTTGGTA
>CALGNZ010000024.1 GCA_937957915.1 uncultured Granulosicoccaceae bacterium | reverse complement strand
GCGTAGCCGTCGTTATGGGCAATGCCGCGAGCAGTGATAGCGCCGTTGATCTTTCCGCTGCTCGCAATAGCTTCATCACTCATGGCATAGGCGCGCTTCGCATCGAGCGCATAGGCAATACCGGCTCGATTCAAGCGAATGTCGCGCTGATCTTTCTCCGCCTTGCCGCCATAGTCATGCGATGTCAGATCATGAGGAACATCAATCATAAACCCGCTGTTACGCCCTGCAGGTCCATGAGCTACGGCGCTGGCTTCAAGCACGGCTATACTCGAAGTCGGGTGCAATTCCGACAAACGCCGGGCAGCTGACAAACCGGCAAAGCCGGCACCGATAACTATCCAGTCAACTCTGCCATTGTTGCGCAGCGGCTCGCGGCCAGTCACTTTGGGCAGCAGGTCGTTCCATGCTGCGGGGCCCGGGTCACAGGGAAAACTGTCTACAACCGTCAAAGCTAGTGTTCCGTATTTAGCGCATCGACAGCGGGTATCTCGCGCTCGCGTCGGTCGATATAGTCGCGCAATGCTTCGTCTATGGCCACATCGAGCTTTGGTTCTTCGTAAGAGTCGAGCAAGGCTCGTGTCTCAATCAGTGCGCGTTCGGTGATCTCTTTACTGCCATCAGCCGCCCACTGCTCTATGGCATTATTGTCGAATAGTTTGGGTATAAAGAACGCATCCTGGAATTTGGCAAGCGTATGATCATGCCCCAGATAGTGGCCACCGGGTCCTATATCGCGCACCGCAGATAACGCCTCGTCGAAGTCGTCCCAGCGTATTCCCTCAGCCATGCGATAGCCCATCGCACACTGCTCAGCATCGACGACAAACTTTGCCATAGAACAGTGCATGCCTGCCTCGTTCCAGCCCGCCGAGTGCCACAGGTAATTGGAACCCGCCATCAGTACCGCCATCAAGGTGGTTGCACTTTCATAACCGGCTTGCGCATCAAACGTCTTGGCGCCACCGAGCGTGTTCGACGTACGCCAGGGCACATCGTAGTAACGCGCCATTTGCCCAATCATAAAGTTCATTAAACTGACTTCGGGCGTGCCCGCCATCGGTGCACCTGAAGACATATTAACGGTCGACAAATAATGCCCGTATATTGCCGGACACCCCTTTCGTATGACCTGCGTATACGCAAGCGCTGACAGTGCTTCAGCATTGAGTTGCGCCACTGCGGGGGCAGTTGATGCCGGCGTGTTGGCACCACCCAACACAAACGGCGAACAAAGCACCGGCTGGTTGCGCCGATTAAACGCACGCATTGCCGATAGCATGGTCTCGTCCCACACCAAAGGTGAGTTTCCGTTGCAGTTACCGGTGACTACCGCATGCGTCTCCATAAACTCGTCACCAAACAATATGGCACACATATCGAGCACGTCCTCTGCGTTTTTACCCGAGGTAGTCATCCCCATAAAGGTTTTGTCAGAGTGCTTCATTGACGAATAGGTGATACGCAAGTGTCGATGCGATACCACATGATCCATCGGCTCAACGATGTGGTGTGCACTGGAGTGGATCACCGGCAACATGTGCGACAACTTATGAAAATTGGCAAGATCATCGAGTGTCGGCCCACGACGCACGTCGTCGAGATCACGTATATAGGGCGCACCTGTCATCGGCACGAAGATCGAGTGATCGTGACCAAAGGGCAGATTGTTAGCCGGGTTGCGCGCATGGTAGGTAAAGCTGGAGGGTATGCTTTTGATCAGCTCTCGTACCAGTCCTCGATCAAGGTGCACCCGGTCACCGTCGCGCACGTCAGCGCCGACGGATTTCCAATCGGCTACGGCCTGATCATCACGAAATACAACGCCGACATCTTCCAGTATGGCCATGGAAGCGTCGTCTATTTTTTCGACTTCTTCCTGACTCATGGGCTCGACCAGCGGCAGACGACGCTTCAGTGCCGGCAACATGGTGTGATCGCGTTGCTGTCTTTTCCTGCGCAATGCAGAGCGGCCACCACGACGCGTACGACCCTGCATCAGATTCACATCGCTTGTATCGGTCACGATGCAGCTGCCTCGTTTTCGATTTGCTGAATCATGGTATTCATTGTCACAACCACCTCTGACAGCTCTTGTTTTTCTTCTTCTGTCAGTGGTTGTAGTGGCTTGCGCGGCGGGCCTGCGTCAATGCCTCGCAACGACAGCCCGTGTTTGATGCACTGCACGAACTTACCGCCTTGCTCCAGCACACGCATTAGCGGCATCATTGCCGACATAATGCGGCGGCCTTTAGTAAAGTCACCGTCTACTGCACACGCTTTGTATAAAGAAATATGCGCCTCTGGCGCAAAGTTGGAGCCGGCACAAACCCAGGACCGCGCACCCCATGCAAAAAACTCCAGCGCCTGATCATCCATACCACATGACAACTGAATACCGGGGTACTCGCGCGCCAGCAGGTGCAAACGATTCGGATCACCTGAGCTTTCCTTTATTGCACAAAAATTGGCGTTCTGATGCAGAAGATCAAGTGTTTCTTCGTCCATGCTTACCGACATGCGCCCCGGATAGTTATAAAGCATCACAGGTAGATTAGCGGCTTTGTCTATTGCCAGCGCATGCAATGCAATTTCTTTTGATGTGGGGTACGCATAGGGTGGTGTTGATACCAGTAAACCGTCAGCACCGGTTTGCGCAGCCTGTTCAGCAAAGTACACACTGTCTTCAGTTCGAATTGCACCAGTACCCACAATAAGAGGCACGCGTCCGCTGATATGTTTTTTCGCCAACTGCATTAACTCCACTCGCTCCTGGCTGGTTTGTGCGTAATATTCACCGGTGGTGCCTGCGACGATTAAACCGGCAACACCTGCATCAATCAGCAAATCAATAACGGATGTGAATCGCTCTCTGTCGATCTCGAAATCGCTGCGGTGGGGTGTTACCACCGGCGTATAAATGCCCTCAAATTTCATTGACTGGCTCCTTTCGATAGCGTTGCCTGTTTGATCACGAGGTCAGTGGCGGGGTTAATTGCAACATCTGTTGGCAGCGGATCCGGCATCACGTACTTGTCCATTTCTGTTCGCGATAATTCCCAGTGCGACAGAGTCAGCTCAACAGCCATTGCTGCTTGCCGTTGCTCGAACGCATCGATCATCGCGTCGTGTTGCTCGGCCGCTTTTAGTACCCGCTTTCCCGATGCCGCTTTTTCTGTACGATAAAACCGCTGACTCATGCGGGTATGGTCAATCAGAAGCCGGTCCAGGCTGGGAGCAAGATACGGCGATGCTGCCATCTCGCCGGTGAGCTCATGGAATCGATGGTTGTACATCGCCATCTCGGGTGCTTTAGCGCGATCTACAGCCTTGCGAAATCGAGACTGAACCTTTTTCAGCTCATTGATCTGCGAAGCCGATGCGTGCTCCGTGGCCAGCCGTGCGATGGCGGCATAAATCATTGGCGCGCTTTGAAAGAAGTTTCGCATGGTTTCGAGGTTCATCGACGACACAAACGCACCTCGATTATTCTCGCTACTCAGATAGCCGGCACCATCGAGCCGATGAAACAATTCACGCAATGGCGTACGCGACAACCCGTAGTGCTCGCTTAACGCCACTTCATCAAGTGCCGAACCCGGGGCGAGCTCGAGCGTGAGTATGCGCTGCTTGAGATCGTTGTACACCTGTTCCTTTTTCGATGGCGGGTTCACTGGCAAAACTCCACTTTGGTAGTCCTGGGACAATATACGCAGAAGCCACATTGAATACAATATGTATACATACTCTGTACATTGTACTACACCCCGTCTGGTGAAACTCCGACAGTTCTGTCAGGCTATCTATTCACAGCCCACCCCAAACCACGTACAACACAGAGCTGAAAATATGGACGACAGCGCCCGACTTGCCAGATACGAAGCTTTCAAACTATTACATGAGAGCACCGGCACTTTTGTTATACCCAACCCGTGGGATGCGGGGTCGGCAAAAATACTGACTGCGCTTGGCTTTCAGGCGCTGGCAACCACAAGCGCGGGCTATGCATTTTCAGCCGGCCTGCGTGATTCCGTTGGCAACACAGACAGAGAAGGCCTGCTGCAAAACGCACGACAGATTGCAGAGGCGACCACACTGCCCGTCAGCGCGGATCTGGAAGACGGCTTTGGTGCGAACCCGGAAGCCTGCGCAGAGACCATGCTGCTCGCCAGCAAGGCGGGCCTTGCAGGCGGCTCTATCGAAGACGCAAGCGGTGACAAACGTAAACCGGTTTTTGACTTCCAGCAGTCAGTCGAACGTGTGGCGGCAGCAGCCGAAGCCGCCAGGGATTGCTCAATTCTGCTGACCGCCAGAGCAGAGAACTTCATCTGCGGCAGGCCCGACTTCGACGATACGCTGAAACGCTTAGTCGCCTATGCACAAGCCGGCGCAGATGTGGTCTATGCCCCCGGGCTTCCAAGCCTCGAGGCGATAAAGACTGTCTGCGAGTCGGTTAACAAACCTGTCAATGTACTGATGGGCCTTTCGGGGGCCACTTACTCCGTTGCCGAACTGGCCGATGTCGGTGTCAAACGTATTAGCGTTGGCGGATCAATGGCACGCGCAGCACTGGGGGAATTTATTCGCGCAGCAGAGGAAGTTCGCGATCAGGGCACCTTTACCTATTCGACCAAAGCCATACCAGACAAAGACGCAGCGACATACATGACTGCGGTCAAACCTACATGACTTTAGTGCTGACATTAGAACTTTAGATAACTTGCTTCGCATCAAAGAGGTGATGCTGCCACACACCTGATGTACCATTTTTCATGAACCATTTTTTGTAACGTTCAATCTGCATTACATCAACAACACTGCCTGGAGAACTCAATGGCAACCGTAAAATTGCTCGATGATAACGAAGCCGCACCACTCGCTCGTGAAGTGTTCGACGATATACGCAAGACTCGCGATACAGACTATGTCAATAACTCATGGCGTGCGATGGCCAATCACCCGGACATGTTAAAACGCAACTGGGAGAAAGCCAAAGAGATAATGGGCCCGGGCGAACTTGATCCGGTAGTGAAAGAACTGATTTACCTGACAGTCTCAATCATGAATGACTGTGAGTACTGCATTCATACTCACACCCACTTTGCAAAAATGAAAGGCATGACACCAAAACAATACAACGAAATGCTGGATATCATAGGACTCGCTACCGAAGGCAATCGAATGATGACTGCCATGCAGGTACCGGTCGATGATCGGTTTAAGGTTTAAGGTTTTTCTTATGACACTAAACTATGCGTGCCTGTCTAAGCTCGGCTATGGTTTTTTCGTCATAACCCAGTTCAGATAAAATACTATCGGTGTGCTCGCCCAGGGTTGGTGGCCTGCTGTTAATGCTGCCGCCACCGGCGGTCATGTGCACTGGCGTTGTTGCCAGCGGAGCTGCCGATGCCATGCCCGGATAATCAGTATCCTGAAGGTATCCGACAGCGCGAATATGCGGATCATCAAGCGCCTGCTGAGGTGACAACAATGGCCCGGCAGGCACCTTCGCCGCCCCGTACGCCTCAAGTGCTTCGGCCACCGTCAAATTACGCGCATGTTCCCGGGCCATGTCAGACAGCAGTTCTCCGTTATCACCCCTGTCCAGATCCGTGCGAAAACGCGGATCATCAATTATTTCTGGTTGCCCAATCATTTTAGCCCAGCGCTCGAACAACGGCTGACCCACAACCTGAATCATCAACCAGCCATCTTTGGCGCGAATGATATCGGCGGGTCCGGTCAGTTGACTTCGATTGCCGGTGCCAACGCGATCAGTAGCAAGCACCGCCTGTTCGATTAAATAGGAATTCGAAAACGTTAAGGCCGTGCGTAACAATGCGCCTTCAACCATCTGCCCTTCGCCGGTGCGCTCTCTGTGCAACAATGCCAACACAGTGCCATAGGCCGACATCATCGCCGTACCAAAATCCACCACCGGCAGCGCAAATCGATTCGGTTGTTCAGGCATGCCACTTAAATACGGCCCACCGGACATCGCCTGTCCAAGACCATCAAAACCAACGCGTTCGCTGTAAGGACCGCCTCTGCCAAATGCTGATGCGGTCGTTAAAATGATATCCGCTTTTATCTGTTTCAACGATTCGTAGTCCAGCCCGATAGCCTTCAGACCAGCGGGAGGCAAATTGGCGACCACGACATCAGCCGTTGCCACCAGCTTCTCGACAATCTCACGGCCTAACGGCTTGGTGGGGTTCAGCGTCATGCCACGTTTGTTGCGATTGACCTGCATGAACAGCGCTCCGCTATCATCGTCGGCCACCGGATTCATGTAGCGATCCTCAGAGCCAGCTACCTTTTCAATGCGAATAACATCGGCACCAAAATCAGCCATTAACGTGGCGCAATAAGGCCCGGCTATGTAGCGCCCGAAATCTAAAACCCGGTATCCTGCGAGTATGCTCATGGTCTCTCCTGTGAGTCAGGCCAAAGTATACAGATCAGGGATACGGTCAGCGAATTAGCTGCGGTTGATTCGACAGAACTGCCACTTTCAGGAATGATGCTAACCATGAAAAGAATAAACGTTGTCGGCACAACCGGCAGCGGCAAGTCAACCTTCGCACGTGCGCTCGCCAAAAAACTCGGCTACGAGTACATTCAACTCGATGCGCTTTTCTGGAAGCCCGACTGGGAGGAATCAACCGATGAAGAGTTCTTTGCCAAAATCAGCAAGGCGATTGAAACCGAACACTGGGTACTGGACGGTAACTACCATCGAACGCAAGCCCTTAAATGGCAACACGCAGACACGATCATCTGGCTCGATTACTCCTATACCCGTACGCTATTCCAGCTAACTAAAAGAACCCTGTCCAGAGCTGTCTCCGGGCGTGAGTTATGGGAGGGCACTGGCAACCGGGAATCTTTCTACAAATCGTTTCTGACAAAAGACTCTATCCTGCTCTGGTTTTACAAAGCGTATCCCGCCATAAAGAAACGATACGCCGCTTTACAACACGACCCGGCTATCAGCCACATTGCATTTATTCGACTAGGCACTCCAAAACAGACACGTGCTTTTCTTACCGAAAACATAAGCACACAACAGGACACAGGGGCATGACAATGCTCTGCTATAAACATCCCGGGTTTATCACCAAACCAGACGGCAATCATTCATGAAGCAGCTGAATCACTATGCGTCTTGCTAGATTTTGTGTCTGTTTTACCGCACTGAGAATCATAAAACCAAAACGAGCTGGCGCGCTTCGCACCACTCAGAGCACCCTACCTGGTGTCAACCGCATTTAGCATCTGCGATGTTATTGATCTCTTTCCTCACGTAGGGTGTGGTGAGGGAGTGTTTTCCTGATCCGCTGAAAAAAGCAAAAACCCAGACTTTATACCACCCGTCAAGACCACCTGATCGTTCAACACTATAATTAACAATTTTTACCACAACGTTTCAAAATTGAATCTATTGCCAATAAATACAACAGCGAAGTTGCACATAAACAACGCATTTTTTAAGTGCAAAAAACACAAATGCCGGGATATATATTTTTTCCATCAGCGAAATTACCAAACACTTAGAATCCACCCTGCATGAAAGCTGGTTTCTTCAAGCACATAAGATGCAAGCAAGCAAAAACAGAGGTAATAACGACCCATAATTAACTGCCTCTGCATCCACGCGTTATGGAATTATCGAGCTGTTCACGTAGTCTAGGAGATTGTATTGGGACGGATGACCTACTGCGTCCCTCGTTCCCGGACAGACTTCTGCTCCTACAACCTCCGCTCGTTAAGCAACGTGAAATTCCCATGTGTCATGGGAGTAGATCTTTGCGCAACGCACCACAAACTTAATACCTAACAAACAACGGATAAAACATTGAACAAGCAAAAAGCAGTCACCAGGCTGTTGATCATTTTTGCAGTTGTTGTAGTAGCAAACGTATCATCTAACAAGGCAGCCATCGCCCAGACCTGCTCGGATTACGATGGCGATGGATGGGGCTGGACCGGATCCAGCAGCTGCCTGATAAGCCCCACCTTTGGTGACAACACCGGTAACGAGGATATTCTCGCTCATTGCATAGATAGTGACGGAGACAACTGGGGATGGAACGGTAAGGTTTCGTGCTGGCTTGGCGAATCCACGGATTTCTCCGGCAGCCCAAACTGCATTGACCCAGACAACGATGGCTGGGGCTGGACAGGGCAGCAGAGTTGCGAAGTACGCGCAAATCCCACTGACTATACAGACTACACGAGTTCCAATAGCAACAGCTTCGGTGTTCCTGTCGGTATTACATTTAACTATTCATCATTGCGTCGTGAGGGTCATCGTGGTGACAACTGGTGCCTGACCTGGGCTGCTGACGACAGCCAGATTACCTCGATGGACGATGGCGACTGGCTCAACAGCCAGACCCGTTACCACAACATGCTCTATCGTATAGAGGGTAGCGCTGACAACGCTTCCCTATCGGAGCTAAACGGCTACCCCGCCTATTTTCGCTCAGACGACGGCTGGTATGGTTATGGCGTGACTTCAGTAAACGGTGTGTTGTATTCCATGGTTAGCAAAGCACGTGGAAACGACTGGGAAAATGGCCCGTTCCGTGGCGTAAAAATGTTGCGCTCCTACGATAACGGAAACAGCTGGAGCCGCGTGGACCGCAACGGTAACAACCGCGCGCTGACGGCGTACGATGCCGCAAGAACCGACAGCTCCGCATCAGAGATGTTCTTTCTCGAAGAATTCGGCCAAAGTAACAACGGTCGACAAGGGTATCCTTTTTCCTACGTCAGCTTTGTACAGAACGGCCGCGACAACAGCGCCTCCAAAGATGGCTTTGTCTATATTTATTCGCCAGAAGGTGCAAAGGCACACGAACTGATGCTGGCACGAGCACCCGCCAGTCAACTGGGAAATCGTAATGCGTGGCAGTATTTTGCGGGCTGGAATGGTAATCAGGCTAGCTGGAGTAACGATATCAACCAGCGTCAGGCAAACCTGAATCTACCTGAGCAAAACAGCAGAGGCGAATACTTTGGCTGGTATTCATGGCTGCCTTCAGTGGTTTGGAATGAAGGATTGCAACTATATATCATGGTCAACGGCGGTACCTATGCAGGCACAGGTTTGAGTAACTCGGTTTATGACTATTACAGCAAATGGATGCATGAAAAATCAGGCAGTCTGGGACTGTGGTATTCCGAAACTCCACATGGCCCGTGGCAACAGTTTTACTACAACGAAGAATGGGTAGTCGATAACTCCGCTAACCGTACCTACCAGCCAAAACTTTCCCCCAAGTGGATAAGTGACGACGGTAAAAAAATGGTACTCATCTGGTCAGATGCAATGCGTAATTCCAATGGCCAAAGCCATAGTGTGAATTACAAATGGAATCAGATGGAAATTGTTATTCAAACGAATTGATAAGGCACACGTGCTGGTTTTAGCTAAACAGTTGTAACAACGCTGTGAGGCCAGCTAATTGCGCTGGCCTTAAAAATCGTATCGTTAAGCCAGCCATTCTATGTGTGTTTGGTGCGGTGCGGTTCACTCACCGGCACCCTACGTCCGGTCGCAGAAACGCTTTTGCTTCGTTTTTGGTCTTCTTGGATTCAAAAATGAAGGCCCCCGGCAGGAATACATCGTTCACCGTAACAAAATACGCTAATCCAATTGTTTCGGATAACTCTGCGAAACGTCGCGAGCCAGCACAGCAAGATCTGCAACTACTGCAGAAACGGTTTTGGCATCGTACCGTGCAAGGAACTCCAGTGGTTTAGGTACCCACGGATATTTAATTTGTTTCAAACTGCCATCTGCGATGTAAGGCCGCGCCATTGCCGCCGGTAGTGCACTAATGCCCATGCCCTGTATTGCCATGTAGATACACGGTGCCATGTTACTAGACACAACGATATTAGGATGCCTTGTTCCCCGCCCAGCTGCTTTACTAAAGTGACTTTCTATTTGCTGGTACTGATCCGTTTCACGGCCGTGAGAGAGTATGGGCTGAGCCAGCATCGCATCGATACCGGGCTTTCTGGTGCGTGTAATTTTCAACGCCGGAGCACCAACCCATACGTAGGGAAATTGTCCGAGCTTTTCGGTGCCCGTCATCGTCCGTGTAAACGGGCCATTCTGGAAAGCCATATCGATAGATCGTGAATGCAGAGCCGGCTTCAGGTTAACTGACATGTCGACAGTTAACTCGATATTTAGGTGAGCATATTTTTCACTGACTAATCTAAAGAACTCCGGCAACCAGGTACTGACGATCATCTCCGTGACACCCAGTTTTATGGTGCTTGTTGAAAGATGAGTCAGCCCGGCAACGTCGACAAACTGCTCCATGGAGCGCAGCACCTGCCGCCCCTGCTCGACGAGTTCGCGACCCTTGGCGGTCAGCCGAACCGAACCGGCGTTTCGCTCCATCAGTTTGACACCCACGGTCTCTTCGAGATTCGAGATCCGGGTGGATATATTAGGCTGAGTGGTATTTAAGCGCTCGGCCGCACCTCTGAAACTGCCAAGATCAGCCACCCAGACAAATGCTTCAATCTGCTTAATATTTATTTTCATCAGCTGGTTATCGTTAATTGCGCTATCCGCAATGCTCCGTCCAAGGCTCTGTCCATTAAGGCGCTGTCCATTAATGCACTATCCGTTAACGCTCAGTCCATAATAGAGGTTCTGTCAGTAAGCCGCAGTCCACGAGGTGCTGTCATGAGGCTCCGTCCCTGGAGCTGTGACAGCCAGGCTTCGCGAGCATCTTTGAACCAGCTATTCATAAATTGGTTTAATGATCGGTGAGGTTATAAATAGAAATTCTTTGTTATATAGCAACTGAACCACACACCAGCGTTTCCGGACTGCCACCCAAACGCCACCCAGACCATTGAATACTAAGGATAAATTAATACAACCCCGCAACTGAAACCAAACACATCATAAATAACTTTTATCGAAATAATCAAAATAATTAATTTTTAAAAATGACCAACCTTTGCTAGCCTCCGGCTACTTCTTCCAAACCACTTGCGTTCGCGTGCAGCACGCCGCCATCTCTCCGCTCTGCACGGTTCGCGATTCCAACAGACACGGGACCAAAACCGATGAGCCAGTCACCAGCCCGCACACCCGCTCGACTCGGGGTTGATATCGGCGGCACGTTCACCGATGTTGTGCTCGAGTTCGATAACCAGCAGTACTCGACGAAAGTACTGACTACCTACACCGCACCGGAAGATGCCATTCTTGACGGTTTACACCAGGTCTGTAAGAAAGCGGACATTACCCCTGCAGATATTACCCAGATCATTCACGGTACTACGCTCGCCACCAATGCACTGATAGAGCGGCGTGGGGCGAAAACCGCACTGATCACCACGCAGGGCTTTCGCGATGTTATCGAGATGCGCACGGAATCACGGTTTGAACAGTACGACCTGAACCTGAATCTGCCCGCCCCCCTGCTGCCTCGCAACATGCGCTACACCGTAGAAGAACGGGTCGATGCGCTCGGCAATATACTGATTGATCTCGACCTCAAACAGGTTGAAGCACTGGCTGAACAAATTGCAGAGGCAGGCTATGACAGCGTAGCCGTTGGCCTGATTCACTCTTACGCCAATGACAAACACGAAAAAATGGTGCGTGACGTACTGGCCAAACGGCTCCCTGATGTGATGGTGTCACTGTCGTCCGAAGTGTCGCCACAGATGCGTGAGTACGAGCGCTTCAACACAGTAGTAGCCAATGCCTATATTAAACCACTGATGAAGTCTTACCTGAGCCGGCTGGCCGGACGCCTCGGTGAAGAAGGCGTCGACTGCAGTATCTTTTTAATGCACTCCGGTGGCGGCATTATTTCAATCGACAGTGCAGCAGAGTTTCCGGTCCGACTGGTCGAATCAGGTCCGGCCGGTGGTGCAGTTTTCGCCGCTCACATTGCAGCGCAGTACGGGCTCGACAAAGTGCTGTCTTTTGATATGGGTGGCACCACCGCAAAGATATGCCTGATTAAAAACCAGATGCCAAAGACCAGTCGGGTGTTTGAAGTTGCCCGTACCTATCGGTTTAAAAAAGGGTCGGGTATGCCAATCTCGATTCCGGTTATTGATATGGTGGAGATCGGTGCCGGCGGTGGTTCACTGGCCCATGTCGACTCCATGCGCCAGATACGTGTGGGGCCGGAATCCGCCGGTTCAGAGCCGGGCCCTGCCTGCTATGGACGCGGTGGCGAGAAACCCGCGGTGACTGACGCCGATCTGGTCTTAGGCAAACTCGATGCAGACAACTTTGCCGGTGGCACGATCCAACTGGATACCGACAGCTCAAACAGTGCATTGACCGAAGTACTGGGCAAAGCACTGGATATGGATGCACAAACGGCTGCATTTGGACTGGCTGAAGTAGTCGACGAGAACATGGCCAACGCGGCCCGTGTACACGCCGTCGAGAATGGCGAAGATCTGTCTGAATACACCATGATCGCCTTCGGAGGTGCCGCGCCATTACATGGTGGCCGCCTGTGTGAGAAGCTCGGCGTTGATCGAATGCTGGTGCCAACCGGTGCCGGTGTCGGCTCGGCCATCGGCTTTCTACGTGCACCGTTTAGCTTTGAAGCAAACCGCTCGGTGTACATGAAGCTGTCTGACTTTGCACCGGAAAAAATCACCAGCCTGCTGACAGACCTGCAGCAAGAGGCCATCGGCTTTGTTCGCAGTTGCGATGCAGACGCTGAAATACTGTCTGACTTCAAAGTGTATATGCGCTACACCGGTCAGGGCTGGGAGATTCCGATTACGCTGACCGAACAACAGGCGATGAACCCGGACGCTGAAACTTTCCAGACCCTGTTCGAACAAGACTACACCAAACTGTTCGGCCGCCCCGTGGAAGGTATGGATGTAGAAATTACCGTGTGGGCGGTCAATGCAACCACGCCGCCACAGCCCGTTACACTGCTTGACCAGGTTGATACCGCCTCGGCAACGGGCGAGGCTGAAGCCGCTGGTGAAAGACAGATGTTTGATCCGGCGCTCGGTAAGGCTGTCGCTGCCCGCGTGGTTCTACGCGACTCAGTCAAAGCCCGGCAAATGGTCAATGGCCCGGCTGCTATCACCGAAGACGAGACCACCATAATTGTACCGTCGAGTGGCCGAGCACTACGCCAGTCAGACGGCTGTATAGATGTCATTGTTGGCAACTCACACACCTAACGCACACTTCACAAGGACAAATCCAATGGCAGGTAATCATTCCCAGGTGTCCTTTCAGGTCATGTGGAACCGTTTGATCTCGGTGGTCGAAGAACAGGCGCAAGCACTTGTCCGGACCGCATTTTCAACCTCCGTTCGTGAAGCCGGTGATCTGTCTGCCGGCGTTTATGATCTGCACGGGCAAATGCTCGCACAGGCTGTTACCGGCACTCCCGGTCACGTAAATGCAATGGCCGATGCCGTGGCGCATTTTATCCGTCGTATCGGACGCGACAATATATTCGAAGGTGATGTCTATATCACCAATGACCCGTGGGAAGGCACCGGTCACCTGCACGACATCACGATGGTTAGCCCGTCTTTTCATCAGGGCAACCTGGTAGGCTTCTTTGCCTGTACCGCGCACATTGTAGATATCGGTGGCCGGGGTTTTGGTGCTGACGCCAACAGCGTGTACGAAGAAGGCTTGTATCTGCCGATTATGAAGTTTGCCGAACGCGGCACGGTTGATAAATCACTAATCAGAATTGTCCGTGGCAACGTTCGAGAACCCGATCAGCTGGTTGGCGATATGTACGCACTGGCCACCTGTAATGAAATCGGTCATCGGCGGTTAATCGATATGATGCGGGAGTTCAAACTCGACAACCTCGAAGAAGTAGCCGAGTTTATTCTCGACAACTCGCGCCGCGCCACCCTTGAACGCATTGCCGATGTGTTTCGAACTGCAGGCAAAACCACTGCAAATGGTGAAATGACGGTAGATGGCTTCGCCACACCAATCACACTTAAGGTAAAGCTGACGATCGAGGCTGACCGAATTATCTCTGATTTCGAAGGCACTTCAGGCGTTGATAAAAAAGGCATTAACTGCCCGCTGGTCTATGCCAAAGCCTATTCCTGCTATGCATTAAAGTGTGCTATCGCTCCGGAAATTCCGAACAACGCCGCGTCACTGGAGCCGTTTGAAATTGTTGCACCGGAGAATACCATCGTCAACGCGGTACACCCTGCCCCCGTTGCCCTGCGGCATATCATCGGACACTTTGTGCCCGATGCCGTCTACGATGCGCTGGATAAAATACTGCCTGGCCTGGTACCCGCTGAAGGCGCCGGTTGCCTGTGTAACTTTCAGGTTTCACTGCGGCCACGCACAGACGCCACCGCCCCGGAAGACGCCGTAAGATCTGAAGTACTGACGTTTAATTCCGGAGGTTCCGGTGCCCGCCCGCAACACGACGGCCTCAATGCAACAGCGTTTCCGTCGGGCGTTATGACTATGCCGATTGAAGCTACTGAACACACCGGGCCGGTTATTATCTGGCGTAAAGAATTACGGCCCGACAGTGGCGGTGCCGGTCCGCAGCGAGGCGGCCTGGGTCAATACATGGAAGTTGGCGCACGAGAAGGACATGAGTTTGATTTTCAGGCCATGTTTGATCGGGTCGACCATCCGGCCCGTGGCAGACAGGGCGGTAAAAACGGTGCGACCACAACCATCGCTCAGGACGACGGATCAGCCATGCAGGGCAAGGGCAAACAGTTTGTTGCCCATGGCCGCAAGGTGATGCTCGCCTTTCCCGGTGGCGCGGGTTATGGCAAGCCTGAAGATCGCAACATCGAATCCGTTAAAAAAGATTTGCTTTACGGTTATATTTCCGCCGCTACCGCAAAAAATGATTATGGCTTGTCCGACGCCACCATAGCCGCAGTCGCCGACATCGCCCGTAAAGGAGAAACTCTGTGAGCACACAAAATACTGAAGCACCAAAACAGTCGAGCTACGATATCGTTATTGTTGGTGGTGCCATCATGGGCTCATCGGCGGCCTGGTTCCTGACTGAAAATAAAGATTTTGACGGACGAGTGCTGGTGGTCGAAAGAGACACCACTTATACAGCCTGCTCAACCACACACACCAATTCATGCATGCGACAGCAGTTCAGCACCGAACTGAATGTGCGGATTTCGCAATTTGCCGCAGACTTCGTGAAAAACCTGCGCACCTATATGGGCGGTGACGATCGCGTGCCAGAGCTGTCGATTCACAACTTTGGGTATATGTATCTGGCTGACAACGAAGACTTTGCAAACGTACTGCGCGACAGCCAGCAGGTTCAACTACAAGCCGGTGCCGGCACGCAACTGATGACGGCAGAGCAAATTGTTGAAAACTACCCGTTCTACAATGTAGATGACATAGTATTAGGTTCGATCAACACCGTAGATGAAGGCTACTGGGACGGCTCAACCGTATTTGACTGGTGGAGAAAATCAGCACGTGAACGCGGCGTTGAATATATCCAGAATGAAGTGACTGCCATCAGCAAAAGCAGCGCTGGCACCCGTGTTGAAAGCGTCACCCTGAAATCCGGAGAAGTGATTTCCTGCGGCAAGGTGCTAAACGCATCCGGGCCGAGAGCGGTGTTAACTTCACGTATGGCGGGTATCGACATTCCGGTTGAACCGCGCAAGCGCTTTACCTGGATGTTCAAAGCCGAGCAACCCCTTGATCGTGACCTGCCACTCACCATTGATCCATCCGGTGTGCATCTGCGTGAAGTTGGCAATGGTACCTATCAGGCAGGGGGTCATTCCGACATTGATCCGGCGGTCGACTACGACGACCATACAATGGATTTGTCTATCTGGCAGGATCACATCTGGCCCACCATCGCTACGCGCATCCCTCAGTTTGAAGCGATCAAGGTGACCAGTGAGTGGGCCGGGCACTATGCATACAACACGTTTGATCACAATGCGATCATGGGGCCCCACACCGAAGTGGAAAACTTCTTTTTCTTGAACGGCTTTTCCGGCCACGGTTTGCAGCAGTCTCCCGCCATGGGGCGCGGCACGGCAGAAATGCTGGTGCATGGCGAATACCGAAGTCTGGATATGAGCCCGTTTAACTACGAGCGTATCGTTAACAACACACCCATCATTGAAAAAGCAATCATATAGCTCTGTTTACCCTCGTTAATAAACCACACCGGCGAAACCTGCTATGAACTATGTGTCATCCCGGCTATTACCGGTAAAACCCTCTGCATCGGCAGCTGTCAGTCAGGCCGCTCGAGCGGCGCGAGCCCGTGGCGAGGATATCATCGACCTCGGCCTCGGCGAGCCAGACTTCGACACACCGATGCATATTATTGAAGCAGCGTATCAGGCAGCGAAAGAAGGCCAGACACGCTACACACCGAACGATGGCACGCTCGCGTTAAAGACGGCCATTGCCGCAAAATTTTTACGCGACAATAACCTTCAGTACGACTTGTCTGAAATTATGGCGTGCAACGGCGCCAAGCAGGTAATCTTCGACGCACTGATGGCCTCGCTTGAACCTGATGATGAAGTCTTGCTGTGTGCCCCCTACTTCGGGCAATACAAAGATATCGCGCTGATACTGGGTGGTGTACCGAAGGCTATTGCGTGCTCTGCCGAGAGTGGATTTAAACTGACACCACAGGCACTGGAAGCCGCTATTACGGACAAGACGCGCTGGCTGTTCCTCAACCTGCCCTCTAATCCGGCCGGTGCCGTATTCAACCGACAAGACCTGCAAGCGCTCGGCGAGGTACTGGACCGCCACCCTGACGTACTGATCCTCAGTGACGAGATATACGAACACATTCTTTTTGACGATCGCGAGTTTCTATCATTCGCTGCTGTTTGCCCGCAACTTAAAAGCCGTACCTTAACCGTCAACGGTGTTTCCAAAGCCTATGCCATGACCGGCTGGCGCGTCGGCTATTGTGGCGGCCCGCAACCGCTGATAAAAGCAATGACCACTGTACAGTCACAGATATCGTCAGGTGTGTGTTCGATAGCGCAGGCCGCAGCAGCCGCAGCACTCGACGGTCCACAAGACAGTGTAATACAGTTTTGCGATGCATTTGAAAGCAGACGTAACCTTATCGTCGAGAGAATAGCAAACATAGACGGACTCACACTCGATCCACCCGGAGGTGCGTTTTACGCCTACATCGGTTGTGAAGCTTTCATTGGTGCGACAACACCCGATGGCACACGTATCGAAGACGATATTGCGTTTACCAACTACCTGCTCACAGAGGCAGGTATCGCGTCAGTCCCAGGCAGCGCTTACGAGCTGTCTCCGTTTTTCCGAATTTCGACGGCAACGTCCGAGGACATTCTGTCGCAGGCAATGGACAGACTGGCTGAATGCACCACGAAACTGAATCGCCCTTAGAAAAAATTCAACATTAACCTGATCAGAGTTGCCACATGAAGAAAATAGTATTGACCGGCGCGGCCGGCCGTCTTGGTTCTTACCTGCGAGAGCCGCTGTCAAAGATGGCAGACGAACTGGTATCAACGGATATCGCAGATGACATAGGCACTCTGTACAAAGGCGAGAGCTATCAAAAAGGCGATCTGGCCAGTCTCGATGATATGTTAAGCGTTTTGAAAGGCGCCGAAATGGTTGTGCATATGGGCGCAGTTGCCGACGAAGCACCCTTCGAACAATTACTCGGCCCGAACTTTGTTGGCGCTTACAACATCTGGGAGTCTGCATATCGCAATGGCTTGCGTCGAGTGGTCTACGCGAGCTCTATCCATGCGGTTGGCATGCATCCGAAAAACCAATTCATCGATACCGAAGTACGCCACCGACCGGATACATTCTACGGACTGGCCAAATGTTTTGCGGAAGACCTTGGCAGTATGTACTGGGACAAACGCGGCCTTGAGAGTGTTCATATGCGAATACTCTCGTGCGCGCAGGTGACCAACGCAAGAGCACTCGGGTCATGGCTGTCCTACGACGATCTGATTTTACTGACCAAACGCTGCATCGAGACACCGGTCACCGGTTTTAGTGTCATCTATGGTGTGTCCGACAACGACCGTGCGCCTGTCGATAACTCAAAAGCGCACTTTCTTGGCTATCAACCCAAAGACAATGCCGAACAATACGCCGAGCAAATTCTGGCTGATGAGCCACCGATGGATCCGCAGGACCCCGGGCATATGTGTCACGGCGGACCATTCGCTTCAGTGGAACTGGGCAACAGTGGCACGGCACAAATGAATATCGTCGACGATACTAAAAAAGTCTAATTGCAAACAGCTAAAAACACAGAAGGAACCATCATGAGCAACAAACCAGTAGCGCTGATAGTAGCTGGCGGAAGCGGCATCGGCGCCGACTCGGCACGCACACTGGCAGAAAAGGGCTATGACGTCGCGATCATGTCTGCGTCTGGCAAAGGCGAAGCACTCGGCAAGGAACTGGGCGGGCTCGGCTACACCGGGTCAAACCTTGAGGTTTCAGATCTGGAAAAATTCGTCAGCCTGTCAATGGACAGGTACGGTCGAATAGACGGCGTCGTCAATTGCACTGGCCACGGCCCCAAAGGGCCGGTTATGGAGATCAGCGACGAAGACTGGCACCTTGGCATGGACTACTACATGCTGAACGTTGTTCGAATGACGCGACTGGTGCTGCCAATTATGCAAAAGCAGCAATCGGGCTCTATCGTAAATATCTCTACTTTCGCCGCCTTCGAACCCGACGCAGACTTCCCGACGTCTGCGATTTTTCGTGCGGCATTGGCCGGCTATACGAAGCTGTTCACCAATCAGTATGCTGCTGAAGGCATTCGCATGAACAATGTATTGCCTGGCTTTATTGACAGCCTGCCAGAGAAAGAGGACCGGGTGGCTCGAATACCCGCTGGCCGCTATGCACAAGTCCGCGAACTATCAGAGACGATTGCTTTCCTGATCGGCTCCGGTTCGACCTATGTGATGGGTCAGAACCTTCGGGTTGATGGCGGTTTAACAGCATCGGTGTAGGCACTGACCAGGCTGCTACCGGCCTGTAAGCGGCGTTACCAGCCTGGACTAATCAACCACCACGGTAAATGAAAACTCGCCTGAATCAAGAGCATTGACAGTACCGATGCAGCTCCACTCGATCTCACCGCGGTATTCGGAGACGCTTTGATCTACCGGGCTTGTCAGATTACAACTGACCCCGGCTGGCGCTTTATGCATCGAGATACTCAGCGGCTCAAGCGACGTATACGACGGTATTGAATCTGTTATTGTCACCTCGGACACACTGTTATCGACGGTCTGGAAGGTAACTCTGTACACCAGCCTGTCCCCTGGCATGCCAGCGTTGTAGTAGGAAAAATCGTTCTCTAACAGCACATCGCAACTGCTATTCGATATATTGCAGACATGTTTCTCCAGTACCAGCTCACCAACAGGCAACCCGCTGATCTCATCGAACCTGGTGCTTTGCAAATTCAGATCAAGATCAGAAATTCGGGTGTTCGCATCGACCTGTAACGTCAAATTTGAATTCGCGTCTACTTCAGAGCCGGCTGTCACACTGATCACAATACAGACCGTGTCACCCGCAACCACACTCATCGGGTTGCTCAACACAAACGGAGGTTGTTCAACGATGCCGTCGCAATTCGTATCGCGGTGGGCCACATAGTCAAAAGCCGCAGCGGGGAACTGACTTGCCGTGGATATTTGAAAGGATAGATCGGCTGTTGTGGTTGCGGTGTAAGTGTGCGTCATCGATTTTGAAGTGCCGGCAACCAGTGACAGCACTCGATCCGGACGTAATTCAGGAATCTTCACTACACCTATATTGTTGTCAGTGTAGTCTGCGTCGGTTGCAATATTGAGTGTCAGGGCGCCATTGACCTCCGCGTCAGTGTTTACAACTGGACTGCCCTCCGATACCGGTTGCACACCGGCAGGCAGAGAAGCAACGATATTAATATCACTACCGACCGCATCATCCAGAAAGCAAACTGACCAGTTGCCGTCTGTGTCAGTCTGATCAGTCAGGCCACTGCCAGTCGCCAGCACGGTAACGGTTACATCGACAGATGCCACACCATCCTCGGCGCTGTGGCGAATGCCATCATGTGCGGTACCACCACTACCATTGTCATAAAAAACACTACCCTGATAGTACGATGGCGAAGCCGTTGCAATAAGACTATTGTCTGTCAAACCAGGCGGGCAGCTACGCCCGTAGAGCGAGAGATTAGTGGTATCCATATCAAGCCAGGTTCCCGAGCCCGGCGTTTTGTACTGCACATTGATGGTGCCGTCGCAGCATCCCTCATAGCCAAGTGCCTCAAGATGGTGGAATCCATTTTCAAGGTGAATACTGCCGGTAAGAACATCAGGGTGGTTGTAGTTGTTTGCCCACCACAGGTCTTCGTTCCAGCGTTCGTCCAGAGACTGACCATCAACAAAAAGCCCGCCGCCACGCCCAAAGTCGCTGCCCATTCTAAATTCCCACACACCCGGGATATCAACGTTAAAGTACACTTCGGTCAGCAGACCGTAGTTACCGTTGGGCCCGTTAAAGGTATTCCGATTGTTGCGCCCGATCAGGGTATCAATTACCGCACAGCCGTAGCCACCGGCCGTATCGTCAATGCCATTAAACAACGACCTGGCTTGCGCTTCATTCGTGGGATCAAGATTGGTGAACCTGGTGTGCATCCTCCACCCGGATTCAACAAATGTTGTGTCTGCGTTACTTGCGGATGCCGGCTGCTGCCACACAGAGCTGCCAGGTGCGTCGCCGTAATAGATATAAAGACTATTCGGAGTTTGCGATAACTGCGGAACGTTAACGCTGATAATCGCGCTGCGCTCGGGTACATTCCATTCATCAACAAAAAAAGACAACGGGGTGCTGTCATCAGCGTCAATGACACGAATATCATGACCATTTGCAGAAAAGGTATAGGCCGGGTGAAAGTCCGCTGACTGCAGTTTCACCTGCACCGGGTAGTTCGATGCAACACCTGTGGCTGACACCGCCACTTCAGAGCGGTATACCCATCCGCAATCCCACCAGGTACCGGCATTTGCCGCAGGCACAGCCATCACGCAGGCAACGATAATTGCCCAAACCCTTAAGATCTTCCTGTCTACACGAGGACACTCATACCGACGCTTACCTGTTACAGCACAGGTTCCTAGTTGTTCTTTTCCAGTGTCGATAGGTGATTGAATTCAGTGGTGAAAGTTGGCACCCATTCATAAATTTGCAGGGCAGCAATACAGAACTGCGTTACAGCACCAGGTGCAGGATCACGGGTACAGGATCACGGGGGAATGCAATTTTCGCACCTCAGGCCGAAGGAAAAACGGCTTTTCAGTACTCTTATTAGTGCTGCAACAGCCAATCGAGCACATCCTGCCAGAGCCTTTCAGACCCCTGTCTGAAAAACCCCATGTGCCCCAGCTTTTGTAAGCCATAATCCGACGGTACGATGTGCTGCCGATCAACATTTGCATAGGCACGGTGCATTAGTGCATCAACCGCTTTGGCGGTGCCCCAGTTATCATCATCGATGCTGTATGCCAGAACCGGAGCACAAAAATTACGGTAACGCTCCAACGGCAGTCGACTATCACCAAACAGATAATCAGAGTTTCGGCACCATTGCGCCCATTGCAGCGCAACCCCTTTCGGCAGATCACAGCCACTAGCGAATTTACTCCATGGAAAGTAGCCGAACAGACGAGTTACAAACGGCAGGAAAAGGTACGCCATGACACAGATCTTCTGCTTTTCGCTGCCACCCTGGTATTTCCAGTATCCGCTCTGTGCACACACTGTCACCATAGCATCTACTAACTCGGGGCGATCGACCAGCCCTGCCTGTTGTCCACCGGCACTGTGGCCGACAAAGTAGATTTTGCGTGGTGACAGCGTCTGGTGAACCCAATTAAGCGTGGCCGACATATCGTGTAAGCCCCAGTCACTGCAATTCGCCTCGAAGCCTTTTAGACTGACCGGTGCGGACACACCCGTGCCACGGAAATCATACGCCAGCGTGGTAACACCGCTGTGCTGCATGAACTGCGCAAAACGACGATAGAACTGATGCGGAACTGCCGTCGCACTCTGAATGATCAATACACAATCACTGCCCTTCGCTGAAAACAACGTACCGCCCAGAGTGTGATTATCAGCAGATATTATCTCAACTGACTCGCCAGTCGTATTGTTGTTCAGAACGCGTTCCTTATTATCTTGCCCGTGGACACCTGCGTTACAGTGTACCTTGCGGCCCTGGCGTCGAGAATACCACCAAATCAATTGAAGTCGATAAGCAGATATACTGCACCTATCCCGGATATCAAACAACAAGCAGACTGCACAACATGACAGAATTCCAGGTCAGGAAAGACAACCTTGCACAGAGCCGACTGGTGAGTACATCTGTGAGTAGCAAAACTGTACCAGAAGGCAGTGTCGTCGCGCAGACAGACTGTTTTGCGTTCACGTCGAATAACATCACCTATGGAGTCGCCGGTGATATGCTGGGCTACTGGCAGTTTTTTCCACCTGCCGAAGACGATGGCAACACATGGGGTGTACTACCGGTCTGGGGATTTGCCGATGTCACTCACAGCAACTGCAGTCAAATTGACATCGGTGAACGATTGTTTGGCTACTTTCCACCATCAAGTCATCTGCTGCTGCGCCCCGCCAGCATAAAAGACACTGTGTTTTTCGATGGATCGGAACACCGAGCCTCATTGCCTGCAGGGTATAACCGGTACCGCAGGGTATCAAACGAACCTGGTTATAGCAGTGCTGGTGATAACAGAGCTGGTGATAGCAGAGCTATTGATAGCAGAGCAATGGACGAGCTTCAGGCGCTGCTGTTTCCGCTCTATATTACCTCATTCTGTTTATGGGACGCGCTAACAGAAAACCACTGGCACGGTGCCGAGCAAATTATCATCATGAGTGCATCGAGTAAAACCAGCATCGGTCTGGGCTACGCATTGGCACAAGATGCAAGCGCACCTGCTGTACTTGGCCTCACCTCGATGACGCATTGCGACAAGCTGGGAAGCCTTAACCTTTACGGTAACTGCATCGCCTATGACAACCTGGCTGATGTACCGAACGTCCCGTCGGTGATTGTCGATATGTCAGGCAACAGTGATCTACTGGGCAGGCTTCACACGCTGCTCGGCGACAACATGAAACAGACACTCAATGTCGGCGTTACGCATTGGGAACAACCACGCAAACGCGAAGGCATCATTAGCGACCGCTGCGAAATGTTTTTCGCGCCCTCGCATATTCAACAACGCTTCAGGGAATGGGGGCCAGAGGTCTTTGAACAGCGGTCAACCAGCTTCCTGAACGATGCTTTCAGCAAAAGCATGTCGTGGCTTAACATCGAACGACTCGACGGGCTCCCCGGCCTGGTGTCCGTCTATGCCGATGTGTGCGCTGGCACTATACCGCTGGATAAAGGACTTATTATCAAAATGTAGCAACAGTTGCCACCGTGAAGGGGCTGCATTGACTGGCTAACAGGCAGCGACACGTTCCCTTGCTGTCATCAAACTACGCGGCAGAACGTATAACGCTGCGAACTAAAACCTATACCAACACACTGGAAACCCGACACGTCAGCGAGACCGATCTGTTCGCAATCTTGCTTACGCTGCGGGTTTCCTTCGAGTGCAGTGTCTATAGCGCCAGCGCAAACGGATTGCTTCTCGGTGGTGTTGAAATAGCGTAGAGGCGCTAACGCAACATTCTCCACACATGGAAACCCGACGCGTCAGCGAGACCGATGTACCTGTTAGTGCGGTTCGCGTCACCGACACCCTGCGTCCGCTAAATGAAGGCCCCGGCGGGGATGCCACGCTTGCACGACCTGCAGCTGTAATAGATTTTATAACATCGAACCAGCTAAACCAGTTAGCTCGCTGATTGGGAATCTGCTCCCACCTGAGTCCGGAGTGATTAAATACGCAGCGGCATTCGTGGCATTTGTGGGAGAACAACTCCGTTGCGCGAACCTGACGTTTTTAGATCGATAGAACTACCCAACTTGAGACAGTGCACTAGACTTCCCAGAGTGTTGCAAATAGTCATTTAGTTGGTACTCAGCATTACGGAGTAATTTTTCTATGAAAGCCCTGCTCGCTTCCCTATATCCTTTCGCCTTCGTCTCGATACTCATCACGCCTCTTCAGGTGACTGCCGTGGACTTGTGCACTTCTCCGGACAGCGACAGCGACGGTGATGGCTGGGGGTGGGAGAACGACAGTTCCTGTCTCGTTGATCCAGTCACAGCGATTCAGCCGCCCCCTGCCTGTGAGCTGGAATCCAGCGACCCCGACGGCGATGGCTGGGGGTGGGAGAACGACGCATCATGTGTAGTCGATGTACCGACCTCCCCGATTCCGGGTAATTCCATAGCGACGGCGACAAACATTGCGGTCGATGCAGAACTGGCATACACACTGACGAGCGAGACAGAAGCACACTGGTACTCGATCGATATAGACGATGGTGAAACTGCTTTTGAATTTTTTGTCGGTAGCGAAAGTTTTCTCTCCTTCGTTAGCACCCGCCTTGAAGACAGCAGCGGCACGGTGCAAGCCAGTGTTGAGTCCTTCGACCAACTGGCGCAATCCAGTGCGCTTTGCCTGAGCCCCGGGCGCTATTTTCTGTCGGTTAGCGCCTACTTTGATTACGATGTTAACCAGGCTTCCTACCGGGTATCACTCAAATCCACAGATCTTAGCTGCGCCCGTCCGCAATACACCATAGCGACTAACGGCTCGGCAAAGGCATTTACAACATTCAATGGAGGCTATGCCTACATAAGCACCAGCGGCGAGCTGTTAGCCGAAACCCATGCGGGCCTGCCGCTGTGGACTGTCGACAATGTGATCGACGGTTTCGTCACCGGTATCGTATCCTCAGACGACAATACGCTGTACGTATACAATGACCAAAAAGTTATCGCCGTGGGCTCGTCAGGCGATGAATTGTGGTCGTATACGATAAGAGGCGACAACTTCCTGCAACACGTGGCAGCCGACAGCAACAGGGTTTATCTCGTCGCAGATCTTGGCGAGGTTATCGCCCTGGACCTGACCGGCACAGAACAATGGATTTTGCCCGCTGACAGTACCGATGATGTCAGATCAATTGAGATTGGTGACGATGGCACCCTTTATCTGCGAGGTTATGATTCTGTGACTGTGCTGCGCCCTTGAAAGCGGCAAACGCCCAATTACGACAGGCATGGCCAAGTTAAAGAACGGGGAGCAGGCGACCTACGACGTCACAATAACCACACCTGATCAATGCTATTATCAGGGGTCGCGGGTTCGCCTGTGCTCGCACGCCCCCATTCTAAAACGTCCAGATCGAGTTTTTCACATGAACCACCCCGCTGCACCGGCTGAAGAAGAGCAGAAATCCCGCCCCTTTGTTGACTTGCTGGTAAGCATCATCATTCCGTCAGTCGTTCTGATGAAACTCAGTGGCCCGGAAAACCTCGGTGCAACCAAGGCGCTGATTCTGGCACTGGCCTTCCCTATCGGCTGGGGTCTGTACGAGCTCGTGACTCAACGCAAGAAAAACTGGATTGCGCTGCTCGGTGTGATCAGCGTGCTGCTCACCGGCGGCATCGGCCTGCTCAAGCTTGATGCCGGATGGCTCGCCATCAAAGAGGCCGCCGTTCCAACCGTCATCGGGCTTGGCATTCTTATCGCGCACAAAATGGGGTTTCCCGCGATAAAAAAATTGCTGCTTAACCCGAAAATGTTCCAGATCGACCGAATAGAATCCGAGCTCGAAAAAAGAGGCAACAAGCAGCAGTTCAACAAACGTCTTGATGCAGCAAACTATTTTCTGGCAGGCACTTTCGGCTTTAGCGCCATCATGAACTACGTGCTGGCCAAATGGATCGTCACCAGCGAATCAGGCACCACCGCATTCAACGAAGAGCTCGGCCGCATGACGCTGCTCAGCTACCCGATGATCGCCATACCATCAACCATTATGATGTTGTGCATATTCTGGTTTTTGTGGCGCACCATACGCAGGCAAACTGGTCTGACGCTTGAAGAGATTATGGTAGTCAGCGAGTAGAAATAGCTGTTCTGCCAGCCAACTCCGGGTGGCGTGCCACGATAGCTTCCACGTTCTCCCTGTCAGGAACGGGCAATTCTGCATCACGACAGCAGCCCAGTATTTTGGGCAGCCAGGCGTATGCTCGCCGTGTCATTGCACTGCGCACTGCGGCAGCAAAGTGATCACACACCTCATCAGAATAGCCGTTAACCGCTAGTTCAACCACACCTCGCAAGCGATGCAACTCTGGCTCGCACCAGTGCTCACCGTATCGTTCCTGCCGGTCCGAGGCGGTATGTAGCCAGTCTTTTGCGGTGTCGATGTCACCCAACAACACGTAGGTTTCGGCGATACGCATTTCACCCCAGGGACGATAGTTAGTAGTGCCGGTTGCCCACCAGGTTTGGGATCCGTCTAACAGCTGATCGCGACCTGCTGTTAAGTCTCCGGCAGCGACCATTGCAGAGCCCATAAAGAACTGCCCCGCCCCGGACATCATGGGAAACCCGTTATCTCTGGCAGAGATAAAAAGTTTTTGCGCAATTTCATGAGCGTTCATATGCTCATCAAGGCAGGCTATAAAAGCGTAGAAAACGCTGGCCTGGGCAATATTGAACTGATGCCCCATATCAATGGCCCTCTGCGTTGCCCGCTTTTGACGGCTCATCGCACTTGTCGGCTGGCCGGAAACCCACTGAGTGATACTGAGCAAGCTCGTAGCAACCGTATGATGATCAGTGCCGATCTGCCACGCACTGCGGCCATGCAAAGATTCGTTATAGAGAACCAGCGATTTTTCCAGATTGCCCTCGGCCGTGACGAGATCTCCGGTATTAAAACTGACAGCGCCCAGTGCCCGATGCCCTATCATCTGGTAGGTTACTTCACCCGTTTCTGTGGCCTTTTGCAGCAGTCTGGCAGCGTATTCAAGGGCCTTTCGATTTTTCGATCGCATCAGGTTAAAACTATATAAACCATTAAGCGCTGGAATCAGAACATCATCTCGATCAAGATTCTCGGCAAGTACCAGCGTCTTTTGATAAGTCTCCTCTATCTCGTCTGCGCCCAGCCCCTTGGTACCGCGATACACACCGGCCAGCATGGTCAGCAACTCCACTTCGAGCTCATCGCGCCGCTGCGACTGTTCGACATTGTCGAGCAAGCGCAGGCCGGAATTGATGTGTGCCACACACTCTGTATATGCTGACAGATCTAACGCTCGTGTGGCAGCAAGCTGCCAGTACTTGATCGCGTCTTCAGACGTCGCCGACGCAGCAGCAGTCAAATGCCACGCCACCCTTTCCGGGGACCGCCCGGCCACATCGGGCAGCCGCTCGCGCAAGGTGGTGGCCACCTCGAAGTGAAGCCTGCGGCGTTCATCACGCAACACAGACTGATAGGCAACGTCCTGAATAAGCGCGTGGCGAAACACATATTGTTTAGGCAAAGCATCCGTCACTGGCATTAAAACACCTGCGGCCACCAGTTCCTGCAGACCCGACTGTAATTTTGTTGAAGGCATATCTGCTACAAACTCAAGCAGTTCAACGCTTATCTCACGTCCGACCACGGCACTCACCTGCGCCAGGCTTTTGTGTGAGCCGAGTCGATCAAGCTTTGCCATCAACAGACTTTGCAGCGTCGATGGTACCGACAGGCCATTGGAGAAGGAGGTTTCGCCAGTTTGCAGCAGGGCTTTGGTAATTTCCTCGATAAACAGCGGCACGCCATCGCCCTTGCCAAGTACCTCGGCTATTAACTGTTCGGGCAGTGTTCCTATTGACTCAATCAGCGTTCTGCAAGCGTCGCCATCGAGCGGGTTAAGCGCGATTGTCACTGGCGCACAATCGGTAAACAATTCAACGTCAAACTCTGTGCGGCAACTGGCCAGTAACATCACCGGCTGACCAGCAAACTTTTTCGGCATCACTTGCAACAGTTCAATTGTCGACGGGTCAAGCAAGTGCAGATCTTCAACCACCAGAAGCAGCGGCCGGTTGTTCATATACACGGCGAACACTTCGAGCACCGCGTTAATCAATACGTCGTGTCGGTCTGCAGGCTGAATACTCGCGCGCATCTGCGCTGGCTGCCTGATTCCGAGTAAGTCGGCAAGTGCGGTGCGGCCGGTCGCTTCAAGACCGGTTGCCGCAGCCAGTGCATTCAAACTCTCCAGCGGCGTTGCCGACCCGTTCTGCGCACTGGCACCCAGGCGCTGCACTAAAAAATCGGTGACCGGATGGAACACCGAGTTACCAGCGTAGTTCGAACCACGCAGCTGTACAGTCAGGTGCTCATGTGCTGAAGCTACCTGACAATTAGACTGATTGGCTGCGTGTGTGTTTGCCTGAGCAGTTGCCTGAACAAACGCTGATAGCAATCGCGATTTACCAATTCCCGGATCTCCGCTGACGAGACAAGCAGTTACTTCGCCCCCGAGCGCCTTACTCCATAGTTCGGACAGGGTTTGTAACTCGGGATCACGACCAACCATTTCCGAGCGTTGCGGAGCCCAGGTTTCTGCGCTGCGGTCAGACAGCACCTGCCAAACCGTTAGCACCTTGGCAAAGCCTTTTATCGACATCCCCTCTATGCGACGTGCATTGAAGGCGTTATCGCTTAGTTGCCAGGTTTTATCATCAATAATCAATTGATTAGGCTCAGCCAGTCCCTGCAACCTGGCGGCAAGATTTGGTGTATCACCCAGTACAGAATGTTGCTCGGCACTACCGCTGCCGACGATGTCACCCGCCACCACCAGGCCGGTAGCAATGCCAACACGTGCCTGCAGTCCGCGGGCACGAAAACTCTCCGATTGTGCAAACAGCGATACCAGCTGAAGCCCCGCCGACACCGCTCTGATGGCGTCATCTTCACTGGCCATCGGATAGCCAAAGTACGCCAGAACCCCGTCCCCCATATAACGGGCAATAAACGCATTGTTGTCCTGTAGAATTTTGCCAACGCCAGACTGATAGTCACGAATCGCTTCGCGGTAGTCCTCAAGCTCCAGATCGACGGACATCGGCGTCGAGCCGACCATATCGCAAAACAACACAGTAAGCTGTCTGCGCTCAGCGGTAGATTTGCCAGGCTCGAATGACTCGACAATATTCAGACTTTTTGCTGCGCGCAGCAGACGTTTTCGCTGTCCCAGCGTCAGTCCCAGTTCAGCCATATCAGCTTCGGATAAATCTCGGATAACATCCAGATCGATATCCTGATCGATCAGTATTGCGTGAAGCTGACTAAGGCCATGATGGTCAAGCCAGTTGAGTAGTGATTCCATGCCGCTAAGGGTAGCGCAAACAGCGCACATCGCGCTGTTTTACGGACACGACAGAGTGGTTCAAATGCGTCTACCCGGATGCGGCTGCGGCCAAAGTCCTTCGCCTGTTTTCGGTTTTCGTCAACCCCGTCATCCTCGACCTCAATACCGCAATAAAAAGCGTCCGATAATGGCATCGACTTTGCAGCCTGCGAGACCCGTCACATCTTATCCAGGGAACAGAGGCGGTCTATGCCGTGGTCGTGCCATTGAGGTGCCACAGCGGTGTCGGAGCATTGACTCATCGCCGCCAACTCTTATTGGTCATTCGGTTAGCTTGCGAGGCGGGCACTTCGGTGCACCGAGACCATTACAGGGAACACACGGCATTCGATTCACCGAGTCAATGTGCAACACAGGCGGGAGTAACGTCACAGGTGACAAAAGCATTGCAAGCAAGCGCTGGCGAGCCATATTCAGCAGCACTATTACCTGCAGAAAAGCCTGTGTCACCAGCTGCCGTGTCTGCTGCTGTGCAAGCTGCAGTTACACTAAACAGCAACTACGTAGTCGTCGTCGATAACAACTCCTGTGTTAAACATGTTTCACCGGCGCTCGCAGAAAGCTGGAAAATTTCTGGCGATACTTTGACTGGCAGTCATGTTACCGACCTGCCTCACACAATCAATCTATGCGACGCCTTCAACAGTGCGCTGCAAACCGCTCAAAGCGGCAGATCTGCCCAATGCGGCAGTTGGCAATCATGGCCTGCCCCAGGCTCATCATCACTCGAGTCGAGTTACATTGAATACTGCTTCTCACCGTGGATGATCGATCGCACACAGGCTGGTGTTATCGTTCGACTCGTCGATCAAACAGCACTCGAGCAAGCCAGACAGGAACTGGTTGAAACCCGGCAACGCCTGACAGATTTTGCCAATGCGACATCAGACTGGCTATGGGAAATGGACAGCGAACTCAGATTTACCTGGATATCAGCCCAACTGGAGCAGTTCTACGACATGGCCAGGGAAGATCTATACGGTAGGCATCGTGTCGAATCTCCCGGCACCCGTGAGGAAGAACTCGCTTGGGAAAATCATTTAGCACTGGTCAACAGCAGACAGCCTTTTCGCGACTTTGTCTACCGAGTGAAAACACAATCAGGTGACCGCTGGGCACGGGTGTCCGGCGTGCCTGTGTTTAACGAGGCAGGAACCTTTACCGGGTATCGGGGCACGGGCAGCGACGACACCGATGTAGAGTTAATGAAATCGAAGGCCGCGCAGACCGAAACACGCTTTATTCGCGCCATCGACGAATTTCCAGGTTCATTTGCGCTATACGATGAACACGCAAAGTTAGTCGTCTACAACCGGCGCTATGCACAGATTCATGCCTTTCTCGGCGACCAGCTGCAACCGGGGTTGTCTTACCGCGATTGCCTTACCGGACAAATTGATGCGGCTCTTTTTTCGCAACCCGACGGGCAGCCAATTGAAAACCCGGAAAACTGGGTTGAACAGCGAATGAGACAGTTGCGCCTGCCAAACGATTCGGTAGAACTGCGATGCAGTGATGGCCGCTGGATACGTTTGGCGTTGCAGCGGTTACCGGACGGCGGCTGTCTGGAAACTCTGGTGGATATCACCGCGCAAAAACACAATGAACTGACAATAAAAGAAGAGCGAAACCTGTTGCGTTCGCTGATAGACAATATTCCTGACTTTATCTACGCGAAAGACACACAGGGACGATTCATCGTTAAAAATCGATCTGTATCAAGTTACATGAAGGTGATCAGACGCTGCTCACTTGGCCTGACCGATGAGCCGGGTGAACACGCAACAGATTTTGACTACTACGACGCCTCTGATGCTGAGACCTTTCGTCGTGAAGAAATTCAGGTCATGGAGCAGGGACTTCCGATACTCGACAAAGAGGAATACATACACCCCAAAACCGCTGAGCCTTTTTGGGTATCGACGACAAAGGCTCCACTACGCGATACAGAAGGCAAGATTATTGGCCTGGTAGGAACCGGTCGACATATAACTGAACAAAAACTCACGCAAGCCAGACTTCGTGAAAGCCACGAACGTTTCCGTGACTTTGCCGAGACCGCAGCAGAACTGTTCTGGGAAACCGACGCAAACCTTAAAATCACCTATGTATCTGAACGTTACCAGGAACTGACTGGCCACCCTCCGAAGGCCATACTTGGCAGGCATTATCAGCAGGCGATTACTTCACGTGTCGACAACCCTGGTGAATTTGCCCGGGTATCGAAGGCGCTGGACAACTGCACCTCATTTAGTGACCTTGAAATAAGGGTTAACCCCGAAAACAACGAAGCAAGGCATATTATTCTCAGCGGCAAACCCTGCTTCGACGAGAACAATATATTTTTAGGCTATCGAGGCGCTGGTCGTGATGTCACCAAATCGCGAAGACTTGAAAACATGTTGCAGCATCAGGCGTCTCACGATGAACTGACACAACTCCCGAACCGTCGAGAATTCGTCAGCAGGCTTGAGTCGGCTTTGCAGCATTCACTCTCAACAAACCAACCCTCCGTGCTCGGTTATCTTGATCTGGATCAGTTCAAAATTGTTAATGATAGTGTTGGACATCTGGCAGGTGACGAGCTGCTGCTACAGGTTTCCAACCTCATTGAAAGCCAGCTACGCAAAACCGATACGATTGCGCGCCTCGGCGGCGATGAGTTCGGTGTTTTGATTCAAAATGCATCAATTGACAATGCAACTGCCACCATGGAAAGAATCATAAACCAACTTGAGATCTTTAGATTCCACTGGAACAATCAGGTGTTCGGTATTGGTGTCAGCGTCGGGCTGGTGGAAATTGGCGAACCGGGAATCGACGCATCGGAACTGATGGCACGAGCAGACGTCGCCTGTTTCGCAGCTAAGGACGCCGGACGCGGCAGAGTGCAGGTGTATAGTCCGCAGGTCAGCGATCTTTCGCTACAGCATAAACAACTGTTAATGGCCGCTGGTATAAAGGATTCAATCACCGCCAATCGTTTCCGATTATACGCACAGCCCATCGCATCGCTTTCAAGCGGTGACAGTAGAACACTGACCATAGAACACTACGAAATTTTACTTAGGCTATCCGCAGAAGATGATTCGCTGATATTGCCCGGTGCCTTTATTCCCGCAGCGGAGCGTTATGGCTTGATGGGCGATATTGATCGATGGGTGGTGACACATACACTCCAGGTAATGCACGAAAACGTAAACTGCAATAGTGAAATCACAGTTACCATAAACCTGTCGGGGCAATCACTGACAGATACGACACTAGCGGATTTTGTAACCGACCAGCTGCACAGGTATGACATCAATCCGAGCAGGGTCTGTTTTGAGATTACCGAGACGGCAGCCATTCGTAACCTTACTCTCGCACGGACGTTTATTGCAGACATGAAAAAGGTCGGCTGCACATTTGCGCTGGATGATTTTGGCAGCGGGTTATCGTCGTTTGGATACCTGAAGCACTTTGATGTCGACTATTTGAAAATCGATGGCAGCTTTGTGCGTGATATCGCCAGTGACGCGACTGATCGAATAATGGTCACCTCAATAGACCACATCGGAAAATCGCTGGGAATTACAACAATCGCCGAGTTTGTCGAGAATGACGAAATCATCGAAGCGCTTCACGCGATAGGTGTCGACCTGCTGCAAGGCTACGGCATCGGAAAACCTGTCGAATTTTCGAGCGTTTTTAGTCGAACTGAAGCCTCAATAATGGTAGAGCCCTAAGCTCTCTGTCAATCGACAGAATCAAAGCCGAATTGGCGACATCCTGCCCTCTTCAATTATTGCTTCGCCAAGTGACATGATGCGATCGTGGTAAACGACTAATCTCCCGTGTAAATATTGTGTAATCTTGTATCAATCACAGACAGAGTTTTTCAATCATTAACATTGATCTGCCAAGCTTGTAACAGACTTACCAGTTGTACACTGCAAGCCGGTGCTCCGGCAAAGACGTTGCTTACAAACCTGCATAATATAAATCTACAGCTTCATCACAATAATGCAGCCAATTACTACACAGGGTTATAAAACAAGCGGTTTTGTAACACTTCAGCGCTCAAAAAATTACCAAAGGTTTACGAACCACAGTCTTTACAAAGTGTTACCTTATTCTACTTCCACTGGCACTCACATCAGCCAGACTACAACAGCTGCAGTATAAGTTACCGCTGTAGAGAACAGTAACCGCAGTAACCACAAAATAATTATTATCCCCAGGAGTTCCTATCTGATGAACGATTCAGCCGGCAGTTTCCTTAGCGCTATCCCCTTTGGCGATAAACTTGGTCCTATAATAATCGCTCTCGCGATTCTAATAATCGGAATAATAATAGCGAAATTAGTTCGCAAGTTTCTGCAGAAATCTCTGTCGAACGTCAGCATGCTGAATCGCGAAAATTCTGATGGCTCGGTTACCGATCTGGCAACACCAATCGCTACTCTGGCCTATGGCATCATCATGCTCTTTGTTCTTATCGCCGTACTCGGACAGATGGGACTGACAGATGTCCTTGAGCCGCTCAAAGGGATGGCAAACAAGTTTCTTGGCTACATACCAAATATTATCGGTGCCGGTATCGTAGGGTACGTCGGCTGGATACTGGCCAAACTGATATCCGAGTTTGTGGGTATGGGGCTCGGCAAAGCCGATGAACAGCTCGCGCTGCGTACCGGTAACGATGACATCAAGGTATCCAAACTGGGCAGCTCATTTGTATTTGCCGCCATCCTGTTGCCAATCGTTGTTGCTGCTCTGGGTATCCTGGATATTGAAGCTATCTCAGGACCGGCGACTGCGATGATTCAGCAATTGATGTCAGCGATACCGAACATCATTGGTGCAGCAATCATCCTGTTGGTAACCTGGTTTGTGGCGAAATTCGTCGTCAGTATTCTCGGTGGCATCCTCGAAGGCATGAACATCGATGCGGTACCGGCAAAGCTCGGCATCCAGAATGTATTCACCCCCACTTTCACACCCACAAAACTGATTGGTAATGGCATCATGTTTTTCGCGATGCTGACCGGACTGACTGCCGCGGTCGATCGACTGAACATCGACATCATCTCTGACATCATGGCAAAAATACTGCAATTTGGCGGCGGCATACTGATCGGCGGAGTCATTCTTGTTATAGGAAACTTCCTCAGTGTGCTCGCTTATAACGCGGTATCGCGCTCGAACCCGGCCCTCGCTAACATCGCAAGGTTTGCGATCCTTGGGCTGGTAACCGCGATGGGGCTGCGCGCAATGGGACTGGCAGACAACATAGTGAATCTGGCATTTGGATTAACACTTGGCGCAGTAGCTGTGGCGGCAGCGCTGGCATTTGGCTTTGGCGGACGCGATGCAGCGAAAACTGTCGCAGACTCATGGGCCAAAAAAATCACCAAGGGTTAAGAGTCTGCGAGGTATACCTCCGCTACTCCCCCAGATCGACCAGGCTGCGAGTTGCGCCGCCTGGTCGATTAATAACCCTCAGGTAACAACGCTGGCTTGCACGATTCAGTACTGAACTATTTGACCGTTGCAGGTTGACAGTCCAGGCCAGTTTTAAAGTCGCAAAGATAATAAATAATACAAGTCAGCGCGGTGTCAGGAGTACGTTATGAAAGATAGTCTGTTTGGTTTCAAAGACGAAATAGAGCGCGAAGAATTTATTATAGCCATACCCGTTCTATTGTTTTTCGGATGGCTGGGGTACTACTTACTCGGAGACTCTGCCCCATCATTGGACACTGACAGCACCAGTATGGTTGCTATCGCCAGCGATATTGATGGTGATGGCGTCGCCGATAAGATGGACCGTTGCACAGTCGCCGCAGGGCCCGCATCAAATTTTGGATGTCCCGAAAAAGTATCCACTACCCAAACTGACACTGACGGTGATGGCATTGCAAACAGCCAGGATCAGTGCCCTGATACTCGCGGCACTATCGCCAACAATGGCTGTGCTGTCGCTTCGGCTTCTTCGACTAACAATCTCGCAAACAACATGGCGGTTACTGATAGCACCGGTACAGACCTCACCGCTGTAGACACTGACCAGGACAGCGTCAACGATCTTCGCGACCAATGCCCGACACTGGCTGGCTCGGCTGACAATGGCGGTTGCCCGATAGACACTGACGGAGACACTATTGCCGACGCAGAGGACCGCTGTCCTTCACTTGGCGGCATAGCTGCCAATCTTGGCTGCCCTGCAGACGACGACAAAGATGGCGTATACAACACCGCTGACAATTGTCCTGAAGTCGCAGGCAACGCAAATAACAACGGCTGCCCTGCAGAGTTACCCACCGACACAGATGCTGACGGCATTAGTGACACTGAAGATCAGTGCCCTGATCTACCGGGCACACAGAGCAATGGATGCCCTGCAGATGCAGACGGCGACTCCGTTGCTGACGCCGCTGATCTATGCCCCGATCAGCCCGGCACACTGGAGTTCAACGGCTGTCCACCCGTATCCGAAGCTGACAGCGACGGCGATGGTGTTATGGACAATTCAGACCTTTGCCCGCAACGCGCTGGAGAAAGCCGCTTCCAGGGTTGTCCTTCCGACGTTGACGCAGACGGGGTTAGCGATACAGACGACCGATGCCCGGATGTGAAAGGATCAATCGAAAACAACGGTTGCCCCACTTTGGCAGACAGTGACGGTGACGGTGTAGCTGATACCGACGACCTGTGTCCTTCGATTGCCGGCACCGCGACCGACGGATGCCCGATCGACAGCGATGGCGACGGTGTCGCCGATGCTGACGACCAGTGCAACGGTGTTGTCGGAACTATAGAGCTGCTTGGTTGTGCACCAGCAGCCGCAGCTGACAGTGTGCAAGCTGCAACAACAGCAATCAGTGTTGCAGACCAGCGCATTCTCGATGAAGCTGTCGCGCAGGTGGCATTTAACAGCTCAAGCGCCACGCTGACACCACGCTCGCAGGAGATACTTCGTGAGATAGCAGCACTGCTGAAAAAGTACCCCGATTCGTTTCTGGAGATCAGCGGTCATACCGACTCCAGTGGCAGCGCCCGCCGTAATATGGACCTGTCGATGCAAAGAGCCAGAGCCTGCGCTTCATTTATAGCCTCAGAGGGCATCACTCTCGATCGACTATTCGCCTATGGCTATGGTGAGTCACAACCTGTCACGAGCAACGATACCCTGCAGGGGCGCCGCATCAATCGGCGAGTTGAGTTTGAGCTTAAATTCCCATAGACCGTAGGGTTCAACAGTCCAACACTGATAAACCCGATTCGGGTTAGACCGTAGAACGCAATTGACTACAACAGAAGGTCTGGCCTTTGCCAGGCCTTCGAAACAATATCCGTGTGTTCCCGATTCGGATCTAATCCACATAGCCATGTAGCAAGTCTCTGAGATTGCGTTAGAACAGCCCCGCATTTGCCACTGACTCGCGGTATACTTTGCGCGAACACATCAACCGCCAGGTCTCAATTGAAAACCGAGCTATCAGATCGCCTATGGGATGTTGCCATCGTCGGTGGAGGCAACGCTGCGTTGTGCGCGGCGATAGAAGCAAGTGAAGCCGGCGCGACAGTGCTGCTGCTCGAGAGCGCGCCGAAACCCTATCGGGGAGGCAACTCCCGACACACACGCAATTTCCGCTGCATGCATCGTGCTCCCCTGTCAAAGCTGACAGAAGCCTACAGTGAGGAAGAGTACTTTGACGATCTATTGCGGGTCACCAAAGGGCACACCGATGAAGCGCTCGCACGACTGACTATTCACGAGTCTGAATCGTGCCTGCCGTGGATGGAAGATCACGGCATCAGATTTCAGCCGTCTCTGACGGGAACGCTCTCGCTTAGCCGCACTAACGCGTTTTTTTTGGGCGGTGGTAAATCTCTGGTCAACGCTTACTACAACACGATCGAGGATCTGGGTGTTACCGTCGCCTACAATGCTGCGGTGACCGATATAGCTATCAAGGATAACCACTTCGAAAGCCTGCAGGTAAAGATAGAAGACTCCAGCGTTCGAATACAGGCAAAGTCTGTAGTGCTGGCCAGTGGTGGTTTTCAGGCCGACCTGGATTGGTTAGCTCGCGCCTGGGGGCCCGCTGCGCGAAACTTTCTTATCCGTGGCACCCCGTACAACAAAGGCGTGGTATTGAAATGTATGCTCGATCAGGGGGCCGTCAGTGTTGGTGATCCAACCCAGTGTCACGCCGTGGCGATTGACGGGCGCGCGCCAAAATACGACGGCGGCATAGTTACCCGACTGGACTGCGTGCCATTCTCGGTGGTGGTCAACGAAAACGGAGATCGGTTCTACGATGAAGGAGAAGACGTTTGGCCTAAACGCTATGCGATTTGGGGCCGTCTGGTGGCGGCACAGCCCAACCAGGTGGCTTACTCAATTATCGACAGTAAATCGGCTGAATTGTTTATGCCATCAGTGTATCCGCCAATCACTGCAGATTCGATAGAAGCACTGGCGGAAGAACTCGGACTGCCAGTCACAACGCTGACTCGTACCATAGAAACGTTTAACGCCGCCTGCCCGCAACATCTTGAGTCGTTCCACCCGACCACACTTGACGGACTTGCTACCAGCTCAATTGAACCTGCCAAAACCAATTGGGCTCGACCCATCTGCGAACCCCCTTACTACGCGTACTCTCTTCGACCTGGTGTTACGTTTACCTATCTGGGCCTCAAAGTCGACGAAAGCGCAAGAGCGACATCAGAGAAGGGCCGCTATGACAACGTATGGGCCGCCGGAGAAATTATGGCGGGCAGTATTTTGGGACAGGGCTATCTGGCTGGTTTCGGTATGACCATCGGCACTGTATTTGGAAGGATAGCCGGCCGCGAGGCAGCCAGACATGTGTGCTGAAAAAACAGAGCCAACCATCAAAGACACTATCAATGGCGCTATCGAAGAAGCGCATCGTCAGGTACAGATCTGCAACGCCTGTCGTTACTGCGAAGGCTATTGCGCTGTCTTCCCTGCGATAAACCGCCAGCGCAGTTTTAGCAACAGCGACATCAGCCAACTGGCAAACCTGTGTCACAATTGCCGTGGCTGCTACTATGCGTGTCAGTACTCGGAACCACACGAATTCAATGTCAACCTGCCACGAGCGCTGGCAGAAGTCAGAGCACAAAACTGGCAAACCTTTATGCGCCCGCGCGCACTGGCCACAGGTTTTCAACAGCACGGTGTACTACTGGCATTGCTGTTTATAGTCGGCCTGATGTTAATGCTGTTTGCCGCATCGTATTTTCGAAATATCGGTGATGGCAGCGGCTTCTACGCGGTACTCTCGCACTCGCTGATGGTGTCAATATTCGCACCGGCATTTATATTGCCGTTGATTGTCACAGGCTTTGGTTTGCGCGCCTACTGGCGCGCCGTTGGCGGACAACGCATTTCAGTCAGCCACCTTGCCAGCGCACTCAAACCAGTAGCAAACCTTGAAAATCTGTCAGGCGGACAGGGGCAAGGTTGCAATTTTGAACGCGAAGAGCGCTATACCAACAGCCGACGCTGGCTGCATCAGGCCTGCATGTACGGGTTCCTCCTGTGCTTTGCATCGACTGTTTCAGGCACCTTAATGCACTATCTTTTTGCCAGCCCGGCCCCCTACCCGCTGTTATCCGTGCCCAAGTTACTTGGCATACCAGGCGGTCTGTTACTCACAGTTGGCTGTGCCGGCCTAGCGTGGCTGAAGACAAAGGCAGACGCCTCGCTTGGCGCCGCTTCACTTTGGGGCGCTGAAATGGCTTTCGTTTTACTGTTAGGTGCGACTGGTGCAACCGGGCTACTTTTATATGCCGCTACCGGCACAGGCCTTATGCCACTATTACTTGCGGTTCACCTGGGGTCGGTACTGACATTTTTCCTGACCATGCCGTATACAAAAATGACACATGCGTTTTTTCGCTTTGCAGCGCTGATCCGTGATGCACAAATAAAACAGGAAAACGCTTAAGCTGACAACACCCGAATGGGATTGCCCGCTTGCCACGCCGCTATAGCGTCGACTGTTTGCGAATAGAAAATCTGCCAGGTTTGTTCCGTCACATAACCAAGGTGCGGCGACAACAGTAATCGTCCTTCGTCTACCAGTTTTTTATCACGCAGTGGGCTATCGTCTGGCAGCGGCTCCTGCGCGTAGACATCAAGACCTGCTTTCCATGGCTTCCCTTGTTTCAGCCCTGCCAGTAAATCATCCTCATTGGCAATCGGGCCGCGCGAGGTATTTATAAAAATAGCTCTGTCTCGCATCGCCGAAAACGCGGCTGCATCAATCAGATTGGTGGACCGCTCAGACAAAACCATGTGTACCGAAACAACATCTGATGCGGACATCAATGCCGGTAGCGAAGGCTGGTATTGCACGTCATGCTCTGCGCAACGGTCAGGCGATAAATTGGGGGACCACGCATTCACACTCATACCAAACGCCTTGCCGAGCACTGCCATTTGCGCCCCGATTTTACCAAGACCAATCAGCCCCAAAGACAATCCATGCAGGTCCCGACCAAGACTGGTTTGCCATCCACTGGTTTGCATCGCATTCACTTCAAGATGCAGATTGCGCGATAACGTCAGCATCATCAGCGTCGCCAGTTCAGAGGTTGTAGTCTTGCGAGATTCGGTACCACAGACCAAAATATTGTTAGCAGCCGCCGCCTCCAGATCAATCGACAAATTGCGCGGGCCGCTGGTGACAATCAGCTTTAGCAACGGCAATGAACTAATCAGCGATGCCGGAAACGGGGTGCGCTCGCGCATCAGACAGATAATGTCAAACGGCAGCAATCGTTGTTGCAGCTCTCGCGGGTCAGTGACCGTATCGGTAAATACAGTGACCTCACAGTCAACCAGGCTGGACCAGTCAGCCATCGACCGAGACACATCGGCGTAATCATCAAGCACCGCGATACGTTTCATTTTATACCTGCACCTTCATTGAATGCTGCACTGGTGGCATAGATAGGCTTTGTGTTTCACGCACCTAATGCGGATGCGAGCGTTGAATAACTGATGACACAACCTTATCCGATATCTGCACATCGAGAATGGTAGCATTACAGCCGGTGGCATCGTTACCAGGCGACCCTGTACGCATAGCAAACTCGTCTATCAACCCGGCCAGTTGATCTACATTACTGACCGTTGCCCCTTGTAGCCCGAAGCTGATCGCTATTGCTGCAAAATCCGGGCGACCAAACACGGCGCCCTGTTCAGATAGACCTTCCGCTCGCAGCTTGTGCACTTCCGAGCCGTAAGCACCGTCATTCATGATAACAACCAGGATATTCAGGTTGTGACGGCGAATGGTTTCCAGTTCCTGTATGTGCATAAGAAAGCTTCCGTCACCATCAAATAACACAACAGCTTCGTCAGGATGGGCGCTTGCAACACCCATCGCAAATGACAGCCCGTTGCCTATTGCACCGAATTCCCTAATGGTTAAAAAGCGCTCTGCCGGGCGGTTTTTCATCTGTGCAAAAAAGCATGAACAATGGCCCGAAGAATTCACGGTAAACCAATCCACGGGTATCAAATCATCGAGTGTTTTAACCACCGCACGCGGATCCAGCAGACCGGGCTCCATCGTTGCCGCCGCTGCAGCATCTATGGCTATACGGTCAGCCGGTGCATCTCTGATATCAATCGCGATGCTGTCGCTTCGCCAGATAGATGCTTGTTCACCTACTTTAGCAATGCTACTGTCGCCAGGCTCACTACCTGCAGCGTCACTGTGTTCTGCACGGGTTTGATCGTCTATCGCTTTTACAAGAGCCTCAACCCCTGCCCTGGCATCACAAGCCAGGTGGTATTTCGCAGCTGGCCTGCCCTGGCTGACCGCGTTTGGATTAACATCTATTTGCAGCACCCGCTCTGCACTGAAAAGTTTGCCACCATCTGAATTATGGCTTGCCAGACTCGCACCAACAGCGATGATCAGGTCAGCCTGTGACAGGTATTTTCTGGCGGTTTCACTGGAGAATCCGCCCGCTACCCCAAGACTGAACGGGTCATCGTAGAATAACCCTTTGGCCGGCAGTGTGGTCGCCAGCAACCCGCCGGTCTTTGCAGCCAGCAACCGACAGGCTGGTCCGGCTTTCGCATTCACTGCACCCAGGCCGGCCATCACGACTATTTTTTTTGCACAGTTAATACGCTCGACTGCCGTGCGGAAACTGTGCTCGGCTGGCATCCGTGGCTCGCGAGCAGGTAACAGCTCAAAAGATGACTCAATCGGCGCCAGCGAGCCTGTCCAGGTTTCATTCTGCATATCCAGAGGCACTCCCACCACAACCGGTTGACTCGTGGTGTGCGCCTGCAAAAAAGCATCGCGTAACTGCGCCCGCATAGTCTGTTGATGATGCAGAGACACATACTGCGCACCGCAAGCATCAACAAACGGTTTTTGATCGATACCCTGGTTGTACCAGGTACTTTTCAACGGGGCTTCACCGGCAAAGATCAGTAGCGGTATTCGAGCTCTGACTGCAGCAGGTAATGCGGTCATTACCTGTGTAAGACCAGGACCGCAGGTAACCGTTGCCACTCCGATTTTACCGGTACTGCGTGCATACGCCATAGCTGCGGCTACGGCACAGTGCTCATGTCTTACATAGACAAAACGACAGCCATTCCCGGCCAGCGCGCATGCCCAGTTCATGTTGGCATCACCCAGCAGGGCGAAACAGGTATCCACATCCTCACTCGTAAAAGAGTCGGCCAGAACCTCATAAACACGCTGTTCAGTCATAGATCGGCATTTTTAAAATTAGTAAGCTCTCTCTGCACTCGCGGGCTCTATCTATTGTATTCCGAAAAGCCCGATAAGCACAGCCTTACCGCGCTCTCCAGACGACAGCTACCAAACTAACGTCAGTGGCAACTCTGGCGATAAATCAGCAGACTGGCCGCCCTCGCCTTCGTTGAACTGTATTTCAAGATGATGCCGGTCGCCGACAACAAGCTCCACCCTTTCCATACTCGCAAAGTGTTGAAGTACAGCTGATGGCAGAGAAGTCGGTGGAGACACCGGCACTGATATTTTCAGTGATGTAAAGCGCCATGCAGCATTGGCATAGTCAACAGTATTGCCTGAACTCCGTGTTGATAAACTTGACGATGATTGCGATGAATCTGAGGACGATTGCGATGAAGGTGAGAAAGCGGGTGGCATGCAAATACAAAGTGGTTCGCCTAATTGCTCCGAATTGGAGCCCACAAAAAAACACAACTCGCCGTTGAAGTAATCCGGATAGTATTGCCAACTGTCAAATTCAGGCTCTGTTGTGCTATCTGCAAC
>CALGNZ010000023.1 GCA_937957915.1 uncultured Granulosicoccaceae bacterium | reverse complement strand
CGTCGCGATAACAGCACCCATAGAGAATCCGCCTATGAATAGCGGTGTGTCTGTATCTTGCCATAAGCTGAAATTGTCTCGTGCGGTTTGCAGCCAGTCTTTGTAAGAGACCTTCAGCATAGCTTCCGGTGTAGAGCCATGGCCTTCAAATAGTGGCGCACGGACATCGAACCCCCGATTGGCCAACTCGTGGGCAATGTCGTTCCATACGTAGGGGGAATCGTTTAATCCATGAAACAATAGAAATTTACCACGGTAAGGGACGGTGCTATTTGCGGCAATCTCAAACGGTAAATTAAGCTCGATGTCTTTAGTGCTGCGGTGCCGCATGCTGTGTTTTTTTAAAAACGCGCGGGTTTGCTCGCGATACAGGTCAAAGTCGCCGTTAAATCGGGGTAGTCTGTAGATCGGTATGTCGTCGACAGAGGTCTGTGCCGCCACGGTGACTGCAGTGTTCGCACCCGCATAGTCGGGTGTGCCGCTGCATGCCGCAATCAGCACAACAACGATGCAGGCTGCCAAGCTGCCGATTGTTGCTTTACCGGTCGTATTGCAAGCCGCATGTAAAGCGGCAGCGTGAGTCGCATTGATTGCTGCTTTTATTGAAGGAGTTCGAAATCGATTCATTGTTGAGTTAAAGGCAAACGTGGTCCATTGAAGGGCAATTGTCGGCGGCTCGTGGTCGGGTTCTCCGACGAATGACTCACGGAACGGACCGTGTCATCGGATTACTGGTTCCGGGGGAATCAAATGCCGTCGTCGGGTAAGTATGTGCTGTGATGATTATAGCTAGCGTGATTGCAGTTCATACTTCGTCAGACGGGTCGAGGAAATCGAGATTGACACCGTCAGTAACCGTGCCGGGCTTGCCGAGGTCCTTTGCCCGAACCAGGGTGTTTGCCCCGAAACGTTTGCCGAGTTCGTCGATGGTTACCTCCAGTTGTCGGGGTTTTGTGGATGTAAAAAGATCCAGTTGTCGGCCACTACTTTGCTGGTCTGTCAGATCGAACGCGGTCATGCCAATTAGTCTAAACGGGCCAGGGTGATCGAACGACGACAGCAGTGACTTGCCGGTCGTAAAAAATTCTGTGGCAATATCACTTGGATTACCCAGTTGGCACTGGCGGCTGATGAGCTGATGCGAACTGGTTTTTAATCTGACTCTGATTCCCCCGGCCCTGAGCCCTTTTGCGCGCACCCGGCGCGCAATTCGATCTGCCGCTCGCTTTAGATGCTGAGCTATTTCATGCGGATCTGAGATATCGCTGGACAGCGTTCGGTCTGAGCCAATGCTGCGTGATGATCTGGCGCTTTCAACTCGCCGTGGATCGTTGCCGTTGGCCAGTTGAAAAAGCCGCGAGCCTATCGACCCGAGCCGGTCCGTTAATGTGCGTTCGCTCATCGCCGCGATATCACCAATGTGAGTGATGCCGGCTGCTTTCAGCCTGGCGGCAGTCTTTGGACCCACGCCCCACAGCTTGCCGACGGGAAGGGGCGCCAGCCAGGCCACGGTATTGCCGGGTTCGACAACGGTAAGGCCGTTGGGTTTGTTGTGGCCGCTTGCAACCTTGGCTACATACTTGGTGCTGGCCACACCAACAGAAATGTGCAGCTGAGTGGCGTCAAGGACGGCTTGTTTGATCTTGCGGCCGATGGACTCGGGGTTGCCAAAAAAGGCTTCTGCGCCACTCATATCCAGGAAGGCTTCATCGAGAGACAAGGGTTCTACCTTAGGCGAGAAATCACGGAAGGTATCCATCATTTTTGCGGATAGTTCCTGATAGCGACTGAAGCGAGGAGGAACCATAATAGCGTCAGGGCAACGTCGTCGTGCTTCTGCAACCGGCATGGCGCTGCCTACGCCAAATTTACGCGCTTCATAGCTTGCTGTAAGGACGACACCTCGGTAACTATTGGGGCCGATTAGAACCGGTTTGCCACGCAGGGATGGATCATCGAGTTGCTCAACTGCAGCGTAGAAGGCGTCGAGATCTGCGTGTACGATAACGGCGGGCCAATGGGTCATATAGCCAGAATAACATAGACGCTGTATGTAAATACATAGATTGGCCGTGACTGTTAGTCACGTGTTTCCGGGCCCGCGCTATGGGCTGGCCATTAGTTAGCTATGGGTTGGTGATTCATATGCGCGTCATGAGTTGCGCTACGGGTTAGTGATCAGGGCGTGTCAGGTGTGGTCGTTGTTGCTTCCGCTTCGAGTATCGTAAATTGAAAGGTAGAAGTATTATTGTCTTTTATTGCGAATATACTGCTGACACCCGGTGCGAGCGCAGTTAGCAGGCCGGATCCGTCAACGGTTGCAATATCCGGATTGAGGTTAGACCAGAAAAGGTCAGTCACAGAAAATTCCTCTTCCCCCGTGTTGTACACGGTCTTTAGCGTCAGCCGCACAGTGTCGCCAACCTGCAGCGAACTTTCATTTGCAGTCAGTGGCGCCGCGGCACCGGTGTCATCTATAAAGTGCAGTTGGGTGTCAATCACTTCTGCGCTTACACCTCGCTCTGAGAAAACCTCAATTTGCGCGCTAAAAGATTGGTAATCCGCCTGCACTACGATGGATTGCTCAACCACGATGTCCGGGTTGGCGCTGAGTTCACCGCTAACCGGATCGAGTTGAAAGCTGTCTATGTCGCCTGACAATATAGTCCATTGTACGTCATCGAAAATTGTGATTTCCGTGCCGTCTGAGTAGTTAGCAGCCAGTGGCAGACTTTGTGTGGTGCCGGGTTCAATGTCTGTATCGGTGCTCGCAAAAGTGACCGACTGCAACTCAGGCGGGTCGATAACCGTAAATAGTTGTTCTGTCGTCTGACCCCCGCAAGCGGCAGTCAGGGTGGCGGTGCCTGAAACTTTGGCTCTTATCTCCAAGGATTCATCTTCTAATTGCACGATGTCCAGAGTGCCGGACGAAGCAAGCACGATCTCTGTTGGACCGGGCTCAGCGCCGGCAGGTGATTCCGGGTCAGTGCTCGTTGCGCTGTCGGTGACGGGCTCAGGGGGCGTGTCGAGCACGATGCCGGCTGCATCGTTAGTTGGTGTGTTATTCAGGTCAGATGACAGGGTGTAGTTTGCAATAGAATCGACCACGCTTTCGGTGTTGTCAGCAAAAAGCCCTGATATTTCCAGCAATTGTTCGGTACCGCTTTCGAGCGTCAGCGCATCTGCGGTTATGCGAAGCTCGCTCAGTGTATCTGTCACGGTAACCGGCAACGTTGCGCTGACGGCGCCGCTGCTCAAAGTGATTTCCGCCGTACCACTGTCGATGAGTAGGAGTTCTGCCTGGTTAGCACTGTCGGACTGTACGATCACAACCGCCTCGTTGCTGCTGCTCCACTCGCTGATTGATGACAACGCCTGTGTGGTTCCGTCGGTATAGATACCTGTTGCGGTGAGCGATGTCTGGCTGCATTCGTGGGCCTCAAGCTGACTGGTGGAAAATTCAATTGATGCAAGCTCGGCTTCGGAAACCAGTACGTTAGTGGTGCCGCTGATACGTCTCCAGTGATAGGTGATTGCAGCTTCACCGGCTGAGACGGCGGTTACCGTACCATCGCTACTCACGGTGGCGACAGCGTTGTTATTCGAAATCCACCTTACTGTGTCAGTGAATGTCGATTGCGTACCGTTGTCCAGTTCGGCAGTGGTCGATAATGTGAATGATTGACCGACCGACAGTTGCAGGTCGTTACTATTGACTTTTAACGAGGTCACGCCGACTTCGCCGTCTTCGATGATATCGACAAGGTCGGTGTTATCGTTGCAGGCGGCCAGTGTGAAACATCCGGCGAGGGCAATTACCCGCCAGCCAGGTAACGACATGTTTGGTTTAACTATTTTCATAAGCAGGGTTAGAACTGAAGCCGGTAGCCAAGTTGTACTGCCGGAATTCTGATCGCGGCATCAACAGCATGATAGGAATATTTAACGCTCACCTGCGACGTTTTGTTGATCCCTACCAACAAACCTGCGGTGGCAAAGTATCCGTGATACCAGTCACTGGCCTGATCGAAATTGGATACGGCATCGATTTTTGCTGATGCGAACCCTGCGACGACAAACGCTGCGGTGCCACGACGTGATGCCATTGGGCCCTCAAGTCTTATTCCGGCGGTGTACAGCCCTTCTATGGCGAAGTTGACTGATCCGATAGTATCGTCGTTGACTGGTATATTGGCGCCTACTTCCATGCCAACACCGGGTTTGATCCAGTGGCCGGCCTGCACTGCCAGTGAGTAACTCTCGAAGGTAGAGTCACTGATCGAGGCGGATAGTTTCTCCAGCCCGAATGCTGCAAAGTAGGGTGTGTCTGCCACGGCTGGACTGGTGCCCATGGCAGCGAAGGCAGCAATAGCCAGCTTGATGATGTTTCTAGCTCGGGACATCCTGTATATACCCTTGAGATTGATCGAAGGCGGTTGGAACAAACCAACTCAAGCCAATCCAGGCGGCAAGATCAGCGCCACCTTAGGGGTACAGGCTGTTCACTGCATCACAGAAGCCAGATGTGTGGCAATAACGGCCGGCTTTTTGCCGGGGAAACCAGGCTGGGCGTCTGCAGTTCACTGTTGAAATATCAACTTTTTGGTGCCCGGATGGTATGTCGCGGCGGGCCGAATTCTATTGCAGGCGATTAACCAGCGAACGGGTGAGTTCTTTAAGCTGTTGTATTTCCTTTTTCAGCTCAAAGATCTCTGATTCACAGTAGTAGCCGAGCCTGCTGCCAACCCGCAATTCAACAGGTGATTCGTAGTCGGTAACGCGCAAAAGACCGAGACCAGTCTGGACAATGAATCCGCTCTCGTCGATTTGCAGGATGCAGCCGACCACGCCGGTAGCCCTGAGCGTCAATTCTTCCGTCGCATTCCAGATGGTTAGTTTTTCGTCCTTGCAAAAACTGAAAGCGCCCGGGTGCGGGTGGCTGGCAGCTTTTATCAGCCGTAGTATTTGTTTTGCACTGCTTTGCCAATCGATGACGCCGTCTGCCGCTGAGCGTTTGCCGAAGTAGCTGGCTTCACTGTGAATTTGTGGTGTTCGATGAAAATCATTATTGCTAAATCTGGGTAACAGCACATCGAGCGCCTGATCCAGTCCTATTAGAATTTTTGCACTGACGTCACGTGCTGTGTCAGTGGCTGAAACGGTAAACGGGCTTTGGACAAATATGGCGCCGTCATCGGCACCTTCACCCATTTCGAAAAACGTGGCAGCCCCTGGTATTTGTTCATGTACCAGCCATGCCAGTGGCGCACGGCCTCGCCCATGCGGCAGCATAGTGGGGTGAAAGCCAATGCAAAATCGGGTTGCTGCATCGAGAATCTTGCGGTTGACGAGTTGAGAAAGGCCTACAACCAGTATGATGTCCGGATTCAACTCGGCAATTTGTTGTGCGTGATCATTAATGCGTTGAAACGGAAAAAACGGCAACCCGTTCTGTGCTGCGGTAGGCTGCATGTCGACATAGCCACTGACTCCAGAGCTATCTTCGGGAGTGTATCCAAACACGGCTACGACATTCTGCTGGTGGTCGATCAGTTTTTGCAGGGTGCGCTCGGAACTGTCGACAGAGCCGATTAATATATACCGCATGTCAGCGTGTCCTTATAAATCTGTCTTCACCTACCAATACTACCAGCACAGTTTTAAATACAATTTTTATATCAGTTATTAGCGAAATACTATCTATGTAAGCCAGATCGTGCTTACACCGCTCCTCCCAGTCTATGAACACGTTTCCGTTTGTCTGAGCAAGCCCGGTCAAACCAGGTCGGACGCTGTAGCGCCGGTGGTACTGTGGGGCTATCTGGGTTGGCAAATCTGGTAGTGACGGTCGCGGCCCGACGAAGCTCATATCTCCGAGCAGAATATTTATAATTTGAGGTAGCTCATCGATTTTGCAGCGTCTGAGAAGTTTGCCGATGCGTGTCACACCCGGGCTGTCACCAAACGTTTGGCTGCTGTCGCGATTTTCGTCGACTGACATTGAGCGGAACTTAAGTATATTAAACGGACGTTGATGCATACCGAGTCTGATCTGGCGATAAAACACCGGGCCTGGTGAGTCGAGCTTGATAAGCAGGGCCGCAAGCAGCGCGAAAGGACTGAGTGCTATGCACAACAGCAACGCGCCGGCTAGATCAATAATTCTTTTTACAATGGGATACATGCGTCTTCGCAGTGATTATTCGATCAGTCGAAATACAACAAAGGCTTCAGCGGCGGCAGCGCCTATGTGCAATCCGCGGTAACTGGCCAAGGTAGCCAGCCCCTTGATGGAGCGTGGTCGATCATCGCTCTGGATTTGCGATTGGTATTTGGCAAAGGCTGTTAATTTCTTGTCAATATGATCACTGACGTCAATAAAGTAGTTCGGTTGAAACGCCGTTTCAAAGGGCGGTGCAAGGTGTGTCTCTGTCAGAGTTTCGTAAAAAAGTACATTGCGCACCTGCTGTCCGAGTTCCAGATACGGGCGAACGGCCACCGATGCTCCGTAGGCTATCGCGCCGTGGTCTTTGTGCAGATCATTCGGGAAGGGCAGGAATAATTCATCGGGTTTTACCTGATCAATTATTTTGTGTACCGCAGAATTGATCTGCCAGTTCGGTGTATGGTCGAGACACGCTGCCGGCAGTTCTTCAAAGAGCAGTTCATCGACACCTAAAAAATCGCAGGCTTCGCGGCACTCTTGTCGGGTAGTTTCCCACGCATCTTTTGGCCAAATGGGGTGTTCGCCCTCGCCGTGTCCGGTGAGCACAGCAACTGTGACGTGTTCACCTTGTGATTTCCTTTTGGCGATCGTTGCACCGACACCAAGCACCTCGTCATCTGCGTGAGGCGCCAAAACAAGCACAGACATTGTTATTCCGCAGTAATTAGTGAGAGTTGTGTAGCCCGGATGATTCGAATTAACGGTGAGTAAAGCAGCCGAAGTCTAATTACCCCTGGCCGTTTGGGTTACGCTCTGGCTTTTGCACAAAATCAAAGGCACAGCTGGTGTTGCCCTTATTGGCCCAATCGTTACCGTAATTCAGTTGCAGCAGGCTTGCCTTGCGTACAGCTTACCGTTGGGGAAATTGTGGCGCTGAAAGCCTCCGCGACCCGATGATACCATTGAACCTATCGGTCATAATTCGTTTTATTACCCACAATTGCCACGTTCACGAGTTTTTATCCTGGCCAGTGCTTTGTGGCCAGCTGTGCTGCCTTGCATTAGCTTCGCCGGGCGAGTGTGCTAGTTACGCAAAAACTCGGCAAATATCTCCAGATTGATTTCGTCACCGATAATGCCGGCAAAGCTGTCCATGCCATAGTCGGAGCGCTTGAAGCTGCCCATGGCGGTAAAGCCGAGTGTGTATTTACCCGTCAGGAAATTGTCTGCACCACCATTGAAAGTTGCCGTCAGCGTTACCGGTTTGGTGATGCCGCGAAAGGTCAGATCGCCGGTAAATTCGAAACGACTGTCGTCGAGAACCTGCACATTGGTCGTATCGAACGTTGCCTGCGGAAATTGCGCAACGTCGAACCAGTCAGTGCCTTTGATGGTGTCTTCGAGTTCGCTGTCGTTAGTGTCCATGCTGTTCATGTCGACAACCCCGCTAAGTCGGGTCGCTGCTACGTTCTTCGGGTCGAAATCAAGGCTGGCATCAAATGAGTTAAATCTGCCGACGTAGGTTGATAGCTCCAGGTGATCAACCTTGAATATCAGTGCGGCGTGTGCAGGATCAAGTGTGTACTCGCCTGAGCGGAGTTTTACCAGTTCTGTCTGAAAGTTCGGGCGCACGACTGACACGCAGCCTGACAGTAACAACATCGCCAGTAAAAGTGACGGGTACCGTATCGAATCCTTGAGTGTCACGCTATCTTATCCTGTTGTGGGTGTGTCAAAACATGGTGGCGTCGCCCGAGTGCGGTATGAGCACCGTCGGGTCGCGCACGCCCGGTTGTGCTTAAACCGGGCAGTGCACGTCGTTATCTGTTCTGATTTCCCTCGCTTAGAAAAATGCCTGCAATCCGGTTTGCGCCCGGCCCAGAATCAGCGCGTGCACATCGTGGGTACCTTCATAAGTATTTACCGCCTCCAGGTTCATGACATGTCTAATCACACCGTATTCATCTGATACGCCGTTGCCGCCGTGCATATCGCGGGCGTGTCTGGCGATGTCCAAAGCCTTGCCGCAGTTATTGCGTTTCATCAGCGAGATAAGCTCGGCAGGGGCCTGGTGGTCGTCCATCAGCCGGCCTAATCGCAGGCAGCCCTGTAAACCAAGTGAGATTTCGGTTTGCATGTCAGCCAGTTTCTTTTGTATCAACTGATTGGCGGCCAGCGGACGTCCGAATTGCTTGCGATCAAGGGTGTACTGACGTGCCGCATGCCAGCAGAATTCTGCAGCTCCCATGGAGCCCCATGAAATTCCGTAGCGTGCACGATTCAGGCAGCCGAACGGGCCGGCAAGTCCGCTGGCATTTGGTAGCAGGTTTTCCTCGGGAATTTCGACTTCGTCCATCATGATCATGCCGGTGACTGATGCACGAAGAGAAAATTTGCCGTCAATTTTGGGTGCACTCAGGCCTTTCATGCCTTTTTCAAGCACGAAGCCCTTTATTTTGTCGTCGTGGGCGTCAGATTTTGCCCAAATCACAAAGACATCGGCAATCGGTGAGTTGGTGATCCAGTTTTTTGCCCCCGATAATACATAGCCACCGTCGGTTTTTTTAGCGCGCGTGATCATGGACGACGGGTCGGATCCGTGGTCGGGCTCAGTCAGGCCAAAGCAGCCTACCGATTCGCCACTGGCAAGTTTTGGCAGGAATTTTTCGCGCAGGTAGTCAGATCCATAGGCAAAAATCGGATGCATGACCAGAGATGACTGTACGCTCATGGCCGAGCGGTATCCGGAGTCTACGCGTTCAACTTCACGCGCGACCAGTCCATAAGACACATAGTTGGCTCCGATTCCACCCAGTGACTCTGGAATGGTAGATCCCAAAAGACCCAGATCACCCATTTCATGCAGAATATCGCGGTCGAAGTTCTCATGTCGATTTGCCTCCAGCACACGAGTCATCAGCTTGTCCTGACAATAGGCATACGCGGTGTCACGGATCATGCGCTCTTCTTCTGTCAGCTGTTGCTCCAGCAGGAATGGATCTTCCCAGTTCAGTCTGGTGGGCTTGGCCCGTGCAGTTTCCGGGGTATTTTCATGAGTAGTGGTGTGCTGCGCCAGCGCCATTGCAAAGCTCCAGAAGTAAGTGGGGTGTACGATCAATGGTAGCCGGAAATCGAGTGCACTGGCTACTTTTGTCATGTGTCAGACGGTAACCGGTACTATCACTGGTGTGGCTTCCAGACGTTAATTGTGTCGATTAGCGCTGAGCCATAAACGCGACGATTGCACGTCGCTATACTGAAATGCTCGCTACAATCAATACCACCGGTTGAACCCCAGTGCGCTAAACAGTGATAAAACTGCAAGATATTTCTAAAACCTACGCGATGGGTGAAAATCGGGTTCGGGCACTCGACAGCGTTTCGCTGGCTATTCAGCGTGGTGAATTTGTGGCTGTGCAAGGGTCTTCCGGGTCCGGGAAATCTACGCTGCTGAATATTCTGGGTATTCTGGATAGTGCCGATAGCGGCAGCTATACACTCGACGACACCAGAATGGATAATCTGTCGCACCGACAGGCGGCGCAGTATCGCAATCAGTTCATTGGCTTTGTGTTCCAGACGTTCAATTTGATCCACCACAAGAGCGCCGTTGAAAACGTCGCACTGCCGCTTTACTACCAGGGCGTTACAAGGCGCAAGCGCAACGCCATTGCCATGCAATACCTGGAGCGTGTGGGGCTGGCTGATCGCGCCAGCCACAAGCCTTCGGAGTTGTCTGGCGGGCAATCGCAACGGGTCGCAATTGCGCGTGCGCTGATCACCAAACCTGCGTTGATACTTGCAGATGAACCTACCGGTGCACTCGACTCGCAAACCTCTGAACAGATTATGCAACTGTTCAAGGAGGTAAATCGGGAAGGCCGAACCGTATTAATGGTGACTCACGAGGAAGATATCGCGCAACGGACCAAGCGCGTGATTCACATGCGCGACGGCATGGTGATTTCTGATACTGCCAGCGCAGAGCCCGTTAGCTGATGGGCATAGATCTGCTGCAGGAAATAGCGCAAACACTGCGCACGCACAAAACCCGCACGGCACTTGCCGTACTTACCGTGGCGTGGGGTGTATTTATGCTGGTGCTGTTGCTCGGTGCCGGGCGCGGTATTCAAAATGGTGTCGAACTGCAGTTTCGAGATGATGCAGTAAACAGTATTCGCGTCTATCGCGGCAAAACAACCATTGCTCATGAGGGGCTGCCACGGGGCTCCAGAATCAGGTTTGACAATGAGGACTACGAACGCGTGCGTTCACAGGGATCTGAGGTAGATCGTATTACTTCGCGCTACTACCCCGGCGGCAGCTTAACTACGAGCTACAACGGACAGAGTTCGGCATATGATATTCGCGCGGTACATCCGGATCATCTCTATCTGGAGAAAACCCTGATTACACAGGGCAGATTTATCAATCAAATTGATCTTGATAATAAACGCAAGGTTTGTGTTATCGGCAGACGTGTGAAAGAAGTTTTGTTTGGTGATGCCACCGCTTTGGGTGAATATATACAGATCGGAGATATAGCTTATCGCGTTGTCGGAATTTTTCGAGACGATGGCGGCCAGCGAGAAGAGGAAACCATTTATCTGCCTGTTACAACCGCGCAGCTGGTTTACGGGGCGGCGCAAAAAATTAATCAGCTGCTGTACACCGTAGGCGATGCCAGTTACGAACAAAGCAAGCAGAGTGAAGAGGACACGCGGCAGTTGTTTGCAGATCGGCACGGGTTTTCCGCAGACGATAAACGCGCAATCAGAATCTATAATAACCTTGATGAATACAAAAAAATCACTGATCTGTTTTTCTGGATCAGGGTGTTTGTAGCAGTTGTTGGTGCAGGCACTGTTCTGACGGGCATACTGGCTGTGAGTAATATTATGGTGATATCGGTTGCCGAGCGTCGCCGCGAAATTGGTATAAGGAAAGCTCTGGGTGCGACCCCAGCATCGATTACCCGCCTGATTGTTGTTGAATCTCTGATACTAACCAGTGCTGCGGGTTACCTTGGATTGTTGTTGAGTGTCGGGTTGCTGGAGATTCTTAAACGCACGGTGGCTGAAAACGACTATATGTATCAGCCCGACGTTAGCACCGCGGTTGTTGTTTCGGTGACATTGCTGGTTGTTTTTGCAGGCACTCTGGCCGGGTATCTGCCAGCCCGCAAAGCGGCGCTGATCAACCCGGTTGAGGCGTTGCAAACCAAATGATGGATCGAGATCTTTGGCGTGAAGTCTGGCAGACGCTGCTAAGCAATCGTCTGCGTACTTTGTTAACAGCATCCGGAATTTTCTGGGGTGTTTTCATTCTTATTATCATGCTTGGTTTTGGTAATGGTATTGAAGACGGTGTTAATAACAGCATGTCTGGCTATGCCACTAACACAATGTACATCTGGAGTCGTCAGACATCGCAGCCCTGGCAGGGCTTGTCACCCGGTCGTCGAATAAAACTAACCAATGAAGACACTGCAGCGCTTGAGCGACAGGTGACAGACATTGGCACACTGGCGCCGCGTATCAGACTGGCCAGCTGGCGCGGGAGGGTGGACGTGAGTTTGGGTTCAAAGGTTACTGATGCGGAAGTGTCCGGGGACATTCCGCAGTTTCGCAGCATCTTGCCAATGAACCTTGTGACAGGGCGATTTATCAATCAACTGGATCTCCAGCAAAAACGGAAAGTTGTGGTTATCGGTGAACGGATTCATCGTGATCTATTCGGTGCTGATACTAATCCTGTCGGGCAGCAAATAGAGATCAGGCGGATCAGCTTCACGGTCATTGGTGTTTTTAAACCCAGGCGTTATGGCGATGATCGCGAGCGTATGGGCAGCCTCGTGTTTACACCTCTGACAACTTTTCAACAGGTTTTTAACAAGGGCCAAAGTATTGGGTTTTACGCCCTGGTGCCGAAGCAGGGACTCACCAGTCGTGAGGTCGGCGACCATGTAAAGGTCGTGTTAAAGCAGCGACACCGTGTTGCCCCTAACGATAACAGGGCCTTCGGTGACTGGAACACAGAAAAAGAATATTTGCGCATCCGCAATTTGTTTCGCGGTATACGAGCCTTTATCTGGACGGTCGGAATCGCAACGTTACTGGCAGGGGTTCTCGGTGTTAGCAATATCATGCTCATTGCCATTCGTGAGCGGCAGCGCGAATTCGGCATTCGCAAGTCACTGGGTGCGACTCCTGCGTCGGTGGTATCGATGGTGTTGCTGGAGACCTCAACACTGGTTTCCATTGCTGGCGCACTAGGAATCCTTTTTGGCCTGTCGGGGTTGGCGATGATTGATGTGCTAACTCAATCAATAACCAGCGATAGTTCCGCAGATGTGTTGTTTAGTACGCCAACGATTGAATTGAACGTGGTGTTGACCATGTTGTTGGCATTGATAGTTGCTGCATTACTGGCGACGCTGATACCGGCTCGGCACGCGATGCAAATTAGTCCGGTTGAGGCACTGAGAGCAGAATAGAATGTCTTTTAGAATGATAAAAACTGGTTTTATGCTACTGCTTGTTGGTGGCTTTGTAGCGGCCAGTGCCCTGTTTCTGGTTAACCGAAACCAGCAGTCGGAAGTGACCTATGTCACTGCTGTAATTGGCAGCGGAAGCCTCATTAACAAAGCGGTGGCGAATGGCTCCATTGTGCCGCGTCGTGAGGTGACGATAAAGTCGCGGGTATCAGGGGTGGTTGAGAAACTCCATGTGCAACCAGGTGAGGTTATTAAGCGTGATGCACTGATAGCCAAAATTCGGGTTGTACCTGATGCAGTGGCGTTAAATTCAGCGCAGGCCAGGTACGAGACAGCCCGTATCAGTGCCAGCAACGCTCAGCTCGAATTTCAGCGCCGCGCCGAGCTGTACAAGAAAAAGCTGATCGCCAAAGATGATTACGAAAAATTTCGTTTTGATTATCGAATAGCGCGCGAAGAAGAAGAGGGCGCTCGCAGCAATTTACGACTCATTCGCGAAGGCGGTACTGGTGAGGGTGGTACCGTCTCCAATGAGGTTCGGTCTACCGTCGATGGTACCGTGTTGGACGTGCCGGTAAAGGAAGGCGTCAGCGTCACAGAAACCAATAATTTTAATGAGGGGACAACAATAGCCTCCATCGCTGATATGACTGATATGGTATTTACCGGAACGGTTGATGAATCAGAAGTGGGTCGAATCAGAGAAGGCATGGCGCTTGAAATAACAGTAGGCGCCATTGAAGGTGAAACGTTTACCGGTGCGCTTGAATACATAAGCCCGAAGGGCCTGAAGGATGAAGGGTCAGTGCAGTTTGAGGTTCGCGCTGCTATTGCTGGTGCCAGTCAACTGCGCGCAGGTTACAGCGCCAGTGCCGATGTTGTGCTGGACAGGCGTGACGATGTCGTTGTGATTGATGAGAAGTTTCTGATGTTTGAAGGTGGTGGCAGTAACGGCGAGAGCAAGGCTGACGTGTTTGTGTGGAAGCAGCTGCCAGATGGCTCTGTTGAGCGAATCAAATTAGAAACCGGTCTTTCCGATGGCATCTTTATCGAAGTCGTTAGTGGACTGGTATCCGGAGATACCGTCAGGCTTCCCTAAGCACCGGTTGCTAAGGTTACTAAGGTTGCTAAGGTTGTTGTTGTTGTTGTTGTTGTTGTTGTTGTTGTTGTTGTTGTTGTTGTTGTTGTTGTTCAGAGTATTGTTGCTTCGGATGACAGCGCGAGCGGCGCTCCTGATCAGGCGCAGGCCAAATTTGCTTCAGTCGATTTAGTTGCAGGCGCAGTTGCAGGTCGCTGAGTCTGGTTCAACAGTGCCTCAAATCGACTCGAGTCCATTGGTTTGGCAAGATAGAAGCCCTGAAATTCATGACAACCGTTTCGTTGCAGCCAGTCAAGCTGCTTCGGTGTCTCTATTCCCTCGGCAACGATGTTCATCTTCAGCATTTTGCCGAGTGACAAAATCATTTGCAGTATGGCTGGCTTGTCGATGCTTTGAACAAACGCCTTATCAATTTTAAGGCAGTCTATGTCGAGCGATTGCAGATGGTAGAGATTCGAGTATCCGGTACCAAAGTCATCAATGGCGGTTCGGACGCCAAGGTGGTGCAGATTTCGTAGTATCTCGGCGACATGCGGAATGTCATTGATAAGCATTGATTCGGTAATTTCCAGCTCGAGCAGTCCGGGCGGACACCCCGTTTTTCGCAGAACTTCCTCTACTTTGCTGGCAAAATCTGAACTGGCAAACTGCCTGGGAGACAGGTTAATCGAGACACTCAGATTGCGCCCCTCCCGGAACCACTTTGCCGCTTGCATGGCGCCTTCCTGCAGCACCCATTCTCCAAGTTCGTCCATCAATCCTGTTTCTTCAGCCAGAGAAATAAAGCTGTCAGGGAATAACAATCCATTTTCCGGATGATTCCATCGGATTAAGCCTTCAGCGCCAATGATTGTTGTGCCATCGTTGCTATAACGAGCCTGATAGTGCAGCGTGAATTGTTGTTGTTCAATGGCTGAGCTTAGCTCTTGCTCAATTTGAAGCCTGTCCTGAACGTCCTTGCGCATGAGATCGGTAAAAATATGGTATTGATTTCCACCCTCCGACTTTGAACGATACATGGCGATATCAGCGTGTTGCAGCAGTGATTCTGCGCTATTGGCGTCATCTGGATAGATGCAAATGCCAATGCTCGGTGTCACTCTTAACGGCGTGTTGTTTATCAGTAGCGGGGTGGCGAGTTTCTCTATTATCCGGTTCGACAATTCGACCAGAGGTTCATAGTTCTTTACGGGTTCGAGCATGATTAAAAATTCGTCGCCACCCAGTCTGACCAATGTGGCATTGTTGCCGGTACATTGCCTGATGGACCGGGCTACACTGACCAGTAATTGATCACCCGTTGAGTGGCCCAGCGAGTCGTTAATGTTTTTAAAGCGATCCAGGTCAATATAGATCACACCTGCTCTGACGTCGCTATTGGCAGACATGTACTGCAGCTTCTCCTGCAAATAGAGTCGGTTGGCAAAACCGGTCAGAGAATCAGTTCGAGCCAATCGGTATCCCTCCCGCTCTGCGTCATGCAACTGCGTTACATCGGATTCCGATACCAGTAGTGACCATTTACCCGTCACCGCATCTCTACTGTGCTGGAAATGCATTTTGTGCCATCTGGAGCCAGTTGCCGTGTTAACGAAAGCCTCCATCACAAACTGGTCTGACTGTTTAATCTCGGACAGCATGTGATACCAGTCCGACGGGTTAGCAAAGCGGTCGCGTAGATTTGTTGTGTTGTCCTGTAGCATCGGGCGGGCGGCCGGATTGCAGTACAACAGATTATAGTCATTGTCGTAGAGGCCGATCATCAATGAGGTGTGACGCAGGGCTTCCGTGCTGCGCAGCGTGTCGTTGTCGCTACACAGATCCTGTCCGGTGCATTCAACGAGCATCGCATCGTGGCTGTTGTCGAGATTGATTGCTCGATATTCCAGGAAGCAATGGCGAGGCTGACCTTGCGGGTATAGCGTCCAGCGCTCTGAGTGGCGGTCGCCATTGTGAATGTGTTTTCGAATGTTTTGCAGATGCTGTACAACAGTAGGGCTGGTGTCAGCGAACATATCGCGTGACGCAAGGTCAGCGCAATTGTCGGCACCCCACAGAGTCAGGGCAGCATCGTTTGCCCATATGACGCTGGTACTATCGAAGTCGAACACCCATATTGGTGTTGAGAGTGTCTCGCAAACCTGCAGAACCGCATGATCACTGCCCGTAACGTTAGCTGCTTTTTCCATGGTTTTCTAACCGCCTGTGTTGTCGTCCCGATAATGATGAAAACGGACCGAGTGCTTGTTAGCAATCCAGGGGCCAGATTATTGCGCATTGGCAGGTATAGGAGCCGGCAATGGCTGCCAGCCGAGGGTCAGCGCGGCAATAAACATTTCGAATGCCAGTTCGATTCGCCGCAAAATATTGCTCCTGCCTGGTGGTTGGTTATCTTTCAACGTTTCCTTTATGAGTTAGCGGAATCGTTCTGATCGAATATCGTCGTAGTTCGCTGGAACAATCTCGCAGTACGACGAAGTTTTGGCAATAAGGTGACTGTGAATAGCGGTAAAGTTCTAAAACAGTATCCGGCCGTTGCCTGATGACTTATAAGGGTTCGGTTTGTAGTGCCTTCCACTGATTGATGATTGCGGTCAGTTCATCAAGACCATCTATTATTGCTGCAGGTCCGGGTTGCAGGATGATCGGAGATTTTATTTCGAATAACTGTTCGTTGCGAACCGCATTGATGTTCTGCCAGCCTGTTCTCTTCGCTACTTTTTCCGGGCGAAATTTCTTTCCACACCATGACCCGATAATAATGTCCGGGTTGCGTTCAATAACAGCGTCGGGGTTTGCGATAATTCTGTCCTTTCCGTGTGACATCTGACCAAGTTCGGCAAAGCAATCTTTGCCACCCGCAATGCCAATCAGTTCAGATACCCATTTAATAGCCGAGATCATCGGGTCGTCCCACTCTTCGAAATAGACTTTGGGTACCGGTGGATTTGTGGCAGCCTGCAGGCGCTGTATTTTTTCAGCCAGTTTTTCCACCAGCGCATTACCGCGTTCAGAGGCGCCTACCATCGCGCTGAGGCACAAAATCATACTCAGAATCTCCTCCACGGACCGTTGGTTCAATACCCAAACGGTTTTTCCCGCTTTGATCAATTCCGCAGCGATATCACCCTGCAGGTCAGAAAATCCGATGATCAGGTCGGGGTCGAGTTGCAGAATTTTTTCAATGTTGGCTGATGTGAAAGCAGACACTCTCGGTTTTTCTTTGCGTGCCTGTGGTGGTCGGACGGTGAAGCCGGAGATGCCAGCGATGCGATCTTCTTCACCAAGTAAGTACAGTGTTTCTGTCGTTTCTTCTGTCAGGCAGACTATTCTTTCGGGGTACTTGGGTTGCATACTGAAATCCGGGTTGAGCTAGCATCGCGTCTATACTCGCGTACTGTTGCGTGTAGCGGGCATGAAGTTCTGTAGAGGTGTCGCAACATCTTACACCTGCGCTCCTGACAGTGTCATTGTGTGTAGCGGTGCTGATTGACACTGTGAGAATAGCTATTCATAATTTGCTGCAAGGGGTTGCGAACACCCCGTGAGGCGCCAGCCGAAGAATCGCATCCAATTAACCCGATATACAGCTAAAGTCGTTGTGCACTCTCTCAAGACGTTCTGCTCGCTTGAGTGCGCATGTTTTTAACCGACGACTGCGCGCTGTCTTAACCCAGGGGAGGATGCGCACTATGCCATCACCAAATGAAATAACCTGCAGCCAGTTGAACCGACTCGTTGGAACTGATGCTGCGCCTGTCATAATCGACCTGCGTATTGATGAAGATTATCAGCTGGATCCGCGGTTGATTCCCACCGCGTTCAGGTATCCGTTCGAACAAATTCTTGACCTCCTGCCTCAACTGGTCGACAAACAGGTTGTTGTCAGTTGCCACCGCGGCCGCAAAATCTCTCTTGGCGCGATGGCCTTGCTGCGAAGCCACGGCGTTGTAGCGGAAGTGTTGTCAGGCGGCCATGTGGCATGGCACGAAGCGCAATTACCGTTAATTCCTGTCGAGTCTCTGCAATGCCCCGGTGGTTTGTGGGTGACGCGACACAGACCCAAGATAGACCGCATCGCCTGCCCGTGGTTAATTCGACGTTTTGTTGATCCAAAGGCTCGCTTTCTGTTTGTGCCGCCTGCTGCTGTAGTTGAGGTTGCAGAAAAATATGCGGCGACTGCCTTTGATGTGGCGGATGTGTTCTGGACCCATCGTGGAGATCAGTGCACGTTCGACATGATGCTTCACGAATTCTCGCTGGAAACCGAGCCGCTGCTGCGACTGGCGACAATCGTGCGTGCAGCGGACACTGACCAACTGCACCTGGCGCCACAGGCTGCTGGCCTGCTTGCGGCATCGCTCGGCTTGTCAAGAATGTACAAGGATGATCAGCGCCAACTCGAGGCCGGAATGCAACTCTATGATGCCTTCTATCGCTGGTGTCGCGATGCCACAAACGAAGGGCATGAGTGGATTCCGTCAGAATCGCGCAGTGTTGCAAACGATGAGTAGTGACGAGAGCGCAGAGGCCCGGTCTGCGCCAACCATTACTGCCCCGTCAACTGATGCTCCCTCCTTTATTGCGCCTACTTTTGTGGAGGCGATCTGGCAATGGGCAAGGATTGGCTTGTTGTCATTCGGTGGACCAGCAGCCCAGATCGCACTGATGCATAAAATCATCGTTAATGAAAAACACTGGCTTACTGAAAAGCAGTATCTGAATGCGTTGAGTTTCTGCATGCTGCTGCCGGGCCCGGAGGCTATGCAACTGGCGACCTACGCTGGTTGGCGAATGCATGGTGTGCGCGGGGGACTGGCAGCCGGTTTGCTGTTTGTGCTGCCGGGTGCAGTTGTAGTTCTGGCACTTGCCTCAATTTATGCTTTATACGGCAACGTCCCCTGGCTTGAAGCATTGTTTTTCGGGGTCAAGGCGGCAGTACTGGTAATCGTTATCGAAGCATTGTTGCGGATATCCAAACGCGCGTTAGCGGGAATGGCGCATTGGGTGATTGCTGGCCTTGCGTTTATCGGTATCTTTTTTTTCCAGCTCTCGTTTCCATTAATTATCGGGCTGGCAGCCCTGGCCGGTTTTCTGTTGGTGTCGGCAAACGATTCTGCGGCATCTGCAACGGCACGTTCCGGCGATGACGATAGCTCATCGCCCAGACTTGTGCCGAGCGCAAATTTTCGAGGCACTGCCGCCACGGTGTCGCTTTGGCTAATTTTGTGGTTCGCGCCGCTGGCTGCGCTGAGTGTTACTGATGATCACGAGATCCTGTCACATATAGGCACCTTCTTTTCCAAGTTGGCAGTAGTGACCTTTGGCGGTGCGTATGCTGTGCTTGCCTATCTCGCGCAGGATGTTGTCACACAGTTTGGCTGGCTGACAGCCGACGAAATGATGGATGGCCTTGCACTGGCAGAAACCACACCGGGCCCGCTGATTCTCGTGACAGAATTTGTTGGTTTTATCGCAGGTTTTCGTGATGGTGGCTGGGCGATGGGGCTGGCAGCCGCGCTGGTCACATTGTGGGTCACTTTCGTGCCGTGTTTTCTATGGATCTTTGCTGGTGCTCCGTATATCGACTGGGTGGGTCAGCAGCCCCGACTACGCAATGCGCTTGCTGCTATCACAGCTGCTGTAGTAGGAGTAATTTTAAACCTGTCTTTGTGGTTTGCGCTGCATGTGTTTTTTCAGCGTGTGCAACTGAAGTCTGTCGGAATACTTCACTTTTGGCAGCCTGAGTGGTCCACCCTCGACTGGAGAGTTGTGCTGCTGACAGCCGTATGTGCGTTGCTGGCTTTCTTGCGTCACTGGAGTATTGGGTCGGTGCTGGTCGTGGCTGCGTTGTCAGGTGTCGCGCTGCAAATGCTACCAGTTTGAATCGATCCTAGAGTTTTTAGCGTAGATGGGGCAAAATGGTTGCATACGATTGCAAGGTGTCGCACACGTCTTGAAAATTATCGTTGTGCTGATAGTCGGAACATTGAGTTAAGCGGTCGGTCGGTGGTTTTTGCGATCCTGGTATAACAAAGGCGCAATTGAACGCGATGTGTCACTGAGGCGCAAAGCTGTAAATGCCAGTGTGCGGTGAGTGCTGCGGATGTGTATCAGTAAACTCATTGATCTCTCATTCGCCGCGCTTTTCCCTCGCCAGGAAGCTATGGGTCGCAGAACGTCGCGGCACCTCCCGGTTTTATTCATTGTTTCAGAATAATAATCAGCTGGAAAAGAGCAAAAATTCTGTTTTTCGCACTTTTCGGGTTTCTGTGACCATTCAGTCAGTGCGCGCCTGTCGTGTTCATGGGGAGGAGTTCGCGCCCTGAATAGTTACATTTTTAGAACACACAATGGAGATATATATTGGCCAGGCATCTCAAGACTGCTCGCAGCTCTGAGCAACGCGCCGAGGACGACGCAAAAGTTCGACAAACCGTTGAACAAATTCTCGATGACGTAGGTAAGCGAGGTGATGCCGCTATTGCCGAGCTCTCGGCAAAATTTGATAACTATAGCCCCGACTCCTTCAGACTTGATAGTAACGCTATTGACGCTGCTATGGGTCAGGTGGGCAAACAGGATCTGGCAGATATCAGGTTTGCGCAGGAGCAGGTCCGCAACTTCGCCGAGCATCAGAAAGCAGCGCTGAGTGATATAGAAGTAGAGACCTTACCCGGGGTCATACTTGGCCATAAAAACATTCCGGTAAACTCCGTGGGCTGTTATGTACCCGGGGGTAAATACCCGATGGTCGCCTCGGCACATATGAGTGTGGTTACCGCGAAAGTGGCGGGTGTAAAACGTATCATCGCATCGGCGCCACCCAATGACGGGGCTCCGCATCCGGCTATAGTCGCGGCTATGCACATAGGCGGGGCAGATGAAATCTATTGCCTTGGAGGTATTCAGGCGGTGGGTGCGATGGCATTGGGTACTGAATCTATAGCATCTGTCGACATGCTGGTCGGGCCGGGTAACGCCTATGTCGCTGAAGCCAAAAGACAACTGTACGGTCGCGTCGGTATTGACCTCTTTGCGGGTCCGACAGAGACGCTGGTGATCGCAGATGAAACTGTTGACGCAGAAATGTGCGCGACAGATTTACTGGGGCAGGCCGAACACGGTCCGACATCGCCTGCGGTACTCATCACCAATTCTGAAAAGCTTGCAACAGACACGCTTGCCGAGGTTGACAGAATATTGGGCATACTGCCAACGGCCGATGTTGCAAGGCTTGCATGGCGGGATTACGGCGAGATTATTCTGTGCGACAGCTACGATGAAATGCTCGAGCAAGCGGAACACGTGGCCTCTGAACATGTGCAGGTAATGACCGATCGCGATGACTGGTTTCTACAGCACATGACAAGCTACGGCGCGCTATTTCTAGGGCCGCGTACGAATGTCGCCTATGGCGACAAAGTCATTGGCACCAATCATACGCTGCCCACAAAAAAAGCCGGGCGCTATACCGGCGGGCTTTGGGTTGGCAAATTTATCAAAACGCATACCTATCAAAAGGTGATGACAGATGCGGCGTCCGTTCAGGTAGGTGAGGTGTGTTCCAGACTGTGCATGCTTGAAGGGTTCATTGGACACGGCGAGCAGTGCAATTTGCGAGTGCGCCGCTACGGTGGTCGTAATATCGAGTATGGTGCGCCGGCTTTGCCGGTCGATAACAAGGCTTCCTGAGCTAATGGTTGAACTGCCAAAAACACCTTCTCTTCGACTTGATGGCAAACGTGCGCTTATTACAGGTGGTTCCAGTGGTATTGGCCTCGGCAGCGCTGTTGCACTTGCCGAAGCTGGCGCCCATGTTGTTATCGCGGCGCGAAACGAATCGCGTCTGAAGGAAGTTCATGAGTCCATGGCAGAGGCTGGCTACAGTGCTGAAACACTGACTATGGATGTGGGGGATACTAAAGCGCTCGTCTCACAAATAAACGCTCAGCCCGCCTTCGATGTGGTGGTCAACTCGGCGGGCTATGCGCGGCCCGCACCAGCCCTTGATACAACACCGGAAGATTTTCAACAGGTGATGGACATCAACGTACGTGGCGCCTTTTTTGTGTCGACCAGCTGCGCACGTGCGATGGTCGATGCCGGCAATGGTGGTTCAATAATCCATATCTCATCGCAGATGGGGCATGTGGGGGGGATAGACCGATCTGTCTATTGTGCGTCCAAGCATGCCGTTGAAGGGATGATCAAAGCGCTCGCCATTGAGTGGGGTCCACACAATATTCGGGTGAACACTATCTGCCCGACGTTTATCAAAACACCACTGACGCAAGTGACCTTCGACAACCCGGAACGGGTAGAGTGGATAAAATCGAAAATCAAACTCGATCGCATCGGCGAGATTGAAGATATTATGGGGAGTGTTTTGTATCTTGCATCAAGTGCTTCTGCGCTGGTGACCGGATCATCCCTGATGGTGGATGGCGGCTGGACCGCAGGATAAAAACAACAAATGAGTAAACAAAAAACTGCAGACGATACTGCCGTGGCGACGCGTTTAAAAAAAAGCTGGTTAGAAAAAGCGCGCCTGGAAAACGCAGATTTCGAAAAAGCGGGCTTCGATAAGAAATGGGAAGACTTCCCCGACTACATCATCGGAATCACCAAAGAAATCTGGGAAGAGCGGCAGATACAGACACTGCACCACTACTACTCCGATGATATCGTCGTAAGGTCACCGTCGTCGGTGGTAGTCGGTAATAAAAGAGTGATTGCGGCAACGATGGCCACGCTGGCTGAGTTTCCAGACCGGCAATTGCTCGGCGAAGATGTGATCTGGAGCGGCGGCTACGAGACAGGCTATCTGTCCTCGCATCGTATTCTGTCGACAGCAACCCATGCACATACAGGTGTTTACGGTGAAGCCACTGGCAAGCAATTGTGCTACCGAATAATTGCCGATTGCGCAGCCCGCAATAACCAGATCTATGATGAATGGCTGATCCGCGATCAAACCGCCATCATCACGCAGCTGGGCCTTGATTCAAAACAGTATGCGCGAGATCTGATTGAGCGTGAAGGCGGGCCCGATGAGTGTGTCCGGCCTCTGACCCCGACGACTGATCGGGAAGGAGACTACCTGGGCACAGGCAACGACAACCCCTGGGGGCAACAGTACGCGGATATTCTGAAGCGGGCGATGGCGGCAGAGATGTCAGTAATACCTGCTGAATATGATCGGGCCTGCGCGCTGGCATACCCTGGCGGACAAACCGAGCACGGCTGGTCGGCGGCTGATCAGTTCTGGATGGGGCTGCGCTCAGCTCTGCCCAATGCAACGTTTTCTGTCGATCACTGTATAGGGCGTGAAGACGAATTGTTGCCACCTCGCGCAGCGTTGCGCTGGTCGTTGTACGGACGACACGATGGCTGGGGAATGTTCGGTGCACCCACCGGTGCTGAAATCTACATACTGGGCATAAGCCACGCAGAATTCGGTCCGTACGGATTAAAGCGAGAGTGGGTCCTGTTTGACGAAACCGCGGTGTGGAAGCAAATTTTATTGCAAACGGGCTAGTACGGTAGTGAGCAAGGTAGCGGGTGAAGTAGAAACGGCAATGTACCCACAATTTTCCCGATAACTCTGCGTTGTCGATTTGTTTACATGTAAATTAATACTATGTCTGAGAGTGAATGATCGGTGACACCTGCAGAACTCGAACAACGCATTGTACGCTATGGCGATTTGAAGCCCTGTAAAACAGCATTTATTGATGCGCACACACCTGGCTCTGATCAAAAAGAGAACTTTACTATAATCGGTGCCGGTGTTTCTGAAAGCCCTGATCAGCATGTCCATATTCGTGACACGCCGGGCTTTAATATCGGTGCGGCAGGCCAGCCGCCACATTGTCGAAATTCATTGCACACGCATACCACGGCCGAAGTGTTTTTTGTGCTGAAAGGTCGCTGGCGGTTTTTCTGGGGGCGTTGGGGTGATGCGGGTGAGGTTACACTGGAAGAGGGTGACCTGATCAATATTCCTACCGGAATGTTTCGCGGCTTTGAAAATATCGGTACTGACTATGGAATGATCATGGCAGTGTTAGGTGGCGATGATGCAGGTGGTGGTGTGATATGGGCGCCACAGGTAATAGAAGAGGCACGCGACCACGGACTGGTCCTTGGAGACAACGGCGTACTGTATCAATCAAAAACAGCAGGTGCTAAACCGGCCGATATCCTGCCTGAAGGCATCAAGCCCATGCCGTTAATGACAGACGCAGAGATAGCAAAGCTGATTGAGCCTACCGCCGCGGAGGTGGTGCCGCGCTTTATCGCTCGCTACCTCGATATGCTGGCGATGTCTGACCGGCAACCGGTCTCGGTACTCGGTGCAGACGGTATGCTGCGGGATCGGCCCGGCTTTGAAATTGATCTGATCTCGCGCCAGTCGATACCTGAAGATGCCTACCGCACTGATCAGCATGAAGTATTGATGGTCATGCATGGTCACTGGACGCTAACCTGTGAAGGCAGCACGGCGACACTGGCCCCTGGCGATGTTTGCGCTGTGCCACCTGGCTGTCGTCGAGCCCTTGCGCCCTCGATGACGGGGCAGGCGAGTTTGTATCGTGTCCGCAATACCTCTGATGCGGCCGGTCCGACACATTGGTCTTAGTATTTGTCTTGTTATTTTTCTTAGTATTTGCCTTGGCAGTAGTCTTTGCATTGATGCCCGCGCACGTTATTCATGATGTGGCGACCAAACTGTCTATGCCATGAACAACACGTACAAGAGTTCCGTTACCCGATTTACCAGGAGAATGAGTTAATGGCGAAAATTGCCTGCACCCATGTTGGTTCACTGCCTCGCAGCCAGGAAGTTGTCGACTTTATCTTTGCACGCGAAAACGAAGAGGCCTGCGACCAACAGGCATTTGACAAGGCGATGAAAAAAGCCGTCGATGAAACCGTAAAGCGTCAGCACGATGCGGGTATCGATATCGTGTCTGACGGTGAGACATCAAAGATTTCCTATGCCACCTACGTCAAAGACAGATACGAGGGTTTCTCGGGCGACAGCCCGCGCAATGCGCCAGCTGACCTTAAACAGTACCCGACATTTCTACAGCGCATTGCAGACTCCGGTGGAACACCACAGTACGCAAGGCCGATGTGTACCTCCGAAATTAAATCGAAAGGACAGGGCGAGCTACTCAAGGACATCGATAACCTGAAGTCCGCCATGAGTACACACGGCATCAAACACGGTTTCATGAATGCGGCGTCACCGGGTGTCATATCGCTTTTTCTGCAAAACGAGCACTACGCTTCTCGAGACTCGTATCTGGCCGCGTTGGCAGATGCGATGAAAACAGAGTACGAAACTATCGTTGGTGCCGGTCTCAATTTACAACTCGATTGCCCTGATCTGGCATTGTCGCGCCACATGCTGTTTGCCGACATGTCAGACGATGAATTTATTCGAGTTGCCGAGAGTCATGTCGAAGCGCTCAATCATGCACTGAGCGACATTCCGAAAGAGAACGTGCGAATTCATATTTGCTGGGGTAACTACGAGGGGCCTCATACTTGTGATATTGGGATGGACAAAGTGCTGTCAACGCTGTTGCGGACCAAAGCAAAATACCTGTTGTTCGAAACCTCCAATCCCCGCCACGCCCATGAGTGGACAGTTTTTGAGTCACGCAAAGCTGAAATTCCCGACGATGTTGTACTGGTGCCAGGTGTGCTGGATACCACCACAAACTTCGTCGAACACCCCGAGCTGGTGGCACAGAGGATCGAGCGTTTTATCAACATTGTTGGTGCAGAGCGAGTCATCGGTGGAACCGACTGTGGATTCGGCACCTTTGCCGGATTTGGTGCGGTTGACCCGGAAATCGCCTACTCAAAACTGGCAAGCCTTGCCGAGGGTGCGAGGCTGGCGGGGAGTCGTTGTTAAGCTATTGATGTTGGAAGCCTGACCGCGCCGGACGCGGCGACCTGTTGGGGTTTGACTGTCGCATTTTCTGTGAGTCAGGCCGTGACGGCTTGCGTAAGATGTGTCAGTATCGCTGCCGAAAGCTAACACAAAAGGATACGCAATGATCTTACGCAAGCTCATTCCAGTCTGCGCCGTCGCGCTGGCTGCCAGTTCGACTCAGGTACTGGCCGAAAATACTCTGCGCTGGACCAGCCAGGGCGACGCACTGACACTAGACCCGCATTCACAGAATGAAGGGCCCACAATTGCCACCAATGGCATGATGTACGAAAGCCTGGTCACTCGAGACGCCGACCTGGTGCTGCAACCTGAGCTGGCGGTGTCGTGGGAGCCTATGGATGGAAATATCTGGCGCTTCAAACTCCGTGAAGGTGTGAAATATCACGGTGGTGAAGATTTTACCGCAGAAGATGTGGCCTTCAGCTTTGAGCGTGCCAAGCACGAAAGCTCGGACTATAAAGAGCAGGTGAAGTCCGTAGTTGAAGTGAAAATCATCGACGACCACACCATTGATCTGGTAACCGATGAAGTCAATCCGATTCTGCCAAATCAGCTCACGTCACTCTATATGATGGATAAAGGCTGGGCAGAGGCGAATAACGTTGTCAATCCCCAGGATTTCGCCGGCAAAGAAGAGACGTTTGCTGTGCGTAACTCAAATGGAACCGGTCCCTTCAAACTGGTTAGCCGAGCACCTGACGAGCTGACTGTCATGGAGAAAAATTCCGAGTGGTGGGGAGATGGTCAGTTTCCGGGCAACGTCGATCGAATCGAATACCGTCCTATCGGCAACGCAGCTACACGCGTTGCGGCTCTGTTGTCCAACGAAGTTGATTTTGTACTCGATCCACCCCTGCAGGATCTAAAACGCATTGATGCAGCAGACGGATTGAAGACCGATACCGTTGCACAAATTCGTACTATTTTCTTTGGTATGGACCAGGGCGTGGAAGAGCTCAGAACTTCAGATGTCAAAGGCAAAAATCCGTTTGCAGACGTCAAGGTTCGCGAGGCGATGAATCTGGCCATCGACCGCAAGGCGATTCAGCGTGTAGTAATGGAAGGACTGAGTTTCCCGGCCGGTATGATCACCTCACCCGGTGTTCTGGGCAACAACGAAACTCAGGATGCTGAAATTCCTCTTGATGTTGAGAAAGCCAAGTCACTGATGGCTGAAGCTGGCTACCCTGACGGATTTTCTGTGCAGCTCGACTGTCCCAACAACCGTTACAACAACGACGAGAAAATCTGTCAGGCTGCGGTAGCAATGCTGGCCAAGATTGGTGTCAAGGTGAGTCTGGAAGCGATTCCAAAAGCGCAGCATTTCCCAAAGATTCAAAAGCGCATCTCTGACTTCTACATGCTGGGCTGGGGTGTGCCAACACTCGATAGCCACTATGTGTTTTCATACCTGCTTGACGCTGAAGGGTCGTGGAATGCCACTGGCTATAGCAATGACACCGTCAATTCAATCACTAAAGGTATAGCGTCCGAGACTGATCTCGACAAGCGTGCCGACATGATTAACGACGCCTGGACCGAGGTACGTAAGGATATGCCCTACATACCTATCCATCACCAGGTAATTGCCTGGGGTATGTCTGACAAAGTGGACGCACCCATGTCTGCTGATGACGCGCTGCGTCCTCGCTTTGTAACTATCAAGTAGTTGCATTAGGGGCGGCTTTTAGCTGCCCCTTTTTTCTTGCCTGTTATCTTCTGATCGCATCATTTAATGCTCTCCTACATTTTTCGTCGGCTGGCCCAGTCAGTGCTGGTAATGGCCGCCGTATCACTTATTTCTTTCTCTTTGTTCAACTTTGTTGGCGACCCGGTCAACAACATGGTTGGACAGGAGGCAACACGCGAAGACCGAGTCCGCATCAGGCAGGATTTGGGTCTCGATGATCCGATCTTTACCCAGTATGTGCGCTTCATGGGTAATGCACTGAATGGTGACTTTGGCCTGAGTTACCGTATTAAACGACCGGTTAGCACGCTGATTAAAGAGCGCCTGCCTGCAACACTTGAGCTGGTGTTTGTATCAGCAGTGATTGCACTGGTGGTGGGTATTGCCGCAGGTGTTTATACCGGCATCAGGCGCAACGGCTGGCTGTCAAAGACGATTCTATCGACTTCACTGGTCGGTGTTTCATTGCCTACCTTTATTATCGGTATCGCGCTGATTTATCTTTTTGCGGTTACTCTGCGCTGGCTGCCTTCTTCAGGCCGTGCAGGGGTTGTCGAGCTTGGCTGGTGGAAAACCAGCTTTCTGACGGTAGATGGCTGGCGATCGATTATTCTGCCTGCCATAACATTGAGCCTTTTTCAGTTAACCATGATACTTCGGCTGGTGCGTGCAGAAATGCTCGAGGTGATGCAGGCTGACTACATCAAATTTGCCAGAGCTCGCGGGTTGTCTGAACGGGCAATCAACTTTGTCCATGCGCTGAAAAATACCCTGGTGCCTGTTATTACTATTATCGGACTCAACATCGGCGGACTGATTGCGTTCTCGGTGATTACTGAAACTGTGTTTCAGTGGCCTGGAACCGGCTTGATGTTTATTCAGGCTGTTGATTTTGCCGATGTACCAATCATGGCCGCATACCTGTGTTTTGTTGCGCTGATCTTTGTCATCGTAAATCTGATCGTCGACCTGCTGTATGTGTTTATCGATCCTCGCATTCGACTGGGAGGGCAGTAGCATTAGCACGAATCCGGCTGGTTCTGTGGTTAAGCCCCGTGGTTTCTTTTCACGATTGATAGATAACGACATTGCATGGTCGTTTTTTCATTCACCAGCGGCCATGATTGCGGCTTTTATTACACTGGTTTGTGTAATGGCTACAATGCTGGCGCCGTGGATCGCACCGTTTAATCCGTTTGACCCATCGCAGATATCGCTCTGGGACGGCAAGCTGCCACCGGTGTGGGTGGAAGGTGGCCAGCCGCAGTATTTACTCGGCACTGACAATCAGGGCAGAGATATGCTGTCAACCATTCTCTACGGTGGCCGATTATCTATTCTGGTCGGGCTCGCCGCGGTGTGCCTGGGAATGGTTTTAGGCGTGCTGCTCGGTGTAATCTCCGGATACTTTGGTGGCGCGGTCGATGCGGTCATCATGCGAATTGCCGATATTCAGCTGACCATTCCGGGTATTTTACTGGCGATTCTGATTAACGGAATTGGACGCACGTTGCTGCCACTCGAGTTGCGAGAAGACTTTGCGATCTACGTGGTTATCTTTGCTATTGGTCTGACGGATTGGCCGCAGTTTGCGCGCGTAACGCGCGGCGCCACACTGGTTGAGTCGCAAAAAGAATATGTACAGGCAGCCCGGGTAATCGGTTTGCCCCGCTGGTTAATTATCATGCGGCATATATTGCCCAACGTGATGCGTCCAGTGCTCGTTATTGCCACGATCGGGTTGGCGCTGGCAATTATTTCCGAAGCCACATTGTCGTTTCTGGGCCAGGGCATACCGCCCACAACACCGAGTCTTGGTACGCTTATTCGTGTCGGCAATGAGTACCTGTTTTCCGGCCTCTGGTGGATTACCCTGTTCCCGGCCGCGGCGTTGGTGATACTGGTATTTGCAGTCAATCTGTTGGGTGACTGGATGCGCGATGCACTTAACCCGAAGTTACGTTAATGGCTGTACGCACGAGCGTTATAGCTGTGTGTAGCGCAGCGCGCAGAAGAATGGATCACTGATGGCAACTGATCAAGCCCTGCTCGAGATACACAATTTATCTGTGCAGTTTCCAACCCGCCGTGGTGTGGTCGAAGCGGCCCGTGCTATCAATCTGCAAGTGCAGCCAGGTGAAGTGCTCGGTTTGGTTGGTGAGTCAGGTGCGGGAAAGTCGACCATCGGCAATGCAATCATTGATCTGCTCGAGCACCCTGGTCGAGTGACCGAAGGCTCTATCCTGTTTCAGGGAGAGGAGCTGCGTGGTCTCGATGACGATGCCATGCGCAAGGTGCGTGGTGATCGCATTGGTATGATATTTCAGGATCCGCAAACCTCATTGAACCCGCTATTGCGCATTGGCGAGCAGTTGATCGAAACCATTCGCAAGTCACTACCGGTGTCTGATAAAGAAGCACACAGCAGAGCGGTGGATCTGCTGGAGGCAGTCGGTATCGATCAGGCGGAAGTTCGTTTGAAATCGTATCCGCACCAGTTTTCCGGTGGTATGAGGCAGCGTGTGGTTATTGCCCTGGCACTCGCTGGTGAGCCTGACTTGATCATTGCAGACGAACCGACAACAGCGCTGGATGTGTCTATTCAGGCGCAGATACTCGATCTGATCAGGCACTTGTGTAAAACCAGAAACCTGGGAGTGATTATTGTCACGCACGATATCGGTGTTATTGCCAACATCGCTGACCGCGTCGCGGTGATGTACCGTGGCGAAGTGGTGGAGACCGGTCCGGTGGCTCAAATTGTTGGTGCGCCACAGCATGATTACACCATTAGCTTAATTGCAGCGGTGCCGCCGGCTGATCGCAAACTCGAACGTTTTAATTCTGTCGACTATATAGATGGCGACAACCTTGACCACAGCGCCCGACGAATCGATGTCGGTACCCACTGGCTTGGCGAACAAAGTCACAGCAAGAGTCCGGATGGAGCCGCGGTGTCGGTCGAGAATTTGAAACTCTCGTTTGTACTTGAGCGAGCTCTGTTCAAGCGCAATCGAAAAATGCTGCAGGCCGTTGACGACGTCACATTTAGTATTGCCGATGGTGAAACCTTCGGTCTGGTAGGTGAGTCTGGTTCTGGCAAGTCCACTGTGGCGCGCTTGATTGTCGGTTTGTATAAGCCGCAGGCGGGTCGTATTCGTGTAATGGGGCAGGAAGTAGAGCTGCACAAACAGGATGAACAAAGTCTGCTGGCAAGGCGTGCGCTGCAAATGATTTTTCAGGATCCCTACAGCAGTTTGAATGGCAGGTTAAAGGTGCTCGATATCGTCGCGGAACCGATTCGTTTTTTTAAGATGGCAGGCTCTGAAAAACAGGTCCGGTCAATCGTCAAGGACTTGCTGGATCATGTCGGTTTGGGAGCGGCCGCCGCGATGCGCTATCCGCATGAATTCTCCGGCGGTCAGCGTCAGCGTATATCAATAGCACGGGCATTGGCGTCACGCCCGAGAATACTAATATGTGACGAGCCGACTTCCGCGCTCGATGTTTCCATTCAGGCGCAGATATTAAACCTGTTGAAAGATTTACAGCAGGAGTTAGGGCTGACCATGTTGTTTATCTCGCATGATCTGCCCGTCATAAGGCAAATGTGTGACCGCGTGGCAGTGATGCGCAATGGCGCGATCTGCGAAATAGCACAGACCGAGCTACTGTTTAACGCGCCGTCTCACGAATACACCAGACACCTGCTCGATCTTATGCCACGTATGGACTTACTTGATCGGCACTACCAGTAGCCGGTCACTTCAAATCTGATCAGTGTATTGCCATGTTTTGGTGCGGATCGCACAACTCACCGGTCACTGCGCTCAGTGTAATACGTTAAAGAACAGTAAAGCAGAGTGAAACGAAACTCACCAATGGAGTTCCGTCAGATTTACTGCTACAGGTTACGACGGTTGGAAGCGACCGAGGTTAGATCAAACCTTGCTCTTCCAGTACCTTGCGCGCAACACGAAAGCACTCCAGTGATTGCGGTACACCGCAATAAATTCCAATCACATGAATAATGGCGCGTATTTCATTGACGGAAACCCCGTTGTTGATTGCGCCACGACAGTGAACCTCCCACTCGTGCATTTTGCCCAGCGCACCAATCATGGAAAGATTCATCATTGAGCGGGTTTTGGCATCGATTGTCTCATCGCCCCACCCGAAGCCCCAGCACCATGCGGTCATCGCTTCCTGAAACGGGCGGCTGAAGTCATCTGCGGCCGCAAGGTTATTCTCTACGTATTCGGCGCCAAGAGTGCTCTTGCGCCGGGCCAGTCCTTTTTCAAAAAGATCGTCGTTCATCGTTTTATTCCTGGTGTTGTATATGATTGCCGGGTTAAGCGGCTTGCCTGGTGTTTACCGTTTGATCTGGTGTTTCAGAGAACAGGCAGCGGTGATATGGTGTAACGTCTCTGCCAACATGCTTTTGGACACATGCGAAATTTAAGTGAATTCTCTGCCGAGGCGCTAGCCGGAATCACCGCAGTTTTTACCGACATCGATGATACGTTAACCACCGATGGTATGTTGCCTGCCGATGCTTACAGTGCGCTGGAGCAGTTGTCTCAGGCCGGCATTGAAGTGGTGCCAATCACCGGCCGTCCCGCGGGTTGGTGCGATATGATCGCGCGGTTTTGGCCGGTTGCCGGAATTGTCGGTGAAAACGGCGCGTTCTACTTTTCGTATCACCGGTCGTCGAAGAAAATGCAGCAGTATTTTGTAGCAGATCAATCCACAAGGGCCGCCAATCGCATTAAACTCGACAAGCTCAGAAAAACCATCTTGCGAGAGGTGCCGGGTGCCGGTATCGCTTCTGACCAGTTTTGTCGGGTAGCGGATCTGGCGATAGATATTTGCGAAGATGTTGAACCGTTAACAGCGGAGTCGGTTGACCGAATTTTGTCCCTGTTCGGTGAGGCAGGTGCCACAGCCAAGCTTTCTTCCGTTCATGTCAATGGCTGGTATGGAGAGTATGACAAACTTTCCACCAGCCGTGTTTTTGCAAAGTCAGTTCTTGATCTTGACCTGGATGTTGATAAGCACCATGTGATTTTTGTGGGTGATAGCCCAAACGACAGTCCAATGTTTGCATTTTTTCCACACTCCTGCGGAGTGGCGAATGTCAGAGATTTTAGTGAGAATGAAATCGATCTGCCGACCTATGTAACACAAGAGCGCGGAGGGGCAGGCTTTGTCGAAGTAGCGCGGATGCTTCTGAAAAACCGCGGGTAGCGGTGTTTTTTACCTCCGTTGACCGCTTGGGTATTTCGTGCTTTTGACCCGGGCGTCGCAGGGTCACGCGCGAGTCCATTGTTAAAATGCGATAAGGCATTGTTGTTCACAGGTCCCAGCAGACCAGTTTAGGCAGACCAGTTAAGGCAGGCCCGTTAAACCAGACTTATCACAGCAGACTTGTCACAGTAGATTTGTCACAGTAGAACCGAGGATAACATTGGTTTCCGGAGGGTAACTGTCTCACGCTCTTCTGCAGTGCTTCTGCCTGCCGATGGCGAACTGAACACTGCATTCGTATGCAGCACTTCCGTGAAATTTTTTTTCAGTGCCGGCTTGCAAAAATCTGAAAAGGCAGCAGTTTCTACGTGAAGGGAGTTGCGGGTGATCCTCGCACCTCATTGATCGAACGCATATCTTATGGAGTCGTAAACCGAACCTGAAATGAACAGTTCATCTGGCAGTTACCTACCATCTATCCTCATCCCGGCACGCTGCAATGGTGCCACCGATAGTGTATCCGCATTCCTTAAATGCCTGACAAGTCGTGGTTTATCCGGAGTCGGGTTTTCCGGATTAGCAAATCAGCACACAACCGTCAAACGAGTTGCAGAGATCCAGGAGCTATCTGTGCATCTGCGCAATGATATTGGCATGTCTCATGGGCAGTATATGACAGCGCAGCTTGCATCTGCGCTGGAAGAGTCAGACACCTAAGCGGCCTGCAGTAGAATGGCCGTGCGCCGGGCTGTGACGATGATGTTACCAGCTGCGTAGATCAATACGCTGTTCGGTACCGTGCGCTAGCCTTGCAAGCCGGTTTTTGGTGCTGCTGGTACAACGCCTTCTTCTACGGCGTCGGCAGCGGCAGCGGCAAGTGATTTGACATCTTCATCGGTAAGCGGGCTGTCTTTATCGAGCCCGGGGATATGCACCATTACCTGCTTTCTAGCGAATGGAATGCCGGCCTCTTCAAAAGCTTTTTGTACTCGCACAAATACCTCTTTGCGTATGGTGAACTGCTTGCCAGGCTTGGCCATGAACTTTCCTCGAACAACCATACCGTTCTCATCCACCTCAGCCACACCCTGTGATTTGAACGGTTGCAGGAAGTCTGGCCCGATAACCGGGTCCTCGAGCATTTCCGCACCTATCTTTTTAAAGATCTTTTTTACTTTGTTGACGTCAGTGTCAAATGGCACTCTAAAGCGCAGTTTCAGAATAGCCCAGTCACGGCTGTAGTTGGTGACTTGAGGTATTTCGCCATAGGGAATGGTATGCACCAGGCCCTCATGATGTCGCAGGCGTAGAGATCTCAGGGAAATTTTCTCCACCGCTCCCTGAGTACCGCCAGCGTTTATTGTTTCGCCAACTCGAAAGGCGTCATCGGCAAGGAAAAACAAACCGGAAACGATGTCTTTGACAAGTGTCTGTGCTCCAAAGCCAACAGCTAAACCCACGACACCCGCTCCTGCCAGTATGGGGCCAATATTAAAACCCATAATGTCCAGAATCATAATGATAGACATCAGCACAACAAGAAATTTTCCGCTTTTGTGAATAATGGGTAGTAGCGTTGCGACTCGCGACATACTGGCACCCCCACCTTCACCGCCTGCGGCGTCGAGTGCCTGATCATCCGGTGCGCCACCTTCGGCGGCCAGCCATCGCCCGATCACAATGGACATGAGTTCCCACAACATATAGGCAAACAGCAACACAAAAAGCAATTCGATCAGGGTAGCGGCTGCTTTAGCGCCGAGACCGGACTGGGCCAGGCTCAGGATATCGACTCCCCACATACGCGCCAGCGCAAACAACACGGTACCTACCACCAGAACTCTGCCAACGCGTAACAGCCCTTGTTGCATATTGCGGCGTGCCTTGCTTGCTGACTCTGTTTCGTCTTCCGGGGTTGCTATGCCACGCGCGACGAATAGCGATACATTTGCATCAATGCCTGGCCACAGAAAAATCACGATAAAGGTTACGTATACGGCAGCTGTAGAGTAGACGCCAACGTTGGTTGTGGCCATAACTACTTCAACCAGAAAGTACTTACAGACAATGAGCACACAGGCAATTTTAGGCCAGTGAACTGCAAACCAGCTTAAGTCAGATGGCGCTTCCACGCCAATCGCCAGACTGACACGCCGTTTGTTTTCCAGCAGCACTTCGGTGAGGCCGGCTCGGTTGTACCAGATTACTGCAATTGCTGCGATATACATTGACATGTTTAGAAGCATGCCCAGCGTTGCCATATATTCTATGCCACCATAGTTGTCCTGGCCGATGGTGAGAAATACATAAAAGAAATTGTGAGTGCCAACGATGTAAGCGGCGAGCAATGAAAAACTCAACGTCAGTTTCAATGCCCGTGAATCAGAAGTTTTACAGATTCTTAGTTCAGGTCGGCGGGGTGCAAAAAAGAAACGGCAAATCACGTAAGCGAGCCAGCCTCCGAACACCGTCATCCTGCCTGCGTTTACCAGTCCATGGGTGTAGGTTCCGGGCTCATAAAAACGGGAAATAACTACGGAACTCGCAATGCCGAATGCTATAACCCCCAGAACATCCATAGACAGCCGGGTATACAGGGTCTTGAGAATGTCCCAAAGCCTGGTGGCATATGAATCGATCAGTTTTTGCTTGCTCTTGCGAAAAAGAAACGCCACGATCCGCTCGGCAAAAATACCTGCGGCAATTGCCAGTAGACAATGTAGTAGAAGGTGGCCGTAGCTTAGGGCTCCCAGCACAGGTTTGATGGCATCATCTGCCTTGCTAAAAACCTGCCCGATGTCACCGATATTGCCCATGGTTTGTTGAAAATTCCGCCAGAACTGCTGAAAGCCCTGAGCCAGCAACGCTAATGCACTAACCTGACTGGATTGTTCCTCCTCATCGGCTACGGCGTCCAGTCTTTGAATCAGTAATCCACGAACCTGGTCGTCGTTCAGTCGTGAGACAAGGTCTCGAACGGCTTCTTTGCTCAGAGGTTGCTCAAGGATGACTGCGGTGGAGTCTGTGGGCTCACTGCTGGTAGGTAACTGTGCCATAGCGACGCTGGCATGCAACAATAGTGTCGCAACGATCAGGTGTTGGAGGTGTCGCGCCATTTTAAACATGAGATTAATCATCGCTATGAATGTGAATTTTATACTCGAATGCCGTGGAGTGAAGGGTACGTTGATTCAACGCAGATAGCCATCAGGTCAGGTCTGGCTGCCGAGCGTGTAGTTATCGGGTCAGGTTTAGGGTAGCGAGGCGAGGTCCGTGACTGCCCGCCGTATCATTTTGGTAAAATAACTCCGGGCTGGTCCGGATCGGTTGCCTTCTGGCGCCGAGCTTTTAATGGTCCGGAGTTGAGTTTATAAATTCGAGATCCAGTTAATCCAGGGGGCTATAAATGGGTGCCGAACCGCGTACCGAAGTAACAGGAATCAATCACATCACGCTGGCTGTGAGTGATCTTCGACGGTCATATGATTTTTATGTCGAATTGATGGGTATGACTCCAAGGGCACGCTGGGCTCGTGGTGCCTATTTAAGTGCCGGAGATTTGTGGCTGTGTCTGAGCGTGGATACTGTTAACCCGGCCACAGATTACACCCACATCGCGTTTTCGATTCGGTCTGGTGATGTACCAGAGTGGCAGCTCAGATTTGCTGATGCGGACGTACTGCTCTGGAAAGAGAATACAAGCGAGGGTGACTCGATTTACTTCCTCGATCCGGACGGGCATAAGCTCGAACTGCATGCAGGAAACCTCGAATCGAGACTTAAGTCGATTCGTCTTGAGCCGTATGAAAGCCTGGAGCTGTTTGATTGAATTAATCTGGCTCGTGTGAGCCAGTGCTTTCGTCGCAGGGTGCGCTTTTCTGGATGACCCTCTGTTACAGGAGCAATGCGTCGGCCAGATCAAATCGGAGACTTCTCTACGGAAGACGATCTTTGCATCATTGCCTGTTGTATTCGTACCCTTCGGTTTGGAGCCACCGTGTGAGAGTGCCGCTGGTAGCAGCACTTGCACTTTAAAGTGGCATCCGCCTGGCTGTATTGGCAAGTACTGTCGCCAACGTTGCAGCAGCCAGGCAACTGATTGCACCGTGAGTATTTACTATGCTTTTGACTGGTAGTAGGCCTGAACCTGCGGTTCATTGTGGATACGCTCGAAATGTTGCACCAGGGTTGGCGTCAGCTTGTCGGCGAAGTCGGCTGGTATATGGTCGAGGTTGCCGGAGCGCAATCCCTTCATTTGCACATACATTTTCAGATCGGCAACGGTGAGTCGCTGATCGGCAAAGTAACTGCCACCACCGCGAGCCAGCAGTTCTTCCAGGCCTTTAAGAAAAACAGTCAGCCGACCATTCATTAGAGCCTCGCGCGCCTGTTTTAGCTCGTCACCCTGCAAGCTAAAAGTTTGCACCGTGTAGTGGGTCAGATCTTCAAGTGCGTCAATCACCTCATCGCAGTACAAAGCCTGCAGGGAATCTTCAGGGTAGAGCCCCGCCATTTTGCCAATGTAGCGACTGATCGCATTAGACTGGGTGACCATCTTGCCGTCTATTTCCAGGCTGGGTACTGCATTAAATCGCTGCGATTCCCGATGCTCACCAAACTCGGGAAAGGTCCAGCGGACATCTTCAAAGGGAATGCCTGCGGCGTGCAGGGCGATGCGTATGGGTTCACCGCGGCCGCCATCAAAATCAAAGTAGGTGAGTTTGTAGTTGCTCATCAGTTGTTTCCTCGCTGGTTGTATCTGCTCGTTTGAATAATAGTTGGCATCTGGCAGACTGTATCACAGACTCGCTGGTAATCAGTTTTCACGAGCAAGCCCTGCTATGCCTTACTTTGGTTTACGGAGGCGTTGTACAATGCGTTCTCTGCGTCGCGCCACGCTGCCACCTCTGGTGGTGCAGGAGTTTGCAACACCAGCTCTGACAGGCTTTGCCAGTTACCCGGTAAAAACGGCAGTACGTCCTGGCAATCGATCAACCCCGCTTGTCCAACCATGCCGCCTTTTAGAATGCCGGCGGCGTGTACTCGTTTGCCTGTGACGAATTCGTAGCTCATATAGTTCCAGGGACCTTCGGAGTACAGCCAGCGAAAGCGTAGTTTGTATGACTGGAGCGGGCTCAGGCCTTTGCGAAAGGTGATGATTGCCCCACCGGCCATCGGGCGCCATTTTTGTTTAATCGCCGCTTTGAGAAATCCGGTGCGCGCAAAAAATTCGATCAAAGACAAGTCGACAACTGTCAGATACCGTCCATTATTCATGTGTAAATTAATGTCCAGATCGTTTAGCCAGACACGTCTGTTAACTACCAGTGAATCTGTTGGTTTAATTGCCGGCAGAAAAAGACAGCGAAGAAGTGTCCATGCCAGTCTGAAATATAGGTTCATTGTCGACGAAGTTTTAGTTTGTGTGTGTACAGAGAAATGAATCAGTGAAGAGGGGTATCGTGGATGAATCAGCGTTCGCAATAATAGCCCGATTGGTAGATTCAGTTACGTTTTATTTATTGATATTGATGTCAGGCAGCATAGTGATTATGGGGCCGTACCCGAATGGCGTTGAGATGAACTGGTAGTCTTTTCTGAGTGCGCTCGTTGCAAGAAAGGATTGGTGTTATATCGTAAAAAAGCACTGTTAGGGTGTACTCGCCGCAGCAGAGGTTCTGCCAGCGGGTCGCGGACGCTGCGCTGTCGTATCAATTGGCTCGCTGTGGATGTCAATTGATTAAAAATTGCTGGGGTGTAGATAAGCCATTTACGGCGGGCTGCGTTCTGTGGTGATGCTGCAATGCCAGAATCCAGTAGACTGAATATTGTGATGTTGTTGGCATCACCGGGCAAATATTAGCGAAAAATGACAGGCCGAATAAAGAAACTGTGTGGTCTTGCCGCAACCCCGGCCACAATAAAAATAAGAGGTTCATCGAATGGGCTCTGTCACGTTATTACTGCTTATGGCTATTGCCGGAATAATTGTTTACGTTGTAATGGCTTACAACCGACTGGTGCGTCTAAAGCATAACGTGAAAGCTGCGTGGAGCAATATTGATGTGTTGTTAAAACAGCGCCACGACGAATTGCCCAAGCTGGTGACGACCTGCCGCGAGTACATGAAGTACGAACAGGAGACACTCGAAAAGGTGACGCTGGCGCGGTCTCAGGTTTCTAATGCCATGCAGTCAGGCGACATGGCGGAACTCGGTGTGGCGGAGTCGTTCATGTCCAACACGCTGGGTCGCCTGTTTGCGCTGACCGAAAACTATCCTGAACTTAAAAGTAATGAGTCCTTCCTGCGCCTGCAAAGTCGAATCAGTTCGCTTGAGAATGCTATCGCTGACAGGCGCGAGTATTACAACGACTCAGTCAATATTAACAATATTGTTGTTGAGGAGTTCCCAACTAATGTTGTTGCAGGTGCATTTTCCTTCAGCCAGGCTCAGTTGTTTAAAGTGAGTGAACACGAGTTGACGGATGTCAATCTGGAAGAGCTTTTCGCAGCCTAGCAGTCCTCCGCTCGCGCTTTCACAACCAGCGCTGGATAGCTCTGATGACTGTATCCATAGATAGAGTACTATCAGTACCAAGCGATTCCATTGGTTCTCCTCTGGGGTTTGTATCTCCCTGGGTCATTGATCTGCTGGCAATTGCGATTGTCAGTGCTCTGATCTTCGGCAATATACATAGTGAGGCAGTTAAAGGCACAGGCTACCTGTTTGCGAGCTGTTTTGCAGTCTGGGCTGCTGTGCGCGCTAAGGCTATTCATCGATTTATAACTGACACCCCACGTTCGAAAATTGCAAGTGCAGCGCAGGGATTTGTTGAGTTGCAGGGCAAATGTGAGTTTCATGGCAACCGTGAGATACAGGGTTTTATGTCTGGACCGCCGTGTGTGTGGCATCGATACTTCATTTTCAGGCCGCGTCCGATACCCTTGCAGGTAGGTGCCAGTGAACTGTCGTTTGTTATCCGGGATGACTCGGGAATCTGTGTTATTGATCCGAAAAATGCCACAGTAATTTCCAGCGATCAGCGCATCTGGACCAGCCACGGTACTTTCTATTCTTCTAAATATATCCGCCATGGTGCGAACATGTATGTCATTGGCGAGATGCGCGCTGACGGTTGTTCTGTATCTTCCTACAATGAAAATGCTGATGTTGGTAATCTGCTCAGACAATGGAAGAAAGATAAGCCCTGGTTACTCGAGGAGTTTGATGTTGACCAGAATGGTGAACTCGATGCTGCTGAATGGGAAAGCGCTGTCAGGCGGGCGAAAAAAATATCACGCGATATTTTCACGCAAAAAGCTGTGGACCGCGTAGAAAATGTAGTGCGCCGACCACGCAATGGTATGCCGATGTTGATTTCTGACCGCCACCCGGATCAGTTGGCCACGCAGTTCTCGAGGTTATCGAATTTTAACGTTGTGGTTGCTGTTTCCTGTTGCCTGACAAGTTGCGCGTACCTGTTCTGAAAGGCACAGCCTGACGGGGTCTGCTGTCTGCAGGTCCCCGTCATTAAGTCCCCTTTTTTAAGTAGTGACAGGACGCTGTTGAATGAACAGCAGTGCCGTGCGCCTGATACGGTACAGTGCGTAATTATTGACTCTTGACGCTGTTGGCGACGAACACGATAGCGTTGTCGGATTGTGTCTTGCGATACACCACTCGTAGAAACGAGCTCCAGTGTTCGCTATAGTTTTCGCCAATAGCCCTGCGTACGTTTTCGGGGAAACTAAAACTACCGTCGTCTACAATCGCGCAGCTTACCAGAATGACCTCATCGCCAACGCCGGTGGCTCCGGCCATATAGAGCTCAAAAACAGATTCTGGTACGTCGTTGGCAATCCACGTAAACCTGGTGTTGGCTGTAATGCTTTGGCCATCGGCCGGGGTAATTACCTGCAGTTCGGGTACATCACCCAATCTGATATTTGTGAACGCCGGAAACTCATCGCCTGGTATGTCAGCAAATAGTCCGCCTGGAGCGGAGCCACTTAATCGTACGTTGGTTTCGTAGGATGGACCCGACTCGTCAATTTTACGTTCGAGAGTCGCGTAGGTGCCCGCGTCACTGCTTAAGATGATGGTTTCACCAGCGCTGATTTTTGCTGGAAACTGATCGAGCACGACGAACTGCGGGCCGGAAATTTCGGGCGAACCCGCCGAGAGGCTGAATGCGCAATCGTCGCTGTCAGGGTAGTAGAACTGCTCCATCGCGCTAACGGTGAGTGCGGTGTCCAGTCGCCCGAAAACAGCTCGTGAGAAATCTGCATCAGAGCTGTTGGGCTCTATTTTTATCAGGCCAACCAGGTTAAGCCTGTCATTGTCTAAGGGTCTGTCATCGGGTACGCCAGCATTGCCAGGGCTTTGACCTTGTGTGTTGACGGTTACCTCTTCTGTTGCTTCAGATGAAGAGTCAGAACTACAGGCTATCAGACCTGATGCGATGCCAAGAGCTAGAAAGATGTGGTGGAGTTTCATGCAAACTACCTTTATTTGCGCCAAAAAGTCACTTAAAAATGGTTAAGCTCAGCCCCTGAATTATGGCTCAGGATTTTTGTGCAATGATTTGTATATAACGCGCAGTCTCCTTGTATGGCGTTTTTGCACCGAGGTGTTTTTCAAGTGTATGCAGCTTTGCAACATTCGCCGGATCGTCATACCGGGCCGATACACTGTGATGATTGTAAAGGCAGAATACACCGTAGTCGGCAATCAGATTGCAGTGATGTTGCTCAAGCCAGCGAGTGAGAAAGCCGACCGTAAAAAAAGATATGTCTGCATCGAAAACTCCTGACTTGCCATGTGGCTCCTCGAGCAACTCGGGTAGTTCGTTCAGTTCATAGTCGTCTAGTGCGGCATCGTAGGGCACCGCATGCTTGTTGCGTGTGATCAGAGAAAATATGCCGCCCCTTTTTAGCGGTGCGAGCATTGAGACTAACAGGTCTTCCCAGTCATCCGAGTACTGAATCACGTTGTGGCAGAGCAGTAAGTCGAAAGTGTCGCTGTCGAATCGTTTTCTGATTTCTCTGATATCGAAGGAGTGGGTAGTCACCGCATTGGACATGCCGAGCAGTTCTGCACTGGCTTGCAGATCGTGCAGCATGGATGTCGAGGTATCCACGAGGTCGACCGGATAGTTCATCTTGGCCAGGCGTAAACTGTCTATGCCGTTTCCACCACCGGCATCCAGTGTTCGCATCAATTTGTTGCCAGGTAAGTGGTTAAATAAATTCTGCGCGGAAAGCTCGTATCGAATTTGAGCCTTGATTGATTGTTGCTCCTGCTTCCACTGCGGCAGACCGGATTCAAAGGCGAGTTTTTGTCTGGTTGCGCGAAGTGCGCGATTGAGGTCAATCTTGCCGGTGTGCAATGCCTTGCCAATCAATACACCGCTGATGCCATGGTGGTTGTAACATTCCACAACATCATCCATATCGCGTACTTCACCACCAACAATGACGTTCAGCCCGGTGAGTTGAGCCAGTTCTTTTGAGATCTCCAGGTCGGTTCCACTCATTGTGCCGTCAGGTTGAATACTGGTGTGAACCGCAGTTGTAATACCCAATCGGTACATTTGTACACCGAGCGCGACGGCGTGCTGACCACCCGCCATTCGCCAGCCGTGTGTCCTGACTTCTCCCTCGGAATCAGTATTAATTGACAGCGCAAATCGCTCACTTCCGTGTTTGGCAATGGCCTGTGCAACCATCAATGGATTCTCTACAGCAGCAGTGTTGATCAGAACCCGGGTAACGCCAATGCGTATAGCCCAGTCGATGTCTTCCATGGTTCGAATACCACCGCCGTATTGAACATAGATCGGGAGTTCACAGATGCGCTCTATCAAAGGCCAGTTATGACTGGCGTCTTCGTCGTGTGCTGCGTCTACATTGATAATGTGAATCCAGGCTGCATTTTGCTCAGCCCAGTACTCGGCACAGGCAACAGGCTCTGGTAACTCAGGAATAGTAGATTCGCCCTCGGTGTTCTCGGTAAAATCAAAAGACTTACCTCCTTTGAGATGCAAGGCAGGGCAAATGAGGAAATCAGTGGCGTTTAGTGGCGTTGATTGGATAGTAGCGGCTCTTGTCGTGCGGGTGCGTGGCTCGTTAACGAATACACCGCAGCGTCGCGGTTGTGAGGTCGACATTGTAGCATGAGAGATTGTTCAATGGGATTGGGAGCATTCTGTGACTATGTCTGAAGAATCATGCAATTGCGCGCCGTAAGCGCGAGAGTCGAAAAAAATATATCTGTTACGTATAGAATATTGCTGCGGCTGACCACTGTAGAGATTGACTCTATTGATTTCACCACAGCTGGATACTTTATGTTACCGCATGGTTGTTGTATCGGGTTGTTGTATCGGGTTGCTTGCTGCGCCTGATATAGACAGGTACTGCAATGCCCGGGTCTGTTTGGCAGTGAGCGCTGAATCGAGATGAAAAGTTGAACCTGACGCAGGCTTTACTGTCCCTGCATGGTAAGTTAGGTATTAACGTCTGTCTTCCATTGCTTTCTTTGCACAAACAGCATAATTCTCCGAGGTGCGGCGATCATCTGTTCGCCGGTAAAGTCTTCTTATTAATCGAGTTACGGAAACCTGCAACAATGACAATACAAATATACGAGCTCTGTGGCGCAAATCCAGAGCGGCTTTTCAGTCCGCATTGCTGGAAAGTTCGAATGGCGGTAGCGCACAAAGGGCTGGACTGGGAAACTATCCCGACCCCTTTTACAGAAGTGGCAACCATTGAGGGGGGAGACACACGCCGTATTCCGGTCATTCGCGATGGCGATACCGTAGTCGAGGAAAGTCTGGAGATTGCAAAGTACCTCGAGGCCACCTACGCGGACGCTCCGGGTCTTTTTAATGGTAAAGCTGCCGAGGCACTGACAATACAGATTATCAATTGGTCACAGACCGCACTGCACCCCGAAGTAGCTAAGTTGTGCCTGCTCGATATCCACAATTCACTGGCACCGGTTGATCAGGCATTTTTTCGTCGCTCGCGCGAAAAAATGTTCGGCTGCACCCTTGAGGAGTTCTCTGCTAAGCATCCCAAAAATGGTGATGGACTCGGCCGGGCTCTGGTTCCGCTGGAGCTGACCTTGAAAACACAACCTTTTATCGGAGGTGATTCACCATTGTTTGCCGACTATGTGGTGTTCGGCGCGTTACAGTGGTTGCGCACCTCGTCCAGTGCAGATTATCTAAATGAAGATACTGCAGTATATAAGTGGTTTGAGTCACTGCTTGACAGGTATGACGGCATGGGTCGAAAGGGTAGAGTGGCGGCTTGATGTTGCCCTTGATGCCGCCCTTGATGCTGCCGTGCTAGTCAATGCATAGCATTAATAAAGTGTGATTGTGTGGCTTTTCACTTAGCATGAAGCACAGAAATTTTAGAGTGTAACTCCGCTGATGCAAGCAGCGGAGCCATTCATTTGTAGCACTGCAGGATCGCAGGAAGTCTATGTATCCTGCGAGTGGAGCCTCTCGAATGCGAACGTACGCGCGGCCTGATGCAGGTTTAGTGGCTTTAATGCCCTATCCAGGTTAGCTCTCGCGATGCCGTGTCCATGCATAAAACAGCGGACCCAGAGCAAGAGCAAGACCGGCCAGGCTAAATTGCAAGTGGCTTACACCAAGTGTGTCGTTGCCCGGTGCCGCGAAAAGAAGGCCGGCCATAAACAACACAACTCGCGCGATAAATCCGGTGACACCCTCGCCTAATCCACCAACGTAGCTGACGTGTCCCTGTAGTGCTCCGGATATCATGGTGATACCGATTAGCGCGGTTGACAGAACCAAAGCGATTTCGCCAGGGGAGCCTACTCCGATCAGAGCCGGGTTCAACACAAAGAAAAATGGTGCGATATAGATAACCCCGCCGAGACGCATGGCTTCGAGCCCGGTACGAAACGGTGTCGCGCCCGCCATGGTTGCGGCTGCAAATGCACCCAGTGCTACAGGCGGCGTAATATAGCTGACCATGCCCCAGTAGAGAATGAACAGATGTACCGCGGTTCGGTTTAAGCCGGCTTGTTCCAATGCCGGCGCCAATACCACTGCCAGAAAAATGTAGCAGGCGGTAACCGTCATTCCCATACCGAAGACAAAAGCTGTTAATGCGCCCATTAACAGAAGAACAATGACGTTGTCCCCCGCCATAAATACCAAATCATTTACCAGGGTGCCGGCGAGCCCTGTTGCGGAGAATGCACCTACAATTAAACCAACGCCGAGTAGTACGGCGGTAAGCTCTGATAATGAGCGTCCGACACCAAAGATCAGATCGGCACCACTGTTGATGGTGAATCGGTGGCGTTTCAACATCTGGTTAATCACCAGTAAAAGCGCAGTGGCGTAGAAGGGCGCCAGGGTATCCTGCCGTAGCGCTACCATCATATAAATCAGTAATGCAAAAACGAAAAGGTACAGCCAGCCGCTTTTGATTGCACTGCGCAGGGAGGGTAAATCCTCTGCGGGCATACCCTTTAGTCCTTGTTTGGCCGCGTAGGCATCAATCTGGGTAAAGAGGCCGAAGTAGTAGAGAATGGAAGGTATCGTCGCCGCCAGCGCAATTTCTATATAAGGTCGCTCGAGAAATGAGGCCATAACAAAAGCAGTAGCCCCCATAATGGGTGGCATCAGGACACCGCCGGTTGATGCACATGCCTCGGTGGCGGCTGCATAGCGAGGGCTGAAGCCAGATTTTTTCATGGCCGGAATCGACACCGCGCCGGTGGTCAGCACGTTGGATATCACCGAGCCCGACATTGATCCCATGAAGCCCGATGCAAATATCGCGACTTTTGCAGCGCCACCGCGGAAGCGGCCGACTAGTGCCAGCGCAAGGTCATTGAAGAATTGCCCTCCACCCGTTCGTTGCAGAACAGCGCCAAAAAGTATAAAGCCGATAACCAGAGTGCCAAATGCTCGCATCGGAATACCGAACGAGCTCTCGGCAGATATAATGTGGTAGGGCACGGTATCCCAAAACGGCTGGGCGAATCCGTTGAGCGGGTTCGGTACTTTATCTGCGAAAGTGGGGTACACAGAAAACAGAGCGACGATAATAAAAAGGGCAATACCACCAGCGCGCCGGGTACCTTCGAGTATTAGAAAAAATATCAGCAAAGAAAACCATCGAGCCACCTCCGGTGCAGCGTACTCCCACCCTGAGTCGAGGCTTTGCTCGGCGGTGATTACAAAATAAAACATGCCACATAGCGACGCGGCCGACAGTAGCCAGTCATACCAGGGCGGGGTTGAAGGCGAATTGTGTTGCAGGCGGAAACAAAGAAATACCTGCGCCAGAAACAGGCCGGCAAGCAGATATAAATACTGCCCCTGCAGCAGGGTAATTGCGTACTTGCCGAGGTTAAACAGCTGATAGATAGATAGCATAATGCCAGACAGGGTCAGAACGATAACGGCTGTTCTGGCGGCGATGCCTATGTCAGTGCGGGCAAGAGTAAGTTTCTTGTTATCGATATTGTCAGTGATGCGAGGTTCGCTCTTGTTAGCGTTGCGGTTGGTCAAAGTGATTTTGCTGCCAGAGCCTGAATGCGTAAGCCGAGAGCCCGGGCGCAAAACGCAATTGAGTCGTCAGAGCGAGTGGTGTAGCCATCCGCAAGAACAGTTGCTGCAAGGCGGTGATTACAAGTCTTGCTGTCTGTCAGGTATGCGAGCACACACAATGTGGCCCGCATACCACCAGGTTTTAACCCGTGTCTACAAACGGCTTAGAACACTATTTCAAAGCCACCCGCCTTTAGTGCCTCACGCCTTTTTGCATCCCATGCGTCAGCCCAATTGTCCGGCTTGGCATCCTTGAGTTCCTGCCATGCCGTTTGCAGTGCCTGCTGACGGCTTAACAGATTGTCGTTGTGTGCCTGGGCTTCGTCAGTCCACATGCCGGTCTCCTTGTAGTAGCGGATGGCGCCGTCGTGATAGGGAGCAACCCATTGGAAATTCTGCTTGTCTTTTGACCAGCCACCAATGCCTGGTGCATTGCCGTCATAGTCGGGGAACAGTTCGATCATGGCCTTGGTCATGTTGTACACAAGATCAGCATCCTGTGACTCCATTGCGGTCAATACCGGATACGCGTAGCCGGCCGTAGTCAATGGTGGCCCGCCATCTATTCCTGCGCCAACTTTTGCACTAACGATGGAAAAAAACGGTGCCACTTTCTGCATACGTGCAAGTGCCTCGGCATCATCCGGGTCAAGTACGGGCCATACCAGACCACGCGGGTTTGATTCCTGCGCGTAGGCCATTCCGGAGTTGGTCGAAGCAAACACGGCATCTACTTCGTCGTTGCCCATGCCTTTCCATGAATCACCAAAGCCACCGAAGTCGACACGGGTTACGTCGTCCCAGGTCAGGCCGCCGTAAGCTAGATACGCTTCATTGTTAACATTGAGTGCAGGCGCACCCTTGACCCATGCAACGCGTTGACCTTTCAGATCAGCATAGCTAAACCCCTCACAATCTGGTTTGCCCACTTTTTCACAAACGTCTCGGGCTACACCCAGCGTTAAACCCACTGCACCGCCATTGTTGGCGAGCAGTACACGTACCGATTGTGGTCCCCAGTTTTCTGCACCGAACTGAAACACGCCCTCCTGAGCCATGAATGAGCCACCAACACCCGTCGCCGAGAACTGAACCTTGCCCTGTCGCAGGGGCTCTGTGCGCGCAACATCATTTTTACCGGGCAAGACACGCAGGTTCACTCCCAGCGAGTTTTTTAGAGCGGCACCGATGGCGACAGACTGGTTATAACCAGCTGACCCTGTGCCATAAGCGGTCCACGCCAGTTGCGATGGCAGTGAGATGTCGGCTGCAGA
>CALGNZ010000022.1:0-97500 GCA_937957915.1 uncultured Granulosicoccaceae bacterium | reverse complement strand
ACCGCAAATGACCGCGATAGCGTGAGATATAATCAGATAAAGAAAGGATGCTGATACTTCGGTGCCAGAGCTACAACCCGCCTCCTGGATTTAGCAGCAGTAGTTGCTGTTTCCGGTAAGCGCTTCTCTTAAGAATGATTAGGACGTTAACAACTTTGATGCCACTTCGCCTTGTAACCGAGGCTTTGGCGGCTGCCATTGAACCTAAATTTACAAGTAGAGTAGTAAAGAAGCGCCAGCAGATAGCCTGCTCAGTGTTGTACAGCTAATGCGGTAATGGCATGCATCCAAAAGACATGACACTTCTTAGCATTAAGCAGCCGATCCGTCTGACCCTTTAAACCCAAAAACATCTGCGCCATTTTGGTCTGCCTATTACACTTTCGTGGCCCAACAACTCTAAGCCAAATCCGTTCAGCATAAATCGTTGCAGCCGCAGCAACAACACTAGCTCTACTGCCCATCAGTCTCTGGTAGTCGCGACTGATTGAGTCACCCTCAATATCCACTGCAATCACGTGCCCGGTGTTTACGGGATTCTGATTTGGCTCAACCTTACGCTTCTGGCGCCTGCCCGTTTCTCACTTACTCCGGTTTTTAATATCGACGTCGAGCCAATATCCACTGCAATTCTTCAGTCACGAACTATTCTTTCTGTTATGCAACGATTTTCCACCGCGTGAACCCGGCAGAAAATCATCCAAGTTATTGAATTATATAGAATGTCTCTTCACGTGATTGTACTTTTGCAAATTGACGAATTTCCCTTAAATCCATATCCTAACTGGCTGGATTGCTTAGAGAAATTTACGTGGCACAAAACAACAAGCGACAGAACAATCTGGTTCTTGTCGACTATAAAAACACCACGATTATTGACACTGATTACTCAGCCACTGATACGACTGGTAAGAACGGCAGCAGTGAGCCGCGCTCACGGTTGCCTGGCACAGGATCGTCGCAGGGTAACGGACGGATCAGAAAAGTGTTGATGCTGGGCGTGGTAGTCATAACCGGCACCCTTATTTTTAATAGTCTCTGGTCAGATAACTCGACTGAGAGTAATACAACCAGTCACGTAGAAGGCACTCAACAGCAGCCTCAACCGAAAGCCGCAAAGCAATCGACCACTGACGTTACCAGCGAAGTTGCTGTGGACACACAGGTCGCTGCTGTTACGCCAAATTTCATCTTCAATTCTCACAACAATACAACACAAGGCGAAATGCCGGCACAGGGCGAGGTACCACTGGTTGAAGTGGAGTCTATTGATGATGCTATGCCTGCTGTTGCGCTCGAAGATGAGGCTGTCGACAATCCGGCACCGTTGGTTGTTGCTGATGCCGAGCTGGCAAACGACTACACACGCGAGCCATCGCAAATTTTATTGAAGGTGGTGAAGGGAGATACCCTGTCTGGCCTGCTTTCCAAGCAGGGGCTTACCCACAGTGAAATAGCGTCAATTACCACTTTGCCGGAAGTAGAAAAGTATCTGGTTAATATTCGCCCCGGGCAGGAAATTGAGGTTAACCTTGACGCGAACAGACGACTAACAAACATCAAGCGTGTCATCAATCTTGAGAAAACACTGCACGTTGAGCGACAGCCAGACAACATATTCTCAGCACAGCTTGAACTCAAGCCACTGGACAAGAATCTTCAGCTGGCCGAAGTTAACCTGAAATCGTCGTTGTATCTTGATGGTGCGAACGCAAATCTTTCTGAATCGATGATCATGGACTTGCACTCCATCTTCCAATGGAGTGTCGATTTCAAACGGGATGTGCGTGCCGGTGACCAACTTGCGGTGTTATACGAGGCATTTTATAAAGACGGTAAAAAGGTAATGGATGGAAATATCCTGGCCGCCGAGTACCGATCATCAGCAGACACACACCGCGCCTATCGACATAAGGTTGGAGACAAGGCCAGTTACTACGACCCGACCGGCCAGAGCCTGCAAAAACGATTTCTCAGAAACCCGATCAAGGCGCGAATTACGTCGAAATTTAACCTGAAGCGCAAGCATCCGATCCTCCACACTATTCGGGCCCACAAAGGCGTCGACTATGGCGCACCCACTGGCACACCGGTTCACTCTGCGGGCGATGGTCGGGTGATTTTTGCCGGCGTAAAGGGAGGCTACGGAAATACAGTCGAGATTCAGCACGGCAAGCGCTATACGACTCTCTACGCCCATCTGAATAAGTTTCCCGAGAATTTGAAAAAAGGCAGCCGTGTATCGCAAGGCGATGTCGTCGGGTTTGTGGGCAGCACAGGCCAGGCAACAGGGCCACACCTGCACTACGAGTTCAGGGTTGATGGTAAACACCACGACCCGCAGAAGGTAAAACTGCCCGGCGGACATCCGCTGGTTGATTCAGAACTGCTGGCGTTCAAGCAATCCATCCGATCCCTGGATGCGCGCTTTGCTTCATTAAGAAGTGAAAGCGACACGCTGGCGATGCGCTGAGCAAATAATTATTGCTTCGCAAACTGTTGATGGCCTTTATATCGGACTGTTGTCCGGCACCAGCGCCGACGGGGTGGATGCGGCGCTGGTAGAGATCGTATCCGGCAAGGTTGTATTCAATGCTGCTGCCACTAGACCTTACGAGGAGCGGCTTCGAAACAAACTGCTGAGCTTGAATGAAAGCGGTGCAGTTTCACTACCCGATTTGGTCCGGCTAAACCGGGAGATTGCCACTGTGTTTGCCGACACGGCTTCGGAATTGATCGAATCCGCTGGTGGCGCAAGCGCCATAGTAGCGATTGGCTCCCACGGACAAACCATTTTCCATAACCCCGATGGTTTATTTCCAGGAACAATACAACTGGGTGACGCCAGCGTTATCGCCCAGGCCACCGGCGTAGACACAGTTGCTGACTTTAGAAGCGCAGACATGGCCTGTGGCGGCCAGGGGGCTCCTTTAACCCCGGCATTTAATAACGCAGTTTTCAGAACAGACCAACCGAGGGTGGTTCTTAACCTTGGTGGTATCGCGAACCTTACCTTCCTCGATGAAGACACACTCGGATTCGATACTGGCCCGGCAAACACCCTGTTGGATGCCTGGATAAAACGGCACAAAAATCAGCCCTGTGATCTCAATGGCAACTGGGCAAAAACCGGCGTATGCAATGACGCCCTGCTGCTCAGCTTGCAGTCCGATCCATTTTTTGCAAAAGAGCCACCCAAATCTACCGGGCCGGATTATTTCAATCTGACCTGGCTAAAAGGGCATTTAGAAACATTGGGGAGAGAGCAGGTCTGTGAGCCAAAGGATGTGCAGGCAACTCTTGTCGAGCTTACGGCAACAACGGTTGCTCGATCTATCCTGCAGAGCTTCCCGGGCGGGGTTGAGATTCTGTTGTGCGGGGGCGGAAGCCACAACGCCTATCTTGTTGAACGGCTCGAGGCGCTTTGTCGCCCATGCAGTGTTAGCACAACACAAAAATCGTGCGGCATGCATGTTGATCACTGCGAATCTATCGCTTTTGCCTGGCTTGCCTACCAATACATGAACGCGCAACCTGGCAACCTACCGGCTGTCACAGGAGCATCAAAAGCAGTTGTGCTCGGTGCATTACACAAGGCGCCTTAGTACGCAGATTGCTGGTTTTGCACGCACAGTTGTGGGTGCATTACCTGACTTTTCGTAAGCTTTGTTCGTAAAATCTGTTTCTCAGATCTATTTGTCAGAGCAAGGCAATCAAACGGAAAAGGACGAACCACAACCGCAAGTAGTTGTCGCGTTTGGATTGCGTATCACAAACTGTGAGCCTTCCAGGCCTTCGGTGTAGTCAATTTCAGCACCGACGAGATATTGATAGCTCATTGGATCAATCAGCAGTTTTACGCCTTCCTTTTCTACCTCTGTGTCGCCATCGTTAATTTCTTCGTCAAAAGTGAAGCCGTACTGGAAACCGGAACATCCACCGCCTGATATAAACACACGCAGTTTTAGTTCAGCATTACCCTCCTCCTCTATCAGCCCCTTCACCTTCAATGCCGCAGCCTCGGTAAAAACAAGAGGATCCGGAAAATCGTCAAATTGCTCTGTATCTGCTTCTGCGCTCATGGGGAACCTGGTTGTTTAACTCGTTTTCTTAAAATGTAGCATTACCTGACAAAATCAATCAACTATTAACTCAAATTCCTGAATAAAACCTTATTTGTTGATCCAGACCAAACCAAATCAACATTGCTAGATGGATAGGATAGTAAATGTCAGCAAACATAGGTTCGCAACTACCAGCGCAAGTTACCGGCCGACAAGCTATTTTGAAAATGGTGGCCCAATGCTGACTCAACAACAACATGTTGGGGTTTAACACCAATCAGAACCAAAATTTTCGATCCGGTAAACTCCGAACCCCGGTTTTTAGGTGCGGAAAATTCGATTAATTGATCAATCCGAAGGATTACACAGCTGTTAGGTTTAACGCAAATAATCAAAAAACCCTAGAATTCAGAGAATAAAAAACATCTATTATTATATATATTACAATGCCTTACATGCCATTCATCAGGTGAATTCGACAATTTGATTTCAACGTAATAACATTCGCTCCAACATCTTGCTGAAATCAACGAAAGCAACTCTAAAGTTGTGAGAAGCACATGAAACGACTACTCATTTTTTCCACGGCCGCATTTGTGGTCAGCATTTGCACAGTTGGCTTCACTGCCAAATTAAAAAACACAGGCACCATAAAAATAGAAAATAACTCCGCGCACTTTGCAGTCAATAACTGCCATATCGGCAAATTTTACGAGCAAGTGCATCTGTATGCAGGCTCTGGTGTATTGCCAGACGGCAAAAAATTCGAAATTTCGGCCGATGGCAGTGGCGGTTGGGTCGAAATGCATGTCGGGGTTGATTCCGGTGCCCCTGAGGCTTTCTATACCTCTACTTTGCGCAATCCTGAAGAATCTATCACTGTTGGGTCCAAAGGTGTTGTCATTCGCGGACGATTCGAGGAAGCGATATCTGACACCAGTGGCATACCATTCGAGCTGACAGCGTCCTGCGAAGGCTAGGCACAAGTGTGCTCGCGGCAGTCAAAGGAGCGTGCTGAACACCTGCAATCGTCTCCACCGGTCACTTCCGCCGCAGTAGATACGACAACCAGTTGTTCATATAGCATACTACGCATCTTACCTACCGGATCTATCGCCCTTAGGCATTAGCAGCCATCGCCGGCCTGACGACTAATTTTACAGTTTACCCGCAAAACCAATGAAAACGAGCTTTTAGCACTACGCTGAAAGCTCCAATTCCGTATCTGCTTCAAGTGATTCGGTGTTTAACACAAGCACCAGGCTCGAGTCGCTGAAAACAAATGCACCGCTGTACGCATCACCTAACATCAGCCACGGGTTTTTAGTTACACTCACTGATTGCTTACCCACAACGGAATCGGCTCGCACGGCACTACGACTGCCATCGCCAAGCCTGCATCGAACGAGCACCGCATCAGCGTCACCAGTATCGTCGGTGATCGTAATGCTTTCAATGCTGTCGATAGCCGCACTTTGCACACCGTACAAACGACGACCACGCCGTAACAGAACCAACTCCTCGCTCAACTCAGCTATGGGGAGTTCCATTTTTATTTCACCGCGGCTGACTGTACGACTGTCGTTCCAGCTTAGCGACGTTGTTACGCGGCCCTGAAAAAAAGCAGCAATATCGATCAGACGTTGCAATGCTGCCAGTATCACCAGATCATTGTCTTTGCGTACGGTATCGAGCTCTTTTGTGCTGAGTTCTTCAGTGTTGAGATCTTCGGTATCAAGCTCTTCGGTATCAGGCTCTTCGGTATCAGGCTCTTCGATATTGACCCTTTCTGTACTGCGCCCCACCGCGCCTGGCCCATCATCACTTCTGCCAACCGCAGCCGCAGCACTGTCTTTCGTCGTTGATCGTGGAAGCTGAGTTTTAAGCATTTGCTCATCAACTCTACGAAGACTCGCATTGGCGACAACAAACTCGCTTAAATGCAACTGCGTACCAATAATTTTTAGGGTGACGTGATCCCCTGCCAGATCGAATACGAGCCTGCCTTCCGCGCGGTAATCATTTGCGCCATGCGACTCCTGGGCCACAGCAGACTTGATTAGCGATGGCACTAGCACTGAATCAAGCAATATCGTGACTGCATAGCCAAGGTGGTCATACAACTGCCTGTCGATTACCACGTTGTCGGAGCCCTGCAAATACTCAACAGTTAACGCTGATACCGATGCGTGTTTTATCAACTCGGCGCCCAGCGCTTCAACAGTCTGTTGCTCCTCGACACCGAGCACAGAAGCCATACTGGTTACAGACTTACGCTGTCTCGATATCAGTGAGTCTATCTTGAAGAAAATATTGTCGACAGCGCTCACAGCCGACCCGAGTTGTGAGTCAGACTCTATGGTGACCTGGCGTGCATCCGGATAAACATGAATGGTTCGACGTAACTGCTCAATTCTTTCCCTGATCGCTTCAGTGCCTCGCGATATTTCACGCAGTACATCGACAAGCTCTCGGTGATCCGGCCAACTACTATCACTCAGATTATCAAGCAGCTGTACATCGGTTATTGCGGTTTCTTGCGTGAACTGCGAGTCACCCGGATTCCTCAGTGACCCTGCCTTGCCAGCGTTGCCCGCAGGCTGTAAAACAACATCGCCTGACCGGGCTTCCCGTGCCTGTTGTGCCTCCGCATTCGCCTGCATCTCAGCCCGATACGCGGCAATACTGGCTATCGGGTCTGTTCCTTCAATCGACAGCTTTTGATAAAGCTCGGTGTGGTCTGTCAGTTGCTCGTTGTTACGAATCCGATCAAGATCATCACCCAGCACCTCTATCGTTTCGATGGCAAGATCAAAGAATTCCTCATCGGGCACTTCGTCAGCGGCTCGCTGTGCGATTATGCGATCAATTAACAGACGCACCACGTTCGCAATGCTGGAGAGCCCTGCACTGTCAGCGCTGTCGTGCAGCGATACCAGTAATCGATTAACTTCGTCATAGCCCCGGCCAACGAAAGCAGAGGCGCGCCAGCGCTGCATCTGCTCAAACAAACGTTGCAGTAATTCATCTGCGTCAGAGACAAATATATTTACCAGCCCGGTCGCTTCACTGTTTGCGCGTACTTCGTGTTTGTTTTCAGCTGCTACATCTATCATCCGCTGTGTAACATCCGACAACAGGCCGGGAGTTGGCTTCTGGTTAACGATCGAATCGATACCAAGCGTTATCGCAATAATTGCCTCTTGCACCAGCAACGTATCCGCCTGACTTAAAGTAAAACCAGCCTGCTCTGCGCTGCGTAACACCTGATTCAATGGCACCAGCAATTGCAACAACGCAGTGGCGCCGGCACTGCGTGCTGTTGTATATAACTCATCCAGTGCATCGACCACCGCGCTGTCTGGCGCCAGATTGCCAGTGTTACCCAATGCGAGGTCAAGGGCCTGCTGAATGACATCAACATACTCATTACACTGGTTGCCAAAGCCAATGGAAAAACCTGCCGGTGCTGCAACCGGCTCAGACGGCTTATCCAGTGTGTCAAAATTATCTGTCACTGGTGAGTCACCAACCATCTGGCTGACATTGCGCTCGCCGATTTATTCATTAGTGGTACCGTACATCTCTGCGGACCGGGCGAGGCTGGCCGATATTTTCTGTATTTCACCAATCTGTTCGAGTAGCTCGATGGCATCACCGTCGCTGGCTATCTCCGCGTCTGACATCAACTCGGCGACAAGTTGGCGCAATACCGCCTGCTGTTGCTGAGCACTTTCCAGAGTGGCCGCAAGCACCTCTCGTCTACTGGATTCGATTGATTTTTCTAACACTGCGTCTGAAGTCGAGATGGATTCATCGCTGGCCTCGCTGAGGGATGAATCCAGACATAAGTTTACTGATTGCTGCAGTTGTTCAAAGTGATTGACTAAATCATGTTTGTCACTGGCAAACGCTTCAGCGTACTGTTGTAAATCATCCGCAAGTGCAGACGACATTCGTTCCGCTCCGGCCGCACTTGATGCAAGTTGGTTCGAAATACCCTGTATCTCCTCAACCAGGCGACTTTGATCGTCAATCTCGGCAGAGCCGGCATATGCGGTCATTTGCAATGACGTGTTCAACACTTGCAGCCTGGCTTGCTCTGCAGCAAGTCGTACAGCAGATATGGCTCCGGTGAGCTCATGCATTCTTTGCCTCATCCTGCGCAGGCCTTCACCAGATAAATTGTTGTCGCTGGCAACACTGTAGCTGTCCTCCGCACCTGCGATCCCCACTATGTCACGACAGGCTGACACCTTCAGGGCCAATGACTGAATCGCTGCATGATTGCCCGACACGTCGTGCTTGCTCTCTGAACGGTCTGCAGCGACAACACTGGTTTCAATCTCTTGCAGCTGGTCAATTGCCTGCGACTGCAATTCAAGATTCTGCGCTAACAGGTCCAGTTTTTCGTGACGTTTTATTTCTGACTTGATCCACCGCTTGGCGAGATACTGCTGTGATCCGGCCAGTTCATTGAGATGGTTGCCTGCACGCCTGAAAAGACGCACCAAACCTGTCAGCATCTCCACTGTGTGGTTTGACGCCTGTGCTATCGCATTTACAGTTGCGCTGCTTTTTTGGCTGGCACGTACGGTCAGATTGCCATCGGCGATCGCGGTCAGCTCTGTTCGCAGTACCTCGAGCTCCTCACCACCGGATGTGTTTCCGCCGATCGTATCTCTCCGGCTTCGCCACAGTGACAACATCAGACAAATCAGTGCAAGGCACAACGCCGCAATAGCAAAGAGAATTGCCCGTCTGTTCTGATGCGAAGCAAAGTCAAGCGAGCGCTGGAAATTACCCGCGCTATCTAGCGCTGTCGCCAGACTACGGAGTTGCGACTCATTAACGCGAGACTCACTTGATGCTTCGTTGACCATGCGGGTCGGTTCGAACTGCCTTGCCTGCATAGCAAAACCAGTTAACAACTGCCTCGATTCGTAACCAATCAGAACACCGCCACTCCCTGCATTGGTCAGGGACAACAGCTGAGCAACCTCGGATTGCAGTGAAGACCATTTGTCGTGCAATATTCTGTTGTACGCAGCGATGTCCAGACTCTCTCGATTGCGCAATACAAACTCAAGATTTTTAAGTGTTGCCAGCAACTGACTGTTGGCAGTTAACAACTCTGCTGATAACGTGTCTTGTGATATGGCAGCAAAGACCCGGTCAAACGACTCCCTAAGCTGATCGAATCGCTGCAGCTGCTGTTTCTGATTTGGGTAGCCGGAATCGGTTTCACTACCCTTTACGGAATCCGCTTCCACAGCATTAGCTGAGGCAAACGCTCTCTTGGCTGTCCTCCATGTTTGCACCAATGCGGTTTTAGCAAGTTTCTGCTCAACAGATTCCCGGCTGAACAACCTACTCCCGTTTACGGCTGCAATCTCACTGGTTTGGACATCTCCATAGCCAATGAGGCGAGCAATATCATCACTCAGCCCGGTCGACTCTGGCGGGGCGCTCGCCAGTTGCCGGAGCTCAGTCAAAACCTGTGATACTTCGCCAGCCAGCACCATTTGTTTGCGATTGTGCCCCAACTGATTGACCGCCGCGAACAGTATAATAATGCTAATTAGCAGCGCCAGAATACCAAGCAGTTGCAACCAGGAGGTCACCCGAGTCTGTGTTGCCGAACTCAACTCGCAGGTCCCGCGGTTGCCGGTTTTATGGTTGCAGCGTTTGCTACAGCCATCAATAACTGAGGCACATTGAGTACAACAACCCGTTTGACTGCAGAGTTGCCTGATTGCGCATCTGGGCCGTTGTCCTGGCTTGCTGCACCAGCCACCAACTGACTCGTGTAATCATCAACATGTGTTAACTCACAGGCGTATTCGGCAAATTCAGTTGCCTGATAATCTGGCGGTACCTCAGTGTTCTGTTCTTTGGCCAGCTCCCTCAGTACAACAACCGACTCAATGGCGAGCATCACCCGCAAGCCCTTGTGATTGAGTAGCAGTCCATGCCTGAATCCGTCTAACACTGAATCAAGACCGAGCAATGGCGCTATGTTTACCACCGGAATGGGCTTGCCAGACTGGTCAGCGAGCCCGAGCAGAGTGGACCCTGCAGTCGGCACGCGCGTAATTCCCGGGAGCTCGACTATTTGCTCAATAAAGTCAGCAGCGATTGCAAAATTCTGTTCGGCGATCGCAAAAACCAGCGCATGTTTACTGGTCTGATCAGCCGCAAGCGCCGCCGAATCCCAGGTCTTTCGCTCCAGGCTTGACGGGTCGCACCGCAATTCAAATTCGACGTCAGCCATAGTTTCTCAAACTGTTACCTCTCGGGCTTTCGCCACTGGAGTATTAATTCTCAGACCTTTCCTTCCAAGACCGTAGTCTTTGACAACTCGTTCGCTCGGAACAAAACAGAGGCGTTTTATTTTTTTATCAGCAACCATATTGCGGCCCGGATAGATCTGTAACACCACTCGCCCGGAAAGCACAACAGATTAGCCGACTGACTTTATCTTAACAAATAGTATCGAGCAACTTTATTTCCAGCTAAATTCAAGCATTATAATATATTTTTCAAAGACTTAGAGAAATAACACATTACAGACGAACCCGTCACGGAGAGGCGATACAATAGCGTACTGATATAAGCCACTACGAGCCTGACACGACTATGCCTACAACCATAGGAATATTGATGGACCCGATCGAGTCCATCACGGTAGAAAAAGATACAACACTGGCGATGATGCTCGCAGCGCAAAAGCGTGGCTGGGAACTGAAATACTTTCAGCGAACAGATTTGTTTATGCGAGATGGAAAGGCGTCAGCCACCATGCGCGACATTAAGGTACAGGATAATCCGGAACACTGGTTTGACCTGGGCACGCCCACCGATCAGCCGCTGGGAGACTGCGATTGCATATTGATGAGGCTCGACCCTCCTTTTAATATGGATTACGTATTTACCACCTACTTTTTGCAGCGTGCAAGCGACGACGGTGTCCTGGTGCTGAATAATCCAGCAGCCCTGCGCGACTTAAACGAAAAAGTATTTACCGCATGGTTCCCGCATTGCTGTCCGCCAACACTTATTACCAGCAACAACGACAAGCTCCGCGGTTTCCACGAAGAGTTTCAGGACATCATTGTCAAACCTCTCGACGGCATGGGCGGCTCATCAATTTTTCGATTGAAAAAAGACGACCCTAATATCAGCGTTGTGCTTGAAACCATGACCGACTTCGGCAGCACGCAGATCATGGCGCAAAAATACATTCCGGAAATTGTCAAAGGCGATAAGCGAATTCTGGTCGTTGGCGGCAAGCCGGTGTCACATTCGCTTGCCCGCATGCCGGCAGCCGGTGAAACTCGCGGCAACCTGGCCGCTGGTGGCAAGGGCATTGCCATGCCATTGTCTGATCGAGACCGGGAAATCGCAGAGACTATTGGACCAGTCCTTTTGGAAAAAGGCGTATTGTTTGCCGGAATCGATGTCATTGGCGACTGGGTTACTGAAATCAACGTCACCAGCCCCACTTGCGCCAGAGAACTCAATGCTCAAGTCGGGCTCGATATCGGAGGTCAGTTTATGGATGTCATAGCGGAGCGGCTTTAACAACTCGGCTCTAAACAACGTCGGCCGGGCGAGCTCCGCAAAACAAAAGACGAGACCCGAATAATTTGAGTTCTTGCCGGGTACTCAATCAACATCGGTGGGTAAAAAAATCTCTGTCTTTGGTCTACCTTTATTCAGGTGAACCAAACACTATCAACCCCTGACTGGCCGACCCTGACACCACGCGAGCAATCGCGTGTCGTGCGTGCCGATACAGACGCAGACTCCGACCCAAAACCGTCCACTGTACTGCTGGCGGGAATTATCGTGGCGGGTGTACTGCATCTGGCCATAATTTTCGGTGTCACGTTCGAGGACATACGCGAGCGCTACATACCGCCATCTCTGGATGTGATACTGGTCAATGAGACAAACGTCAGCGAACCGGAGTCGGCAAAGTTTCTTGCAGAACACTCGCAATTGGGCGGTGGCACCAGTGAGTCACCGAAAAGGCAAACTGCGCCGGTTTCCGGAACCGAGACAAATAAGAACACTGGTGAGGCACCAAAGCTGGTAAAAGCCAGTTCTCCTGACGAAACCCGGACAGCGGCAAATGACTCGATAACACAAATTTTCTCTGACCACCAAATTGCGGACCAGCACGAGCAAAAACAGGTAAATAAAGTAATAGAGGCGAAGGAAGCCGAAGCACTCAATACCAGAATGGAAATCGCACGGTTGACCGCAGAGCTTGACCAGGAACTGGAAGAGCACGCCAGTCGCCCGAAAACGCTGTATGTAACCGCAAGCACAAAAGAGTCTACTGCCGCTAACTATATGCTGGAGTGGGTGAAGAAGGTGGAACGTGTGGGCAACCTCAACTATCCATCAATCGCCTACAAGGTCAGCGGCTCACTGGTGCTGGTGGTTGGAATCAACCAGCATGGCGGAATCACTGAAATAGCGGTGAAACGCTCCTCCGGCATCACCGAACTGGACGACGCCGCCGTGAATATTGTAAAGCTGGCCGAGCCCTTCGCGCCAATGTCTAACCGCCTGGCGCGAGAAACCGATGTGATCTATATAACACGCACGTGGCAGTTCAGCAGTGAACACTCCCTTTACAGCTATTAACGACAATGCGGTGTGATGTTCAATTAAAATGAGGTAGGCGCCTGTCTGAGCCAGCGCAGAACCGCATCGCGCCATGACATGAACCCTCCGCTCAGACAGGGTCTGAAAATCCATAATACAATTGCCCGCCACGATAAATGGTAGGATCGTCGAGATTTCTGGCTGAGATTGTCGTTCTGCCAACTCAGTATTTGGTAGACTCGCGAGACTGCAAACGAGCAATAATCGACTATGGATCTGACTCATCATTTTCTTTTGTCGATGCCAACGCTGGCCAATTCGTGGTTCGACAAATCTATCACTTACATTTTCGAGCACAGTGACACGGGAGCGGTAGGCTTCGTCATTAATCGCCACACGCAAATGGTTTCAGGCGATATCTACGATCAACTTAAAATCGACTGCAACGACAAAACACGACGATCAGTCCCGGTATTCCAGGGCGGTCCGGTAGACGAAGAACGCGGTTTTATTTTGTGCGCCGACAACCCAATACCGAACTCCACACAGCACAGTACTGAAAAGCCAGATAAAGCATTCAACAAAGACCCTGCAGATAACGACCACGACGATCTCGAACAGGCAAATGCTGATCGCTACAATTCAAACGAATTCGGCATTGGCATAAGCAGTTCAATTGTGCATTTAGCCAATTTAGGACGAGGACAGGGACCGACATCACACCTGTTGTTGCTCGGCTACGCAGGCTGGGCTGCCGGACAACTCGAGTCAGAGATCGCCAGTAACTCCTGGTTAACCTGTAAGGCCACAGAAGAGATCATTTTCCACGAAGACTGCGAGCAGAAATTTAATATGGCGGCAAAATCGATAGGAATAGATTTCTCTCTTATGAGCGGCGACGTCGGACATGCATAGCACAGAAAATACCGACCAGGCGAGGCCAGACCCCACGGCCGATCCAGACAACCCGTGCCCTGCTTCCGGCACTTACTTTTGTTTCGATTTTGGCCAAAAGCGCATCGGCCTGGCCGTGGGCCATAGCGATACAAAAAGCGCAAACCCGTTGACCGTAATACGCAATATCAACGGCAGGCCAGAGTGGCATCACATTGACGAGCGCGTTAACGAGTGGAAACCCACCGGATTGGTTGTGGGCCTGCCCTTGCCAGACCAGGAGAACCAGGAACAAAACGCTCCGAAACACGCTGAATCACCGGAAAATCACCGGCAATCAACAGGCAAACAACAGGGAATTGGCAACAACCAACAGCTGTTGTTAAGCGCTGCATTTTCAAAAAAACTTCGCAACCGCTATAAAATACCGGTTTATCGCTGCGATGAACGGTACAGTTCTATCGAAGCGGCTCGGCTACTCGCTGAAAATCGCAGCCGTGGCAACCGTAAGAAGGTACAACGCGAAGATCTTGACAAGGTCGCCGCTGCCATCATCCTGAATCAATGGTTCAACAATGAATTCGAATGACATCAGCAGTGACGAAGTACTACTGTGGCTGCAACGCATGAGCCAGGAGCTTCGCTCACTGATCAATAAAGACACGGCAAAAATTGTCGGTATTAAAACAGGCGGGGTTGTAATTGCCCATCACCTGCAAAAGCTACTGGAAATCGACCACCCGGTAGGCGAACTCAATATTTCTTTCTATCGCGATGATTTCAGCCGAATTGGACTGCACCCTCGGGTGGGTGCCTCGAATATTCCCTACAGCATCGACGGCGAAACCATCGTTCTGGTTGACGACGTGCTGTATAGCGGACGAACTGTCAGAGCTGCAATGAACGAAATATTCGATTTTGGCCGTCCTGAGCGAATCATTCTGGCGGCGTTAGTCGAGCGCAATGGCCGTGAACTGCCGGTCTGTGCCGATGTAGTTGGCCGCAAGATGCAACTCGAACAAAACGAAACTATTAAACTTACCGATGACCTCAGCCTGGTCGTGAAAAGCATTTAATGTCAGCATCTCCAATAAAAAAACCTGAAATTATGTCGCGAGGTGCTCGCGATCTACAATTGACAGATGAAGGTGATCTTAAGCACTTTCTGTCCATAGAGGGGCTGTCTCGAGACAAGCTGGTCGACATTCTCGATACCGCCGACTCATTCGGCGGTCTTGGTGATCAGGCCGCACGTAAGGTTCCGTTGTTACGGGGTAAAACGGTTGCTAACCTCTTTTTTGAAAACAGCACTCGGACACGTACAACGTTTGAACTGGCAGCCAAACGACTATCTGCCGATGTACTGAACATCAACGTAAGCGTATCGTCGGCAAGTAAAGGTGAAACACTGCTCGATACCCTGCGCAACCTGCAGGCTATGCAATGCGATATGTTTGTCGTCAGACATTCCGCATCCGGCGCTGCACACTTTATCGCCTCGCATGTCGAACAACATATCAGTGTTATTAACGCCGGCGATGGCCAGCACTCTCACCCGACGCAGGCAATGCTTGACATGTTTGCGATTCGACGAAAAAAGGGCGATTTTAACAACCTTAAGATTGTCATCGTCGGCGACATTATTCACTCACGCGTCGCACGATCACAAATACACGCACTCAATATTCTCGGAGCAGGCGAGATAGTAGCAGTCGGCCCTAAAACACTGCTGCCCGACACAGTCAGAGACCTGGGTGTGCAAATCGAACACAATTTTGACAAAGCGCTGAAAGGCGCTGATGTCATCATGGGTTTACGGTTACAAAAAGAACGAATGCGCTCGGCCCTGCTGTCTACTGAAGACGAGTACTATCGCAGTTACGGCCTTAACGAGAATCGCTTGCGAATAGCAAAACCGGACGCGATTGTCATGCACCCGGGCCCCACTAACCGCGGAGTCGAAATAGCGGCGAGTGTCGCTGATGGCCCGCAGTCAATCATTCTTGAGCAGGTAACGGGTGGTATAGCAGTCCGTATGGCGATAATGTCAATCGCAATGGGTAACGTGGAAAAATCACTGGCACAATCACGAGCATGAAAACTATCCAAACTCACCGCGCAACTGACATCAATTGTCTCCCTGACAACCATACCGGGGCATGATGTGACCAGCACTACGATCAAAAACTGTAACTATTTGTCCCCCGACTCCAGCGGGTTTGTGAACGGTACTATACGGATTGATAACGGATTAATAAGCGGTACGGGCGATGCCTCAGAGCAAACTGCCGGTTCTGACGAAACGATCGATGCAAATGGCAAGCTCGTTATCCCAGGATTGATTGACTGTTACGCACGCCTCCGGGAACCGGGCTACGAGAAATCTGCCACCATAGCCAGTGAGGCTAATGCCGCGGCTCACTCAGGAATCACCACTATTTTTTGCGCCCCGGACACTGATCCGGTAACCGACGAAACAGCCACTGTCGAGCTGATAAAACGAAAAGCAGACGCCGCTATTGGCATTAAAGTACTACCGATTGGCGCTTTAACAGCAGGGTTGCAGGGAGAGCACCTGGGGGAGATGGTTACTCTGGCTGAAGCCGGGTGTGTCGCTTTTTGCAACGGCGATTTTCCGATGCACAACACACAGGTAATCCGCCGTGTGATGGAGTACAGCGCGGGGTTCGGGCTAAAACTGATCATCGCACCACAAGATCGCTGGTTGTCAGACGGCGTTGCACACGAGGGCTCTGTATCTACCAGACTCGGTCTTCGCGCCATACCTGCGGCCGCTGAAACCGTGGCACTCGCACAGCTGATTGAACTTTGTTACCAAACCAATGCATCAGTGCATTTTTCAAGACTGTCATCACAACGTGGCGTACAGCTGGTCAGCCAGGCAAAAAGGGATAATATAAATATAACCGCTGACACGGGTATTGATCATTTGTTTTTAACTGAAATGGATACCAGTGATTTCAATTCGAACTGCCACACGTCACCGCCCTTTAGATCTCAAAGAGACCTCGATGCACTGCGCGAGGGAATAGAAAGCGGAATGATCGACGCAATCTGCTCCAACCACGCACCGCACGACACAGACAGCAAGCAGACACCCTTCGCAGAGAGTGCACCTGGCATTTCATCCCTCGATAGTTATCTGGGGCTTTTATTGAAACTGGCGTCCGACAGCGGTATTCCACTGAGCTCGGTGATTGAGCGGGCAACGTCTGGCCCTGCCAGGTGCTTTGGATTGAAACAAGGCGCTATTGCAACCGGGGCACCAGCAGACTTGAGTATCGTCGATACCGATGCCGAATGGGAGTTTCAAACAGCATCGATGTTGAGTGACGGCAAGAATAGCCCTTACGAGGGATGGCTGTTCAACGGCGAACTACATGGGGTTTATGTTGACGGCAACCCACTGCCAATTCAGCGACAGTGAGTCTTCATCATTAGATAAGGCAGGATAACGATCTGCAATTCGTACAACAGCAGATCTTAAGCGTATCAAGAAACCATCTTGTAATCGTCGTCGTCTTCGTCGGTTAGCTGCAACCCGCCGCCATCGTCTTCCTCTACGGCACCGCCGGCGCTACTGGATTCACCCAACTTGACGCGCAGACGAAGATCATTGACAGAGTCAGCGTTACGCATGCCTTCTTCCATCGTGACTTCACCAGCTTTTATCAATTCATAAATCGCCTCATCAAAGGTTTTCATACCCTGCTCGGTCGATTTCTTGACAAGCTCTTTCATCTCGTGAATCTCACCCTTCTTGATCAGCTCGGACATCAGAGGTGAGTTGAGCAATATCTCCACAGCTGCACGACGCCCGTCACCGCTTGGTGTCGCGAGCAGACGCTGAGAAATTACAGCCTTCAAGTTCAAGGATAAATCAAGCAGCAACTGGTTGCGTCGTTCTTCAGGGAAGAAGTTGATGATTCTATCCATTGCCTGATTGGTGTTGTTGGCGTGCAGGGTCGCAAGACAGAGGTGGCCTGTTTCAGCAAACGCTATCGCGTGTTCCATCGTATGTTCATCGCGAATCTCACCAATCAGAATGACATCAGGAGCCTGTCGCAAGGTGTTTTTGAGTGCTACCTCAAACGAACCGGTGTCGGTGCCAACCTCCCGCTGCGTTACCAAACAGCCCTTGTGCTGATGGACAAATTCAACCGGGTCTTCGATGGTAATTATATGGCCTTTGCTATTTTCGTTTCGATAGTCAATCAGGGCAGCCAGGCTTGTTGATTTACCAGAGCCGGTTCCACCTACAAATATCACCAGCCCACGAGTAATCATCGCCACTTCTTTAAGCACGACAGGCAGATTAAGCTTCTCCAGGGAAGGCACTTCAAAGCCGATGATGCGTATGACCATTCCGGCACTGCCACGTTGCACGAATGCATTAACACGAAAACGTGCAACATCTGGCACACTGATGGCAAAGTTGCACTCTTGCGTTGACTGAAACTCAGTCTGTTCTTTGTCTTCCATTACAGATAATGACAACGCCATTGTCTGCTGTGGACTGAGTTTTTTGTCGGTCAGCGGTGTGATTTTTCCATGCAGCCTCATGCTGGGAGGAGCACCCGCCGTAACAAAAAGATCCGACCCTCCCTGCTGCTGCATTTTAAGCAACAGGCTGTAGAGATACTTTCTAGCTGAATCGTTTTCCATCGTGTTCTCTTACTTACTAAATCGATTGGCTGACTGTAACTCGGTGTTCAGAACTGCTAGCCAAGAGAATCCGGATTGGCCGCTTTACGTTTCGCATCTTCGACACTAACCAGGCCTTTTTGCACAAGCTCCTTCAAATTTTGATCAAGTGTTTGCATTCCAGTCGCCTGCCCGGTTTGAATCACTGAGTACATCTGAGCAACCTTGTCTTCACGAATCAAATTTCTGATTGCAGGCGTACCCATCATAATTTCGTGCGCTGCAACGCGACCACCACCGTTCTTTTTCAACAAGGTTTGCGAGATTACTGCTTTCAATGATTCTGATAACATTGATCTCACCATTGGTTTCTCACCAGCCGGGAATACGTCAATGATCCGGTCTATAGTCTTAGCCGCTGAACTGGTGTGCAAAGTGCCAAAAACCAAATGCCCGGTTTCCGCCGCGGTCAGTGCCAGACTGATGGTTTCCTGATCACGCATTTCACCAACCAGAATCGTATCCGGATCTTCACGCAACGCTGACCGCAAGGCTTCATTAAAGCCATGTGTATCCCGATGCACCTCGCGCTGATTGACCAGACACTTTTTACTTTGATGCACAAATTCGATCGGATCTTCAATAGTCAGGATATGACCTAACTCTGTTTCATTTTTATAATCCATCATCGCCGCCAGCGTAGTCGACTTACCAGAGCCAGTAGGCCCGGTAACCAATACGATCCCGCGGGGAAATTCTGAGATATCCTGAAAAATCCTCGGTGCGCCAATTTGCTCGAGCGTTAACACTTCACTCGGAATCGTTCTGAATACAGCGCCTGTTCCACGCGCATGATTAAATGCGTTTACACGAAACCGGGCAATGTCAGGCAGTTCAAACGAGAAGTCGACTTCGAGCTTTTCCTCGAACTCTTTTCTCTGCTTATCGTTCATAACGTCGTAAACCATGGACTGCACGGCACCAGCGTCAAGCTCTGGCACGTTGATCCGACGTATGTCACCATCCACACGTATCATCGGCGGAAGCTCCGCAGACAAATGCAGGTCAGATGCACCGTTTTTCACGCTGAACGTCAGAAGCTGTGAGATATCCATTGGCAATCCCGATAATAATCGATAGTATTTTTTCTGGCTGCGGCTTACTGTTATGACGCCGCTTCTTCTAGGTGCTATCGACTATCCGGCAAAATAATTAACATCTATTGCCGAGCCTGCAACGCATTCACACATTTAAGCTAAACGAGCGGCAATTCATGGCAACAGACTCGACGATTGCGGGCAATCTGTCACAAATCACGAACCGGATATCTCAAATTGAGCAAACATGCCAGCGTCCAGCCGGCAGCGTTCGGTTGCTTGCTGTTAGCAAAAGAAAGCCGGATGAAATGATTCGTGCCGCCGCAGCATGCGGGCAGCTCTGTTTTGGCGAAAACTATGCCGACGAAGGTGCCGCCAAACGGGAAGCCCTTTCAGATCTGATTCTTGAATGGCACTACATTGGACACATTCAGTCGAACAAGACACGGCTGATCAGCGCCACCTACGATTGGGTGCAAAGCATTGACAGAGAGAAAATAGCGCAACGTCTGTCGGCGCACCGACCATCGGATCTACCCCCCTTGAACGTCTGTTTACAGGTAAATATAGATGCGGAAGAAAGTAAATCCGGATGCACCCCGGATGATCTGGACGCTCTCGCAACCACCGTGGCAGAGATGAACGGACTGACTCTACGCGGAATAATGGCCATTCCCGCGCCACAAAACGATATCAACGAGCAGCGAAAAGTGTTCCGTAAATTGCATAACCTCTTCCAGGAGATGCAATCCAGTCACCCGACTGTAGACACCCTTTCCATGGGCATGACCGCAGACATGGAGGCTGCAATTACCGAAGGTGCAACTATGGTTCGCATTGGCACAGCCATTTTCGGCCAACGCGAATAATACGCAAAGGTGACCCGCGCAAAAACTGACAGCCCGTGAACTGAGACGTGCCATGCACCCCGCGGCCTGTCGAAGTTGCCACATTGACAGCGGGCCTGGCCGCTGGCCGCAGTAATTTTAAACCCGTATCATCTCCTGCCAGAGATCTTAGAGAATGTTGAAGACGCACGCGTCATCACAAAAACTGTTTATATTCAGGAATTAATATGTCAGGAATCAATCCACTAGTAGCAGCGCACAAGGAAGGGCAAAGCCTGTGGCTGGATTTTATCCAACGCAGTATGTTGAATGACGGCGAGTTGGAAAAACTAATTCAGCAAGATGGTATTCGCGGCATTACCTCCAACCCGTCTATTTTCGAAGCGGCTATCGCCAATACAGATGAGTACGATCCACAGATCCGAACCATCCTGGAAGCCGACAGCACAATTGACGCATTGGGTATTTTCAAACAACTTGCAGTCACCGATATCGCCGCCGCCGCCGATATTTTCAAACCGGTGTACCTCGACAGCCGTGGCGACGACGGCATGGTTAGTCTTGAAGTATCCCCAACGCTGGCGCATGCAACCGATGCAACTGTTACTGAAGCCGTTGAATTGCACGAGGCTGTTAGTCGCGACAATGCGATGATTAAGGTACCTGGCACTGTTGAGGGCGTTGCTGCATTTGAAGAACTCACCGCCAGGGGCATCAGCGTCAATGTGACATTGCTGTTCTCTGTGTCCAGATATCAGGAGATCGTACAGGCTTATCTGCGTGGACTTCAGCGTCGACTGGATGCAGGCCAGCCAATTGACCGAGTTGCGTCGGTTGCCAGCTTTTTCGTTAGTCGGGTTGATGCCGCGGTGGACGCACAATTAGCGGAACAAGGCGATTCCGCAATAGCGGAACAACTAACTGGCAAAATCGCCATCGCCAATGCCAAAGTGGCGTATAGCTACTACCAGAATATTTTTAAGAGCCCGCAATTCAGCAAGCTTGCAGACGCTGGCGCCATTCCGCAGAGGCTACTTTGGGCAAGTACCGGCGTCAAAAATCCAGACTTCAGTGATGTCTACTATGTCGAGGAACTCATGGGGCCCGATACTGTGAACACTGTGCCGCCAAAAACTATGGATGCGTTCAGAGATCACGGTGTTGTTGAGAATCGCCTTGAAAGCGGGCTGGATCAGGCGCTGCAACAACTGGAAATGTTGGCGACAACCAAGGTTAATCTCGACGAGATTACCAGGTCTCTTGAAAAAGCCGGTGTCGAATCTTTTGCCGAGGCGTTTGACAGATTAATGACAGCAATTAATGACAAGCGCCAACAAATAATTTCAAGCTGAGAATAATACCTGTGAAAATTGCATTTGTTGGCGGCGGTAACATGGCTCGCAGCCTGATCGGGGGCATGGTCCGAAGTACCAGTAACGATCAGAATGCGCCTCAAAGCAACGCGGCGGCTGATGGTCCGCAAGTCATCGTATCAGACCCGGTGTCCGAGGTCGTTCAGAAGCTATCACACGACTTCGGAATACAAGGGGCCACAAGCAATCAGGAGGCAGTAGAGCTCTCCGACGTTGTGGTACTTGCCGTAAAGCCACAACAAATGCACACGGTAGTCAGTTCACTCAAAGGTTGCTTTGAAGGCAAATTGCTTATCTCCATTGCAGCCGGTGTACGCTGTGCAGATATCACCAAATGGTCAGGCAACCACGAGGTAGCACTGGTGCGTTGCATGCCCAACACACCGGCACTACTGCAATGCGGTGCCACGGGACTTTTCGCCAACGACTCCGTCAGCCAGGCGCAGCGCGCCAACGCTGAAAAGATACTATCCGCTGCAGGAAGCATCGCGTGGGTAAGTGAAGAGTCGCAACTAGATGCAATAACAGCACTTTCCGGATCCGGCCCGGCATACTTTTTTCTGTTGCTGGAGGCGATGACAGAATCTGCCATCGCGTTAGGCCTGTCGAAAGAACTCGCCACTCAGTTTGCCATTCAAACCGCTGTTGGTGCGTCAAGAATGGCCAGTGAAGGAGATGTTGAGCCTGCGCAACTGAGACGCAATGTTACTTCACCGGCTGGGACAACTGAGGCGGCGCTGAACAGTTTCAACAATGATCAATTTACCGAAATAGTAAAGCGCGCCATGCAAGCTGCAAATGATCGAGCCGCTGAGCTGGGTGAAGAACTGGGCGGCCTGAGCGTAGAAACAGGAGAAAATAATAATGGGTAGCTCTAGCGTAAACGGGTTGAATTTCCTGATCACCACAATATTCGATCTTTTCGCATTTGTGGTGATGCTGCGATTTCTAATGCAAATGACGAGAGCTGACTACTACAATCCGCTGTCACAATTCGTCGTAAAAATTTCCGACCCGTTACTGAAACCACTGAGGAAAATGATACCCGGCATCGGCGGCCATGATGTTGCTGCGCTGGTATTGTGTTTTTTAACCCTGTTTTTCAAATACGTACTGATCAAATTGATTAATCTCGGCAGCGCCTCTGCCGGTGGCTGGGCTGGCACGTTTTTACTGGCATTCGGTGGTTTGATTGATCTGGTATTCATGGTGTTCATCTACACCATTCTTGCGATGGTAATCCTGAGTTGGGTCGCACCTGGCGGACACCCGATCTCCGGATTACTCAGGAGCATTACCGCACCGGTACTCAACCCGGTACAACGTTTTATGCCTCCGATCGGTGGCTTCGATCTGTCACCTTTGGTGGCGTTGATTTTACTGCAACTGGGAAGAATTGTGATCGTACAACCGTTACTCGGCGGCTGACAGGCAGGCAGTCGCACGGCTATGACTTAGAGAAAACATCCGGGACATGTGCCATTCATTACCCGGTTCGCAATAGTGGAAGTTCTGCCACGCAGGCTCCTCGATCAGTATAAATCTGCTGGCCGCACCACAACGCGCCTCCGCATCACAGCACTGGCTACACCAACGAGAGTGCACGCAGCGAGCCCGTAGATAACGCAAAACAGCCAAAAAACCTGCAATTCCAGCAGGTTTTCCTTTGTGATCACCGTTCTGAATTATTGCAGTTCGTTAACGTTACCGGTTTTACTGATTCACCGACTCGCGTCATCATCAACAAAATACACGGCAAAAACCCTGAAAAATGCCGTTTTTAAGCTATTTCCAGACACAACTGGCCCGCTCTCTCTTCAATTTCCCTATTTTTAAAGTAAAAAACCGTAAAACTAGAAATTTTCACTTAAGAAAACCCTGTTTTTTCCGGTATTTTTGGGTTGGAATCTGTTCGAGATGATGTATTATCCGCCACGCGCTAACGCACACGATGACCACAACGGTCAATCAGTCAGCCAGTACTCCACATCCTTGCCAACCTTGTCAGGCAGCGTTCTTACGAATTTTGAACACGCCTGCCGCGCACGATGTTTTTGCTGGTGACAACCGCATAAATTAATTACAGGTTTACGAACATGGCGAAGAAAAAGGCAGCTGCAAAAAAGAAGGCTGTAGGTAAAAAGAAAGTAACCGGCAAGAAAAAAGTCGTTAGCCGTAAAAAAGTTGCGAAGAAAAAAGTAGCAGCGGCAGGCAAGAAGCCACCGACAAAATCTGAGATCCTTGCGCACATTGCCGAGGACACAGAACTTGGCAAGAAGGAAGTTGCGGCAGTCCTCGAGTCATTGACCGCATTGATCGGTAAAAATATCGGTTCACGTGGACCAGGAACTTTTAACTTACCTGGATTGATGAAAATCAAGGTCAACGTGAAGCCAAAAACAAAAGCGCGCAAAGGTATCAATCCTTTCACGGGCGAAGAAATGATGTTCAAGGCGAAGCCAGCTCGAAAGGTCGTGAAGATCGCGCCTCTGAAGTCACTGAAAGAAATGGTCTGATTGCACGAGCTTAAAGACTGACAGGGAATTGTCGATGATGTGCCCGCTTTATGCGGGCACATCCCCCGAAACATCAACGAATGTGATTTCCATTCGTCGCCTGGCCGGACTGTTTCCGGTCTTCAGCGACAACCATATCGATAACCTTCAACATAACCGTGCGCTTGCCTCTGGCGACGGTGACAATAAACTCCGGTTCAACCGAGAGCCAACAACGACCGATCGGCACCCGCTACGTGGTCGACACCAACCACAAATAGGTTGCACGCCCGACTGAGCTTTCCGTCGCCCATTGCTTCACTGTACAAAATTGTCAGTGATTTCGTGAGCGCTTGCCCATAAGATCTCTGTAAACTGATCATCTTAGATAACATTGCTTTGCCCGGGGACACACGATTGGACGCCAACTGGAGAATGTACCAATGACAAGAGTTGCAAATTGGGTCAGCCGGATTCTGATTGTAGTAATTGGCTACGTGGCGGCCACGATCGCGTTACGTTTTGTGCCTGTAGATACTTCTATTGCCACAGCCAGCGTCGATAAGTCGGTCGAGGTTCCTGCTGTTAGCACGCCCTCAACGGTTGAAATGGCAAACGACGCTGCCCGACAGCACATATTCGGAATAGCTGGCAACAAACCAAAAACGGCCATAAAACGAACTCCTGTCGAGAAGGAAACCAACCTTAACCTTAAGCTGCTTGGAATCTATTCTGCTGAACCCGCCGACAATGCACTGGCAATAATCAGCGCGAACGGTAAACCGGAAGAGGTTTTTCGCGTTGGGGAAACAATTATCGGCGGCGCCTCTCTCGCCGAGGTTCGAAAAACCGAAGTGCTCATCAACAACGGCGGACAAAGGGAAACCCTCAAACTACCCGAGAAAGTCGCCTCAACTGGCAGCAATGTCGGCGTTAGCAATCTGCCAACTGGAAATCTGCCCACTGCAAATAGTACGCAAGGCGGTAATGGTGACGGTCAGGTTGAACTACCCGAATCTCCCAAAGAAATTCGCGATACCCTCGCACGCAACCCGGCCATGTTAAACAAACTGGTAAGTGCCGTACCGTACCGCGAAAATGGCCGCATCCTTGGCTATCGCCTTACCCCCAAGCAGGGTGGTGCGCTGCTGGAAACCTACGGAGTATTCGCTGGCGACGTCGTGACTCGGGTAAATGGTATTGCTCTCGCCAATCAAAAAAACGGCATCCGCGCACTGCGTAAGCTGGTCAAAGCCAGTTCCGTTGATTTGACGATCCTGCGAGACGGCGTGGAGCTCCCTATCAATATCCCGCTAGAATAAAACTGCAATAAAATCTTTACAACTTAGACATATTCATGCGTTAATATCACATATACATGGATATTTGCACCCAGTAAATCGTCTAAGCGATAGAGTAAAGTCTTGAAAAATAATAATAATTTTCGTTTAAAACGAACGGTTACCGGAGTATCTTGCGCACTGTTACTATTATGCAACAGTGGCTTTTCACAAGATCAAAACCCCGATAACACCTTCACTCTGAATCTCAAAAATACGGATATTCACTCGCTGATATCAACCGTATCAAAGCAGACAGGGAAAAACTTCGTTGTTGACCCACGTGTAAAAGCAAAAGTCACCGTTATTTCTACCGATCCGGTCGGCGCCGACGGATTGTACGAAGTATTTTTGTCTGTGTTGCAGGTGCACGGCTACTCAGCCGTTCCAGCCGGAGATTTGATCAAAATCGTTCCGGACGTAACTGCCAAGCAGGGACCAGTCCCGATCCTTGGCGACGACGCGGACTCCAGCGATCAGCTTGTGACGCAAGTGGTCGCGGTAATCAACGTGCCGGCGGCTCAGTTAGTACCGATTCTGCGGCCGATGGTCCCACAACAGGGTCATCTGGCAGCATACGCTGCGACAAATTCGCTGATTATCACTGATCGCTCTTCGAATATTCAAAGATTGATGGAAATTATCCGGCGTATCGACAAGCCTGATAACGAAGAAATTGAAGTGGTTCGACTCAACCATGCTGCTGCCAGCGAGATTGTACGTACCCTGACATCGCTGCAGCGTAACAACCTGGGTGGTCCTCAGGGACCCGGCGCAACCCAGATGGTGGCCGATGAAAGAACCAATAGTGTGCTGATCAGCGGCGACAGAGCTGTGCGTGTCAGAATGCGCGGCTTGATTGCACATTTAGATACACCAATTGAATCAGGCGGCAACACACGAGTTGTGTACTTACGATTTGCCAATGCAGAAGACATGGTGAACATACTGCAGGGTGTCTCTCAGGGCCAGGCCAAAGTTGGCACCAGCGCTTCCACTGACGGGGGTACCGGTACCACTCTTCAACCAACTCCGGTTGTCCAGCAACCTGCGAATACCGGCAATACACCAAATGCAGCCGCTCAGATTGTAAACCAGAACAATAATTCTGTTCGAGCAAGGTCTGCTGCTGACAGCGGTGAATCTAATGTCGATATTCAAGCCGACCCAAACACAAATGCTCTGATCATCACTGCACCACCAGATGAAATGCAAAACATACTGGCTGTCATACGACAGCTGGATATTCGCAGGGCGCAGGTCCTTGTTGAAGCCGTTATTGCCGAGATCACCGAAGACAACACACGCGAATTCGGTATCAACTTCTTGCTCGACGGGTCTGACAAAGGTGTGCCGGCAGGCTTTTCAAATCTGGGTGATGCCACCAGTGGGGCGCTTAATATCGCGGGTGCCTTGAGCACGCGAACGCCACCGTCATCACTCGGCAACGGTGTATCTCTCGCGCTGGGACAGTTCGGTTCAGGAGAGATAGATTTCGGATTTTTAGTGCGCGCAATTGCATCTGATGCTGACAACAACATTCTGTCAACGCCGAGCCTGATGACTCTCGACAACGAAGAAGCAGAGATTGTTGTAGGCCAGAACGTACCGTTCGTCACCGGCACACAGCTATCGGCGAACAACAACAACCCGTTTCAGACAATTGAGCGACAAGACATTGGCTTAACGCTGAAAGTAAAACCGCAAATCAACGACGGCAACAGTATAAAAATGGAACTTGAGCAGGAAGTGTCGGGGGTCAACACCACCGCACTAACTGGCGCATCGGATATCACTACCAGCAAACGCTCCATTAAAACCACTGTACTGGTAGAAGATGGCCAGACCATTGTGCTCGGCGGACTGATTGATGATCAGATTCAGGATGTCGAAGAAAAAGTGCCGTTGCTGGGAGATATCCCGTTTATCGGCAGACTGTTCCGCTATCGAAGTACGCAGAAAAGTAAACAGAACTTAATGATATTTTTACACCCTCGTATCATGCGCGATGGCGAATCGGCCACTCAGTTCAGCAACTCGAAGTACAACTTCTTACGATCACAACAAACACTGTATCGACAGGAGAAAGACAATAATATTCGCAGGGAAGACGACTTGTTACCTGAGCTTCGCCTGTTCTTTAAGGGGCAACCCATCGATAGCCCCCTGACGCGATTCGACGATTCTCCTGCAATCTCTACAGACCCGGTGGCAACCACTCGGGACATTGATAATCTGGCTGGAATTCTTGCCAGGAAGTCGGTTGATACATCTGTTGATAACGAGACCAGTGCCGACATTGACTTACCACAGGTAGCTTTGCCTTCACCGCTACCGGCAGCACAATCAGCAACTAAAGTAGCAGAAACACCGGCAATGCAGGACCGGACTGCAGCGGCGCTGATTGGTCGGGTGGATAGCCACAACAACGGCACAGAAGCGCAGGCACTAACTGTATCGGCAGTGGCACCTGCACCGGATGTTGACGACGCCACAACAGGCAATGAGCTTACCGATCAGGTGGCTGCTGATAACAACTCGCAAGCTGCAGGGACTGAGGAGTCGGCATTAGCGGAAACTGATGGCGCCGACCTGGCGACCATTATTGCATCCGAGCCGGTCGTCGCTGATGCCCACAAAGAGACAAATGCGCCAGTGACTGATAACGCAGACTTGGTTTCCGCCACAGTTGATACGGCCGATGAAGCTCTGGCAACCAACACGAATACGCAGTTGGAAGCCACATTTGTTACGTCTTTGAATTCGGATATGGCATCAGGGGAAACATCGGTCGCTGACTTAATGGACCAGGCCGAGATTATATCGGCTATCCCGAAATTGCCTGATTCCTCTGTGACCACCACGGCTGCCTCAGAGTCTGAATCCGGCGACGTAGAGGCTAGAGATTTGATTGCTATGGCGAATATATGGCAACTCGGCATCAATAACTCAGTGTCTACGTCCGACGAAGACACTTTTCAACCCGAGGTGGAAATAGTGTCGATTACAGTGGTAGACGCCACCGCTCACATTGCCAACGAAAGTCCATTAGGAAGTTTAGGTTCTGTACAGCTTGGGGGCCCCATACTGCCATTGCCGGGTGCATTGTCAGCGAACAACGGTGAACCAACCAGAGTACCCAGGTACTAAAGGCTCTACGCGAACCGATTCAGTTTATTAAAGACGGTTTCACACAAATCGATTGGCACAGTGGTGAACACTGTGTCGCGACGGATGGAATGGCGCGCTGTTTGCGCGCAGTGTAATCAGTTTTGGAAAATCGTTTGTCGGTACGTACGCGAACGAGGTTATGATTGAACGTGTAACCGATCGGACAGTCCGACTGCCATTCCTCTGCACATTGCTGGCGATTAAATGTGGCATATCGTTGGCAGACACATCTGCGGCCCTGGCGGCTTACATGATGAACATTGATTTAAATGGCGGTCCAACATCGTTTTGATGGATCTTACTGACGCCCACTCTGAGTGAACAAGTAACTAGCTATATGGCTTCGCAACCAGACCAACTTGAAGATCAACCGGATATTGCGGCTCCGCGCCAGTCCAATCTGCCGTACACTTTTGCCAAGAGACACGGGGTGTTAATAGAGGGTCCGGACGAAGAGACACCAACTCTGGTTCATCGCCCGCGAGTCGCCAATGCATCCTTACTCGAGGCAAGGCGAATCGCCGGTCGACCAGTGGTTGCCCGAGCTGTCACTGAAGACGAATTTGATCTAATCCTCACTCGCACTTACGAGGGTGACACCGGGGATGCCATGAACATCATGGACGATTTCGGTGACGACCTCGACCTGGACAGAATTGCCGAGTCTCTCGAGCCAGAAGATCTGATGGAATCACAGGACGACGCTCCTGTTATCCGATTGATCAACGCCATGCTGACCGAAGCCATACGCAAGGGCGCCTCAGATGTACACATCGAGCCTTTCGAGCGTCGTCTGTCTGTGCGCTATCGTGTAGATGGCGTGATGAATAAGCTGCTTGAGCCACCGCAACAGGCTGCGGCGCAGGTTATTTCCCGAATAAAAGTAATGGCAAAACTTGATATAGCCGAAAAAAGGCTGCCTCAGGACGGCAGAATTTCATTGCGTGTTGCAGGCAGACCAGTCGATGTGCGGGTATCCACCCTGCCCTCCGGTCACGGTGAGCGTGTGGTGATGCGACTACTTGATAAACAGGCAGGGCGACTCGATCTGGAACAACTGGGCATGGCGGATGATAGCCGTAACCATCTGGAAACCGTGCTGAAAATGCCACATGGAATTGTTCTGGTGACCGGACCAACAGGGTCAGGCAAAACCACCTCTCTCTACGCAGCGTTAACCAAACTCAACAATGCCCGCAGCACAATTCTGACAGTAGAGGACCCGATCGAATATTATCTCGACGGCATTGGTCAAACACAGGTTAATACCAAAGTGGATCTGACTTTCGCACGCGGTCTAAGGGCAATCCTGCGACAGGATCCTGATATCGTAATGGTCGGTGAGATTCGTGATATCGAAACCGCTGAGATCGCCGTTCAGGCAAGTTTGACCGGGCATCTGGTGCTTTCAACTTTGCATACCAACACAGCTATAGGTTCCATAACCCGATTACGTGATATGGGCGTAGAGCCGTTCCTATTGTCATCCAGTCTGGTCGGACTGGTGGCACAGCGGCTGGTACGACTGCTGTGTCCAGAGTGTAAAACCCCACATAACCCGAGTGAAACTGAACAACGCGCACTCGGACTCACAGAAAATGACGATCAGGAAGTTTTCATCCCTCACGGGTGCAGTCGCTGCAATCACACCGGTTATGTCGGTCGAACAGGAATCTACGAAGTCGTTCTGGTCGACGAGACTACTCGCAACATGATTCACGATGGTGCCGCTGAGCACGAAATTGAAAATTACGCGCGAACACGGTTCGCCAGCATCACTGACGATGGAATTCGCCTCGTGCTACTGGGTAAAACCTCCCTTGAAGAAGTGCTCAGGGTTACCCGGGAAGTGTAATGCCAGCGTTTGAATATATCGCGCTTGATAGCTCTGGCAGCGAAAAAAAAGGTGTGCTTGAAGGCGACAATCCTCGCCAGATACGTCAGCAGTTACGCGATCAAAAGCTAACGCCAATCGATGTCAACGAGAGCCATTCAAAATCGTCAAAGGGGCGGTCCTCGGCAGCACGTTTCCGAGGTGGTATCAGTTCTAACGATCTGGCGCTAATTACTCGGCAAATTGCAACGCTCTCGTCCTCGGGCACACCCATCGAGGAGGCACTGGGCGCCGTTTCAAAACAAAGTGAAAAACAAAAAATAAGCTCACTGATTCTGTCAGTGCGTGGCCGGGTGCTCGAGGGAAAAACCCTGGCAAGTGCGCTCAGTGAATACCCGAAAGTGTTCCCCGAAATCTTTCAGGCGACAGTAGCGGCAGGTGAACAATCCGGACACCTCGACTCTGTGCTCGAGCGCCTCGCCGACTACACAGAAGACAAACAGTCGACCAAGGCAATTATTAGCAAAGCGCTTTACTATCCGATCGGACTCGTGTTTATCGCCTTTGGCATTGTGACATTTCTGCTTGCCTACGTTGTGCCAAAAGTGGTGCAGGTATTCGATAGCATGGGACAAGAACTGCCGTTCCTGACGCGTGCCATGATTGCACTGAGTGAATTCGTCCAGAGCTGGGGCATTGCCCTGTTTATCGCCATTGTCGTTGCTTTCGTGATATGGCGAAGAATTCTTCAAAATGAATCGGTCAAGATGCGAGTGCATCGATTTATGTTGAAAATACCACTGCTGGCAAAAATTATACGTGGGTCAAATGCAGCACAGTTTGCAAGGACTCTGTCGATTCTCGCAGCCAGTGGAGTCCCTGTCCTGGATGCACTCGGCATTGCCTCGCAAGTGCTGACAAATCGACCGATGCGCCAGGCAGTGAAAAATGCCGCGACACAGGTTCGGGAAGGCGCCGGACTGAGCCGCTCGCTTGAACGCACGGGTTACTTCCCTCCAATGATGTTGCACCTGATCGCCAGCGGGGAGGCCTCTGGTCGTCTTGAGACCATGCTCGAAAAAGCCGCAGCTCATCAGGAGAGGGAGCTCAATTCAATCCTGTCGATCTTTCTGGCGCTGCTCGAGCCCATGATTATTCTGATTATGGCAGGCATGGTGATGTTGATAGTACTGGCTATACTTCTGCCGATATTTGAGTTGAATCAACTGGTTGCCTAGACCAACACTAACTCAAAAGAATATGCCTGATCGATTCGGCAGGCAGGTTAAGACTTGATGCGGTTCAGTCTATTAGATTTTAAAAATTATGGCTTCGCGCCAACTCTTATTCATTAGCGCAACCGGCGCACTCGCTGACTTTCAGGCCATCGGCTCAAATCCTTGCCACTTTGCTGGCTAAAAGCCCCTTCCTCCCTCGTCATCATTTCGTCAGCCGCCAAAAACCGTAGTCAAAAATCCACCAGAATGCTGGCTGGAAGGGTTCGTGCACTGTTATTTCAACACCTGTTTGCGTGTTTTCACGGCACTGCTGTCTGTTTGTTAATAGTTGCTTGAGGAAGGTTACGGAACTGCTTGATATATACTTCAATTAATCGATGCGGCAACTACACTCAAACAAGAATAACGAGCCCGCAATTATGTTCAAAAAAAGAAAATACTTTCAGTTACTGTTATCGCTACCTGCCCTCTGCTTGGTTGCATTGCTTGCCAGCTGCAGCAGTGAGGGTATAGACCGGCAGGTTGGACCGCGCCCCGATTTACCGACCGCGGTACTAAGCGACAGTCCGGAACTGGCACCCGGCACGGAAAGCCTGGGGTCGGTAATCAATCCGGGACCCAGCAGATTTGTGCATCTGGAGAAGCTGAACTTCGAGGCATCTTTGCCTTCTGTGATCAGCCTCCTGTTCAAAACGACTGATCAATACGGCAACGCAGTGGCTGGTCTGAGCACAAGTGATTTTCAGCTTCTGGAGGACGGTGAAGCGGTTTCGCCCACTGAAACTTCTCTTTCAATCGTGCCTCACGAGGAGCTGCCGTTTTCGCTGAAAACTGTCATCATGATTGATGTGAGCAGCAGCATCCTGCCGAGCGACCTTGAGCAGATCAAAGCAGCTGTACGCTCTCTGCTCATCGATGACAGTGGCAACTCGACCTTACTGCCTCAGCAACAGATCGCTCTTTACACCTTCAACGATACAGTGGTTAAGCTAAAAGATTTCTCGACGAATCTGCCGAGCATCATCAGTACTATCGACCAGATTCTGCCAGCAATCGCTATCACTCCGACAAACCTTTACGGAGCCATTATCGAAGGCACAAGCCAATGGTCTGACAGCTTTGACTTGTCTCAGATTACACAGGGGAATTTAATTGTTATCACCGACGGCGCTGATACTGCAGCAAGGCACACCTACCAGGAGGCTTTAGCATCTACAAAAGCCAAATCCGTTTATACCCTGGGCGTCGGTGATGAAATTGCCAGCGACGTGCTGGAAAGTCTGGCGACATCCGGGTACTACCCGCTCACCAATTTCGAGGAACTGGGTAATACACTTCTCAGCATCAACAATCAGGTGAAGGATACCGCCAACAGTTTTTACTATCTTCACTATGCCTCGCCCAAACGCCGCGCTGAAGGTCCAGCCACGGCAAGTGATCACCGGATAGAACTCTCTCTGATTAAAAATGCCAATACCGGTGCCGGATCATCTATCCAGGATAGTTTCAATTCTGCGGAGTTTTCCAACGTTAGTGCTGAGGTATTCATTACTGGCCAGAGCACACTGGAATTGCAGCAGACAGCGCTTTACCGCGCAAACACACGCTGGGGACCCGCACCAACCAACAATTACGTATGGACAGTAGCCGACGAAAACGAGTCTTGCGTCGTCGATGCTCAAACTAACAGCACGGTCAGAGTAACCGGGGTCGCGGAAGGTTCATGCACTCTGTCTGCAGAAGACCTCAGTGCAGGGGGAGCAAAAGCCTGGCTCTACCTGGATATTATTGGTGATTAGAAGTCTGCGTAGCACATCTTAGCAACCAGCCACGCCAGACTCACCCCGCTAGTTGGGCTGGCCTTGCTCCATAAAGTTGCGGATTTCAGCAGAAGCCACAGACACTGAATGGTTTTTTATTTTTACGTAACTATCTCCGTTTACGTAGGCTGCAAACCCTCTCAACATTCCAGCAAGCACATGCCGACCAGCCTCACAACTAATCAGACCGCCTCCGGACTGTCCGGAATCTATTGGTGCCGTGGTATGTAATGCCCCATCTGTTTCGGCCTTGACCTTGAATGATCCGGATGATGTCGTTTTGGATTCTGCGCGCGGAAAACCAACAGCCCACACCCTGGAGCTGACAGACAAATCCTGAGCGCCTAGTTTGATGGGGCGAATTGCGCCGGTTTCAACCTGAAGAATGGCCAAATCTCGCGACCGATCAATTAGTGCAATACTGGCGCTGCGAATATCCTCACCGACGATAATATAAGACTGAAAGTGCTCATCGACGGCATGGGCTGCAGTCAACACGGTATTGTGATCAATCACAACGCCACTGGCATGACTTCCATCGTCACTGGTAACTCTCACAACAGTTTCCAGCGCATCACTCTCTGGCCAACCGCACTGCTCTGCTAATACGCTTGAGCTTCCCACCAACAGCATCAGCGTAAATACATATTGAACTCTGGTCATTTATCGTCACTCTTTCGATCACAGACTGTGGTGGTGAATGCAAAGGAATCAGTTTCAACAGAAGGTGATCTGTAAATCAGCACCCCAAGATTGGATTCCTTGGCTCCATACTTCCGTATGGTAATGAAAGAAGTTGCCAGCGGTCTACGCTTAATTGGCGGAATTCTCGAATTCGCCAATTAAATCAACAAAAGAGGTTAAAAAAACCTGTTTCAGCGCTTTGAGGGGAGAGACTTCTTGAGTTTTCCGATGAATGACGAACCGCAACTCAACAATGTGATGCAGCGCACAGTGCCGTTAACTGTAAAAGCTGGAGTGAGTTTTTGGTCTGCTGTCACTCTGGCAGTGCAGCGGAGCACGGGAGCAATATTTTTCGGAATTACACTGGATGGGAATACAGATTTTCCAGGTAGAAATTTCCAGTTAGGAACCAAAGGAGCCCAGGAAAATTGCATGGCTTGCGTGCGGGATATCGAAAATGTCAGGTTTGCAGCTGGCCGTGCGCCTCTAAATTAAGAAGGTCGCAACCAACGATCTCTACTACTCGAAAAATTCGACTAACGTGTCAACGGCTAACAGGAAAAGGTCGCCCGCACCGGAATTTAAAAACCACTGCTGCTGTGGATCAGGTGCAGCAGCGAACTGCACTATCGACCAAATGCACTATCGCCCAACTGCAATAACGACCATCGGCCATATCGACTCGATCTCACATTCATACTCAGCGGACAAGCGCTGAATTGCCAGCAAGGCTATTCCTGATCCTGATCCTGATCACCAATGTGACCATGGTCGTGATCATCAATGGCTTGCCTGTCAGGTTGGTCATCGCCGTCTTCAGTCGACCCGGATGACACTGCCTCAACTTCTGCCGCCTGCCATCCCTTATCACTTTTTACCTGCAGGTAAGAGACAGTTTCCCCTTCACGCAGCTTCTTGAACCCGTCGAACATGATGGCTCTGTAGTGGACGAATACATCTTCACCCTCCGGACTCAGGATAAATCCATATCCCTTTTCGGTATTGAACCACTTAACTTTTCCTTGTTTACGTGCGCTCACAACGAACTCCTGTTGCTTTACCCATCGAGCAAAATCACTATTAGTTCCGGGACATTAACCCGGCCTGATAGGGACACAAGCTGGACATTCCATTGCCCGCATCACCCCGATGTTATTAGTGGTAGCGGCAGCTATTAAATTCGGTTCAAAAAAAACTGATCTCCCTAACCATTGTTAGCTATCCATTCCTCAGCGCTATATCAAACAGGTAAACCTGTATGATGAGGCTAAACTACCCGACAGCACTTCATAAAGAAGGCTGCAAGGACAACCGGCTCCTGATGTTACGGCGTAGTAGTGAATCCTGCCTGCATAACCAGCAACACAGGCCACTTTGCATGCGATAGTAAAACTGTCGCGCCAGGCCTGGCAAGCAACTTTCTTGAAGCAAAGGACAACTTCTGCTTCATCTTCGGGCGCATGCTTTAAGTACCAGCGGCATTTCACGCACTGGCTGATCCTGCGGCTTCGATCCAGCTTCAAGGCTTTAGGCCACATGACTTTACGCACGGCTGTTTACGCTGACGACACTCCCTACCGTGAACCCACTAAAAGCCTTATCCCTCAAACTGCCACTGAGATTCTGAAAGGCAACTGACTAATTTTTCCATATGAGTCCAGGGGTCGGCATCATTTCGCTTGAAAAAACCAGCATATCAGGTGCAAAGCTGTTTGCAATGTGGCTCCAAATATGCGAGTAATAAAGTCCCTTGGGCGGATATAAAAAGGAGGTGATCTTGAAATCTATACTCACTGTAGCGACGGGTGCTTTGTTATTGGCTGCCAGCGGCGTATCTGCGTGTCCCTATATGGATGCGAACCAGAAGGTCACTGAGCTTGACAGTCACAACCAGGCGCAACAATCACTGGTTGAAAATGAAGGTCACAAAGCTGAACCTGACTTACTCGCAGAACTTGAGCAAGATCGGAAAAAGGCTACCAACTAGCCCCGCGTATCAACGAGTTGCGCCCGGTCGATCAGACCGGGCGTTTTAATACATTCCCAGGCACTAACCCCATCGCAGGGTTTTACTTCCGTTTTCTTTATCACTGATCGGTGTTGTTAATCGCCGCGCCAGAGATCATTACTCCTAATGGCCCACGAGGCACGGTCAGGTCGACCAATTCTCCATTTCGGAGTACTACCAGCGCTGTGCTTGCACCAGCCTGGCCAGCAGTTGTAAGACTACGTAACTCACTACTATTAAAAACACGTACATCAGCATATCGATGTATCAAATCACCTGCCAGCAACCCTGCCTGCTCCGCGACTGAGCCAGTCATTAATTCATCAATTTTGACTCGATTGTTCCGCCCGGTTGCCAGAAGGTAGTCATCGAAACGCTGATCGCCGAGCGTTTTTCGCAACTCTGAATCACTGTCAAGTTCGCGGACCTGTGAGTCCCAGGTATCAGTTCTAAACCAGCCCTCTCGAATTGCGGTATCTCTAAGCTGCAAACGTCTCAGCCGAAGCTCGTCACGAGTGGCAGATATGACACCGACCTCACTGTCAGAAAATCCTGCGCGTCGTAGCTGATTTTGCAACTGATCGCCAGACCGCGGCAGGTCCTGCGGACCTCTAACGGATTCGCTTGAATCTGGTGGCGTACTCTCGAGACGATCTATCTCCAGAGAAGCCAGCCTACGCTCGATATCGGAGAGCTTTTTATCAAACGTGCTCAAAGAAAACGGGGCTTGCGCGTCGTTCTGGTCTGACTTCTCAGCCGGAACAACAGCGGGAACAGATTCTGAAAACTCGGCGTGTTGATGCGGAGCAACCTCATTACTGTATACCGCAATCTGACTCGACCCCATCCTGTATCCGAGCCCGCTTCCAATACCGGCACCAATTGAAAAAGCGACAATTATTGCGAGTGCAGAAAAAGCATTTAAGTAGCGAATTGTTACATATCTCCTGTGTCGAGCTGGTGCGTTGAAAGGAATGCCACTTGCATTACTGGCTGATACGGCGCCAAACCGGATTTGCCCGTGTAAACCCTTAGATTCATGATAGCTGCCGTAGTCAATGCTATGTCAGTTTTAGCCAGAAATTTGGAGAAAGCGTTGTTTAAGCCAAAACTGAAATTGTTGTCCGCCTGCCTGCTCTTGTCACTAACTGCCTGCGGTAGCTCAGGTGACAACGAACAGCAGCAACCCGGCACTACCGAACCTACAATCGCAGCAGCCAACGATAACTCCGGTGTTGTTCAAAGCGACAGCGATACCGCAGACACAGACGGAGATGGCGTTTCCGATGCTGTCGAGGGCACAGGCGATATCGACAACGACGGGGTGCCCAACTACCTCGATTTGGACAGCGACGGTGATTCAATCTCCGACAGCCACGAATACAACCACCCTTGCTCAGAAAAATTTTCGGATTACCGATCCAATATCGGCGAACCCGACGCAACAAGAGAATTCCCGGAACTGAGTGAGCGAGTACCTCTGGTTGTCACAGAATACTGGTATGCCGCCTCTGCCACCCTGGTGCGTTTCACCTCAATGGAAACAGAAGATTTCTGTACCGTAGTCGAAGAGGAAAACGCAGCAGTCTGGAACAACTAACACCAGGATCTGAAAACACTTTACGCAAGGGGCATCTGACATCGTGCAGGTGCCCTGCTAACTCACCAGCCCACAGTAAGTGACCTCATCAAGCGCCATCCTTGGCTGGCGTTATTCGTCTCTGCGTTGCCCCCCTCGATCCGTAGCTGGCAGAGTACTGCGACAACGATCATCACCTAAAAGTGATTGCATCATCGGTACAAAATAAAAATCAGCTCGAAAGCCTGGCAACGGTTATATTTACAGGTAGTCCGGTTGTATATCGCTGCCCCCTGAAAATGATTCAACGCTGCAACCGTACACCTTCAAAGTACACAATTTTACCGACTGCTAACAACTGCTATCCAACTGACCCCATGAAAAACTCTCTAATCCCAAGAATGCTCATTGTCACTGTCTGTATAGCGGCGGCAGCAATTGGCTTTTTACTCAATACCGGAGGGCAATCCGAGGCCACGCGACCCGAAATTTCCGGCTTCGCATTTCCTGACCCAATCGCACTAACTGCCGTGGAGTTAATCAGCGGAGATAATGAGCCATTAACTGAAGACTACTTCTCTGGCGGCTGGACATTTATCTATGTTGGGTACACTTACTGCCCGGACGCCTGCCCGATATCACTAAACATAATGAGTCAGATGTATGCAAGCCTGGCCGAACAAGATGCAGCGAACAATGTAAAAGGTTTGCTAGTGTCAGTCGATCCAGAGCGAGATAGCCCTGAACGACTACGGGAGTACGTAAAATATTTTAATGAGAATTTTGCCGGGGCAACTGGTACTGAAAATAACCTTGCGTCTTTTGCGAAACAGGTAAGTGCTGTTTATTCTCTACCAAAAGATCGCAGCACCAAAGAATATCTGGTGGATCACTCATCGTCGATAATTCTAATAAACCCAAAAGCAGAGGTTCATGCCATATTCACCCCTCCGCAAAAAGCCGATTTGTTGGCAGAGGACTATATAAAATTAAGAGACTATTTCAATAGCCAAAACAGCTAGAATTTCCACATTTTGCCAGTTAATGGATCATTAGAGAACAGTGATCCAAACCAATCGAATAGGATTGCCCAAATGGTCAGATAGTACGCGTTGACCATGCATGTTTCCTGCAATCGATCCAAATGGAAGGTCATCGCACGCATCAGGCGCTGGCGAGCGCAGACAACACATGCGTAGCAAACCGACTCCCCTGGCTAACCGGAAACAACAGGTGGGCCTGAACAATTCAGGAGATACTTAAGCACAACCGATTATCGGCCCAACCAGATGCCAGTTGATCGTTACCACTTATTGAGTCGATCTGCGTGCTCTCTGTAGTAGCGACGCATTAGAGTGTCACACACCTGTCAGACAGTGCACAAAGCACAAAATTTACATTAATCCCCCGTTTGCCATAGCTTAGCCACTATAACACTCAAGAATTTCTCCAATCGCCCAATATAGTTGCAGTCATTCATATGAGAGCGGCTCAATCCGCCTTCTCGCAGCGTGAATAATCTTTTTGGGGATAATAATGGTCAATTGTCTTTCCAAATGCAGACAATGCTTCAATGCGGTACTTGCAACGTTTGTCATTTTCAACCCTGTTTGGGCCGAAGACATCGAAATCTTCTTCTCACAGGCCTCTAACCAAGATACACAACCCAATGTTCTTTTTATCCTTGATGGCTCAGGGTCAATGGGCGATTACGATGGAACCAGCAAAACACGCCTGGAGCGTCTAAGAACATCATTAACTACAGTACTGGAGAACACCACTGACATCAATGCAGGCTTAATGCGATTTAGCCACTCTCAGAGCGGCGGCAGCGTTATATACCCCATCAGACCTATCGATCAGCAGTTATGCAATGGTCAACCCTGTGATGACGACACAACATTCACCGCACAATCTCGAGTCTCTGCCAGTACAGACGATGCCATAGAAGCAGGTAATGGCGCTGTCAGCCTGACAGACACACAGTTGACGCTGATGCAGATGCCGGGTGTGCCTGTAGGAGCAAGTTGGGTGGGCCTGAGATTCCCTGAACTTGACATTCCCCAGGGAGCAACGATCACTGACGCACGTATAGCTTTTACGTCACCAGGTGACTACGACTCATATAGCAGCCTGACGATACATGCTGAAAATACCGATAACTCGTTGGCGTTTAATGACAATTTCAACTCAATTAGCAACCGCCAGAGAACAAACAACAGTGTTGCCTGGAACAGTATCCCGAACTGGAGCGCCGACAGTACTTACGAATCACCCAACCTGGCAACACTAGTACAGCAAATTGTAAATAAGACTGATTGGTGCGGGGGAAATGCTCTTGCAATGATAGTCAATGGTAACGGTGCACGCATAGCCTCGGCATTCGACAGCGGTTCTGCGGACGGCCCTGTACTTCGAGTTGAATACAAACTGACCGATATTCCGTCAACAGGTGGTTGTTCAACCACGACAGTAATCGCCAAGGTCGGCGCAGGTAACGATGACGCCATGCAGAATACAGCTAACCAAAGCTGGAGGCATGGAACTATGTATCGAAGCTATCAAGACCTTGTTATTCGCGATCACTCCAACTACTACAACGATTACTCAACCGGTCTGTATTTCCGAGATGTTGCAGTACCCAAAGATGCAGAAATCGTTGAAGCTACCCTGACTGCCACTATTGGAAGATCGCAATTTAACAGTGGCGATATTACTGTCAATATGGCACTGGAAAATACCGGAAACGCTGCGAGCATTGGATCAAACAAATTCAATCTCTCCAACCGCCCCAAGATCTCGCCTGCCGTTCAATGGAGTAATATCTCCACTTCAATTAACGACACTGTGCTATCACCGTCGTTGAAAGATATGACTCAGCAAATCGTGAATCGGGCTGACTGGACAGAAAACAACAACATGATGTTGCTGCTGGAAGCAAAAAGCGGAGGGGGTGAACGCAGCTTTAAGTCTTTCAACAAAAGCGAAGCTACGGCACCAGCACTAAAGATTAAATTTAAATCACAGATACGCACGGCTTCTGACCAGATTGATGGGCCGGTTACAGATGTACGCTCAGAAATAATTCACGTACTGAACGATATGCTGCCGGAAGGCGGGACACCGACGGTTGGCGCCATGCTTGAGGCAAAGAGGTACTTCGAAGGTGGCGATGTCAAATATGGCAAATTTCGATACTACAATGACTCATTCAAAGGTAGCCCCTGGTACTGGGGGAAATACGGCAGAATATCGCACAAGGAAAGCTATACCGGCGGCAATCCTATTCGTAGTCCACAGTGTCTGACCAGTGCACTCAACGGAAATTTTTGCGCGACAGAAGAGATAGCAGGACCCGCAAAATACATTACCCCTATTGAATCCGAATGTCAGACAAATCATATTGTCCTATTGACTGACGGCCAACCTACCGCGGACTCCGGGGCAATCACCGAAGTAAAAAATCTGACCGGTGGAACTTGCGATCAACAATCATTCGATAGAGGAACCTGCGGTGAGGAGATTGCAGAATTCCTCCGCGACGGTGACAACAAAATAATCACCCATACCATCGGATTCAACTTTACAACTCAGTGGCTAAAAGACGTGGCCAGTGCTGGCGGAGGCGGTTATTACACCGCTGATACGGCTGGTCAACTCAGTGATGCTTTGACCAACATTATTAACGGCGTTCAGGATGTCAACACCACATTCGTCGCACCGGGCGTGACCGTAGATCGTTTCTCAAAGCTTACCCACAGAAACGACTTGTATCTTGCTCTGTTTCAGCCAAAGAGCACGCCCCGATGGGTTGGAAACCTGAAACGCTACGAACTGAACGGTGATCCGGTTACCTTGTATGATGCAAGCACACCCTCCCAGCCCGCTATGGATAGTAATACCGGAAATTTTAAAGAAAGCGCCAAAAGCTACTGGTCTGATAGCGCTGATGGGAACAATGTATCTCAAGGTGGTGCCGCTCATGAAATAGATCACAACACTCGCAATGTATATACAAACGTAAGTGGAAACGATCTCACAGCTACAGGCAATGCGTTTACCGTAACAAATGACAATCTAAAATACACTCATCTGGGCCTTGCTGCTGATAAGGCAGATAAGCGCGATTTACTGATAAGCTGGGCACGGGGTGTAGACGTTGACGATGAAGACGGAGATGATCAGTACAACGACACCCGTCAGCACATGGGCGATCCACTGCACTCACAACCACAAATAGTAACTTACGATGGCCCATCAGATAGTCCAATCTCGGTTATCTTTATGGCAACCAATGAGGGTTTTCTTCACGCTATTGATAGAGAAGATGGAAAAGAAGTCTTTTCATTCATACCACAAGAATTGCTACCCAACCTGGAAATACTTTTCGACAACAATCCGGCCAATAAAAAACCTTATGGTTTAGATGGGCCAATGTCCGTGTGGACACAGGATAACAACAACAATGGCATCATTGAGTCTGGGGATCACCTGTATCTGTATGCCGGCATGCGTCGAGGGGGTCGTAACTATTACGCATTGGATGTATCCGCCAGAACTGACCCAAAACTGTTGTTTCAGATTACAGGCGGTAGCAGCGAATATAGCGAGTTAGGGCAAACCTGGTCGAAACCTGTGGTAGCCAAAATAAAATATTTGGGTGCCAGCCGCGATGTGCTGATCTTCGGTGGCGGATACGATGAAAATCAGGATGATAATACTGTCCGCTCGGTAGATACCGTTGGGCGCGTCATCTATATTGTCGATGCTGCGACTGGCGAAAAACTGTGGAGCGGCGGCCATACCGATGCTCAGCCAAACAAGACATTCACAGCGATGGACTACAGCATCCCTTCGGCGGTTAAAGTCATCGATGGGGATGGAGACGGTCATATAGAACAGTTCTACGTTGGCGACATGGGTGGTCAGTTATGGCGTTTTGACATAGACCCTAACGCATCAGCTAAAGCTGGCCTGGTTTCAGGAGGAGTCATAGCGGAGCTGAGCACCGACGACAATGCAGATTCAACGCGCCGTTTCTATCATTCACCCGATATTACTTTTACCTTGAAAGAGGGAAAATTCGTTCTGAATATCGGGATAGGCTCTGGGTATCAGGCGCATCCGTTAAACAGAACTATTGATGACCGCTTTTATCTGGTTCGCTACCCGTATGAGCTAAACGAGAACAAGGGTTACGGCATCGATGACGAGGCAGACTCAACTGTCTCATACAGATCCATCAAAGAGGCTGATCTTTTTGATGCAACTGACAATGTGCTGGGCCAAGGCTCCGCAGCCGAGAAAGCTACCGCACAGGCGGCTCTGGCTGATAGCTCAGGATGGTTGTTGCAAATGGAGCGTAGTGGCGAAAAGGTGCTGGGATCATCTTTGACATTAAACAACCAATTGATGTTTACCAGCTATGTCCCCAGTGCCAACAACGGTGGCTGCCAACCGCAATTGGGTGCAGGGGTTTTCTGGGCAGTTAATCTTTGGGATGCAACACCAGTAGCGAATCTCGACGGCCAGGGTGATGACGAAGAAGGTAGTTACGTCAAAACTGATCGTGGCAAATTTGTCCCGGGCTCAGGTTTACCCGCGTCAGTTCAGACTTACTTTGTAGAAACCAAGACGACCGATGACAACGGTAACATCACCAAAAAGCTGGCTATAGCCACATCCTCCGGACCACACGTGATGATGGAGCATGATCTTGGTGCTTTAACCGATCGAATATACTGGTCTGAATACCCGGATTTCTAGCCCGGGTCTCTGATTGTCAGGCAACAGCTTTTGTTGCCTGGCATTACTTACTCGCAGTACCTCAGAGCAATCGCTGCTTAATCAATGCACAGTCAGGCTCAGACAACAGCCTGGCTGACCGGCTGACCGGATCAACGCAAGCGCTGTGCAATACCGCCAAAGGCAAACTTGCCACGCCCTTAAAACGCTGCACCCGGGTTGAGCTGTGACCCTCTTGATCCTGGCGTCGCCTCATCTCTTGTGCACTGTAGGCCAAAAAATACTCCCCTTCATCTGATGCCAACATAAACAGTGGACAACGACAAAGCAGCAATCTCTCTTCGCGTACCAGATCCGGAAACGCTTCAGCCAGCAAACAAACAAGCAGCATCGCAGCATGCAATCCGTCAGCATCCGGGTCGCTCAGGATTAGCACCCGGTTGAACGTGCGAACAGGCACAGCATCTGAATCAACTTTCGATGTAAGCACCGATATCAGTTGTCTAACGTGCTCGTTCCTGGCTATCTGCTGCCGAAGATTATTTTTAACAACATTAGGCACCTTACCTTGCATCGCAAGCACGGCCTGATTGCTTTTGTCGCGAGCACGATTAACAGCGTTCGCAGCATGCTTCCCTTCAACAATGAACAGCTCAGCTGAGTGTTCAGCCCTACAGGCAAAATAACATGGGCTTGCGCTCATAGCTGTTCGGGAGCGCTGCACGTCGCCCGGCTTAGCAGACTGTCACACCGAAACTCAGCCAGCTAGCAGATCCAGCGGGCGTGAGGTATCGATCTGCCTTCTTTTCGGTTGTTTGTACCGAATGACTGGGGCTTTACGGATGGTACGGCCATGAACGGAAGTCCCTAAAGGTCGCGCACTCAGTTTAGAATTGCCGCGTGTAGTTACCGCTTGCTGACCTTTTTGCTTGCGTACTTTCTGAGCAACTTTTTGCTTTAATTTGAGCGTATTTCTTGCCCAGATTCTGTGCTCGGGTGCAATCACCTCAGCCTGCTCACCCGTCAAGCTATAACGGTGACTGTACTTCAGCATGCCGTACAGATAACCGTAACTCGTGGTGTGCCGCTTTAGCGCTTCTCGTAGTACCCGACCCGAAAGTTCCGGGTTGTCTGAACGACACTCGAGGATGTCTTTATAGACGCTGAGGCTTAGAGGCTTCAAATCGGATGAAGGTGTAAACATCTCTGGCCAGCGTTCAATCAACCATTTCTGGACGACGCGTACTTTGTCTGACGACCATTTCTTTTTCATGATATTTCTTCCTGCGTTACCGCCGCTTCTTCCTGAATATAATTCTGCTTTTGTCCCATTCAAGAGACGCGACCAACGTTGCACGCAGCTGTTTCTATTCTTTGTTGCTAAGGATTTCTGAAAGTCAATATACAGCAGGCAAGTCATTTAAATGTGAACAACTATTTGCGGTAATCTCTCTGCAGTGCAGTTTGGGGTTAAACAAAGCGGATTGAAACATTGCTTACCTCATTGAAATTATTGGAGGAAATTCCTCAAAGACAATGTCAGGCCCGCCAAATCGGAACTTGGGAAAAACATTTGTGAACGCCAAGCACAAAAGCCCTGCCACATTGTTTTTCAACATTTTCCGCCCAATTTGAGGAATAATTCCTTAAACATTAGAACGGTTCACTGAAAATTAGCGGAAAGTTCCGTAGCATCGCGCCACTCAACGCTGTGCGGACAGAATCCATGCCCTCCCACACCTCCTCAGACAGATGTCTTCGCTTCGATCGGCAAAGACGCAAGACTCTGCTTGCCGGTCTTGGTCTGTCATTAGCTCCAGCTATGGCAAGTGCGGCCGCGTCATCCTATCCAGAACTTCGACTGAACCTGTACAACCTGCATACAACCGAGCATGTTGATACCGTATTTTGGGAGAATGGAAACTACAACGTTGACGGACTTCAGCTAATTAATCACCTGCTCCGAGATCACAGGACCGGGGGAATTATTCCAATAGATCCGAGATTGCTTTCGGTGATTTATCTGGTCAATGCGAAATTGCAAAACAAACACCCGATCAGTGTCATTTCCGGCTATCGATCAGAGGAGACCAACAGAAAACTGGCAATGACAAATCCGGGGGTTGCTCCTAACAGCTACCACATTAAGGGTCAGGCAGTCGATTTGCGAATAGAAGGTATAGATACCCGGTTAATAAGAGACTTAGGCATGAGCCTGCGAGTTGGTGGCGTTGGGTATTACGAAAAATCCGATTTTGTACATCTGGATACCGGACCCCGGCGACACTGGTAGAGTCCTCTCTGCAGTAGCACCTCCATTACATTGTAATTGCCCTCTCTGAGAGCAGTGCGCTAATCCATAGTAAAAAGGGGATAGCCGCGATGTACAACACTGCTACAAACGGCCAGTTTCGCGATGCTGCAAGCCAACTGGAAATACCATACCGCCCCTGGAACACCAGATGAGTTCCTGACAAGGGACTTGCGCAGGTGCCAAGCGACCAGGCAAGCAGGTACACAACAGCTAACAGGTCCGGATCAGGATTCAGGTTTAGAACCAGCGGAGTTGCACCAGATACTGTAACAACCGGATGTACGCCAATAATGGCAAGCAACACCATAAAGCCGAGCAGTAGTATTGCTTGCTCAAAACCGAAATGTTGCGCGGGAACCCATTCAATATCACTGGCCAGAACACTAGCCAATCCTGCCGCTAAAACACCGGCGACCAAGAACAACGATAGCTCGTTGACCATACCCGGCACATGTTCAGTTACCTGCTTTACCAGTGCCTGCCGCATATCCGCCCAACTCATTTGCAACTTGAGACCGAAAATCGACACTATCAGCGCACCCAGTGAAATATGGGTCAATACAGACCACAATGGCATCCACCACGATAAAGACATTACTATCACCGCGAGCAATGCCGGAACCCACAAACTGGAGAACTGGACTGGGTAGCCACGGAATACAGATAGCTCAGAGCTGAACCTCGTACTCGCTTCCGCCAAAACCAATGCCAACCCGAACAATGAGAACGGCAGACAAAGCAAGATCACCAGGCCAAGATTAACATTCGGTACATAGGTCAGCACCACCGCCATGCCACCAAAAAAAGGTGACCACCCCGAGCAGGTGGTAAACACCCGAACTATCGATTGTGACGCTAAACGACTCAAACCGTCTCGTCGAGCCAGGCGATCAGCAAAAAGAATCGGTGCAGATATGTTTATCACCGAACCAAATAACCAAACCCCGATCATTGTTCGATAATACGCCGTACCACCTACCGGCAGCTTTTCGTTTGCCAGTCCGGGGTTCACCACTAACCGCAAAAAACCAACCGCCGCAATCATTGAAATCAGGCCTGCGTTAATTCCAACCACTTTGCCGACATCAATCTCGACACCACGCAACGTAGCGGCAAAGTGCATCAACAATCCGATAAATGCAATTACAGCGATTTGCCATCTTTGCGCGGGCTTTATCCGGTCGATCAATAAAGCGGCAGCCACCCATCCAAGAATACCGGGAATCCAGTTAGCACTGGAAGCACTCTCAGAGAGAAATATATCCTGGATAATCGTCAGAAAGATCATGCCGGTAATAAGCAGGCCTGCGATGCCAGCACGCCATGGGCGACGATCAGGGCCGCTTATCAAGAGACATCAAACCTTAGCCAGAGACGATAACCAAAGACAGGGTCCGTCGTTATCACACGCGTGTATCCACGAGACATTAGCTTGCAATGCTCACGACGCAATGCTCACAAAGCAATGCTGTGATTGTGGACTGTAACTTTTCTACAGCGACTAAATGCTGCGAATCCAAAAACCAGGTTTTCTATCCGAAAGCGGAGCCCACTAGCTACCAACAATGTATTTCTCTTTGATGGCATTATAATCTTCAACCAACGTATCCATCAGTTCTTCGTTATAAGGTCTCAACCCACCCAATAACATCTCTTTACTGCCATGGCCAATCCGCTCCCCTCCACTGAGAATTCCGAACGGCAAATCTACCTTCGCTTTTTTACCATCTGCGATAAGCGACCCGCCTGAGTAATCAAGTGACAGTTTTTCCGTTTCAAATCTTTCTAGCGTAAATGCCATACTTTTATACATCACCACTGGCCGTGTGGGATTAATCATGACTTCGTTATCGCGCAAGAGGTCTACCAGCAAATACGGAAATGTAACCCCTGAAAACTCGATATAAGCACGAGACAGTTCACTGATGACATCCGCATCGGCTGATTTTTTCCCCGCAACTATCACCTGCAGATATATTCTGCCAGAGGTGTCCTGAAGAAGAAATTTTTCTCCATCCTGAACAATCTCCAGTTCGTGCGCATCCGTCACGAGTTGCATAAACTCAAAACGCATCGATTGATATACACCCACATTGTGTAGTGCAACACTGAAAAGCAAATCACCAGGTACGCAAAAACGTCGCACATCAATATCGTGAATTGGATTAAAGTCTCCAGCCTCGCCCTTGGCAAACATGCTTGCCTGATCTCGCGAAAACGATAGTACGTTGCCGCTTTTTTTATAGTATTTTTCTATATTCAACAATTTTTGATCTCACGAATGGAGGCATAAACAAACCAAACTTCGGAAGCCCATTACGCCAGTGCAAATGGGCGCAGAGAAAGAAGCTAACGTCTTTCTAATCAACAGAATATGGTATCCCACCTCAACGCATACTGCCATCAAAACGACACCATCACCCGCTATTTGTTCGCCTGCAATACCCACAGGCAGGAACACCATGACCAAACCCGCAAAAAGGTTACCTTCGACGTAATCTGACCGTCTGATACAAATCTGTTAGAAATGAGTTACCAGACCATGATGCAAGCAAAGTGATAAATTGGGTACACTTTGCCACCGTCATCCAATAGTTCGGGGAACGTACACCGTATTTCCTTTGCTCCAACAACAAACCGATCTTTACACCAGCGTACTCAGAACTACGGCTGCTGGTTTGATTTTCGACCTGATTGCGCCCCGTGAGCATAAAAACTGACCATGGTGCCTCGAGAACCGGGAGAGTAAGACATCAACACTCGAAAAATAATGCTCGTAGAAGACGATCCAGATCTCGCTGAACTGGTCGCTCTCCAACTCAAAGACGTTCAATGTGAGTGCACCTGGGTGCCAAATGGCCGCGACGCTCTGGAAAAGGCTCAAACCGAGTCTTTTGACATGCTCATACTGGACATTATGTTACCGGAGGTTGATGGCCTGGAAATCTGCAGAACTGTACGGGTGAGCAACAGACAGATCCCCATATTGATGCTCACAGCAAAATCCTCGGAACTCGATCGGGTTTTGGGTCTCGAGATGGGTGCCGACGACTACATGACAAAACCCTTCAGCACGCTGGAACTGACCGCACGGGTCAAGGCCCTTCTGAGGCGTGCGAACATTTCTGAGTCTGACGAACCGCGGCAAACTGCTTTAAGGTTTAAGGCACTTGAAATCGATGTCGAAAATCGCAGGCTTTTTCTCGATGGAACTGAAATAGAATTGACTCCTAAGGAATTCGATCTGCTTCACCATTTCATGGACAATCCAGGCCGAGTTTTCTCCAGAATGCAGTTGCTCGATCGAGTTTGGGGCTACAGCTACGAAGGGTATCACCACACCGTCAACTCACACATTAACCGGCTGCGGTCAAAAATAGAAAACAAACCCCATGAGCCTGAATACATCCTTACCCGTTGGGGTGTAGGTTACGAATTCGCAAAAGCCGAGTAGTCGACATTGCCTAAATCCCTATATGCGAAGCTGGCACTAACACTAATCGCCCTGCTTTTTGTCACCGCAATTGTTTACTCAGCGATTTCTTATTCGCTGACCAGGCAAAGAATAATGGGTGACCTGCAACGAGAGAACGCCAAACTGGCGGGAAATCTGGTCACTGAGATTCCGCAAACGTTGACAGGAGATATTGATCGACAATATATCGAGCAACTCTTCCATTTGATGATGATTGTCAATCCAGATGTGGAATTGTATTTATTGAATATGGATGGCGAAATAACCTCGACGTCTGTTGATTCATCAAAACTACTAATAAAAAAAATTTCCCTCGCTCCACTAATGAATTTTTTACAAAGCAACTCCGATAGATTCCCGCTATTTGCACAGGACCCACGAGCACCCGACAACCCCGTTACTTTTTCAGTAGCCCGACTTGCAGCCGGAGAACGGGAACTCGGATATTTATATGTCACTTTACGTGGTGAGGATCATAAGAGATATCAGCGCGGTCGCGCTACAGACCTTATCTCCACAATCGGTATCTACGCGCTAATCGGCAGCCTACTTGTCTCCCTCCTGGCAGGACTCACGATATTTAAACGCATCACAGCACGACTGCATATTCTCAGCGGGGTAATCGATGATTTCAGAATTTCCGGTTATCGCCAAAATCTACTGTACCGAGATGCCGCCAGCGACACCGGGTCTGACGAGATCTCGAAACTGGGTAGCAACTACGATTCAATGGCACAGAGAATCACTGAGCAGATACAGCAGCTGGAACAACAGGACCAAAACAGACGAAAGTTTATCGCTAACATCTCACATGACCTTCGAACCCCACTAACCGCAACACAGGGGTATCTGGAGTTATTGCAACAGAAGTATGAAACACTCACCGAAGAAGAGCGAAAGCGCTATCTAAGCATTTCATTAAAGCACAGCAAAAGACTACAAAACCTTATATCGAACCTGTTCGAACTCGCTAAACTGGAAAATTATCCCGACCTCCCGGTTAAAGAGATATTGTCTTTAAGTGATATCATTAGCGATGTCATGCAGGGTTACCAGCCTCTCGCAGAAACAAAATCGATTGAACTAACTTACGAGCAAAAGGAAGGGCCGCACTTAATACTGGGCGACTTACCAATGATCGACCGAGCAATAAGCAATCTACTAAGTAATGCGTTGCAATATACGCAAGACAACGGCTGGGTAAAGCTGTCTCTACTAAAACTGGAAGTCGACCCCGGACAGAACACGAGGAAGGTCCTGGAATTCAGTATTGAAGACAATGGCCCCGGAATCGATGAGTCACAATTAGGGAATATTTTTGATCGCTTCTATCGAGCTGACAATCAGCACATAGGCGAGAAAAACGCAGGGCTGGGCCTGGCGATTGCACAAAGAATTATTGCTTTACACGGTGGCGAATTGGGCGTTAAAAATACCGGAAACGGTACTCGTTTTTGCTTTTCAATTACGGAGGCCACCCCATCCTAAGTAAGACCACTAAGCTGCGCAAGTCTACGTCTGCTACTCGCCACAATTGCAAAGAAAAACATCAGCAGAAATGTCGGGTCACCCAATGCTACTCGTGACGAATAATTCAGAGAACAACCTAACGCCCCGGTGCCGGTTGAAATTGCGGGCTGCAATTCAGGTTCGAACATATCGGGAACACCATCCCGGTTTGAATCGATGGCGACAAGCTCAGCATTGTCCAATATATCTAAACGTCCATTACCATCACTGTCCACATCAAAGCTATTAATAATGCCGTCACCATCGGAGTCTTGTTCAGTTACAAAGTCGGCATCGTATAAATCATCAATAGAATCTTCATCTGTGTCGAAACCGGCGGTGTAGAACTGATCTACATCATCGCTAATGCCGTTTGCGTTTTGATCAGCCCAACCATCATGTATACCATCGAGATTCGCGTCAACGCCTCCACTTTCTATCAAATCTGAAATGCCATCGGCATCACTGTCCAGATCCTTCTGGTTTGCAACTCCATCTCTGTCGACATCCAGATACTCATTGCCGGATCGGTGGTCACTGATTCCATCCTTGTTCACGTCTACTGAATCGTCAAGTCGACCATCCAGATCAGCATCTACACCATTTTCCTCAATCACATCCGGAACACCATCCTGATCAGAGTCAAGATCGAGGTAGTCTGCTATACCATCACGATCAGTATCAACGGCGTCCCGTAAGGCCGATGAGGGGTCATCTGACATAGCGGGTAGAGCGCTTGGCTCTGGAGACTCAGGAATACCCTGCTCCGCAACATCTTCTATACCATCGTTGTCACTATCACGATCGATAAAGTCTGGCAGGCCATCATTATCACTATCTTCTGGCAGAGGTGACTCTCCACTGTCTTTCACAGTTTCGATGACATCTGCCAGGCCATTTACACCAACGATAATGGATGAGTCAATTGTACCAGTGCCATCCCTGTCGACCAATCTGCTAAAGCCAGACTCGTAAAGATCACTCAAAGAATCATTATCAGAATCAAGGTCCAGAAAGTCCCTGATCTGATCACCATCGCTATCAATAGCCCCCTCGATATAGTCAGCTATCGTATCGTTGTCGCTATCTGCATCAAGGTAATTCGCCAGGCCATCGCCATCGGCATCATCTGTACCATCAACATCATCCGGAATACCATCTGCGTCCTGGTCACTAGACGCGACTACCACAATTGAAAATTCTACACTACCTGAATTTCCTACCCGATCAGACACACTGGCAAGTAGTGAGGTGTCACCAACAGGCAATGTAATCCGCGAGCGGCAAAACCATTCTGAATCCTCAACCAATGCGTCACAAACAAAGACATTGCCTACCGTTACAACACGTACCTGACTAAGGTCTTCCTGATCAGTGGCTCCACTAATCAACGGCGCGGGATCAGATACCGGTCCTGTACTCACAACCGAAATATTAGGCACGATAAGATCCACTTTGAGCTCGTTAGCTGTGGTATCGACGCTCTGATTACCGGCCATGTCAGACAGTGTTGCCTGCACATCATAAATTCCATTTGGTAAGGCGTCGAGCTCCGGTATCGATAATCGCCATGTTCCATCACCCGTTTCCAATAGATCACCATCTCCACTGGCATATACAACACCGTTCACAGTTACACTCAGGATAAAGTCATTGCCCAACGGGGAACCTCCGGTAATTATCGGGGTGCTGCTTGCAGTGGTGAGTGGGTCAATAACGGGCGGTACCGGGGCCACTGTGTCTACTACTACTGAATCGCTGGCGATATCTGATGCATTACCCGCTTCATCAAAAATCTTAACCAGCACCGACAGGGTACTCCCTTCGGGGGGTACGGTAATTGGTATACTCAGACTGCCGTTTGCAATATCCAAAGGTGCCAGTACTACATCAATAACCTTTGTTCCAGCACGAATTTCTACACGATCATTGACCAGCGCGCTGGCGGGTAAATCAATATCGACTGTGGCGAGTTCGACATGTTCCTGCAGCGACAGAAAACCACTATTATCGAGATCAGCAACAATCGCTACTGTTGGCGCTGCATTTGGCAACAGATCAATCATTGCACGATCAGACATCATCAATACCAGATTACCTTCGGCGTCAAGATAGGTTGCCTCGATCTCGATAACCCCTCTGTCCACCGGCGCTACAAATGAGGCAACAACCTTTCCGGCTACCAATACGTCAGAATCAACCACAAATAGTTTTTCACTGTGGCCGTCAGACAGTCTCAGGCTGTCTCCGGCAATAGCATTTTCGGGAAGGATAAAACTAATATCCACAGGACCGTGTAGCTCCTGACTATTAATCCAGCCATCATCGTTTTCATCTTCGTCAACGTTGACTGCCGCAACAATAGGGGCTGGTTCATCCAGCAATAGCTGTCTGGAATCTGTTGGCAGTGCCTCCGAACGAATAGATAGATCCAGAATCGCTTCATCATGCCCCCCTTTTCCATCTTCAACAACATACGTCACTCCGGTGACTGATCCACTCAGGTTTGGAGCTGGCAAAAACCGATAGGATCCATCCGCATTAACTGTCAAATGTCCCTCTGGCAACTCTGCAGTGTTACCAGCTTCAAGAGATTTTTCGCCATGTTGAAAATGGGTGATCGACAGTGTGTCATTGTCAATATCGCTATCGTTGACGAGTAACCCCGGTGCCGCGACGGAGAGGCTACTATTGAAATCTACAACATCACGGTCATTCTGCGCTTGAGGGGAGTCATTGATGTTTGTAAACACAGGATCGGAGAAATCTAACGGCGAAAATAACAAGGATGCCTGTCGACGCGAACTACTGGTGGTACCCACTCTGTACACAAAGCTCTTTGCATTGCGAACACCCAATGACACAGCAGCGCGCGTGTACAATGGCGAGACGGACGTAAACGCTATCGATCCACCATTTACAGTCAGGACTTGCGGTGCTTCAACTGACACATCAAGGACAGTATCTGATTCGATTGTAAAATCAGACACTGAAAAAAACTGATCATATTCCGTAACTGTATTCAGGTCGAGGGCACTTACAACCGTAAAAACAGCTTGTTGAGTATCAGTTCCACCCGCTACAAAGGCTATGTCGAAATCGACATAGCCACCTGATTCAGTTGAGTCTATTTGTGGTTGAAATGCGGCACTTGTCCCCTGCAGAGAATCGTCAATCTCTACAACAGTGGCATTGTGCATATTCGCAATCGTTACCAATGCGTCAACGCCATCAGCAACATGCTTGAAACGATAGACCGCCCCCAGGGACAGGGGTGCCCCGGAAACAAGACTTGGAACGGAGGAGAAATTGTACTCTGTTTCACCGTAAACAGACGCCGCACCGAGAGTTGCGACGAGTAACAGAACCAGCAGTGCCAACCTATGTTGACACTGTCTGACTGCTTGTTTACAGCATCGATAGACGCGATGCTTCATATAACTTGTATCAGCGTTGTAGTGGCACTTACAATTTTTTGAATTCGACTCTGCGATTCAACTGCCGACCTTCTACAGTGGCGTTATCAGCAATGGGCTTGCGTTCACCGTAAGCACGTGCCTCAAACCTGCCGAGGCTCACCCCTTTTGAGGTCAGGTACCGTACGACTGACAGAGCCCGACGACGTGACAATTCCATATTTTCGGCTTCGTCTCCGTCACTGTCTGTGTGTGCGTGTACAGATACGCGAATTTCGGGGAATTCCTGCATTCTTGCAACAACACCGTCCAGTGTGTCTCTGGCAAAGTCGGTGAGCGTATCTGATCCAGAGAGGAAATTCACACCATCTATAGCACCATCAAACATCGCACAGCCAGTTTCCCCAACCGGTGTACCCACCGCGGTATCAGGACATTGGTCCTCAGCGTTAGCTACCCCATCTGCATCAGTATCTTCCACCAGCAGGGTTGTTGAAGACAGCTCTGCAGGCACAGGCAATTCTGCCGGAGTGGGCGGCGGTGGTAATGTCGAAATAGGCTGTGGCGGTGGCAGGGATGGCAACTCTGTGCTGCCTTCAAAGCCGGAGTTTCGGAGTCCACCGAATCGATATAACAGCGACAAACCGCCATACTGCGCGTCAGTATCATAGGAGATGTATTCAGCACGCACTGCAAGCCCGTTACGAAGACCGTACTCGGCACCCAATCCTGCCGTCACCTGAAAATCATTAACCCTGCTGGCTTCAACGCCGGTGGCTTCATTTTCCATCTGGCCGCCACCAAGGCGCCCGTATATGGACAAGCCAGTGCGCATATCGAGCCCGTCGTAGTCACTATAAGCCCCACCTGCCGTTGCATTCCAAAGATACAGCAAACCGCTCAGTGAGACTTCTGTATATTCTACCTCGGCGCCTTCGCTGAGTTGAGCGGTTCCAAGCTCTGCATACTGAAGTTCAAAACTCAGACGCCTGTTGAAATCCATACCAACGGTAACGTGTGCCGCAGAGTCGTTTTCATCAATAACATCGATACCATCAATACCTGAAGTATCTGGCTTAAGTACTGAAGTACCCCCTCCTAACCCCAGGTATAATCGCTTTTGAAATTTCGCATCCCAGCCATTCAATGGCTGCTGGCTCAGCGCATTACCGCAAAGCCCTATCGTGCTTGCGGTCACGAGTATTGGGGCAATTAATTTATTATTCATTTTCTTCTGCTTTTTATCGTCCAGAGTAAATTCGATATTTTTATTTTTTAGCTCAGCATTAAGCGCTATTGCTTTCCAAACATCTGCTTTTGCCCTACTCCTGTTTGAGCAAAGCACTCATTTTGTTGCCAGATGTGAGTGGCTCATTTCCCTGTATCTAACGGAGTATAGTCGGGAGTTGGAAATTCGCATGGCCAGTGAGTATTTGTTAAAAAAAAATCATCTGTAACAACTGGGCATAGCAGACACCCACTATCGTCAACTGTTTGACTATCGCGATGCACCTATGTTTATCTATAAGCAGGCAACCCTGAAAAGCCGCGTGGTATCAACCTTTCAGCTGTGTTATTCAATCGTTTGAACTTCGGCAACCCCATGTTTCACTGGCTTTCACAAATCAGCACACAGTTATCACTCGACGAGCCGGTTTTGATAGCCGTGGTATGCGATGTCAACGGCGCCTCTCCAGACGGTGATCGGGGCATGCTCGTACTCACCAACGAGTTGATAGCAACTAACATCATCAATGACAAACGTCGCGACCTGATCATCGGTGACGCGAAAAAACTCCTGGATGAGAAGAAGCACTGGACTGAGGTCGCCTATCCACTCGGAGAGGTTTTGTCTACGGCAAACGGCTATTGTCGCGTTGTTTATCAATTTTTTGATGCGACCGCTAACCATGTCTGGGTTCATGACGCTCAAACACTAATCCGCGCAGGTGACAATGTTTGGCTGGCGTTTAGCAGAGGGCCCGCTAACAGCAACTCGACTATCAAGGCTCTAACCGAGGATGAGTATGCGTCGCTCCACAGCCAACACGAGGCAACGGATACAGCCGATGCTCAAATAGCTGGTGACGTGATGTCAGGCGCTAATCTGCTAAGATCCTCCAAAGAGGAAATTCTGTTGCTGCCGGTAGGGGCTCCAGCAAATCCGGTTACTGTAGTAGGACGTCACCGGGTGGCTATTGAGACGATTCGACTATTGTGCCTGCTTCCTCTATCGGTAATTTGGTTCGCGGAAAAATTTATCGAATCAGATCCAAAGGGGCCATTGGTTACCAGACGCTCTATGTTTAAACTGGCAAACGAGCCACCCGCCACCGGATCTGTGGTTATTATTATGTCCAATGACCACCAACAGGATTTACAACTTTGTAAACAGGCGCTGTTACAGCCAGGGTTAATTTTTGCAGGTTGTATTGGCTCTGCCAGGAAAGCGGCTCTACTCAAAGAGCAATTACGGGTCAATGGCATTCCACAGTCTCAACTGGAAAAACTACACATTCCTGTCGGACTACCAGAAATAACCGGTAAACACCCTTCAGTTATTGCGGCCAGTGTGGTGGCGCAAATTTTGGCTGTTTGCCAGCCAGTATGTGATGATCAGTTAACATTCATTGAGTACTGACACCAGTGCTATGTCTACCCGTTTTGGTCAAAGAACGCTAACGCTCGTGTTACACCAACAAGTGAGAAGCTGAGTTCGTTACCAATTTCCGATGGCAAAGACCAGGTCAGGGACAGTCTCTGCCCGTTCAGCATTTGGTTAACTAACAAGCGGGCAGATTCGCCTTGCGCCAGTGTAAGTCCGACTTGAGCTTTCACTGTGGTTCCACTGCTGGACACTGGGTGCGAACCGGCAATTAAGCCATCTATATCAATACTGATTGAGCGACCAATAGTTGTGTCCGAAATGGTGGGAATCAGTTTTACTCTCCACCTTCCCTCCAGTGAACGATCCACAACCAGACGCCACTCACCTTGCCCTGAGTAACCTGAATCCGCCTGCGCCATGCACACGGAATTTTGATCAACGGCACAGGCGGACACCCAATTTTCAAAGTATCCATAGAGAAATCCAGAAGCACCCAATGCATCAACTGTAATGTCATCAGGTGCAGGGCTGGCAATGCTTTGACTATCTAAAAGCCCGGAATTAACTGCATCGACGTCTCCTGGCACATTTCCCCCTGCGACCGGATCCGATCTTTCTGCGGTCTGCACAGTGATGCAGTCAGCCTCATCGATCGCTCGGAGCAGATTGAGACTGCGAACCTGCAATGTTCCGCTAAATCCAGGATCAATACGTTGTTGCAGGAAGTCTCCTCGCATTTCCAGATAGGCCATTTCCAGGTTATCGCGCGCTATCGAGTCGTAACGCAGGGCGATGTCGGCCACCACATCCGACTCACCAGTAATCCGCCATTCCTGCCGGCGATCACAGGACTGGAAAATGCCGCCAACACCATCCTCTATGTAGAACCCACTGAAGAAGGTGCCATTGGCATCGTTTGCCCGCTTTTCGCTTAACTGCATGCTTATAACCCTGGCACGCTGCTGATTTAACCATGCATTACAGGCAGTTATGTAAACATTAACTCGATCCGCACCGTACAACCCACCTTCCCAAGTACAACGCTCATCCCGATATTGTCGGTAAAGGTCGGCCAATATTTCGAAACGCTGGCGCTGAGCCTGCAGCGACACATCAGCCTCGTTGTCACCCGCCAGTGCCGGAAAATCAGACTCGAGCAGAGCCTGGTTACTAATATTGACTACCTCATTGCTCGAATCCGAGCGCACAACCGTATCGTCGCTGACTATGGCTATCACCTTACCCCCACCGGTAATCACTGAATTGCCGTCACTATTATCAGGATTAGTAGCAGAACTCATGGCTGCCGGAGCACCCAGTGACGCGTCGTAATCAGTGCCAACCCCCGGGGCCTCAGATTCTGCAATTGTCGCGGCACCCGTGCCAGGAGTACTCTGCTCCTGTTCCATCAGATACTCTCGCCAACTATTTTCTATCCCGGCCAGAAGAGTTTCCGATGCCTGATGCTGTAAGCCAACACATTCTTTAAAACTAAAATTATCTGTTGATGCAGAACGGCACTCTTCAAGGTTATCCTGTGTACCAGCGATGCATAACTGGAATGGCAATGCCAACACAACACAGATACCGGTAAATTTGAACGAATTACGGATCATGGATGTCAATTTTCCAACTCTGTAGGCAGACGACGAACGCAGTGTAATTCAACCAGAATTCGGTGTGAAATCAGAGAAATACTTTCGTTGTGGTCAGGATTGCTCCTAAGCACATTTGCTAGTCTCCGGTTCAGGAATATGATGCTTTTCCGGAGTTGAACTACAATCCAACAATAATAACTTCCATAGCATCACTGCCACATCCCTGGCTGCCAGACGCTCAGCGCTGGCTGCGCCAAAAATCGCGATGGCGCACGGTTGGCACCCCAATAAGAAAAAGAGAAACCGAATGCAAACTACCCGATCCAGACACAAGCGCAAAGGAGGCGCTGGTTCCACAATAGCCTTGTTGCTATTAGGCATCCTCCTGCTCACCGGTGTGGCTATTTACTGTTACACACAACTCGTACCCCACATAGAATCAGATTTGAGTGAACGGGTTAGCGCCGAGTTAACCAACAAAGGCATTTCAACAGCGCAAGTATACGTGGACGGTACCAGTGTAACACTCACTGGCAACGTCGAATCTCCGGCAAACGCCCGGGAAGCCGAGCAAATCGCACTGGGTGTTTATGGCGTAACCAGTGTTCAGAACGAGCTCAACAAAGCTGCCGATGCCGATGCCGATGCCAGTGATGAAAACACAGTAGAACAATCAGATAGCAATGTCAGCGACAGCACCAACAATGACGCTGACGGTGCAAGCGCAAACCTGGTCACATCCGATGAAAGCCCTGCCACCCTCTCTGATCCTGACGCTCAGCCTGACACGCCCGTCGTAGATTCAGAATCGCCATGGACTCCCTCAACCTTGGAGGTCACTGTTAAGGACGACAAAGCGACGCTAAGCGGCGTGTTGCCAGAAACAACAATGGCACTGCGAGTCGAATCGGTTGTTGCTGAGAAATATGGCAAAGATAATGTCAAAAACACGATTAGCATCGTGCCCACCGCTTCGCCACCATCTTGGCTGGAAGGTGCGATAACCATTATCGAGCGGATCGATAATATTGCCAATCCATCACTTCGAGTATCAGACAAGGCTGCAACACTCGGTGGATCTGTATCATCTGAAACCCTTGGCGCACAGCAGCTTTCTGCTGCGAAACGCGCGCTGGGTAATGACCTTGAGGTCAGCGGAACATTCGCAATTATACCGCGCGATTCCGAATTGCCGGCACCAGAGAATACTCCCAGAGAAGCGAAGAAACGCCCGGCATCGTTGAGAGTGGAAAGCCACAACAACACCATCAGATTAACAGGTACCGTAAGCAGCGTTGAAGAGGCAGAAACGATTCGCTTTGATTTAGCCGAGCTGTTTGAAACTGCCGATTACAAAGATGAACTGATCATCGACGATTCAGTCTCCAGCGCCGATTGGATCAGTGAAGCACTGACAGTTACAAACAATGTCAGGGATGTCGCTAATTTTTCAGTCAGCATCAACAGCGGCCAAATGATGCTCAGCGGAGATGTCACGAGCCGGGAACGCGGCAAAACACTTGCAGAAAACGCCACAAAGCTCACAAATAATAAGCTTGATGTGGTCAATAACTATAGCGTCAATCAGGCAGAACTGGTCATTGAGAGTCGCGAAGAAGTACGTGCTCGTGAGTTGAGCCAAAAGCTATCTGCACTCGATACTTCAAAAATTACCTTTAATCCTGGCAGCGCCGAACTTGCAGCCGATGCGATCGAGGTGCTGGACACAGTGGCAGCAACAATAGCGAACTATTCAGATCAGGTGATAGAAATCTCGGGTCACACTGACTCAAGCGGAGATTCTGTTATAAACCTTGAGCTGAGTAAAAAAAGGGCGATGGCCGTTCGAGATTATTTGGTGTCGAAAGGGCTTCCAGATAGTCAGCTTCGTCCGATAGGCTACGGTGAAAGTAACCCTGTTGCTGATAACTCGACACCTGCCGGCCGCGCCGCCAACCGTCGTATAGAATTTAATCTTTAGTGGAGTCCATTGGAATGTCATTTTTCTCATCATTAAGTCCGTCAACGATGTACCTGATGTCAAAGATGCTTATTGGTCTTGCACTGGCAGGACTGATTGGGCTACTGGTTGGCTGGGCAATAGGCAAACTAGGCTATCACCGGCATACCCGCAAGATCGAAGAAGACTGGCAGCATACTCTGGCAGATACAGAAGAAGACCATGCTCGCGTTGTGTCGCGATTCAAAAAATCGAATCAGGCTCTGGACGACGAGAACAACAACCTCAGAACCAAAATAGCAGCCCTCAACAACAAAATTGACGAGGGGCGAGAAGACATCGAGAAAAGCAAATCTCAAAGTGGTCAGTTGAGCAGCCAAATACAGAAAGCAGAAAACCAGACTCGGTCTTTGCAGTCTGAATTAAACGAGGAAAGAGCGAAAAACCACAAATTACAAAACCTGACCAAAGCGCTCAAAGCGTCATCTGATGAAAAAGACAAATCCAATCAACAGTTAGCCGCTGCACTCGAAGACACCAAAGTGCAATTGCAAAGTGTCAACTCAATGGAAGACAACGAAAATTACATGTCGTTGCAGCGGGAAGTCGGAGAATTACGTACTGCACAACGTGAAAATGCAGATCTTCGACAACGACTTGCTATAGAAGGAAGAGAGCGCGAAGAAGCACAATCGGAGCTCCACGGCTTACGGCAGAAAGTCGACTCTATGGAACAGGAAAGAGACAGTTTTCGTCAGTGGGCTCAGAGACTCGAGCAAGAACAAGCCGGGTTCGACGATCGTGTACAACAGTCGGTCAACGAAGCGTTGCGCAACGATGGCAGTAACGCCAACGATCTTGAGATTGAAGTATCTCGCCTAAAGCCGCTGGTCGCCTCATTGAGAGCAGATGTTGAGCAATTGACACAAGAAAACAGCCGCTTAAAAAATCAACATCAGCAGACTTCGACCACGAGCGGTGCCAGTCCACAGCTGAAAGAATTGCAATCAGCAATCAATGAGATCGGTTACGAGCGCGACCAGCTTAAAACACGATTAGCCGATCAGGAGCGACAAACTGCAGCTCTCAACACTCGACTTACAGGCACACTAAATCCGCCAGATGTCGCGCAGCTAAGGCGCCAGGTGGCTGAGTTGTCTGCGGAGAAAGGCTTAATGGCTGCAACGATAGACGAGTTACAAAACAAACTGGGTGTGTAGCAAGAACAACGACATTTGAGACTAACGATGCCGCCCGTTGCAGGCGGCATCCAATTGCAACTACTGTGCGCTCTCTTTCTCGACTAATTGGTTAATCACATTAATCAGATTGGGGTAGCTACCGGCAATTTGGCCGCTGGTTCGATACTTTCCATTAACGATCACGGTAGGCACAGAGGAAATATTTACATCCTTCGCCTTTTGCAGTGACTGTCTTATTTTCGCGTCAACATTAAACGATTTCATGGTTTTTACAAACTTGTCCCCGTCAAGCCCCAGAGAATCGACAAACTTGCCAACATCCTTTGGCTTGCGCATCGCTTTTTTGTCGCGATGAATGGCGTTAAACATTGCCTCATGAAACTGGTCAACCACGCCTAATACCTCGGCTGCATAAAACGCCTGCGAATGAACTTTCCACGCTGGGCTAAGCGGTGGGGCCATACTGATAAATTCAACATTGTCAGGTTTGTTTTCAAGCCACTCTTTAATGTGGGGCTCGAATTGATAACAGTGTGGACACCCGTACCAAAAAAACTCAATTACTTCGATTTTATCCGGATTCGCGGTACGCTGTGGCGTAGTCAGGAGTTCGTAACCCTGCTGCGAAAACGCACTGCCAGCACTGAATAAAAGCATCAGCGTTACTGCAACGACCTGAGTGAATTTAAGACACTTCATAATAACTTGCTCCAGACGAGGATGGACGAAAGTCTAACTGTGATTATATTGTTGCTGTACTTTGCCGCAGTTTGCCTGAATGGGCCCTTTCCTAATGCGGCCTGGGTGTGAGCTTGTGCTCACACCGCCCGCGTAGAACTCGATTCCAGCGCTGGCAAGCGCCCTCTTCCCGACACAGCGATTTAGTGATCAGCATAGAGCGCTGTGAGGCATTACACTACTACACCTGTAACCAGCCGCCATACTTAAAGCTAGTGCAGGCCCTGCAGGTAATTTGCCAGAGCAGCAATTTCGGCGTCTGAAAGACGGTGCGCAACGAGCCGCATCATTTTGCCCGGATCATTGGCACGAGCACCCGACCGAAAACTTTGCAATGCAGCGACTGTGTACTCTGCATTTTGTCCATTGACGCGGGGGAACTTGGCGGCATCATTACCCGCACCATCAGGGCCATGGCAGCTCATGCAAGCGGGAATCCCCACGCTGCTAATACCGCCCTGATAAATGTTTCTGCCCAGCTCCAGATTCTCGGGTTCGGAAACCCCTTCTGCTGGCGCCTGAGACGCGTAATATGCCGCCAGATTTGCCATTGCGGTGTCATCAAGCGCAGCCACCATACCCAACATTACAGCATTCTCTCTGGCGCCTGATTTGAACTCCTGCAATTGCTTCAACAGATACGGAGCACCCTGCCCGGCCAGATTGGGGTAAGTTTTGATTGCAGCAACACCATCGGGCCCATGGCAGGCAGCACAGGTTGCAGAAGCAGCCTTACCTGCCTCGGCATCGCCACCAGCGGCCAGAATCGGTTGAAGCTCTGCGGAGTCCACGGGCGCTGCCGTTTCTGCAGCAACTGAAGTCTGCCACCCTGCCATTGCAGCAAAACAGAATAGATAAACGAACAATGATTTACGCATCATTACACCTGAGAGTTAATTTGAACGGAGTTGATCCCGAGATCGGGACAAAGAAATTTTGAACGCGAAAGTGTAACAAATCCTCGCCAATGATTCCGAGCCCCTGCTACTCTAGCAATCCGTGCTGTTCCTATAACCAAATTGAAGAAATCCATTTTCTTAAAATCCTGATGCCAAATACGCGTTACTTCCAGACTTGCTTTACCACCAGCGCTCACACACTGGCTCAGCTTCCAAAGGATAGTCTGGCGGAAGTGGCCTTTGCCGGACGATCCAACTCCGGCAAATCCAGTGCCATTAATACGATCACGCGCAACAAAAAGCTTGCGCGTACCAGTAAAACCCCGGGCCGCACCCAACTCATCAACCATTTCGTCGTGGCCCCGGGCAACTATCTTGTCGATCTGCCAGGTTATGGCTACGCGAAAGTGCCCAAAGCACAGATCAAACACTGGCAAACCACGCTAGGTGGGTACCTAAGAAATCGGGAACCCCTTCGCTGCCTGATCATCGTCATGGATATTCGACGCCCACTCTCCGATCACGACTGGCGATTAATCGACTGGTCACTTGAAGGGTCAGCATCACTGCACTTTTTACTAACGAAAAGTGACAAACTCTCCAAAGGAGCTGCCCAGTCGACGCTGCTCGACACCAAGCGAAAACTGGAAGAAGAAGGTGTTGCCGGCACCCTTCAGTTGTTCTCTGCATTGAAGAAAACAGGCGTCGATGATGCTCATGAGTTACTGGATATGTACCTGGACACAGAGGCCAAAGCCCTCCCTGATGACAACGAGCCAGCCTGCTGACCAAAAGCCTCCCTGCCACGTGAGTCTGCTCACTGCCGATTCACATAGCGCGGAGGTCTCGGTAACAAAAGGAAGCTGAACAACCGATACACCAAATACAAAAACAGAAGTGGAAAAATAACAGTCTGCAAAATAAACACAACAATCAAATTAACTGCATGTTCTGTAACACTTTCTGCCGACTGCTTATAGTCGTCCAACATACCGTCAAAATCAAATTTTGAGGTCACTGACTGATAGAGATTTTTGGCTTTTTGTCGCAGCGAGTCTGTCTCTGGCGCCGCTTCAGAATTTCTCGAATTGATTTCTCTGATTCGATTACCCGCCACTTCCAGCTGCTGCGCGGAAACTTCGAACTTTGGCTGCAAAAACTGCCGATATACCCAGTCATTTGCCAGCGACCCGAGTGGTATCAGGAATCTGAGCAACAGGATTATCAGTAAAACCCTGCTGGCTATATCTGCGAGGCGAGATGCGGTGCCAGAGCGCCAGCGAGTAAGAAGCCAGAAAAACCCCGCACCAGCCAGCATAAAGCTGATCCCGATCCAACTGCTTACTTCCAGCAATATTTTCTGAATTCCAAGAGAGCTTGTTGCCAGCAACATAACCCAGGAAAAGCGCTCAACCAGATCATTGACCGGATCCAGTATTTCGCCAGGCGAAAAATTGACCCCCACTCCCGCCGGTTGCACAGCAAATTCAGTTCCCTGAGCAACTGATATCACCCCATTCAGGGTACGGGCTAATCCAAACCCGATCAGTGCACGAGTTAATGCGCTATCAAGTTGCGATTCGCTGGAATGGTCAATCGGCTTAAGAAAAGAAACTGCGATCATGGCGATCACCAAAAGCGCCATGGCGACGTAGCGAAGCGGTTTCCCCGGCGCAAATTTCGACCAAAAAGACCGCCAGCGCGAAGGCTTGTCTGCATTCTGACTTTGCTGCTGTTGCCGCGAATCTGCTGCTTCTTCAACTGTCGGCATATTGTTCACTTCGTCGTGGAATCGTCGGAGTTGACGGTCATTGCGTCGAGCCAGCATTCTACGGCCATCTCCGCTGTCGTCGCGCCCGGCATCGGCATGATCTCGCAGAGTTGGCGGTCTTCTCCAACGATAGTTTTCATCTGGCATATTTTGCAGCTCTTACTTCCCGTTCTGTACTCAGCAGTACATCAACTTTTTGAACCCAGTTTGGTAATGCCGACGGCGTGATAGAGATCCTTCATAAACGGCGCGCTCAACTCCCGTGCACGCTCAGCTCCTTCTTCCAATACTTTGCCAACCACATCTGGCTCTGCCATTAGCTCGTTATATCGCTCGCGTGGCTCGCGCAACATTGAGTTTAGGTGCTCAAACAAAGTTTGTTTCATTTCGCCCCAGGCAATGCCATCCTGGTACGCCTGACGGATCTGATCCGTTTGCTCTGGTGTCGCAAAAGCACGGTAGATTTCAAATAAGGTATTACCCTCGGCCTCTTTCGGCTCGCCTGGCTCCTGCGAATTGGTCTTGATTTTCATAATCAATTTGCGAAACCGCTTTTCCGGCTCGAACAATGGAATGGTGTTGTTGTAACTTTTACTCATTTTTCTCCCGTCGAGCCCGGCAAGCACGGAAGTTGACTCATCCACCACAGCTTCGGGCAATACGAAAAACTCTCCATAGTGGTGATTAAATCGCTGTGCAATATCTCGCGCCATTTCAATATGCTGGATTTGATCCTTGCCGACAGGTACCTTGTGCGCCTTAAACATCAGGATATCGGCGGACATCAAAACGGGATAGCTAAACAGCCCCATGGTGATGCCTTTGTCCGAATCAGCTGAGCCCGCCTCTTCGTTTTCCTGTACGGATGCTTTGTAGGCATGCGCCCGGTTCATTAACCCTTTTGCTGTATGGCAAGTTAATAACCAGGTTAGCGCCGGTATTTCGGGAATATCTGACTGGCAATAAAAGACCGCATTGTTAGTGTTTAAACCCAATGCCAGCCACGCGGCGGCTATTTCCCGACGAGACCGCTCAACGGCACTCGCATCCTGACTTTTTATCAGCGCATGCAAGTCAGCGAGGAAATAAAAATTGTCAGTGTCAGTTCTTTGGCTGGCCTCAACGGCCGGTCGGATTGCGCCAGCATAATTGCCTAAATGCGGGGTACCGGTAGTTGTGATGCCGGTCAGGTATACCTGTTTCATCCAGGCTTGTATCTCTCAGTTAGCGTTTTTCGAAGTTGCGATACGTCCAATGTTACCGCCAGCACATGTTACCAGCTGCTAAGTGCAATATTGTTAAAAGAGAATGGTTTCCGCCGCCACTCTATTACGAAGTCTACATCTGTGTGGCTATGTGAAAAAATGCGCAGCAATACTCGCAGTTTTGTTGCGCTGGTTGCCTGAATTGGAATAGATTCTGAATTGAGTTTCTGAATCAGGTATGTGTGCCGATTTAACGTTGTGAGCCTTAAAAGTCATGCTTTGTAACAAATTAGTACTGGAGAACATCTTCTGTTCAGCTGATTCTCACTTGAACACCAATTTACCCGGTACAAGATCATGAAGATAGCGCTGGTTTGGGGTACAGAAAAGATGTGTGCTATCGCCTGCAACCGAATGGACTCGGCTACATCGCTGCGGTATGGAAAAAAGATGACTAACCCACCTGTCGAGTTCAAAGTGGATGAATAGGTCGAACAATCACGTGCCAACAGCCTCTGGCAAGACAAATGCTGCGAGGGGAATCCCCGCGCCTGGCAAGGCCTCGTCCAACAAAAAGGTAGCGATTGTACACGACTGGCTGCCTGTACTAGGCGGTGCCGAAAAAGTCCTGGAGCAGCTGCTCCGCGTCTACCCCGATGCCGATATTTTCACCCTGTTCGATTTCCTTTCCCGCGACGACGCGCCGTTTTTAAAGGGCGTCAATGTCACGACAAGTGCATTGCAGAAAATCCCCTTTGCGGAGAAGTACTACCGCAACCTACTACCATTTTTTCCATATGCCATTGAACAATTTGACCTGAGCGACTATGACCTGATCATCTCTTCGAGCTCGGCTGTGGCCAAGGGCGTTGTGACATCGCCTCACCAGTTGCATGTTTGCTATTGCCACTCTCCAATGCGCTACGCGTGGGATCTGCAGGAGCAATATTTGAAGCAGTTGGGGCTGAGCACCGGAGTCCGGTCTACCATGATTCGAATGGTGCTGCACAAGCTCCGCATATGGGATGTTATCTCATCCAACCGAGTGGATTCTTTTATCGCCAATTCGAGTTACATCAGCCGGCGGATTTATAAAACCTATCGGCGAGAATCGACAGTAATACACCCACCAGTGGACATCGATCGCTTCAGTTTACAGAGCAAAAAAGAGAACTTTTATCTCGCTGCCTCCAGACAGGTCCCTTATAAGCGTATCGATCTAATCGTCGAGGCATTCCGACAAATGCCAGACAAAAAACTGGTCGTTATAGGGGACGGTCCGGAACACAAAAAAATAACCGCATTGGCAGGTGATAATGTCGAAATCCTTGGATTCCAAAGTGATGAGGTCCTGATCGATCATCTTGGACGTGCCAAGGCTTTCATCTTTGCTGCCCAGGAAGACTTCGGCATATTGCCTGTCGAGGCACAGGCGTGCGGCACACCGGTCATCGCGTATGGGGTTGGCGGTGCACGCGAGACTGTTGTCGACAAATCTACCGGCTTGCTTTTTGAAGAACAAACAGTTCCCTCGTTGATAAATGCGATCCAACGATTTGAGAGGCTTAGTCCGAATTTCAACATCGCAACAATTCGGCAAAATGCCGAGGGATTCTCAGCGGATCGCTTTCGAGCAGAAATTCGACGCCATGTCGAAGCACTGCAACAAAAAGAGACAAGACACAACCGCGAATCGACTCGACAACTCAGAGATACTAACGCAATATAGCGATATATTGACTGAGGCTTCGACACAAGGCGCCAACTCGCTGCAGTAATCCAGCTAAGGCAATCCGAGCGGCTATCGTTAACAATACCGATATAAAAGAAACGAGCGATCGGCCGATCACGGTTATAAGATAGCGATCCCGTCTGCGACGCAATACAAAAGAGAATAAAGACATCCTTAAGGCCCTTGGTGCTACTTTTACAGGCGCGCTAGTCACTCTGGTTTGCCATTTCTTTACCCTGTTTTTCCTGGCGCGCTTGCTGGAAGAGGAATCTCTGGGCGTCTACTTTATTGCCCTCATAGTTGCATTCCTGCTCAAGATGATGAGCGACCTGGGCATCGACCTCGCTTTCGTAAAACTATACCAGGAACAATCAGAATCCGAAAAACCGCAACTGTTTAAAAGCGCCGTTGCTATACGACTCCTGTCCTGCACCATAGTGTCTACCTTATACATTTTGGTTGAGCGAAGTGGCATGGTACCTTTTATAAACGATATCAGCCACATCACCACACTTACGCTATTGCTCTACTGGCTGCACAGTTTCAGAGAACTCATTTTACGCCTGCTGCAAGCAGAACAAAGTTTTTCTGTATACGCCGGCGTACAGGTATTTGCCGCGGTCATAAAAGCAACAATGATCGTCGCACTCACACTGATAGATTACGCTACTGTAGAGGCAGTACTGATTATTGAGTGCTTCGCCTTTGCTGTCTCAATTTTGTTCGCTATCCTAAAAATCCGGGAAACCCTGCTGGCGTCACTTAAAACCAGGTTTACCGGAGCTATGACAATGCTCAGATTCGGTTACCCGCTATACCTCAACGCGGTACTCAATCTGGGCAACGAGAAAGCCTCACACTATATTGTGGCAGGCCTTGGGGGGCCGGTAACGATGGCTTTTTTTGGCATTGCTGAAAAACTATCAGAAGCGGGTACCAGACTATTTGAAGCATTTGCTAATGTTTACTACCCCTCTCAGGCGGAAAATTTCGCTAACTCACAAGTCGAGAAAGCAAAAGCACTCGCCGAAAACTCTATGTTATGGGTGACATTTGTAATTGCCAGCGCCATTGTCGGATTCGCCATACTACGAGAATTGGTAATGGCTATACTTTTCGGCGATGTATACCTAAGTGCTGCCAATGCCGCAGCAATGTTTATAGCAGTATTGCTATTCAGATCACTGCAGACCCTGATGGGCTACTTCGGAGTCACCGCCGGACACAAATTTCTTCCAGTTAAGGTCAGCCTTGTTTCAAGCGTATTTAACATCATTCTTTGTCTTATTCTATTTAAATCATATGGCTATGAGGGTGCTGTCGCGGCTTTAGTTATAACTCAGATTTTAATGAATTTCCTCTACCACTTCTGGCTTAGCAAGGCCGGACTAAAGCTATCCGTACTACCGGTACTCAAGTTACTGGTCAGTTGTATCCTTGCCGTTACTCTGGTGTACCTGCTCAACGGCCAATTGCTGCTAACATTAATGGTTTTCCCGATCTTCGTCGGCACATGCCTGTTATTGGCACCGACACTTCGAAACGATATTAGTACGATGTCTGAAAAAGCTATGACACAGCTGTCTGCCCGACAAAAGAAGGCCAGCACCTAGATGGATTAACCTTCCTTGCTTCAATTTTTAAAAAAATTAACCTTCGCTACGTAAAACTATTCAATTGAATGCTATGAATGTTCTTATAACTACTCCTTACCTTCCTTACCCTTTAAACAATGGTGGCTTAATACGCGTTCACCACCTGGTTATTAACATTGCACAAGTGCACAGCGTCACTCTCGTTTGCATGGAACCTGATAACGAACTACAGGCGGCAGGTATAGATGTTCTTGAGTCTAAGGGCGTTACTGTTGAATTGGTCCCAGTGGCCAAAAATCAACTCAAGAGCAATAAGCGCATCTATCAGTTGCTGTCTCTTTTTACAAATAGGACATACCAATACTATCAGTACTACTCAGAAGCCATGCAAAAACGCATAAACGATCTGTGTAACAAGAGTACATTCGAAATCATTCTCGCTGAGTTTTCACAAATGGGGTACTACGAACTACCCGACAACGCAAAGAAGTATGTCGATCAGCATAACGTTGAATATGAAATCATGCAGAGAACGTTCGAAACAGAGCGTAGTCCACTTAGAAAGTTGCTCGCCAAATCTGAATGGCGCAAATACAATAAACACGAAATTGAAAACTGTGAGAAATTCGATACCTGTCTAACTACCTCTCAAAGAGATGCAGACATACTAAGTGCCAGACTTACCTCAGCCACTAACTTTCATGTGATCCCCAACGGGGTGGATAGCGAATTCTTTCGACCAATCGAGCAACCTCAGAATCCAGACCTCATTTTGTTCACAGGTACTATCAGTTACTATCCAAATGTTGAAGGCATACTTTGGTTTACCAAAAATGTATGGCCCCTTATCAAACAGAAAAACCCGTCATCACAATTCTGCATCGCTGGAAAATCGCCACCGTCGGAAATTCAGGCCCTAAGCAGCGATCCATCAATCACTGTGACTGGTGCAGTCGATGACATGCGTGACTACTATGCAAAAGCTGCAGTCGTCGTCGTCCCTTTGCGAGTGGGCGGGGGCACCAGATTGAAAATACTCGAGGCGATGGCAATGGAAAAGGCTATTGTATCCACAGGAGTTGGCGCTGAAGGGATAGAATATACACCGAACCAGAACATCCTTATCGAGGATGATGCGGAAGCATTCGCCAATGCAACAATTCGCGTTATGAAGGACACCACACTTAGAAATACGCTCCAGTCACAAGGCCGTCGCCTTGTTGAAGAACTCTATGACTGGAAGGCTGTTACTGGAAAACTATGTAAGATATTTGAAGATGATTCAAAAATGGGCTCATAAGTAAAAACAAGCAATTAAGTACATTCTTCTAAACAGTCGCAAATTTTTTGGTGTTCAAAATTACCTTAACAGCCAAACGTGCCGTGCTTTGCTCGGTTAGTGATTTCCATATAACTCAACTTTTTTACTGTTACCGACCACAGCCATTTTTAGCTTTTCCAGATTTCGAACCAAAAGCAAATACCAACGCGCGTAACGGCTCTTACCGAATGGCAGCGTAACTAGCGTAAGGACCGCCGATGCGATCACCTGAGCACAGACGAATAGACCGGTCTTGAAGAATGACAACCCTTTTTGCCTGGACCAAAGATAGTTCCAATGAGTTTGTCCAATGCGAACGTTCTGTTTCTTTAAGTAATCAAGATTTAGCCGATGGGGTTCAACAGTCTCAGAGACAATAGCCCGGTTATCGAAAACCATATGAGCGCCAAGTCTATACATTCGATGAAAGAAATCTGTATCCTCTCCCCCCGACTTGCCAAACTCCGGGTCAAACCGTATTTTCCGCTCGTTTACCCAATGGGCTTTTAGTATGGCATTGGAAGTAGCACCCTTTTTAAGTACTTCCCCTGTGCGATGCTTGTCCTTACCAAACATATCGCCGGCGACAATCCAGCTCGGTGAGCTCTCCGGGTATTGGACGTCTACCACGCCGAAGACCGCGTCTGCCCCGTATTCCTCAAGCGAGGAGTGAAGGATTGCAATCCAGTTTGGATCAGCCCACTCATCGTCATCGATAAACGCGAGATAATCACCGCTTGCGTGTTCAATCGTACTGTTTCGAACTGAGGCGAGATTCCGCTCTGCGTTTACAAAGTACCGAATGTTAACTTCAGATTGAGCGTCTTTATGCCTCTCACATGTCGCTCTGCCCGACTCTTCTTTGTCATTATCAACAACAATAACTTCCAATTGACAACCATCAGGCAGTACTTGGGAGACCAGACTCGACAGAGTTCTATCAAGCGTATCTCGCTTATACGTACAGAGGCAAACTGAAACTAACATAAGATTACGCTGTCAATTTTAATTCGACCACACGTGCGAGGTCATAATTGGTTATATCAACCGGACTGGTCACAAGATTGTCCGATTCAATTTGTGCCAAATCTAAAGCTGGAAAGGCATCGTCAGGAAAAACGACTGACATTCGAATATTTTTAATTTCACGCGCAATTTGCAACTGGTGATCGTCAGAAAACTCATTGTGCTTTGCGACCCTCGGTACAAAAATTACTCGCTTGCGGTACTGAAGCATCAGATTAAGACTACCAATACCACAGTGACTGATCACCAAAGCGCTGCGTTTTACAAGCCGCTCCATATCTTCACGTGGAATAAGTTTTTCTACCACACCAGTGGCAGGTGGTTCTTCCACATGACAGGTTCCTGTCTGAATGAACCATTCACAATTGTCGTCAAAATAGAGAGGATCGTTTTTAATATACCGGTAAAGTCTGTCAAACGGGTAGTCATTGGTGCCCATGGTCACCAAGATCAAAGGCCTGGCCATGATACTCTGCTCCATCATATTGGTTCGCAACATCGGGCCACTGGCACAGGAACGAGTCACTAAGACCAAATTTCTGTATGAGCTTTCCGGAATTCGATAACTCTGTTACACGCGACATTGTGTCGAGAAACACAAACCGGGTATTTGTTAGCTTCGCTACCAATGCAAATGGCAGACAAATTGGCCCCCCGGTACTGAACATCGCCTGAGGCTTTTCCTTCAACAATATGCTAATGGCAGCAAAAAGATTCATGCAATGCACAAATGGGTTGTGCTGCGTGTCTTTTATCGTGTAAACATGCTTAAAGCGCTTGCCATCCAGCATGTCCTTATTGCTAACGAGAACAAGATCCTGTTTTAGCGTGCTGGTGGCACACATTGCCTGAGTCAAATGCCCCCCTGAAGATGCAATTACCAGAATCGTCGGCTTACGTTTCATATAAAACTACTTACACTGTTCGCTGGTTATCCAGGGGCCCATCATCGACAAATCGTTTTTTGTTATCTCTAATGGAACGGAATTTCGCTTCAAGGTCTGGCTTACTGGCGTGCGAGTAAAGGATATTCGCTATTGAAATAACCATCATCACCCACACAAAATGCAGGCCATGAAGAAATGATGTTTCGAGACAATTGTGAAACATGCCATAGGCGATGAGTGACTGCGATATCGGATCCGATGAATCCTTGGTAGCTACCAGAAAAACCCAGAAAATCATCAGCCAAAACACGGTGGGTATGACTCCCAACTCGAGACACAGATCAACAAATCCACTGTGAGCTGTATGGAGCAACTGATAATAGCTCCACTTGATGTCCAGTGCTTCAGGTACATCGCCCACACCCCAGTATGCTCCGTAAGCGGTACCGAACATCCAATTTTTCTTCATGTCGGCTAAAAGGTGGTACCAGATACCGGTCCTGCCTGTTAGTGCTTCCTCGGGCAGAATACTGCGATAGAAGTCAATTGGTGCCTCTCCAAAACCCAGCAATGCCAGTGGTATGAACACGATGATCATCAGCCACAACCCGATTACACCAATGGATAACATTCGCACATAATGTTGAGACAGCAATAGACAACCGCCTATCAGCACGACAATACCCATAGGGGTTTTAGAGCCACTAATCACCAGCAGCAAGCCCCACCCTAAGATCGCCAATAATGCATAGCGTTTTTCTTTGAGTGTCTCAGCATAGTAGCGATAAGTCGCCACACCAATCAAAAAGAACGCACCGGCGATTCCACCCAACTCATTCTTGGTAGAATGCAGCCCAGTGAATTTTCCGTAAGTATCAAATGAAATCCATGGCATGAACAGAAACAATGATTCGTAAGCCAGCAGAATAATTGATGCCGCCTGAAAATAGCTAACGAAGCGATTCCTGGATCTGCCAATCACTACAGCGCCTGCCACAGACGTAAAAAGGAAGATTTGCCGAATGGCACGTCTCGCTGTGTCATCTGGATGATCCGACCAAAAAACAGATGCCAGGAGAAAGATACCGAGAATAAGAATCGGAAACAGAACGCTTATGTACGCTCTAAAGAGGTGGCGCCAGCGAATGATAAAAAGCACACAAGCGACAGTAAACAATGGGAGTAGCAACTGCTTCCACAGGGCGGCACCGGAACTTACTATTTCCAGGCGCACATCCAGATCTCGCGCCATTAATCCGGCTTTACTCCTTAGGTCCGGGCTAAACGCTTTGGTAGTCCAGGCCACCAGGAGCAACAGTGGCAAACCCAGCCATATTTGGCTGGATTTCTCTATAGAAAACCTTAACGGACCGCGTCGTCTCTGCACAATCACTTGACTATCTCATATGTATTCAAAGGATCAGGCTCTGTATAGAGCCTGCTGCCTTCATTCACGATAATCTAGGTATTTCCGTAGCTGTAATACGAGTAGTAGGAACCACCCATATCCAACTGATTCAGTACGACTCCGCACACCGGTGCTTCAACTCGCTGCAATGACTGCAGGCAACGACTAATATGCTGGTAAGGAGTAGATCGCGCCCGGATAGTGTAGATAACGGCATCTACATAGCCCGCTAGTACCAATGGATCACTGACAGGTAAAACCGGTGGTGCATCAAGAATCACAAAGTTGTATTTTTTAGCTGCATCTTTTATGTGCGACTGAAAACGCGGTGAACTAATCAGCTTCAACGGATTTAGCGGTGTGAAATTAGCGCAGAGCAAATCGAGATTATTATCAATTCCGATCACACACTGTTCGAGCAGAGCCTCGGCAGAGAGTACTTCTCGCAAGCCCATGTCGGTTTTATTTACACCGAACATATTACTTACGCCACGAGTCCGCAAATCACAATCAATTAGCAGGGTTCTCCCAACACTGGCATAACTATAGGCAAGGTGACCGGCTATCGTTGATTTACCTTCACCGGCAATCGTTGATGTGACCATAATCGTCTTATGTGGGCGATCTACACGATCAAGCATTAAGCCAGTGCGTACAGTATTGACTGCTTCCTTGAAAATGGCGCCTTCCTTTGAACGCTCACCTTCATCCTGGGCATTAAGCACCACTGGACGTACAAAACTCTTTTTGATGCTGGGCAGCGACCCCAGTAAAGGCAACCCTATCCGTTGGTCAACGTCTTCACCATCGCGAATACCTGTGTTGAACAATTCACGCATGATGTAATAGAAGATAGAAAGAAACAGACTGCCAAGAGCTGCCAACAGAAACAGAATTGGCTTCTGAGGCTTGGATGGCCGAAGCGGATCTTCCGCCGGCGTCAGAATACGGGCATGCGCACTCTGCAGGTCGATCGTTTCTGTCGTTTCCTTCGTACGGTTATAGAACAAATCGAACAAACGTTGATTCGATTCTACCTCGCGCTGCAATTCCAGGTACTTGGAACCTTTGCGGTTGTCGGAGAAAAAGTTCTGTTGCGCCAGGCTTATGCGACGCTGGAGATCAGCCTCTTCTGCCAGTGCAGCGTTGTACTCGAACTCTACTCGCTCAATAATTTTATTGATCTGATCACGAAATCCGGCACGTGCGGTCGCCAGGTCAGAGGATGCCGCCAACATTTTCGGATGCTCAGGACCATAGCGCTTTGCTAGCTCTGCTCTCTTTTGTTGAGCTAACACCCAATCGAGCTTCAATGTTTGCGCAACGTTGTCAGCCTGCACAGAACGCAGAGACTCTTCGCTTCCAGATCTTTTGGCGCTTTGCACTTGTTCACGACGGATAGTGGCCTCAGATAGCTTGGATCTGACTTTTACTAAATCCGTATTGAGGTCCTTCAGCTCTTGTGAGCTCACCGCCTGAATGCCCTCAATATCAATTACATTTTCCTGCTCTATGTAATCGGCTAGTTGTTGCTCAGCGCGGCTCAGTTCACCTTTCAAACCCTCTACCTGACCGGCCAGCCATGAGGCAGCAGTTTTTGTGCGCTCAAGACGCGCTTCCAAATCCGCCTCGATATAGGCCTCAGCATGCTCATTAGCAATATCACGCGCTAATACCGGGGTAGGTGCTTCAAAACTCACCTCTACCAGTTGTGTCTTGCGCAACGGAAAAATACTAAGCCGTTCCTGATAGTCTTTCAACAGCTCTCGACGCGCAATTTCAGCCTCGACAGCCTCACTGGTGATCGCCTGATCTGTAGATTGACCCATGGAACCGAACACCTTGTCTTTGACCGAGCCAAAAAGTGCGGTCAAAGAGAATCCCTGCTCTTCCTTAAACGCAGGGTGAGAGGTCAGGTCGAGTTTGCCAACAACCTTTTCAGCCAGTGGTCTTGATCGTAAAACCTCAAACTCCGTTGCCAGATACTCTTCGCTTTCGTTATCAAGCCCATAGAGTGCCGTAACATCTACTACATTTGATTCCTTTTTCTCAATCAAAACCGTTGCAGTGGCTTTGTACTGAGTTTTTATACTGTTGATGATGAAATAAGATGCGATCAGCACAGTCAAAACGAAAAGAAATATTCGCCACTTATTATCAAGTAGCGTCTGAATATACCTTTCGAAATTGAAGCTGATTTCATCCTTTTTGTACTCAGTCAGCGTACTGTCGAGCGGATGAAGTGATTTCATTAATCTAGCTCACCTAAAAGAAGCCTTCCGGCACTGAAATAATATCGCCTGGATAGACAGGGTCGCCCATTCTTATGCGCCCCTGTTTTTGCTGCCCATCCACATCGCGAGAAACTCTGATTCGTTTTTTAGATGCACGGCCGGTAAACCCACCGGCAAGTGCAATTGTTTTCTCTAGCGTCAAACCTTGTTGATAGACGTAGTTCCCAGGCCGTTGCACTTCACCGTTGACGAAAATCTGCAGACTTTCTTCGATGGTGATGATATCCCCTGGCAATACCGCGTCATTCGAGCGCATACTGAATCTTTGAGCCACACCGTTTATGACTCGTGTCAATATAACCCGTTCCTTTGACGCAAGCGGTGTGTAGCCACCGGCAAGAGAAATTGCCTTGTCCAGGGTCATCCCGGGCTTGTAACTGTAACCACCTGGCGCGCCAACTTCTCCGTTCAGATATACCTGTCGATACTCCGCGACAGAAACTCGAACATCGGGATCAACCAGATATTTGCCCTTGAGCTTACCTGTAATCGTTTTTTCCAGATCTGAAACCGTTAATCCGCTGGCCTGCAAAGCGCCGAGCAAGGGGTAATTCAGGAGCCCATTTTCATCAATTTTGGCACTCAGAGATAAATCTGGCTCACCAAAAACCGTGACGGATACCTCATCGCCTGCGCTGAGGCTGTAGCTATCAGCAAATGCGATAGTTCCGACAGCGGCGACCAATACCAGCAAGGATCGAAGCATTCTTTGCAATGTTAAGCTCATAAGCGTTTTACCTAATGCGGTGAATTGCACGCAGTGTAGATTCTCGACACTGACTGCCGACTGAAATTCATCGCCAACCACGTAACGTGATTAGATCAAATGTTGGTGAGGGAAATTGGGTTCGACGGCGATAATCCAACCACCATCTGCTGCATCGCAGGCACGTTGTCAGTTACGCTGGTCACCGCACCTCTCAAAGACACTTGTCGGCTGATGGCTCCATTCAATAAACAATTTTCTCAGCAATGTCGCGCCAGCTCGCAAAATACAAACCGATTCGCCATCCATCGCCATTTTGTATTGAACGTTTGCGTATTCGCGCACACGACGATCCAGAGAATACTGGCAAAAATGGCTGCCTCACTCCCTTTCACCGGATGCATCATACCCGAGGTGATATTAAGCTGAGCTTACCTCATTGTTACAAATCGTTTACTGCGTAAGCCAAAAGTGTCAACCAGCAATTGCATGCCGGCATGTGAGTATAGGGAAATCAAAAAGGATGATGGCTGTACAGGCGGCAGGCAACAAACTTTTACAATCACTCAAGGTGCAATGACGCGGTAGATCCGAGTCCTCTAATAGATTGAACTCTGCATATACAGTGCATGACTTACAGGGTACGGAGTGTTAGTTAATTCTGCCGTGCAGCTACTTCTTATGCCATCGGGGAATAGACTCACTGCCAAAATCCACCAATACCACGTTTCTTTAGTTTTAACAGTGAGTGCTTGCGCGGCTAACCTCAGCGCAGCGAGACTGTGCCATGTCGGGGTACTGCTCTTGGAGATGCAGGATGATCATTCAAAGCTCATAATCATTCCGTTGCCACGAAAATGAACACACTGGCGGGGCACGTTCACCGTGTTTGCAAATTACAACGGATGTTCTGCCGCGCAGCCTTCTAGTGGCCCGCGCTCGCGCTAACCGGCGCCAAAGCCCGATTCAAACTGCCAATGTACTCAAACAGGGATTGATGAGCAAGCGGGCTTTCATTTTTCAGCGCATCACTAAGTCGTTTAAATGTATGGACTTCGTCGTTGTGATCGCGCAGTAGGTTTCCCAACACCAGGGTCTCTTCTGCAGTCGCCGACAGATTAAACTTCTTCTTTTTATGCTCCAGCATCGACATATAGTCAAAATGCCGTCGCTTGGTGGTCTCCATCGCATTGTAACTACGAAATACTGGTGCAAAGTCCGCTCGGAACTGATCAATACCTGACGATGACTGTTCGATGTTTTCAGGGTTGTTCATTGGCTATCCACCGATATAGGACATTTCCACTTTCGGCTTTAGCACCGATTCAACCGTGCGCGTTTCCGAATATCGATCTCTGCGGCGAGACCAAAGCTTACGAACTCTGGTTTCCAACTCGGCCTCACTTATTCCCTCGCGCAGCAGACTCAGTAAATCAAAACCATCTGAGGCAAAAAGACACGTGTAAATCTTGCCAACAGCCGAGAGTCTGGCTCGACTACAGTCGCCACAAAAGGGCTGGGAAACTGATGAAATTACACCGATCTCTCCGCCGCCATCCTGATACTGCCAGCGCTGAGCCACTTCACCACGGTAATTCGGACTAACTGTCTCAACCGGCATTTCTGCGTTGATCAACGAGATGATCTCCGCTCCGGTCATCACTGCATTGTCGTGCCAGCGATTGGTGTTACCCACATCCATAAACTCGATGAATCGAAGAATCTGGCCGGAGCCATGAAAGTAGCGAGCCATTGGCAGAACGCTGTGTTCGTTCAGGCCCCGTTTGACGACCATATTAACTTTGACTGACTTAAATCCTGCCTCAGACGCTGCGGTAATACCGTCAAGGACTTTCTGAACCGGGATACCCACATCATTAACAGCCATGAATGTTTCATCATCGATAGCGTCAAGACTTATATTTACTCTGTCCAGGCCAGCGGAACGCAGACTGGCAGCTCGCTTGGGACTGAGCAAAGCAGCGTTTGTGGTAAGGCTGATATCTGCAATGCCATCAATGTTTGAGATTTTTTCAATGAGACGTTCGAGCTCGCTGCGCACCAAAGGTTCGCCGCCAGTGAGTCGAATTTTCTTTACTCCCATCCTGGAAAAAACACGAACGATTTTTTCTATCTCTTCGAATGTCAGAAGCTCGGTTTTTTGCAGAAACTTGTAGCCACGCCCAAACACTTCTTTAGGCATGCAATATACACAGCGAAAATTACAGCGATCAGTCACGGATACCCGCAGATCATGGAGGTCACGACCTAATGCATCTGTAGCTGGGAGATAGCTGGTTGGTTTATCCGACGACGCCATAATGTTTGTGCTTTCTTGCTTTGTCTCTGCTTCAGGAAATTAGTTGCTAAACAACTTCAAGCTCGATCTGCTACAGCTTATTGTGCCCACAAAATACTGGCCTGACTGTTAACTAGCCGCCACCACGCTGGTATCGCAAATCAAAATATTTTAAGAACTCGTCCACTCTGCTTTGGCTTACGCCTTCAAACGAGAACGACACTTTTAAATAGGGTAGAGATATCGAGGCAATTTTTCGATATTGCTGCTCACCAACCTCTACGACAAGCTCACCAGAGTCTACCTGCACAACAATCCGATTACCTTGAATTTGGTGGCTTGCGCCATTTACGGCAACTGGGAATATCCGTAAAAACTCAGACTCTTTAAAGCCCATCTCGCGACTAAACGTAATTTTTGTCATCAGTTAGTGTACTGCAAAAGCACAGCTATCCCCCGGCCACAGGGGGCCATACAGCCAGCACATCGCCATCGACAAGTAAACCTTTGGCATCTCGATCAGCGGCACCAAAATAGCGGCCGTTAATCAGGACCAGGTGAGCGTCCTTTCGCTTGACATTAAACCGTTCTATCACTTCGTGCAGAGTCACGTCTTCGGGGACTTCGATAACAACAGCGTTATCTCTCGCTTCCGGCGGCAACAGATGCTGCAAGGTAGCGTAGAGTTTGAATGTGATCTGCATTTATGCGGTAGCTACCTGAGCCTGTGAGCAGGCCAGATACGCTTCCATAATCCTCATCGGGTCTTTCATTAGTCGGTCTTTCCAAACCCCGAGTGGCGTCTCAGACTGGATAAGTCCACGCAAAACACCAACATGCTGTGTCAGGCCCAGACTACTGGCCCCCACCAGTACATCGTCTTTAAATTGCAGGTTGAGATAGCGGTAGGCGTCCTCATTGACGAGTTCAGATGAATCACCGCCTTCGGCTCCCATCCAAAGACCAAAGGATGCCGAGACCAGGCCAAGCGTGTCCAGAACGTTCATATTAACATTACCAATGTGCTCGGATCGATGACCCCGCACCATATTGCCAGCGGCGACTTTTGCATGCTCAACAGCCGTTGGTTGTATTGCCTGCACCGTGTATTCACCGGTTGAAAAGTCTTTGCCCTGGCATACGTCACCAGCCGCATAAACATCTTCATTGCTGGTTTGCAGAAAGCTATTAACGAGGATGCCCTGGTCAGAATGTAACCCGCTGTCGATTGCGAACTGCATGTTCGATTTCACACCTGTCGCCGTTATCACCAAATCAGCTTCGACCGATTGCCCGCCATTCAAGTTCACTTTTAGTTTGCCACCACCGGCAGATTCAATTGAATCTGCACGAGTCGACGTATGCACATCAACGCCTTTTTGCTCGCACCAGCGCTTGATCATATTGCCCGAAACCTCGTTCATCATTCGAGGCACCATACGATTTTCCATCTCAACTACGGTCAGTTTTACATCACGCAGCACCAACGACTCCAGAATAATACAACCAATGAAACCGGCTCCCATCAGTAAAACGCTGGCACCGGGCCTGGCCAGTCGCACGATCTCTCTGGCATCCTCTAATGTCCAGCAGTTGTGCACACCCGGCAAATCGATTCCGGGCACGGGAGGAACAGAGGGACTGGCGCCAGTTGCGAGCAATAGCTTGTCATATCGATACTTTTCACCGCTCTCGGTGATTACCGTATTCATCGCGGTATCAATCTTTGTTACCCGCTGCTGAATGATCGTAATGTCTCTCAGTGAATAGTGTTGATCAGCCTTACGCAGATACGTACCACTCTCATCGATTTTTTCAGTCAGGTAATAGGGTATCGCCATACGTGAATAGGGTGGCTCTGGCTCTGAGCCTATGATCATTATATTTGCCAGAGGATCAAGCTTGCGCAACTGCTCAGCAGCAACCACACCAGCCGGGCCAGCGCCCACGACTACATAGATCATTGAGGTCTCCTGCGCTGTCGAGTGACAGCAAGATTTAGTACTCACCTACCGCAGAATTGCACAGAAGAGTATCTGCTTAATAGTTGGGGCGACGGAAAGTCGCCCCGATATATTGCTGATTATCAGCCGTGATCGGCTCAGGAAGGCAGGCCGAACTTGCTCCGGGTTTCGGCAGTCAGTTGGCCATCAGCTGTCCAGCCACGCAACTGATAATACTCAGGCAGCATGTTATCAAGCTCACAGACCTTGCCTTTCGCCGGGCCGGATTTGGCTGCATCTTTGAGCAAACGATCAGGCAATGTGTCGTCGGCACCAGTCATACCCGCTTTCAGATTGAAGTCTCGCTCCAGCTGCCAGATTCGCTCACCCACTTCGACAAGACGCTCCGGCGACCAATCACCATCGCAGGCCGCATCAATTTGTGGCGCGATATCATCAAGCGTCCAGGCAAAAGTGGTAAATACGCAAAGACCAGCAGAATCTACAGCCGCGGTCGCATCCTGGAATGCCTTCACCAGACCTGCCTTCCCATCCGACTCAAGCGGATCAGTTTTTTCTGGCACACCCAGTATTTCCGAAGAAACGGTGTAGCTGCGGAGGTGACAGGCGCCTCGATTTGAGGTTGCGTAAGTTAGCCCCATACCCTGAATACCGCGTGGATCGTAGGCGGGGAATTCCTGCCCCTTAACAGTCATCGACAATTCCGGTCGGCCATATTTTTCACAAAGGCGCTTCGATCCGAGATTCAAATCAGCACCAAAGCCGGTTCCGGTAGCAGATTGCTCCACCGCCCAGCAAAGTGCTTGTGCGTTACCAAACTTGAGTTCAACCCCGTCAGTGTGGCTGGTATTGATGGCACCAACCTCGAACAGTTCCATCGCCGCCGCGACGGTTGCACCGAAGGAAATCGGATCCATACCATCTTCGTTGCAGATAAAGTTTACGTAGGTCAGCGCATCAAGATCATCAATACCGGTGTCTGAACCCAGCGCCCATGCTGCTTCGTATTCAAGGCCGCCGGAATTGCCCCAGTACTGCGGCTTTTCCTTGACGGAGAAATGCTCGCGATCAATCGTCGAAATTCGTCCACAAGCGATAGTGCAGGCAAAACAACCACCGTTACGTGTCAGGTTTGGCTTGCCGTCGCTTTCTCTCGGCTCAAGCATCGCTTCACCGGAGATTTTGTGTGCGCCTTCGAATTGGACTTCCTGCATGTTGCGGGTCGGCATCGCGCCCACTTCGTTGATTACGTTCATCAACACCTGTGTACCCAGCGCGGGCAAACCTTCGCCGGTTACTGCATTTTCAGCGAGGACTTTCTTGCCAGCAGCGACCGTTTCCATAAATCGGGCAGGATCGAGAATGTTACCCACACCCATAGTGCCGCGTACGGTAACCGCCTTTAGATTTTTGGAAGCCATTACGGTTCCAACGCCAGACCGTCCTGCCGCCCTGTGCATATCATTGATCACAGAGGAATAGAGGCAACCCTGCTCAGCTGAACGCCCGACCACGGCGATCCGCATTTGTGGATCCTGATGCCGGGCATGCAGGATCTCATCAGTTTCCCAACAGGATTTGCCCCACAAATCATCAGCTGATACCAACCGTGCCTGATCGTTTTCTATACTCAGGTAGACCGGTGCTGGTGATTTGCCTTCAAAAATAATCATGTCCCAGCCGGCGTTTTTAAGTTCGGCCCCGAAAAAACCGCCGGAATTAGAACAAGCAATTGCGCCAGTCAGCGGACTTTTGGTAATTACCGAGTAACGACCACCCGTCGATGCCATTGTGCCCGTCAGTGGACCAGTGGCCATAATCATCTTGTTATCTGCCCCGAGCGCATCGCAGGCTGGATCGATCTCTTCAAACAGGTAACGAGTCGCGAGACCACGTTGCCCAAGGTATTGGTTGGCCCAGTCCATATTTAATGGTTCGGGAATGCATGTGCCTTCTGTCAGGTTGACACGTAATACTTGTCTAGTCCACGCCATGATATTTTCCTCTAAGCGCCTGCGTTATCAGTTTTGCCAGCCCACTGCCTCATCTTATCGAGGCCTGTGGCATTCGCATCGACGTAGGTAATCGCGTCTGTGGGGCACGCACTTGCACACTGTGGATCGCCGCCACACAAGTCGCATTTAACAACCTTGCCTGAATCAGCGTTGTAATTGATCGTTCCAAAAGGGCAGGCGATTGTGCAAACCTTACAACCGACACACAAATCATTTTTTACGTCTTTCGATCCGGTTGCAGCGTTGATTACGATTGCGTCAACCGGGCAAGCCTGCATGCACCATGCTTCATCGCACTGGGTACAGGTATATGGAACAAATCGACCCTCCTCGTGAAAGGTAAACACCTTGATTCGAGACTTCGCGGTATTAAAAACACCCTCGTTCTCAAGGGAACAGGCCATTTCACACTGTAGACATCCGGTGCATTTGCCCGGGTCGATATTCAAAGACTTCAGCATTAGTTTGCATCCCTCCGATTTGTTATTATCGCGCGCGGCCAACGGCCGGCGGCGCTGGAAAACCTACCACAATTATTAATAACATATCAGAAGCGAAGCAAAAAGAAAAAACTACGGTTATCGGAGCAGGATCAAAACGGGAGAATTACTACGAAAGTGAGTTTACAACCATCGCATTCGAGTAATGTAAGTTGTTTCCCAACCCTGATCGAACCCAGGTTAGACTTCAAAATGGGCAAAAGGAATCAAGCGGACTGGACACGCCGTTTTTTGGCAGACAAGTCTGCGAGGATAAAGGGTAGCGAGATCGCCCCCGTCTGCAGCGTGCAAACGGGCAATGATGACCCTTGAAGGTTTGTTATCAGGTGCCAAAGCCCTTCATGGGCGGCTTGTTGCTGGCTGGTTTGCCAAGCGCTGCACCCTGGCGCCCCTGCAATCGTGTCCACCGTTCATGCCGTGATTTTTTTCCATGCTCGCGCACGTAATCTTCCTGCGCCGTTGTCTGAATTGCTCGTGGCCTAACCCGACGCACATCCACAATCGCTGTTTCAGGCGGCACACCCATATCAACGAGTAAACGAGCGGCGATCATGCCTGTTCTGCCCAGACCAGCAAGGCAGTGAATGATGACCCTCTCACCGGCTGCTAAAGACGCAGTGATCTGCTGCCCTTCTACTCGCCAGGTTTCCTCAAACGACGCGACCGGCACATTCATGTCAACAATCGGAAGGTGACGCCACCAAAACCCGGCCATTTGAAGCTCATTGCCAAGATTCTCAAGGCCAAGACCATTTAGCTCCTCGGTTTCATTCAGGGTAACAACACCGGTCGCACCCCAGTCCAGAAACGCCGCAATATCCCTTTTCAGAGTCTTCTGGATATTGCCCCTTTTCGATGCATCGAGCCTTATCCCGGGGCAAGGCGCCAACCCGATTACACCCGGCCTGCCGGGTACTTCAAGTGTAAAAATCGGGTTTGAGCTTTGATTCACAAGTCCAAACATTATCGCTCCAATCGTTTTATTCGGCACCTAAACCACTGGTATCCACTACTGCAGTGCTGACCACCCGTGCTTTTCAGAGGCCTTTGACTTCCAATGCCCAGGTGGAACAACAAACCCACGAGGCCATCAGGAGCGGTCGAGACGCACGGACGCCACTGTAGCGACAAAAAATCCAGTCAGTTAAAACACTGATGCCATCTTTTTTATATTCGGTGAACCACAACAACCTGTTGCCAGCACCTTAAGATACGGGGGAAAGCACCTTATAGGTTCGGCGGATCGGCAAATCTCATCCCTGCCCAAAAACAGACGGAGTGCAAAAATCACGTTACAAGTGCCACTGAACTTGTAGCTCCCCCTACCACATATGGCCGTTTAACCAATTAAAATAACAATATGTAGCGGCGATAAACCGCTGACTGCGGGTTATTTGCAATTGCAGCTGTTTTCGCACGGGTACAGACTACGGCTCGTCCGACCTAGAATCTAACACCAGCAGCATTAAATTCAATGGGTTAAATCGTAATCTATCGTCATTTTTTTGCCATTCACTCTATTGTCTGTCAAAAATCCTTCAAGCCGGGGATACCGATGCCGATTTGTTAAGCATAAAAAACAGACCCGATTAAGGGCTTACCGGTGAATGCAACATAATGATCTCGCAACAGCGACAGTCGTCAAACGATAGACAAATAGACGAGGTCCTGACCCAACTCGGCGATATCGTGGTTGGCAAACCGATGCAGGTCAAGCTGGCATTGGCAGCACTTCTCGCCGGTGGCCATCTGCTTGTTGAGGATTTACCCGGGGTCGGCAAGACAACGTTGGCCAGAGCCCTTGCAGGAACGCTTGGTCTTGACTGGACACGGATTCAGTTCACCAGCGACTTACTGCCCTCCGATGTCACTGGCATCTCAATCTACGATATCAACAAACAACAGTTTAGTTTCCATCCGGGGCCAGTATTCACATCGTTACTACTGGCAGATGAAATTAACCGCGCTCCGCCAAAAGCACAGGGAGCGCTGCTCGAAGCAATGGAGGAAAAACAGGTAACAGTGGACGGTATCAGTCATCCGCTCGCTAACCCGTTTTTCGTGGTCGCGACGCAAAACCCGCAGGAGCAACTCGGCGTGTATCCGTTGCCGGAGTCACAACTTGATCGCTTTATCGCCTGCATTGAACTCGGCTATCCCGACTCGTCAGCTGAACGTACGCTACTTGAAAATGGCGATCGGCGACAAATGCTCGAGTCTCTCGACGCTGTTGCCACTGCTGAGCAAATTCTTTACTGGCAGGCCTGCGCTAAACAAGTCTTCACTTCTGCACCAGTCATTGACTACACACAAAATTTACTACTTGCTACCCGCAACATGGCCAGCGACGGTGCCTGCAATATCGGATTGAGCCCGCGCGCCGGCCTGAGTCTGCTGGCTTTGGCCAAAGCGTGGGCACTACTACACGGGCGTGACATGGTCATTCCCGAAGATCTGCATACCGTATTCCCCAGCGTAGCGGCACACAGGCTGGCCGGATCTTTACGACAGGGCACTCCGCTCACTGACGAAATTCTGAACACTGTCTCTGTCTCCTGAGGCGGACTCACCGATGGCTACAACAGCGACAACCGCCGAACCTATTGTCCGGCAATCGAAAAAAAGACTGCGTCAGCGCTTTTTTCGTTCTGACGCAAACGACAGGCTGCCAATAACGGTACACCACGAACGGATTTACATTCTGCCGACCGGCAGAGGAATGGCGTTTTTGGGTGTTGTATCGATAATGTTGCTCGCATCGATGAATTACCGCCTCAATCTGGGTTATGCGCTCAGCTTCATATTAGTTGGATTACTGGCCTCTACGCTTCTGTCAACCTATCTGAACCTGGTCAAGATCACCTTTTCCGTGATTACCGCAAAGGATACGTTTTCAGACAGCCCACTGGAATTCGAAGTCACATTAACCGAACCAGGCCACCGCGCCCGTCACTCGATAGGCTTAGCTACGACTGATTGTCACGACCGCATTGACGTGCGCAAAGGGCGCTCGGCTGTTGCCATCCTGACGCTGAGCTCCCCATCACGAGGCATTCACAACCTGGGGCGCATCACGTTCTCAAGTGATTTTCCATTGGGTTTGTGGCGAGGCTGGGGCTATGTGCACACCGATTCGTCTGGCTACGTATATCCAAAACAGGAAAGGCCACTGGCCCCTTTCTGTAGTCACCAGACCGGCAACGTGGCCGGCCAAAAGCAATCAGAAGAACGTGAATTCAAGGAACTGAGGGCCTATCGAGAAACCGATAACCCAACATCAATCGCATGGAAAACAGTCGCACGCGGAGGGCAGTGGTACAGCAAGGAATTTGAATCAACGGAAAGTGACAGCTGCAATGTGGACATTCATTGGAGTGATATTGACAAAACTCTAACCCGTGAACAGCGTTTATCTCGTATGTGTTCATGGCTTATTGAAGCTGATAAAAACGCGCTGCCATATGACTTTGAGCTTCCGGGTTACACCAACAATCAGGGTGGCTTTAACCGCAAACAATCCTGCCTCCGGCAACTCGCCACGTTCGACGCAGACAAATACAAATAACAGTGACAACAAACACCGCAACGCCAGCCGTCGACTCAACCAGCACTGAGTCACCCCCGCTGCCACCACAGACATTTATGTTGTTAGGGATAACTGTTCTCGTAACCCAGTTGCCCCTGCTGTTTCATCTGCCGTTATTGCTTACGCTTTTCGGCATGCTGCTGGCTCTGATAAGGCTCACACCATCACTGCATAAAAGAATAAAATTCTCGCCGGCGATAATGACACCTCTGGTGCTACTTTCTGCTGTGGCGATCGTACTGCACTATGGAAATTTTTTCTCTCGTGACCCCTGTGTGGTATTTTTATTCCTGTTAGTAGATTTCAAATTTATTGAAACCAAACGAACAAACGACGCCAGTCTCATTATCGTGCTCTGTGCATTTTTGCTGCTGACACAATTTTTCTATTGGCAATCGATAGCCGCAGCAATTGTGGCTATTCCCTCGATGTTTATGATTGGTCTTGCGCTGTTTTCACTACAGCGAGGAGCCAACACGATGTCGTTACGGGATATGACTCATGTAACCGCAAAGTTATTTTTGCAAGCGATACCTGTAGCTGCAATCCTGTTTGTGGCGGTACCCAGATTACCCACTGCAGGATATGGCACAGGAAGCGAAACGAGTGCAGTCACCGGCCTGTCTTCCAGCATGGTTCCCGGCAGCGTTTCCAGCCTGACTAAATCTAACGCCGTCGCTTTTCGAGTTGACTTTGAGGGCAACCCGCCATCGACCCTCGACCGCTATTGGCGAGGCCCTGTGTTGAGTGGTTTCGATGGAGTGGAATGGTCTATTAGCGAAACTGCGAACCAGCACTACGAATTACCACGAGCATTATCTGCGGACCCATTGCTCAGCCGGCAACTCGAGTATACGGTTATGATGGAACCGACCAATAACCCGTGGCTGCTGGCATTGGACACTCCCACGTCGCTTCCAGTCAGTGGCAGAACCGACGGTCGTAAAAATGTTATTGGCCATATAAACCACGAGCGACAAATCAATGCCACCCGCCAACACACAGGTACTCATCGATATCGCATCACGTCGTCGCTAACAGATCGATTCAGACCATCCATCGAACCAGCGGACGACTTACTCTATGTTGCAGACACAAATCCCGTCACCCGCAAGCACATGGCTGAGCTCCGAAAGCGCTACGCTGATGACGAGCAGCTGGCTAATCAGATTCTTATGTGGTTCAACCGAGAGCCATTTCACTATACATTGCAACCACAAAAACTGAGCGACAACGGCATTGATGACTTCCTGTTTTCAACTCGTCGTGGTTTTTGTGAGCACTACGCCGGCAGCTTCGTATTTATGCTAAGAGCGGCAGGCATCCCCGCCCGTGTGATAACCGGGTATCAAGGGGGAGAAATGAATGGGGACTATATGATAGTTCGCCAGTCAGATGCACATGCGTGGGCTGAGGCTTATATCAACGGGCAATGGAAACGCTATGATCCCACTGCTGCGGTAGCTATAGAAAGAGTTGAAGGCGGTCTGTCAGCGGCATTGGGTGATGAGATGCAAGGCTTTCAACAACAACTGTCAAAGCTCCCATTTGTAAAATCAGCGATACTCAGCTGGGATGCAATTAACTACAAATGGCAAAACTGGATCATTGATTTTGACACTCGCACACAGAACTCAATTTGGAAGTCACTCGGTCTGCAAAAACCCAAGGGGTGGCACATTGCAGTGATCCTTGCGCTCGCATGTGCTGCATGGGCAATCTTGATTATCTTACCCGGATCAATTTTCCATCGGCGGAAAACGGATCCCTGTGAAAAACAATGGAGACGTGTACAGCGCAAATTCGCGACACATGGTTTTCATCAAGGCAACTACGAAACCCCTACAAGCTATATAGAAAGGCTAACGCACAAGTGGCCAGAACACGGCAACAAGTTGCAAGAGTTGCTGCAGGCCTACCAGCAAGGTCGCTACAGTGCGGCGGCTGTCAATGCAGGAACGAGGAATCAGTTTGCTCGGGAGATGAAAACGATACTATCGCAACTGGGGAGTGTCGGTAGCCACCCTTCTGGGTAACTCAGGGTGGGTTATAGCTACCGGTGCCTTGCACAGGACAGGGGGTTCTGCTTCCCTGCCCTCAGGCTTCGACTACAGACAAAAATTAAGGTCCACTAACATGCACGCCGCAGAGCGCTAAATCAACAAGCGTCCGCTTCTAATTCCATGTCACTGAACGCGAGTAAGTTATTCGATCGCCGCAAGTCTGAACTGTCAGTCTCGACCGAGGCATCAGCTCTTAGATATTCACGACAACGCTGAATTGCGGTATCTCGCCAATGCTCGGCTTCGCGCAATTCCGGAAAGGTAATACCCGCGCTCACCAACCCTCCGTTGAGCAACAGGCTATCGCTGCCATTGTTCTTCTTAAGTACACGAGCCTGATCGAAAATTGAGCGCAACATCAGTAGCTTTCGACTGGTATTAAAATAAGGCGACTCGTAAAACATGCCAAACGCGGGTATCCAACTGACTCGCAAACGAAGGGCTATCTGTTTGTTCGACCAAATATGAGGTGAATCATCGACATATTCGGCGGCATCATTATCACCAACCCAGGCGGTGAACTGCTGGGCGAAGGCTTTTGCGTACCGCTCATCACCGCTTCTTCTATACGCATGCCCCAAAAGTGGCCACCAGCTATGTCTGTTTATACGATAGAGCCATTCGCGGTTTTGTAGAATGTTTTTCTGCCAGTCAATCTCACCGAACCTGTTTAACTCAGGAGGTACGCCACTCCACTCCAGATCCAGATCCAGAACCTGATCTGCTCTGGCTAGCAATTCGTCATCCGTTGCTTTTTCCGTGTTAAAAGCCAAATCGTTTAGCCAAACAGGAGGTTGTAACCAATCTTCCTTTGTTCTGGCGTGAAAGTGCTGCACCAGTGCTGCCGTGGATTTGATGTTAAAACGATTATCTATTCGGCGGTTGACAGATGGAATATCAAAAAGAGATAAAAATTCCGCATCGTTAAGTTCGCGTACGCTCTTGTACTTTTTGCGAAAGTAACTGCCCAAATTTGAAAGAAGATACAGACCTTTGTTTGAGATGTCAGATTGATCACTGTCAGGACTGGTACCGGCTTTACTTGTTGTCATTTTTATTCCGAATCAGGAAATAGTGTTGAACATCTTTTTATTTTTGTAGCGATTGTTTCTGCTAACGGGTGCATCGCTCACGAAAGATTTGCTTTCTCGCCATGGCGCGAGAATAACTGCTTATTGGGCACCCAAAGCGGACTTGCCCCATGCTTTTAGCCGCTTGTAATCCTCCGTAACCGAATTTGTGATCTACCACAAAGACAGCATTTCTAACTGTTTCAGGTCTGTATACAGAATTTCATTATTGCGCCAAAGCGGTGACGTCATTATTAATACATCACCTTTCTCTGATGCGCTCTAGCGACCAAACCCGATAAACATACCTGTTAGCAGGCTGCCAACCAAGCCTGCATCACTTTTACACGAAGTTATCAGCGTCAAACACCCAACACACCATTTGGTAACAAATCAACAGTCAATATTATTTCGCGATCGTCATTGACGACTCAGGGTCCACGGTCTAAACCTTGCACTACGTCACATAAAGTACAGGATCAACTATTTTGCTCCGTCAGACGTGCTGACGTTTTATTCCCGAGTGTAATCTTCGTAACTATGCAGAATCTCCCTAATAAATTTGTCGCAGGATCACAAGAGTGGTGCGCACTGCCACAACTTGATGTAGCCGCGGTCAAAGCTCGCGTTGACTCCGGCGCAAAAACGTCGGCAATCCATGCTTTTAACATCGAGCCTTTTACCAGAAACTCTGATCAATGGGTTCGGTTCGACATTCACCCTTTGCAAAAGAGTCGACGCGCCACTATCCGCTGCGAAGCACCGATCGTTGGTCGCCGGGTCATAAGAAGCTCAAATGGTGCAACCGAAAAAAGATTCGTTATTCGCACACCTCTGACCCTCAATGGATACACATGGGATATTGAATTAACGCTGGCAAACAGAGATGCGATGGGGTTTCGAATGTTGCTGGGCCGGGAGGCGATGAGTGGTCGCATACTGGTAGATTCAGAGGAAGAATTCCTACTCGGTGATGTCAGTGAAGCCGATATAGAATTACTCTACGGCAAGTCATCACCTAATCGCGATGACGGCCTGAAGATTGGCCTGCTGGCCAGTGACCCTAAGCTCTACAGCAACCGACGCTTGCTGGAAGCTGGTGAAAAACTCGGTCATGAAATGACTTTTTTAAACATCAGGCAATGCTATATGAAGCTTGATGCGGACAGTCCCGCTGTCCACTATCGCGACGGCCGGGTACTGAATAACCTTGACGCTATCATCCCGCGCATACGCCCTTCAAATACATTTTACGGGTGTGCTATTACCCGACACTTCGAGAGTCTTGGCGTGTTGTGCCTCAACAATGCGGACTCGATAACCCAGTCGCGAGACAAACTTTACTCTCTGCAGTTGCTGCAAAAACAGGGGCTGGATATTCCGATAACCGGCTTTGCCAGTTCACCCAATGACACCGACAATCTGATCGAAATGGTCGGCGGCGCGCCGCTGATTGTGAAGTTGCTGGAGGGCACCCAGGGTCGAGGTGTTGTGCTTGCCGAAACGACCAAAGCCGCAGAAAGTGTCATCAATGCGATGAAATCATTGCGCGCCAATTTACTGGTGCAGGAATACATCGAAGAGGCATCCGGCAAAGATATTCGATGCTTTATGATCGATGGCAAGGTTGCAGCTTCAATTCAAAGAAGCGCTGCACCCGGTGAATTTAGAGCCAACCTGCATCGTGGCGGTGAGGCCAAACTGATCGAAATCAGCCCTGAAGAAGAAAGCCTTGCGATCAAAGCGGTTAAAACTCTCAATCTGGATATAGCCGGCGTCGATATTATTCGCAGTCGCAGGGGCCCGTTGTTGCTCGAGGTCAATTCATCACCGGGACTGGAGGGAATTGAAGCCGCCACTGGTCAGGATATCGCCAGCAAGATGATCAAGGCAATCGAAAAGCAGATAGAAGCCAGCACCGAACCACAACCGTTACTGGTGCAGGACGTTGCCTGACCGACGCGCCTCGTGATTAATGCAGGCTAGATCCCACGCAGCGCCTGATCAAGGTCATTGATCAGATCTTCGACAGATTCAATGCCAACAGACAGTCTGAGCAGATTTTCGGGAATTGCATTTTCCTCTGGCTCGAGGGTGTGGCGATGCTCTATCAGAGTCTCGACTCCTCCCAACGACGTGGCACTGGTGATCAATTGCAGTTTGCCGGCTACCGATAATGCCGTAGTGCTGTCGCCATTAACCAGAAAGGATAACAGGCTCCCGTATCCACCTTGCATTTGCCGACTGGCGATGTCGTGACCCGGATGATTTACAAGACCGGGATACAGCACCGCCTCTATTGCCGAATGACTCTGTAAAAACTCGGCTATCGCCATAGCGCTTTTCATCGCGGCGTTAACTCGCACAAACAACGTGCGCATTCCTCTGAGCAAAAGCCACGACTCGAAAGTACCAGGCACCGCACCTGCACCGGCGCGTTCCGCACAAACAGCCAGCCACAGATCATGCGAATCTGCTGTAACGATCGCACCAGCCAGAACATCGCTGTGACCATTGAGCGCCTTTGTTGCTGAATGAACAACTAAATCTGCCCCCAGATCCAATGGCTGTGTGATGACCGGCGTACTGGCCGTACTATCCACCACCAGCAGTGCGCCAGCGTCGTGAGCGTGGCTGGCGGCCAGTTCGATATCGGTGACATGCATCATCGGGTTGGATGGTGTCTCTACCCACACTAACTGCGTAGAGTTGTAACCCGCGATCGCATCTACAATAGAATCGGCGTCAGCTGCGTGATACTGACTGAGGAAGATATCCTGTCGGTGGCAATGGGCGTGAATCCAGCTCTTTGCTCCCCAATACATTGAGTCAGGCAACACCACATGACTACCGGGCTTCAGTGTATAGAAGATAGCGGCGATCGCCGCCATGCCCGAAGCAAACAGCCTGCATTCATCACCATTCTCGAGTTCCGCAAGCACGCGCTCCGCATAGACGAAGGACGGACTTGCATCCCGCGCATAGGTATTAGCCGGATCGATCAACTGGTAGCGATCATCTCTGGCAAAGGTTGTCGACGGTTGTATCTCCGGCACCACCGCACCGGTATTTACATCCAGAAAATGACCGGCTTTAGCAGCAATGGTGGCCTTGCTGGATGAATCTACGGACATCAGTGCGCTTCCTGCCAGTTGTCACCGGTACCAATTTCTACCTCAAGCGGCACCACCAGCTCCGCCGCACCGCGCATAATTTCACTCACCGCACTCGTTACTTTTTTCACATCCGACTTCGCTACTTCAAGTACCAGCTCATCGTGTACCTGCATGATCACACGGGCATCGACTTTACTCTCCGTCAGCCACTGATCAACACCAATCATCGCTTTTTTGATGATATCGGCAGCAGTGCCCTGCATCGGTGCGTTGATTGCCGTGCGCTCTGCGTACTGTCGCATCTGATAACGACTCGAGTTGATATCGGGCAAGTAGAGTCTGCGGCCAAATACTGTCTCGACAAAGCCCTCGTGTTTGGCATTGAGCTTGGTGCTGTCCATATATTTTTTCACACCAGGATATCGCTCAAAATACAGGTTCATATATTCCTGAGCCTCGCCCCGAGGGATATCCAGCTGTTTACCCAGCCCGAACGCTGACATGCCATAAATTAATCCGAAGTTAATGGCTTTTGCGGCCCGCCGCGAGTCTGCATCTACGGCGTCAAGTGCCATGCCGAACACTTCGGATGCAGTGGCACTATGGATATCCTTGTCCTCGGCAAAGGCGGTGAGCAGATTCTCGTCACCTGACAAATGCGCCATGATGCGAAGTTCAATTTGCGAATAATCAGCTGCCAGCAATACGCTATCAACCGGGGCAATAAACGCTTCTCGTATCCGACGACCCTCATGAGTTCTGATTGGAATGTTCTGTAAATTGGGGTCTGCGGAAGACAATCGACCAGTCGACGCCACAGCCTGATGGTAGGACGTATGTACCCGGCCCGTGCGCTCGTTAATCTGCAACGGCAGTTTGTCGGTGTATGTTGACTTAAGCTTACTCAGACTGCGATGCTCGAGTATCAACTTGGGCAATGGATAGTCCTGTGCCAGTTGCTCCAACACATCTTCTGCTGTTGACGGCTGGCCCTTGGGCGTCTTCCTGATTACCGGAATTTCCATCACATTGTAGAGAAGATCACCAATCTGCTTGGACGACGCCAGGTTGAACTCTTTGCCTGCAACTTCATGGGCGCGGGACTCAAGTTCTTTTATCGTCGACTTCAGTTCTTCGCTTTGGATGGCGAGCAATTCTGCATCAATGGCAACTCCGGTACGCTCTACAGTCGACAGCACTCTGGACAACGGTATTTCAATATCCCTGTAGATGGTCGCCAGTTTCGTTTCCGGCTCCAGCATTTTCCAAAGGACATTATGCAGCTGAAGTACAATATCAGCATCTTCCGCGGCATACTCTGTCGCCTTGTCGACTTCAACCTGGTTAAACGTCAGCTGCTTTTTACCCTTACCAGCAACATCTTCGAAATGAATGGTGCTGGTATCAAGGTACTTTTTAGCCAGCACATCCATATCGTGTCGATTAGCAGCGGAGTCAACAACATAGGAGGCAAGCATCGTGTCGTGCTCAATGCCCCTCAGTTCTATCCCGTAGTTCATTAAAACGTTTTGATCGTACTTCAGGTTTTGACCAATCTTTTTAATCTTGTCGCTCTCAAGCAAGGGTTTTAGTTTGCCGAGTGTCTCGTCGCGGTCAAGTTGCTGAGGCGCCCCTTCGTAATCATGTGCCAGCGGCACATAGGCCGCCTGCCCCATTTCCACCGCAAAAGACAACCCCACTATTTCCGCGTCCATGTAGTAAAGACTGGTGGTCTCGGTATCAAAAGAAAAAATGCCCGCCGACTCAATCCTGCTTATCCACTGGTCAAGATCTTCTGTACTGTCTACCTGCTGGTAATTTCTCTTATCGATTTTGGGGAGTTTGGGTATGGCATGCGCAACGTTCGCTGTGGAACCTTGCTTTCCCTCGAGCTCATTCAGCCACGATTTGAATTCATACCGCTGCAACAGAGGTTTGAGTGTATCCGCGTCTGGTTCAGTGATAACCAGCTCATCTATGGTCTGCTCCAGCTCAACATCGAGTTTGATCGTAGCCAGTTCGTAAGATAGTGGCAGTGTGGGTATCGCAGCCCGCAGATTCTCGCCAATTTTACCCTTGACCTCGTCAGCATGAGCAACGACTCCCTCGAAACTGTCGTACAGACCCAACCATTTAACCGCCGTCTTCGGACCACATTTCACAACACCGGGTATATTGTCAGAGGTGTCACCCACGAGTGCCAGATAATCAATGATACGATTCGGTGGCACGCCAAATTTTTCTACCACGCCCTCAATATCAAGGGTCGTGTTGCTCATGGTATTAATCAGGGTGACATGCTCATTGACCAGTTGGGCCAGATCTTTGTCGCTGGTCGATATAATCACCTTGCGACCCTGCTTTGCAGCCTGATCTGACAACGTACCTATCACATCGTCAGCTTCCACCCCTGAAATGCTCAGCAGTGGCAACCCCATCGTGCGGATAATTTCGTGAAGTGGCTCAATCTGTGCTCTCAAATCGTCCGGCATTGGTGGTCGTGTTGCCTTGTACTCGGCATACATATCATTGCGAAACGTTTTGCCCTTGGCATCAAAAACAACCGCCATATGCGTTGGATGATAATTTTCCAGCAGGCGTCGCAGCATATTAATGACACCGAGCATGGCGCCGGTAGGCTCCCCCTTCTTATTGGTCAGGGGCGGCAATGCATGAAACGCACGGAACAGATAGGAAGACCCATCGACCAGTACAAGCGGAGCAGCATCTGACATACAAAACCTGATTTTTTAGTTAGGTGAAAGGTTCAACAGGTTGCGAGCAAGGCAAACCACAGTTCGGTTACACTATCGGGCTTCCCGCAGTTTGCTCGGCGTAACCAGTGCCAGGACAGTAATGTTCGGCAGACAGTATTCTGGGTAGTCCAGGATTGACTCAATAGTTCAGACGCAAAGGTATAGCATGGTCGCCGAGACGGCAACCGCGCAATGTTGCAAGCCAACAGGCGGCAAGACAATATCTGGCGGCTGCACACACAACGCAGGATCACAGTTCAGCAGATGAAACCGGCAATAAAAAGAAAACCCCAATTACAACAGGCAGCCGATATCGATCGCGCACTGAGTCGCGAGTCCTGGAAAATCTTTCAAATCATGGCCGAGTTCGTTGAAGGGTTTCAGAAACTCGCCTCAATCAGCCCGTCTGTCAGCGTGTTCGGCTCGGCAAGGTTTTCACCCGACCACAAGTACTCGGTATTGATCGAGGAGATATCCCGCAAACTGTCTGACGCAGGGTTTGCGGTGGTCAGCGGAGGCGGCCCGGGCATAATGGAAGCTTCAAACCGAGGCGCCTTTGCCGGCAAATCTGCCAGTGTTGGCCTCAACATACAGTTGCCATTTGAGCAATCAGGCAATCCCTACCAGGATATCGGCATCACTTTCAAGTACTTTTTCGCGCGCAAAGTGATGTTTGTCAAATATGCATCCGCCTACGTAGTCATGCCAGGTGGCTTCGGTACGCTTGACGAAATGGCCGAGATCCTGACACTCATCCAGACGGGCAAGTCGCGGAAAATTCCGGTGGTACTTGTTGGCCACGAGTTTTGGGACGGATTTGTAGACTGGCTGCGAGACTCGATGTTGAAAATGGGCACCATCAGCGAATCGGATCTGGACCTCTTTACCATTGAGGATGATCCGGACAAGGTGATCGAGACAATTTTTGATTTCTATGAGGGCGTAGACATGGATATGGTGATGGCCAACGACGATATTTCCATGGACATCTAA
>CALGNZ010000021.1 GCA_937957915.1 uncultured Granulosicoccaceae bacterium | reverse complement strand
TCGACAGACACAACCTGTTTCTGATTGCGCTCCCATTCAAAAATGCCGATGATCGCCTCGGCACGTAAATCTGATATAAAAACAATATCCATAGCGGGGAAAACCAGTTTGGGACCTGTCAATGGTAACAAGATTGTGTTTTGTTCACCCACCGGCTTTTGCGAGGTGCTTATGTAAAATGAGCAAGGAAAACCGGGCGCTGCGTGCGATACCGATTGGAGCCCGGGGTGTCGCACGCGGGCGCTGGCGAGCGGTTGATTGTATCGCCCGGGTTTGATCGATGCGGGTGGTAGCTTTTTCCCGGAAAAGTCGGGGGGAATCCGGCGCCCGTTGTGCTTTGATTGGCGCAATTCGCGGATTGCGATACACTCGGGGCACCGGTGCAAGCGATGTATGTCTTTTTGAATATTGTTAACACGTTGTCTACGGTATAGCGTGTATCGACTGTGGGATGCGGGCTAGCCCTGTTGGGCTGCCTCCTTGATAGCGAGGAAAATTATGTTTGTTAAGCAAATCAGTGGTTGTCTGGCTTGTCTGGCATTTGTATTCAGTAGCAGCATTGTCAGTGCGGACGGTGTGGTCGCCCCGGGCGACGTTAAGGTTGAAAATCTGGAAATCACTGAATCTGTTAGCGGCGCTGCAGGTGATGCCGCGGAAGGACGCAAAGTATTTGCAAATCGCAAGCAAGGCAACTGTCTGGCCTGCCATGCTAACTCGGAGATGAGTGACCACGCTTTTCACGGTGAGGTTGGGCCCAGCCTTGACGGTGCGGGTAGTCGCTGGAGTGAAGGTAAGCTCCGCACAATTGTCGTCAACGCCAAAGCGATGTTCACAGCCGAGACGGTAATGCCAGGGTTCTACTCGCTTGAAGTTGGCGCAGACGTACGCGAGGACCTGATCGGTAAAACCATTCTTACCGCCCAGCAGGTAGAAGACGTTGTTGCCTATCTGGCAACACTGAAATAATCCTTTGAAAAACTATTTATCAAACACCGGGAGAACGCAAAGTTGAATATCAGCAGGCGTGCCACTATTCGAAACTCGATCGGATTAGCTTTGTCGGGAGTCTTCGCAGCGCATGTATCCCGTGTTGCTGCGACTGCGGACGATACAGCAAAACTCATTGCAGAATTTGCCGGAGACGCCAGCCCCGCGGAGGGCAAAATTAAACTGACAGCGCCGGAAATCGCTGAAAACGGGAATACCGTGCCTATTGCTGTATCAGTTGAAAGCCCGATGACTGACGATGACTATGTCGAATCGGTGATGGTTCTGGCAGAGGGAAATCCAAACCCTGAAGTTATTACCTTTAATTTTACACCGTTGAGCGGCATAGCCCGCGCCTCGACCAGAATGAGGCTTGCCAAGACTCAAAATGTGGTCGCGGTAGCGAAGATGAGTGATGGGTCGGTTTTCACCGATACACGCAACGTAAAAGTAACCATCGGTGGTTGCGGCGGTTAATCGGAGATCAAATAATGGCAGCAAAACCCAGAATTAAAGTTCCCAAGACTGCGGCAGCAGGTGATGTCATCACCATCAAAACGCTGATTAGCCACAAAATGGAATCGGGACAGCGTAAAGACAAAAAAACGGGCAACCTGATACCTCGCAAAATTATCAACAAATTCAATTGCGAATTTAACGGTAATACGGTGTTCGGCTGCGATATCGATCCGGCTATATCCGCTAATCCGTTCCTCGAATTCAGCGCGAAGGTAACCGAGTCCGGTACATTTACATTTGTGTGGACAGACGACGACGGCACCACTACTGAAGCAAGTAAAGATATCACTGTCAGCTAGGCGTGCATTAATCGCGCGCATTATACGCACGCACAAAAATACAAATAAATTAGCAGTAAGTTTGTAACAGGTGTTGGGCGCACTTTTTTATTGGCCCAACACACTTTCGCTAGTCTAATTTTGTTAGTAGCCGAGAGACAGGCATGCTTCATTGTTTGGCACAGACCTGATACCGGCAAGACCTGATACTGGAGACAGTCGTGAGCAAGAAGATAACATTAGTCAAGTACAGCGCTATTTCCGCTGTTGTACTGTTTGCAGCATCAGCGCTTGCTGAGCCAGTAGCCGATAAGCTTGTAATTGACGATGAGCTCGAGATGATGACTCGAGTCGCTCCACCAGAAGGCCACCCGTTAAGCGAAATTATTTCGGGCTGGCACTATCGTACCCCGGAAACACGCGCACTTGAGGCCGACTCTTTTCAAAACCCCGGTATGCTTGGTGTGGAGCTGGGTGAGGAATTCTGGAATAAAGTCGAAGGCACCGCTGGCAAGTCATGCGCCTCGTGTCACGACGATGCAGCAACATCGATGAAAGGCGTCGGCGCCGGTTACCCCAAATGGCATGAAAAAACCGGAAGACCGATAAATCTGGAGCTTCAGATTAATCAGTGCCGCGTTGAGAATATGGGCGCTGAGGCCTACAAATTCGATAAAGGCGGTCAGAAACCGCTGACAGCCTACATCAAGCATCAGTCCCTTGGTATGCCGGTCAAGCTGAATCTTGAAGAAGGAGATATGGAAACATGGCTCGAGAAAGGCAAGGATATGTACTACAAGCGCACAGGTCAGCTGAACCTTTCATGCGCTTCCTGCCACGAGAAGAATAACGGAAAATATATACGTGCTGATCATTTGAGTCAGGGTAATGTAAATGGCTTCCCAACCTATCGACTGAAGCAAGGCACATTGATCTCTACACACAATCGTTTCCGTGGCTGCATTCGCGATACCCGTGCAGAGTTCCCCAAGGCTTTTTCTGATCCACTGATGGCGCTGGAACTCTACGTGACATGGCGCGGCACCGGTCTTTCTGTTGAGACGCCCGGGGTTCGCCAGTAGTCAAGTTACTGTGGCAGTGGACGATTCCGCTGCACTGATCTGTTATAGATAAAACTGTCTCGTGAGGCCCGCAACGTATGACCTGCTTTGAGGCGCTCGGTTGAGTTAGTAATCTGAAGCTAGTATAGAGCCCGCTTGTCGGGCTCTTTTTTTTGTCTCCTGCTTCACAATTGACGTACTGAAGCAGGGGCGCATTTGCTGGTGATTTGCAGAATTCCTGTAGCTAAACCGGAAAGTTCGCGGATCGGAGATCTGCTCCCACAGGGGTATAGGGCTGCACGAAATTACGGAGGCTTCGGAGGTATCGAGTATCTGTGGGAGAACAACTCCGTTGCGCGAACCTGTCGCTTTGGCGCTTTATGTTTTGTGCAGCAAGCGTAACAGCTAAGCGGTGTAGTTCGCGGATCGGAGATCTGCTCCCACAGGGGTATGGGGCTGCACAAAGTTGCGGAGATCTCGGAGCTATCGAGTCTGTCAGAGAACAACCTGCTGTTAGCCGTTGACAGCGCCTGTGTCTTTGTGAGGGATCAATATGCCACACCCTATCAGTCTCAGATTGCCAAGCCCTGCATCCTGCAGTTTTAGAGAATATTCGACAGGCACGTCAGCAAGCAAGACGCTTCGTGCCACTACCGGCCCATCTGCAGTCGCTATGATTGTCGATCGGCCGCAAAGAATTTTACCAGGTCTGTAACCAAGTTCGTTACAGCTGTCGAAGACACGCTGTATCAGTGTCTGCTCATCTGCATCGTTGTGTTGATCCTGCCGATAAACGGTATAGCGTGAAAACAGGGTTGCTGATGGCTGTAGTGGCGTGATGCGACCATCCAAAATTTTTAGTTTGTAGTTGTCGACGCTGTGCTGTGAGCCTTTTAACGCAGCAATCAGTTTGTCTGCATAACTTGTTTCAACCCGAATGCGAAGGCGGGTTCTCCTCGACAGTAACAGTAACTGACTTTCACCATCAGGACGCTGCCAGCCATTTTGCGAGCCTGCTACATGGATCGGATGTACGCCAGTGCCTTCCAGTTGCTCGAGCCAGCTTTGCTGCCGACATAGTGATTTTGACAGCTCGGCCGCGTGGTCGACTGGCAACTCCGCGCATTCAATTTTAAAACTGACATCGCATGTTCTGGCCGGTGCATGATGTTGATCTTCTGCTTCAATCCACACGAGTTACGTTCCACTCTCGTCAGTGCGGGGTTCGCCGTGCGGTTGGTCATCTGGTATCGCTTTCGACAGCGCCTCTCTGTCAAACCACCAGTCGTCCTGTACCAACACATCGACAACGTTGCGCAAGCGCACCAGAAATTTTTCAGGATCATCCAGTTCCAGTACTTTTACCCAGCGCTCGAACTGTTCCTGAGCCTCGACGTTGCTGTGTCGCCGCGCAACCCGCGCCAGCATCGAACCGGTAAACAACTTTATTTGTTCCTGATCGCTGTCAACGCAGCGTAAATCCGCGACATAGTGTGCGGTTGCCGCAGCGACTGCCGCGCCATCAGAGTTGTCCGGCGTCTCGTCGATGATATGGTCGAGGATGTTCGCGGTCAGATGCGGGTTAACAGGGTAGGTTACTGCCAGCCACGCAGCCTGACCAATGGCGCAAATCGCATCGTCTTTGCCACACAGATAGACATACTGCGCCGCCATCGCTGCATCCTCGAACCGCTGCTGTTCGATAAAGACATCAACGGATGGTCGCGCGTGATTCCAGGCGGTGTCTTTGTCGTCGAGATCAAGCAGCAGCCCGGCAATCTCGAGGCTGAGTTCGGCGCGACGAAGGCCTGCCCTGGCGGCGTCGGATCTGTCATTTAATTGTTCATATTGCAGCAACAAACGATGTAGTCGTAATTCTCTGTCGGAGTGGTCACCACTGTCCATCAAACGGCGCTCGGCATCTGACAGTTTCAGTGGTTCGGGCTGTTTGTTGTCTGGCAGCCTAGCCATCGTTGGCTTCGCTGTTGTCAGTAGCGGGCGTTGGTATCGCCGGGCTTTCGTTGGCGCTGCTAAACGCAGCCTCGAGAATCATTTCCCAGTTATTCGGTGTGTCAGGGTAGGGTGGTTTTAAATCTATCCGGAAAAACATTTCGTTTTTAGCGCGCTCCCTGACAACAGCAATCAGTTCTTTAAACGTGCTGATATCTTTATGCTGTAGCAGCAGATCACTTACATGTAACATTGCGTCGTTCCTGCAAATTAGGACGATAATATTGCAGCAGTGTAGCGATTAAGCGCGCGTTTGTCGCTGTTGGTGCTATTAATGAGACGGTAATTATTGCCGTAAACAAACAGTTGTGTTGGTGCGATTCGAATCACTCACGACCTAGCGTTAAACTCCGGGGCCTGTGTATATCTCCCCCTCAGCATTTGTCGTCGCGGGCAAGACTCATCGTCTGTAAACGCCTGTCGACGGTGAAGTATATTTCTGGTGATAACACCTTGCCCGGCTTCAAGTCTCACGGTCTGATGCCAGTGTGAGTTGTCAGCAATGAGCTCTGCCATTCGCTGAGCGGCGGCCAGGGTGTCCTCGGTGCGCCAGCTGATGTTTTGTGTCCGCGTTGTAAAGCGCGCGCCGAGTTGACCGTCTGCATTTATAAAAAATACGGCGGCATGACGATCCGGCCGGTCGTGGCCGAGGCTGTCCCGGTTGGCAGGCAACATCATACTTTGTGGATCGCAAAGCAGCCGAACCAGTTCAGGGTCTTCATCGTACAGCGCGATCAGGATCAGTTCGTAGTCGAGCAACGACAGCTCGCCACCGCTTGCAGCGGGGTTGATACAATGCAGTGTAAAGCTGCGCAATGTATGGGCGGTGTCGTTGTAGTAGCCGTCGGTATGCCACCCCATCGCACGCGACGTATAGGGGATAAAGCTCCCCTGATCCGTACCGCTTTTGTCTTCGAGTAGCGATAGCCCGCCACCAGCCTGTACCACCCCGGGGTCATGCAGGGTGAGAGACAGCGCTGTGTTCAACTGCTCTACAGCCTTGATGACTTCAGCCGGTTTATCAGACCACTGATATCTGGCGTACCCGTGGTTGCGCACGCTGGCGCACAGCGAGCCGAGTGCCGACCGATCTGCCGGGTCAGTCAGTGACGACGATAAAAGACAAGGCTCGGTGTCGGTGGAATGCGACTTGTCGTGTAACTGCAGACGACAGGTCTTCCATGACTGATAGTCTTTTGATTTCCCGTCATAAGGTTTGCGCAGAGCGTGCTGCCGTGGAGTCGATTTCATGGAAGTAGGCACCATCGAATGTAGCTTGGCTGATTCAGGATGTCCGGGGTTTGTGGTGATCTGGCAATGGAGACAGGGACAGCACAGTGTACCGTAGCCAAGCGAAGGTCGGTCAGGGCTGTAGCCTGATTGGTTGCGGCTTTGTTCTCGTTATATCCCTTTGGGCATAGAAGGCGGTTGGCGTTTCTGCACAAAGACTTATAGGCACCGCACAGCCGATTATCTACAATGAGAGTGTGTGTGGTGTACTTGTCGCTGGTATTTCTCATTACCAGCATCTCATGGGCATTTCGTTGGCGACTGGTGCGCGGTAGCAGCGCTGCTGAAATTTTGGCGACTAGTCAATTAAGGGGCAATAATGAAAGATTCTGATTCCGACGACAAGCACGATACGCCTATGCTCGATCATCTCGAGACCGGCCCGTGGCCAAGTTTCGTGTCTGGAATAAAGCGTCTGCGAGACGACCACCCGAGTGATCGCGTGAACGGCATGGCGAACGATTTGCTCGGTCAGTTAGAGCACTCGTATAAAACCCGTAAAGGCTATTGGAAAGGCGGTACCGTCAGCGTCTATGGCTACGGCGGTGGCATCATTCCACGCTTTTCCGAAGTTGGCGACATGTTCCCCAAATCGCGCGAGTTCCACACCCTGCGCGTGCAGCCTCCAGCGGGTAATCATTACACCACTGACGTTCTGCGCGATCTTGCAGATAGCTGGGAAAAACATGGTTCCGGCCTGGTCACCTTCCACGGGCAAACCGGCAACATTATGTTTATCGGGTCGACCACTGAGAATACCCAGCACTTTTTTGACGAAATCAATGAGTACGGCTTTGACCTTGGCGGTGCCGGGCCTTGTGTTCGTACCGCCATGTCCTGTGTTGGCAGCTCCCGATGTGAGATGTCCTGCGCCAATGAACACCGCATACACCGCACGCTGGTTAACAACTTCACCGATGATATTCACCGACCGGCGCTGCCCTACAAATTCAAATTCAAGGTGTCCGGCTGCCCGAACGACTGCATGAACTCAATCGAACGGGCTGACTTTGCCGTCATCGGTACCTGGCGCGATGACATGAAAGTCGATCAAACGGCCTTTAAGGATTACGTTGGCCGCAAAGGACGTCAGCACGTTATCGACAACATTATTACCCGTTGTCCGACCAATGCACTTTCACTCAAAGACGATGACTCCATAGAAGTTGATAATCGCAATTGCGTGCGTTGTATGCATTGCCTGAATGTGGTGCCCTCTGCATTCAGCCCCGGAGACGACAAGGGCGTCAGTATTTTAATTGGCGGTAAGCGAACGCTAAAAATTGGCGATCTGTTCGGTACCGTTATCGTGCCGTTTATGCGCCTTGAAACCGATGAAGATTTTGAAAAGATCACCGAGATTGCCGAAGAAACGATCGACTTTTTTGCAGAAAACGCCCTTGAGCACGAGCGCACCGGTGAAATGATCGAACGTATTGGTCTGGTGAATTTTCTCGAAGGCATCGGTGTCGATGTTGACCCCAACATGGTGGATCACCCGCGGGAAAGTTCTTACGTGCGACTGGATGAGTGGGACGCTGAAGCCGCTAAATGGTTTGAGCGGCGGCAACAAGGTCCGGAGAACGGCACGCAAGAAACTAAAGATGCGGCAACCGGGGGGGCAGCATAGTGGCGACCAAACCCGCAAAAAAGCAGATGCGTCCGGCGATCGAAAGCGGTTGCCCTGACGGTATGCAGTACGTACACCCGGTGATGTTGCGCAACTTCGGCCAGTGGGTGAACCACACCCATCCCCGGCCCGGTGTGTTGTGCCATATCGCCGCCAGTGGTGAGGCGATCTGGACTGTCAGAGCAGGCACCCAGCGCATTCTCGACGTCTATACGCTGCGCAAGTTGTGTGACATTGGTGATGAATTTGGCGATGGCCATGTGCGCTTCACGATTCGCTCAAACATTGAATACATGGTAGATGCAGAGGCCAAAGTAGAGCCGTTGATCAACGCGCTGACTGAAGCCGGCTTTATCGTTGGCGGCACGCAGAATTCGGTAGCCATGATTTCTCACACTCAGGGCTGGCTGCATTGCGATATCCCCGGGACAGATGCATCCGGAATTGTGAAATCGATGATGGATGAACTCATTCATGAATTTACCTCAGCTGAAATGCCCAACCGGGTTCATATCACCACCTCGTGCTGCCAGATAAACTGTGGCGGGCAGGGCGACATCGCGATCAATATTCAGCACACCAAGCCACCGAAAATTAATCATGACCTTGTCGCTAATGTCTGTGAGCGTCCGTCGGTGGTTGCACGGTGTCCGGTGGCGGCGATCAGGCCTGCAATGGTCAACGGCAAGCCGTCTCTGGAAGTCGACGAGAAAAAATGCATCTGCTGCGGTGCCTGCTATCCGCCTTGTCCACCCATGCAGATCAATGACCCCGAGCATTCCAAACTGGCGGTTTGGGTAGGTGGCAATCATTCCAACGCGCGCAGCAAACCTTCTTTCCAGAAACTCGTGGCAGCCGGCATACCCAACAATCCGCCAAGGTGGCCTGAGGCAACGGCGGTAGTGAAGAAAATACTGTATGCCTACAAAGAAGATGCAAAAGACTGGGAGCGCATCAACGACTGGATAGACAGAATTGGCTGGCCGCGTTTTTTCGAAATTACGGAACTGCCGTTTACCAAGTTCCATATCGATAACTGGCGCGGGTCACGCAAGAGCCTCAATTCTTCAAGCCATATTCGCTTCTAACTCCATCAAGACAGGCTGGAACATTGAAATTTGCCATACTCGTCAACGAAGGGCCTTATCAGCATCAGGCTTCAGACAGTGCCTATCAATTTGCGACGGCGGCACTTGAATCCGGTCACGAGGTATCCCGCGTGTTTTTTTATCACGATGGTGTTAACAACGGCTCACGGCTGACCACGCCACCGCAGGATGATCGCCATATCCAAAAGCGCTGGTCTGCACTGGCCGCAGATAAAAATGTTGACCTGGTGTTATGCGTTGCGGCCTGTCAGCGTCGTGGCATGGTCGATGACGGCGAGCGCGACAGAAACAAAAAAGATGCAACCAACATCGCAGAGGGTTTTCGAATTTCGGGCCTGGGTCAATTGATAGAAGCGGGTATTGAAGCAGACAGACTAATCACGTTTGGCGATTAGTATCAGCACCGATAGAACGAGTTAGAGCAGAGTACCGGTATGGAAGAAGAATACAGCGGCGGCGTAGAAAAAAAGTTTCTCTACGTCAACAGACGGGTTCCTCACGGCACTGTGTATGCGCTTGAGTCACTGGAAACAGTGCTGATCGGCGCGGCTTTTGATCAGGATGTCAGCATGCTTTTCATTGATGACGGGGTGTATCAGCTGAAAAAAGAGCAGAATCCGGACAGCATCGATTTTAAAAACTTTGCCAAGGCGTTCCGCGCGCTTGAAATGTACGATGTCGAAAAGCTTTTTGTCGAGCAGGAGTCTTTGAGCGAACGAGGGCTGACAGAAAGTGATCTGCTGGTTGATGTCGAAGTCATCAGCAGAGAGCAGACCAAAGCGCTCATTGATCAGCAAGACGTTGTGCTGAGTTTCTAAAGATCACCAGACCGGGCTCAGGTAATGGCTACATTGAATATCGTTAATAAGTCACCTTTCGAAAAGCGCAGCCTCGACCAGTGTCTGGCGCGTATCAATGAAGGTGATGCACTGTTGTTGATTGAAGATGCGACAGTTGTCGCTGCCAGTGGCACGGCGTATACAGAACAACTCACCAGTGCCGGCAAAAGCGGTGCACTGTATGTACTGCAACCTGACCTGGAAGCACGCGGATTCGCCGACAAACCGTTGGTTGACGGATTCAATGCAGTCGATTACAAAGGTTTTGTTGCACTGGCTGCCGAGTACGACCGGGTGCATTCCTGGCTGTGACAGAATGACCTGATATAAACCTTTGCACAATGTGCCATAAGTAAGGAACGTCATAAAAAGCTTTTCGCGTAAAGAGCCGGAAAGCCAAACTTAACCTTAACCGCGTTTGTGGCAGGCTATTCACGCATTAATTGCAAACCACAGCAAGCGCAAACCGGAACAATCTGGAGAACAACATGAGCAGCATTGAAGTAGAAGGAAAAACTCTCGCCACTGACGAAGAGGGCTACCTCGAAAACCTGGCTGACTGGGAGCCGGCGGTGGCGACTGTGATGGCTGAAATAGATGACTGCGAGCTTTCCGACAATCACTGGGAAGTCATCAACTTTCTGCGCGAGTACTATGAGGAGTACCAGATCGCACCGGCGGTGCGGGTGTTAACCAAAGCGATTGGCAAGAAGCTGGGTAAAGAATACGGTAACGGTAAATACCTCTACGAGCTGTATCCGTACGGTCCTGCAAAGCAGGCGTGTAAGTATGCGGGGCTGCCAAAACCCACCGGTTGCGTTTAACCTGGGCCGGGCGCGTGCGACTGTGTCGGGCAGCTGGCCGGTTGCCTGCGTTCCTGTGCTTCGTTCATCATGATTGTTAGCGTACTTTTATACCTGGCTGCGCTGGTCTTCATCGTCGGTGTCGGGCGCAAAATAGTTCAGTATGCAACGACACCGGCACCGTTGAAAATTCCAACTACGCCGGCGCCGGTTACTCGATCAGGCGTGGTTTGGCGAATGTTCCGGGAGGTGGTGTTTTTTGAAAGCCTTTTTAAGGCGTCGAAGTTCACCTGGATTTTTGGCTGGTTGTTCCATGCGGGGCTATTCGTCGCACTGTTGTGCCATCTTCGCTATTTCATTGAGCCGGTTTGGTGGTGGGTAACGCTGATAGCTCCACTCAGCCCGTATGCAGGGATGGCCATGCTGGCGGGCTTGCTCGGACTGCTGGCAAGGCGAATATTTGTAGATCGTGTCAGAGTCATTTCAGCGCCGTCTGACTTTTTAATGCTGTTGCTGATCATGATGATTGCAGGGTCCGGCCTGGTGATGCGATACGTGAGCCATGCAGATATTGTCAATGTTAAACAGTTTGCAGCAGGCATGGTGCAATTTAAACTCAACGCCTTTCCGGGTGGTGGCGTGCTGTTCGCACACCTGGCACTGGTGGCCGTGTTGCTGATTATCTTTCCGTTCTCCAAGTTGCTGCATGCGCCGGGTCTGTTTTTCAGTCCGTCACGTAATCAGGTCGACAACCCTAGAGAACGGCGGCACGCCGGGGGTATCGCAGATGCCCGGTCAGCGGCTGGCAAAGCGGATGCGAATAACGCTGGTCAGGTCGTAAATAGCTCCGCGACAAGTAGTCGCCCTGAGAGCGGACAAGCCAATGGCTAAAAAGCCTGAATTTGATGTCGCCGAACTCGGCGAGTACACCCCGGTACCTGCGGTAAAAGAGGGTGCCATGGCGCATAGCCAGCCCTATGTTGCCAAGCCGGTGCACAACGAGGCGCTGGGCTATCCCGGTGAACTGGTTGACGACTGGCAGCAAGTTGGTGTGGCCAAACTCGGGGAACTGGTCAAGGGCTCACGCGCATTGCGCGTGTACCTGGACTCCTGTGTTAAATGCGGCGCGTGCACCGACAAGTGTCACTATTTTCTCGGCACCGGTGATCCGAAAAACATGCCGGTGGCACGACAGGATCTCCTGCGTTCTGTGTACAGGCGTCACTACACCGTGGCCGGAAAGTACTTTCCCAAACTGGTCGGCGCGCGTGAGTTCGACGAGGAAATGCTCGACGACTGGTACAAGTACTATCACCAGTGTTCGCAGTGCAGGCGTTGCTCGGTTTACTGCCCCTACGGCATCGACACAGCCGAAGTCTCAATGGCGGCCCGCGAGATTATGGACACCATTGGCAAGGGCCAGAAGTACTGCAACGAAATCATCGGAAAGGTGCATAAGCTCGGTAACAATCTGGGGCTACCGGAACCGGCACTGGCAGACACACTTGAAGGTCTTGAAGAAGACGTCGAAGACGAGATCGGTGTGTCGGTCAAATTCCCACTTGATGTCAAAGGCGCCGATGTGTTGCTGGTGACACCATCGGCTGACTTTTTTGCCGAGCCGCACATTGATGGCCTGATTGGCTACGCCAAGGTGTTTCATCAGGCAGGGTTGAGCTGGACTGTTTCTTCACATGCTTCGGAGGCGGCTAACTTCGGGCTGTTTATCGGCAGTCACGACAACATGCAAAAGGTGGCCATGCGTATTCGCGAGGCCGCACTGGAGCTTGGCGTAAAGCGTATTGTTTTTGGCGAGTGCGGGCATGCATGGCGTGTTGGCTACAGTTTTTTGAACACGCTGGCAGGGCCTTTTGACTTTCTGGACTCGCGTTACCCGGTGCCGCAACACATTGTGGAGGTAACTCACGAGCTGATGCAGCAAGGGCGGCTAAAGCTCGACAAGTCGGCCAATGACGACAAACGCATCACCTTCCACGATTCATGTAACGTCGCGCGGGCCTCCCGCATGGGTACTAAAGCCGGTGGCCAGTTTACCTTGCCGCGTGAAGTGATCAAGGCCAGTTGTAATCACTTTTTTGACATGCCTGCAGACACCATTGGCGAGGCGACTTTTTGCTGCGGCGGTGGCGGCGGGCTACTCACCGATGATCTGGTCGAGCTTCGAGTGAAGGGGGCGCTGCCGAGAATGCAGGCACTCAAGGACGTGCACGAACAACATCAGATTACGCATATGGCTGCCATTTGCGCCATTTGCAAAAGCCAGTTTTCAAAGGTGTTGCCGTACTACGGATTTGAAATGGACCAGATAATCAGTGTGCATCAACTGGTTGGTGATGCACTGGTGTTTGAAAATGAAGGGTACGCGTACTCATCCGATGCCGACGTCGCTTGCTACTTACTATTGTTCGAGAGGACGTTTTTCGCTATGACCACACCGTGGAGTAAAACCGAGAAAGCCGAGAACCACACCATCCGAAAATTCAAGGATGGCGATAACAAGTGGAAGAACTGGACCGAACAGATTTTCGTTGCCGACGAGTCACACAAGTGTCCGACCTATGTAAACCGCACGCCACCGTGTCAGGGCAGTTGCCCGTCAGGTGAGGATATCCGCGGCTGGTTGCAAATTGCCAATGGTATTGAAAAACCGCCCGCTGACCTCAGCTGGCAGGAATACGCCTTTCGCCGCTCCACTGATGCCAATCCGTTTCCGTCGCAAATGGGCCGGGTGTGTCCGGCACCCTGTGAGGCTGGCTGCAATCGCAACGAGGTAGATGACTTTGTCGGTATCAACGCCGTCGAACAATATATTGGCGATACAGCCACTGAAAATGGCTTCAGGTTTGATAGCCCGGCGCTGTCTTCGGATAAAAAAATTGCCATTATCGGCGGCGGCCCGGCCGGAATGGCTGCTGCGTATCAGCTCAGACGCAAGGGTTACGGCAGTACCGTCTTCGATGATCACGAAGAGCTCGGCGGCATGATGCGTTACGGCATTCCCGGCTACCGAACACCGCGTGAACAACTCGATGGTGAAATAAACCGTATCCTTGATATGGGTGACATCGAACTCAAACTCGGGGTCAGGGTTGGCGCGGATATAAGCCTCGACGAACTCGACCGCGACTACGACGCCGTGTTGTGGGCGATCGGTTGTCAGTCAGGTCGTGCGCTGCCTGTAGAAGGAGGCGACGCCCCGAACTGTGTATCCGGTGTGAAGTTTCTCGAAGCCTTCAATACCGGTCGGCTGAAAGTAGCGAGTGACAATGTGGTTTGTATCGGTGGTGGTGACACCTCGATAGACGTGGTATCGGTTGCCCGTCGATTAGGCAAAATCAATAAACGCAACGCACAGGAAAGACCAGAGCTGGTGGTACATGGCTACGTGGCTCACGATGCTGCGATGGCGGCCAATCGAAGTGGTGCCAATGTCACGCTGACCTCGTTGTTGCCGCGAACCTCGATGACCGCTGCTGAACACGAAGTGCACGATGCGTTAACCGAAGGCGTCACCATCGTAAACGGTGTTATGCCGGTAAGAATCATTACTGACGAAAGCGGGCGGGCAACGCGAATCGTAATGTGCGAATGCACCATGGAAAAAGATGGCAGACCGGTTCCGGTTGAAGGCAGTGAATATGAAATTGAAGCCGACCTCATTGTTGCAGCGATTGGTCAGGGCGGCAATCTGGAGGGCCTGGCAGAACTCGACAACGGCCGCGGTCTGATCGATGCCGATCCCTACTATCAGGTGGTTGATCGACCCGGTCACTTTGTTGCCGGAGATATCATCCGTCCTCATCTGCTGACCACAGCTATTGGCCAGGCCTCAGTGGCGGCGACCACCATTGATTTGTATCTGACCGGTCAGCCGATGAGCAAGCGGCCCAAGGTTGACGTGCACCATTTTAATTTAATGGATAAGCTTAACGAGTCCAATCTGGCCGTGGCCGAGTACGACCCGGCAGCAGGCTGGGGCACCGATACCGCTGAATTCGCGGTGCACAATTACGAAGATCGGTCGGCCAATGAAATTGCCAGTGCCAACGAGTTGTTTTTAGGTCACTGGAAGGAAGAACCACGCAACAAACGCGCAGAGCAGGTGCCGGAAGGTGAAGAGGTACTGGGGCATTTTAAAGAACGCATCGTATTACTAACCGAGGAACAGGTAAAAGCTGAAGCTGGCCGGTGTATGAGTTGCGGTATGTGCTTTGAGTGCGATAACTGCGTTATCTACTGTCCACAGGATGCGGTGTTCAGAGTGAAGAAAGACAAAAGCACCACCGGTCGCTATGTCGACACTGACTATACCAAGTGCATTGGTTGTCACATCTGTGCAGATGTGTGCCCGTCAGGTTATATCGATATGGGCATGGGGCATTAGGAGTGCTGTGCGAGCATGATTAATTTACAGCGCAAATGGCTATTTGTGGTGGATGCGCAAGCTTATCCACCCTACGGTAGCGGCATGCCTCGAATCATCGTAGGGTGGATAACATGGGGCATTAGGAGTGCTGTGCGAGCATGATTAATTTGCAGCGCAAGTGGTTATTTGTGTTGGATGCGCAAGCTTATCCACCCTACGGTAGCGGCATGGCTCGAATCATCGTAGGGTGGATAAGCTTGTGCATCCACCAATTGTCGCTCGTAATAACTAAAACACAACAAATACCCCACATCCCTCGATCAAAAATATCTGACTCGGCCGCGGGCATATGAGTAACAGGCATCCACAGTCAACCACGCCCAACAGCGCTATCAATCAGCGCGGCAGCGCATTAGCGTCGGCTGTCGGGCTATTACTATTGCTTGCCCTGAGCATTGCCTGGCTGGCACACGCAGAGCAGCCAG